>JBKHAN010000127.1:0-4005 GCA_046542845.1 Spirochaetaceae bacterium
CCCGTCCGTTGTGACCGTCTCGTACCGGTCGAACTGCCCGTGCCCCATGAAGTCCAGCTCCACGTGAAAGGCGACGTTTGTACCGGCGTCGTGGCGAATGTGCAGGCACTTCTTGTCAAAGCCCGTCATGAGGTAGGGATCGCTCGCTGTCCCTGCGACTACCGCGGTGTTCCACCACGGGCCACCCCAGCCGCTCGGCTTTCCGAACTGCCACAGGTCGTCGGTCTTGCCCATCCAGATGCCGCTCTGGGGTTCTGCGGTGGTCGGTGATTCGCCACCGCTCGGAGAGGCGTTGTCGGCACCCAGGACAAGCATTCCGCGGAAGCTGCAGAAGTCTCCGAGAACCCACAAGTGGGTGCTGATCGGGCGCACGCCCCAGATCCGGTTTCCATACGCCCACGGCGAAAGCTCGTAGAACATACCGTGATGGTCCATGAGAAAGCGCTCGTGTTCCACCTCGCGTATTCTCGGCCACTCGGTCTGCCACTTATGGTCGAAGCAGTGACTCGCTTTGGGCAGGCGATAGGTGGTCCACACGCCGTCGGCCTCGGTAAACACCTTCAGGATAGCAGATGCCTGATCCCATCCATTCGCGAAGATCGTACCGCCAAAGTTATGCCGGCCGGATATGCCGATAAACGGTTTCTGCTCGAGGATGGTCCACGTTGATCCATCCCACTCGGCGAGTCGACCCTGACTGCGGGTACCCGCCCAGTCGGGTTCGTGGTACTCGTTACTGCACACAACGAGTCTGCCGAAACTCGCATAGCAGTCCTTGAAATGCGTCCTGGATTCACCCTCGGTTCCAAGCACCTCCTGCAGGTCGGCGAGCTGCGTGCACACGAGCGTATGAACATCGAGCTCGAAAAGCTCTCCTTCCATGCACAGGACGTAGACGCGGTTCTCCGGATCGGTCAGATGCCGCGTTGTGCCGCAGACGCGAAGCGGAGCAAGCTCGGGTACCGTCCGGATCGCGTGTTGCGCGTCGATTACATGCGGCCCGATTATGATCTGATTAGACTGATGATGAACAAAGCGGTTCGTGTAGGTGCCGTCGTACTGTTTCGTCTCGGGGACAACCTCCATGGCGAGGTCGTCGTGAATGACGCGCAGGCTGACACCGCCGCCGCTGTTCGCCTTGTGCGAGTTGTAGGGCTGCACGTACATTTTGCCGGCCCAGGGCATGAGCGCACCGACCCCGGCCTCGCTCCTCGGAGGCCCGAGATCCCCGATCTGCGCGAGGGAAGGAATGACTCCGCCGAATGATTGAATACTCATGTTCTGTTCTCCTTGAGACGCGCTTACCGCGTCCGTTTCTGCTGTTTCACCCGATATCGAATGCAAAAATATGAGCGAGCTCGGCGCCCCAGGTTTTCTGAGGCGTGAGGCGGACGGCTTCCACCGGACCTGGCGCGGCTGTTGTACCTGTCGTGGTTGTCGCGGCTGCGCTGCCTTGCGCGGCCGGCTGTTTCAACGCCGAGCCGCCGTGTACCGGGATGCGTACCAGACGCTGGCGGTTCTCCTCGACCTCGCAGAACCGTGTCCACCGGCCATCGACGTAGAACTCCAGGAGAAACGAGCGAACCAGAGACTCAGCGACTGGTACATCCGGGTCGTGCAGCGGATAGTGGTGCTTCATGCGGTGATCCCTGTAATAGCGACTGAGATTGCTGTCAAAGACGATTCGTATGCTCGATATCCGCGCCGGGTGGGCGAGCCGATATTCGATGCTGTCCCCGGGGCGACACCAGAACCCGTTGTCCACTTCGTCGACGGTGCGGTCTACACCGTTGCGCAGGACCTCGGGGTCTGCGGTAATCGACCGCTGCCGCCATTCGACGCTGTTACCCTGCCCCGACCGCAAGCCACTATCGAAGACAACCCCGTCCTCGGGATACACCGTCTGCGCAATAGCTACCGTGTAGTGTTCGCCTTCATTCGAGGCGTGCAGATCGGCAGCCGCTGTTACCGACGACGGCTCGCGAACACAGCCGGGCAGGTATGCGTCATCGCGAAGCAGTGTCTGCTGAAGCTCGTGGAGATGCTGCTCGTACACGCCGCGCGGCGTCGTTTCGTGTCGTATGGCGATCGCTGCAGCGGTTCCCGCCGCCTGGCCAATAACCGAACACGTCCGCATGACCCGCGATGAGCTCAATGCGACGTGAGACGCGCTGATGTTCCGGCCGGCGAACATCAGGTTTGAAACGTTCTTCGAGTACAGCGCCCGGTAGGGGATGCCCCAGGGGGACGGAGCCGGGTGAAAGACTGTCGGCTCGCCCGCGTCGTAAAAGCCGGCCGGAGCGTGGTTATCCATGCTCCACCCCGCGTAGGCGATTACGTCTTCGAACGGGCCTCCTGCTTCAACATCACCCTGGGAAATAATGTGGTCACCGACGTAGCGCCGGCTTTCGCGTTTGCCGGGGAGAAACCCGAGCCAGTCGAGTGTCCAGTTGCGCGCGTCGTAGTCGTCTTCGTAGCGCTTTATGAAATCCCACACGCCGGTCGCGACTGCAACAAGATCGTCTCGCACAATCTCGGTATCGTGTATGGTATCGCCCTCGCCTCCGGACTCGATCCACCAGAAATTCGTCTTGTGAAGGTCGAGCGAACGGCCCGGGCCAATATGCTCGCGCTCGTAGCGATGCGCGAAATGTGGCGGGATAAAACGCTGCGGCTTCTCGGTCTCCCGCACCTGTATAAGGCAGGACATCCCCATGGTTTTTGAGTCTGCCGTGTCGACTGCGTGCGTCTCGCCGAATTCGGTCTTGTCTTCGCGCCCCCAGCGGTGTTCTGCACCGGTCAGCGGCGCGAGGATAGAGTCCCCGGAGCAGTCCATAAAGAGCGTCGCCGCGACGGTGTGGTAGCGCTGAGTCGTCGTCTGCCACGCGGTGACGCTGCGGATCGTAGTCCCGCTGGCGCCCGACGCCGAGGCGTCGGCGTCCAGCACCGATGCATTCAGCACGAGTTCGATATTCGCCTCGCGAGTCACCACGTCGAACAGCAGCGCGCTCCACTGCGAGTAGTTCTTCTGCGGATTTCGGTAGATATTCTCGAGCTCGATTTCTTCGATTATGCCGGTTTCGCGCATGTTCGCGCCGAAGGCGCCGCAAATCCACATGCGAATCTCTTCCGACGCGTTACCACCGAGTACCGGCCGGTCGTTGATCAGGGTAACCGTCGCCCCGTTCCGCGCCGCGGCCACTGCCGCGCATATACCTGCCATGCCGGCGCCGATTATGCAGATATCGCTCGTGTGCTCGACCGTTCTGAATACGCTCATAGTTTACCTCCCGGCGCGGTTTGCTGCGCCGTCTCGGACCTTCGTTTTCGCGTCCTTCGCCTCGGACCCTGCCTCGAGCCGCAGGTTTTCCTCTATCCGTCTCGCCGTCGCAACGACCCTTTCGCTCATAGCCTCAATGTTCCGCGCGTGGGCGTTGTCCCGCGGGAACACAGCGGCAACGGCGGCAACGCGCGGGGTACCAATTGCCGCGGCCCAGGCGATCTCACCGGTGTCGGCGCGGTCCCAGCGAACGACCGCCTCGTGTGTCTCAAGCGCCGCTCCTATGACAGACTCCCGGACCGGAAAGGTATCGTGCGCTCCGGCGGTCGAGGCGAGATCCATGCGCGGACTCGCGTGCAGGAGATAGACGACCGACTCCCGCCATACCACGCCGAGCGCGACGGTAGCGCCGAGTCGCTGCAACTCCGCGAGCGGGCCAAGACTCGCCGGAATAAGACCCGACGCGTGCAGGCTCTGCGCCGATAGCGCGTGTATACCCGGTCCGACCGTATATTTCCGCGACTCGTCCTGTTGCAGCATGCCAATGTGAACAAGGGTTCCCAGAACCCGGTTTACCCGGCTGTGCTCGAGGTCGAGCCGTCGCGAAAGCTCCCTGCTTCCGAGGGGCACGTTCGCGGTAACAACTTCCTGAAGCACGATAAATCCCGTGATTATGCTCTGATTCGGTTGTGCGGGCATCATAGTGATGCTATATTAGCACCGTT
>JBKHAN010000053.1:0-20568 GCA_046542845.1 Spirochaetaceae bacterium
CGTCGTGTTCGGGCCTGGTACAGAGACGCCCGGTTGAATCAGCTGTTTGCGAACAGGCGCAGAAGAATATCCGCGACCTCAGGGTCGGTGTATTGTGCCTTGATCTCCTCCGGCGTCAATCCGACGAGTTCGTGACTCAAATAGTGAATCCAGTTGTCCTCTTCGGGTGACTCGATAACGTGTCGTCTGCTGAAAAAGTCGGGCTTAATGGGCATTACGTCCTGTTTGAAGGTCCGTATTTTGTAGTCGTGTACCGCGATCTTCACGTCGTCGCGAGGGATGCCTTTCTCCAGGATAATTTCGACAAGGTGATTAATGGTTCGACCGGAGTCAAAAATGTCGTCGACAAGAAGGACCTTATCTCCGCTGCGCAGAAACTCGGGTTGGTATGTCCACCCGTCTACCATAACCCGCTCGTGCGTGAGTATGTCGGTATAGCTTCTCGCGACCACCGCAGCATAGAAGACCGGCCGCCCTTCGTTCTTCCGAAGCACCTTGAAATACTCGCTTATCACGTTCCCCAGATAGGCGCCGCCGCGAAGCGAAACATAGATTACGTCGGGAATGAAACCGCTTCGGTGTATGTCGGATGCGAGCTTCAAGGCGTTATCGCGTATCGTGTCGTAGGGACTGAACTCTTTTGACATTGTAATAATCTCTGCTTCCTGTGCTATCCGTTTATCGTCGCCTGCCGCTGCTCACCGTTACGGATGTAGTCTATTCGAAGCGACCGTCTGCTTCCTTCACCGAGTGCCCGGTAAAAATCCGTAGCGTCGGAGGTATCCGTGCCATTGACGGCGGTAATAACGTCGCCTCGTCGGAGGCCAGCCTCGGCTGCGGGTGTTCGGCTCTCGACCGCCGCAATGACGATGCCGCTGTCATCGGGGGATATGCTGAAGCTTCGGCGCACCGCGTCGGTCAGCGACTGTATACGCAGGCCCGGCCAGAGATTACCCTGTGCGCTGAGGACCGTAGAATCGTCGTCGC
The DNA here is from genome assembly GCA_046542845.1 of Spirochaetaceae bacterium. Lineage (GTDB taxonomy): Bacteria > Spirochaetota > Spirochaetia > DSM-27196 > SKKC01 > SKKC01. Next base: position 988 of record JBKHAN010000053.1, read on the forward strand.
GTCGGCCGACGGTAACCGTAATGGTCATGCGTTCACCGAGGCGTATAACCTCGAACTCCGCTTCCTCGCCGGCGATCAGATCTCCTACAAGGAGGGTCAGTTCCTCCGGCGTACGGACCCGACCACCGTTAATCCCGGTCACGTAGTCTCCGGGAAGCATCCCGTACTCCCACGCAGGGCTACCACGGAAGACGTTGTGGATCATAGCTCCGAGCGTTCGGGACAGTCCCAGTTCCGACAACACCTCTTCGGGCGTGTCGGGAATGCTGACACCCAGCCACCCGTACTCGACTTCACCGGTCTCAATGAACTGGTCTATAGCGCGGCGCGCGTTGTTTATCGGAATGGAAAAGCCGAGACCCATGCTTCCACCGGTCTGACTGGTGATCCACGTGTTAATGCCGACGACCTCGCCGGCGAGATTCACCAGGGGGCCGCCGCTGTTACCTCGATTAATCGCTGCGTCCGTCTGTATAAAGTCGCTGATGTTTCCCTGAGGGCCGCCCATGCGGCCGGTCGCACTGACTATACCCGCTGTGACGGTGCTCTGAAAACCAAACGGGCTGCCCATAGCAAGGACCCAGTCGCCAACGCGCAGAGCCCCGGAGTCTCCAAGCGGCGCGAGCGATATGTCCGGTTCGTCGGTTTCGAATGAAATGAGCGCGAGATCCCGTCTCGGGTCGGTACCGACCACCTCTCCCGAAAACTCCCGAAGATCGTCGAGCGTCACCGAGATTTCGTCCGCGTTGGAGACAACGTGATCATTCGTCAGTACGTAGTATACATCCGCGTCCTGGCGCACGATTACACCGCTACCGAGTCCGGGATTTCGGAACTCAGGACCCGGTTGTGATTCTTCGTCCTCGGGATCTCCGAAGAAAAAATCGAACCACGGCTCTCCGCTTCCACCCCCAGGCGAGTCTGCCTGTCGGATTTCGATGATCTCGATCTGCACGACGGTCGGAAGGATGCGCTCTACGGCGGATCGGAAGCTCTCTTCAAGGCCTTGGGCGTCCACGACCGGGGGAGATTGCTCGCTGTTCTCCTGAGCCTCGACTGAAGAAGGCGGATCGAGGGCGGTGGAACAGCTGAACAAAACGAGCGTCAGGACGAAACCGACGATCACGCCCGAAAGAACCATGTTCGCCAGCAGTATTTTTCGCGAGTAGAAAAATCGGCCTTTGCTCATAGGGTATGTCTCCATGCAGGTCGGTGTGGTGTTATTCTTTGAACATACGAACAGAACAGGCGCATTATCCAGTCTTTCGTGGAACTTTTTTTCCGAGTGTCAGAATTTCCGGACCGTCTTCGGTAATAGCGACGGTATGCTCGTAATGCACCGATAACGACGCGTCGGCCGTGACGACCGTCCAGTCGTCATCGAGGACGACTATGTCGTCTGAACCGAGATTTACCATGGGTTCAATGGCTATCACCATTCCCGGTTTCAGTCTGGGATTTGGACCACGTCCGACAAAGTTGCTTATATGCGGGTCCTCGTGCAATGCAAGGCCGACCCCATGCCCCCCGTAGGAGCGCACGAGTCCGTATCCTCGCGAATGATTATGGTCATAGATTGCCCGGGAAATGTCCTTGAGTCGATTGCCGGGACGAGCAGCTTCGATACCGAGGTAAAGGCTTTCCTCCGCAGTCTTCATGAGCTCCTGCACCTCGGGGGGAACGGATGGGACCGCTACGGTTCTTGCGGAGTCGCTGTAATAGCTGTCGAGTTCGATACCGCAGTCGATGCTCACGACGTCCCCGGGTTTTAGCGGGGTATCATCGGGGATCCCGTGTATGACCGCCTCGTTCACCGAAAAACAAAGGCTCGCGGGAAAACCGTGATATCCGAGAAACGCGGGCCTTCCTCCGGCGTCCTCGATCATACGCTGGACGGCAGCGTCAATCTCGCGTGGAATCGCTCCTTCGACGATCAGTGCTTCGGCTTCGTCGAGGACCCCGGCAAGCAACCTGCAGGACCGTCGTATCCCCTCTATCTGTCGTTCATTCTTGAACTTGATCATTCTGTGTAGGCTCCGATGTCAGCCCTGCCGTGAGAGCAGAGCTCGTTCGAGCATTCTTGCCCGAGGATTCTCGTCGTCGAGGGACCGTGCCCGAAGGACATGTTCCGATGCTTCGTCCGGCCTGTTCGCCCTGAGCAGAACCTCAGCCTGCCGTACGTGCATGGATGCACGGATCACCGAGGAAACAGCCCTTCTCTGCGCCTGTTCGATGGCCTTTCCGATTCTATCTATCGCTGTGGCGAGATCACCCCCACGCGCCAGGATAAGCCCGCGGTTGTATTGCGCGTACCAATGCGGACCATTAAAGGTCCGAATGTCCTCAACGATCGTCTGTCCGGTGTTCATGTCGTATGCGAGGTTTACACTGTCAAGCCATGCCGGGTCGGAACCCCGGCCAGAATCGCGGGCGACCTCACGCAGAATACCAAGATTCCGTTGGTTACGTGTGTGCACCGTGCGTATCGCGAGCCAGTGTGCGTAGATATCCGACTCCGGATAGCGCGACAGCATGGCCCACACGCGTGCCTCCTGCTGTTCCGGCAGGATCGTCTCGTCGAGTGTGACGCTCAGAATCCGTAACACCGCCTCTGCGTCGTACAACTGGTTTTCCCGAGCGGTCACGACGGCGTCGGATATAATTGCCTGTGCCTCGCGTACACGTCCGGCCTCAGAAAGTGAAACCGCGTAGTCGGCGGCAACGAGGGGGTGTTCATCGCGAATCCCTGCCTCAAGTACGTCCAGCCTGTATTCGAGGTTGCTCTGCAGAGCCACATAGGCCCGGCGAGCGAACCCGGCGTGAACGCTGTCGGCGTGGTTTGCCATGATCCGGAGGTAGCGCTCCTCCGCGCCATCCGCATTCCCTGCAAGGTTGTCCAGGTCGGCGAGAAGCAGCTGCAGATCGGGATCGCTCCGTGTTTCTTCGTCGAGTAAGGCCTCGTACACCGCCGCCTGTTCAGTATTCCGTTGCGTAGCATAAAAGCGAAAAGCGAGTGGTGAAAGCAGCTGGTCTTCCGCGTGTTCGTCGAGGAGGGTTTCTACCTGATCAAAAGAGCCGTCGGAAAGGTGAAGCAGAATGGCCGTGTGCAGGTAGGCACTGTGCCCGGTTTGCTCGTGTATCGTTTCACCGTCTTCGGGACTCGGATTACGCGAAAACGAAAGCAGCATAGCTGGAAGACCCGACCCCGGGACGTTGAGCGAATCATCGCCTTCGATTTCAAGCGCCGTTTCGGCAACAACTCCTGCGAAACGGCCCGATTCCAGGCGTTCTGCGGAAGCCCGTGCCGCTTCGGCATTACCCTGCCTCAGAAAAACAAGCGCACGAAGCGCGTGGAGAGTTTCAGAATCGGGATGCTCAAGGATTGCCGCGTCGACAAGACCGGGAAGAAGGTTCGTGTCGGTTGCGTCGTCGATGCGCAGCCCTCGTCCCGACAGCGCAATCCATCGTTGTGCCGGATACGAGTCAGCCGCCATCTCGCGAACTGCATCGGCAGCGAGGTCGTACTGCTCGGTACGTATGAAGCGGTCGATCCGCCGTATACCGTTTGTGAACTGAACGCTTTCCCGTGCAAACCGGATTCCGATTCCCAGCAGAATAAAGAGCAGTGCAGCCGCGAGGACGGACAGGATCAGGATTACCGTGTACGCGCGCCCTCGCTTCATGAGGGCGCCGTCTCGCGCTGATCGTGATGTATACCGTCGAGAACACCATTGATGAACCGGAAGGAGTCGTTGCCTGCGAACTGCCGGGCCAGTTCCACTGCTTCATCTATCGTTACGGTCGCCGGAATATCACGGGCGTACAGAAGACCGAAAGCCGATATTCTGAGGATGGCAAGATCCGTCTTACCGATCCTGTCGAAACCCCAGTTTGAAAGATGTGTTTTAATCGACTCGTCCACCGATGCAATCTGTTCAAGCGTACCTTCAACGAGCAGTCGGGCGAATGTAAGTACCGCTGTCCGGTCCGCCTCGGTCTCCTCCGGCGGTGCTTCGTACCAGTCGAAGTCGACAAGGTCTTCGCGGCGAGCCGAGCCTACGTCCCAGGCATACAACGCCTGAAAGGCCAGAATTCGTGCCCGTCGTCTCACACCCATGTGTCTGTACCACTCCCGTCCGGTGTATGCATTACAGCCGCGACTCGTTTACGGTGATCTCCGCTTCGTTGCGAAGTGCCTCGATCGCGTCGTTCCCGGCCTGCTGGAACTCGGCCTGGAGTCTCTGATTCATGATAAAACTCATGATATTCTGCCGTACCGTAATCCCCTGTCCGGGAAACAGCTCGTCGTCGAGATCGAGAAACCGCGGCTCGCGACTGTCGGTCACCTGCATGACGTGAACGCCGATATTGGACCGTACGACGTCGGAGACTTCGTTTACGTCGAGTTCAAAAGCGGCGTCGACAAACTCACTTCCGTAGATCTCGCGTATCTGTCTGTCACCCTGCGGCATGTACCCGAAGTCGGCTGCATCGTAGTCGTCCGCCGTTGAAGCGTCTTCGAAGAGTTCCTCGAATGCCTGTTCGCTCTCGTTGGTCGCCGACCATATGCGTTCGAGGCGCGACGCCGCGTCGGAACGCTGTTGTTCGTTCATTTCCCTCGTGTCTATGTACAGGTGTCTGAAACGAACGAGTTCCGGGTTAATGAACTCAGAACGGTTTTCGTCGAAAACACGCTGTATCTCGCGCTCGTCGGGTTCAGGGATATTCTCGAGGCGGGAACGTTGCGTCTCCTGTACATAACGCTGCTGAAGAAGCTGCTTTCGAAGCTCCCCAACGTAATCTTCATAGGCCAGCCCGATCTGTTCCTCGACGAGCAGTCGAAACTGCTCGTCGGTGATGCTCGGCCCGAGGCCCTGTCGCTCCTGATCGATAAACTGCTGTATCTGGCTGTCTTCGACTTCGATGCCCTCGCGATCTGCCGCCTGTGCGATCAGCTCTTCGTTTATCATGGACTCAAGGACCTCGCGGCGTTCTTCGGAGGTAAGCTCGCGACCGAGTTGCGATTCGAACAGACTTACCTGCCGGTTCAACGCGCGGGTACCTATGTTGACGGTCTGTTCCAGGCGTACGACAGCAACGGGTCGATCAAGAATCTGTGCGCTAAGCGATGCAGGAAGGACAAGGCCTGTTAAAATCGTCAGTACTGCGTATGTTCGGTATCTCAGTAGTGTGCTCATAACTGACTTAAGGTAGCACGCCGAGCCACCAAATATCTACCGTGCAGATGTTTCCGCGTTCAGACAGGATCAGATACTCTCAATGAACCCTATACGCTGTTTCAGTTTCTTTATACCTGTCATTTTATCGTCGAGTTCGAGGGCACGCTCGAGATAACGGATCGCTCTGTCGTAATCTTCGCGGTCGGAATAGATTTCCGCGGCTTTCTTCAAAAAGAACGCGGTGTCTTTGCGCGAAAAATTAAACGAGATCAGCTCTTCGAGACAATCCAGAACCACGTCGGGCGATTCACGCTCTATCATCCGAAAACACGTGATATTCTTGAGCTTCTCAATAATTTCTTCGGTAAAATGTCTGAAATACGGGCGTTCTGCCTCACAGCGGACAAGGTTCTTCAGGAGGTTGTACGACTGGAGAAAATTACCGCGATTTTCGTATTCCTCTGCCAGAAGGAATACGCAATCCATATAGTCTTCGCGGTCGAGATGATCACGAAGATCGAATGAACTGCGGGAGCACAGAGAGGAGAAAAGCTCAATCGCATCCTGTTCGCGACTGTGCAACAAATCGAAGAAAATGAGCTTGGATTGGCTGTCAAGATCCCCTACTCGTGTTTTCAAGAATTCCCGGTAATCAAACCTGTATTTTGCAACGGCGATATAATGCGTTCGATCGTAGACCGCACGGCGTTCAGGATCCGAGAGGGTCTCATAGGCTCGCAACAGTGTACGCATACGGGCAGCCGCTGACTGTTCGTTCTCAACAGCGACGTCCGGGTGCAACTCTTTTGCTCGCTTGCGAAACGCTCTCTTGAGTTCGTCTGCAGAGCATTCCGCTTCGACCCCGAGAATTTCATAGTACGTAGGTGCAGTAGCCATCGATCAATCACACTATCTTATCGTTGACAGTATAGGTGCCCCTCCGAATCGGCGTCAACGCTTCGGTATGAACACACGTACGTTTTTTAAGACGACGGGACCGCGTGCGTCCAGAATACGGGAAATTACCGGGACACGCGGAGTTGGTCGTCAATCAACTTTCAGACGTTTCCCCGCCTCGAGGGCATCCCCTTCGCTTTCGAGGACGTCTGAGTATTTCAGAAACATACCCTCTGTTTCCATGTCGTGCATGAGTCTGGAAAGCGCTCGGAGCGTGGAGAATCCGCTTTTGATGACGAACGCGAACGAGCGCTTGCCGGCGACGATTCCTGAACCGGCGAGATACCTGCGGAGCCCTTCGGGTATACGCCCCTTGAAGAACGCGGTGCCTTGTGATCCGATACAGATGTACTCGAACATTGTCAGCTTTGTATGCACGTCGCGGGACGCGTCGACCACGGTAACCTGGTGGCCCTGATGCTCGAGCCCTTGCGCCAGTTTCGTTGAAACGGCAAGAAGTTTGTCACGATTCTTCGTCGGAAAAAAAACGACCGCTATCCGCATGGCAGACCGCCTTTACTCGGACCCTGTTGATGATTCCGTCTCAAGCTCCGGCAGGTCGAGATCCTCGAGTATACCCGGTTCTTCTTCCTGCTCTTCCTGTATCCACCATTCGTTGGTTGAACCACCATCCCCTCTCAGTCGTGCGGCTGCCTGCTCGATGTCGCCCGAGTCAGGCGTGCGACTGAACCATGCAAGACCGAATGCCGAGATAATAAAAACGGCCCCGAGGATGCTTGTTGTCTTCGTCAGAATGTTTCCGGATCGGTTACCGATCTGTGATGATCCACTGCCACCGAATATTCCGCCCATGCCTTCGCTCCCTTCGTCCTGGAGCATTACCAGAAGAATCAGAAGCAGAGCCGAAACGATGAAAATAACCATTAGAATAATGCTAATTACGCCCATAAATTCCCTTATGCTCAGGCTTTGACGATTTCAGCGAAATCAGCTGCTTTCAGTGCAGCACCGCCGACCAAAGCGCCGTCTATGTTGTCTTTCTCAAGCAGGCCCGCTGCGTTTGCCGGTTTGACCGAACCACCGTACTGAATAATGAGGTTTTCCGCCGTCGACGAAGAATACATGTCTTCGATAACCCGTCTGACATGGGCGTGCACCGCGTCTGCGTCCTCGGGCGTTGCAGTGCGTCCTGTCCCGATGGCCCACACCGGTTCGTATGCGACGACGATGCTTTTAAGATCGTTCTCGCTCACGCCCTCGAGCCCGGCGTACAACTGATTCCGTACGACCTGTTCAACCTTTCCGCCGTCCCTCTCGTCGAGTGTTTCTCCGACACAAAGGATTACCTCAATTCCGTGTTGAAGTGCAAGCACCACTTTCCGGTTGATAAGTTCGTCCGCCTCGCCGTAGTCGTGTCGGCGCTCGGAATGCCCGAGGATCACCGACGTCACACCAATATCGCTTAACATGAGCGGCGATATTTCGCCGGTGTGCGCGCCCGCCTCGGCCGCCGCCATGTTCTGAGCGCCAAGTTCCACGTGACTGCCCTTCAGTACTTCGGCGACCGCTTGGAGGGCTGTAAACGGAGGAGCGACGAGGACCCGCGCCTCGGTCCCTTTTGTCTGTTCAACCACCGCCGACGCGAGGGTTCGCGCCTCGCTGATCGTCATGTGCATTTTCCAGTTGCCGGCTACAAATCGTTTTCTCATGATTACTCCTGATTCTGCTCGAGTATCGATATGCCGGGCAGCTTCTTTCCTTCGAGAAACTCAAGGCTTGCGCCTCCACCGGTCGAAACGTGATCGATTTTACCCGCAAGCGAGAACTTATTGACTGCGGCCACCGAGTCGCCGCCTCCGACGACGGTGACACCTTCACACTCAGCGACCATCTTCGCAGTTTCGAGCGTTCCCGCCGCAAACGCATCAAACTCAAACACCCCCATAGGGCCGTTCCATACAAGACTCTTCGCACCTGAAATCGCGGATCTCATTGCAGCTATTGTTCCGGTACCAATGTCCATCGCAATCTTGCCGTCAGGCACGTCGGGCGAACTGACTTCCGACGCTGCAGCCGTCTCGGAAAACTCGTCGGCAACCATGTGGTCCACGGGAAGAAGCAACTCAACGTTCAGTTCCTTCGCCTGCTGTATAAGCGCCTGGGCAGTTTCGAGATAATCCTCTTCGACAAGGCTCTTCCCTATGCTGTGGCCCTGTGCCTTGAGAAAGGTGTAACTCATTCCTCCGCCGATGATCAGCGTCGTGCATTTTGGCATGAGCGTTTTCAACACATCGATCTTTGTGGAAACCTTCGCACCACCGATAATCGCAACAAAAGGCTGCGCAGGGTCCTCGAGAAGCGGACCGAAAAACTTCACCTCTTTTTCTATGAGGAAGCCTGCAGCAGACGGAAGAAGCCTTGCGACTCCTTCGGTCGACGCATGCGCACGGTGAGCGCTTCCAAACGCGTCGTTAATGTATACGTCGCCGAGCTTCGAGAGCTTGTGCGAGAACTCCTCGTCATTTGCGGTCTCTTCCGCGTGAAAACGAGTGTTCTCGAGCAATATCACACTGCCGGCCGGCGCCTGGGATACCATGTTTTCAACTTCCTCGCCAATGCAGTCCGGCGCCATGGTTACCGTGCGACGGAGAAGCTTCTCGAGCGCTTCGGCTGCCGGTGCGAGACTGTACTTCGGATCCGGAGTTCCCTTGGGTCGACCGAGGTGGCTCATCAGAATGACGGTCGTTTCGTCCTGCTCGAGTATGTACTTGATCGTCGGAAGCGCCGCTCGTATGCGGGTATCGTCGGTGACTGTACCGTTCGAAAGCGGGACGTTGAAATCAACTCTCACAAGGACTTTCTTGCCGGACAGGTCCATATCGCGGATTGTTCGTATTGCCATGGGAACCTCCTGTGACGTAAAACCGATAGAAAAACGGACCCGGTCCCCTTACATCGGTGCGGTAGCAGCGGAACCCGGGTCGTATATTAATGCGTAGAACACACGGCACGGTCTACGACACGCGCCTGTGTTCCAAAGTATTCGTTCAGTCCGTTATACGAGCTTCTCAGCGAGATCAACGACGCGGTTTGAATAACCCCATTCGTTATCGTACCAGCTGAACACCTTTACCATGTTTCCCTCAAGCACTTGCGTTGAAAGCGCGTCGATGATCGAGGAATGTGTGTTGTGAACGATGTCGATTGAGACAATCGGATCCTCGCAGTACTGCATGATTCCTTTCATGGGACCTTCGGCTGCCTTCTTCAGCGCTGCGTTCACTTCCTCAACGGTAACACTCCTGTCAAGTACTGCGACGAGGTCGGTGATTGATCCGGTCGGCGTCGGTACGCGGAGCGCAACACCGTCGAGCTTGCCATTCAGATCAGGGAGGACCTTGCCGACCGCTCGCGCGGCACCGGTGGTGGTCGGAATAATGCTCGCGGCGGCAGTGCGCGCCCGGCGAAGGTCCTTGTGGGGACCGTCAAGCGTGACCTGATCGTTCGTATATGAGTGTACGGTAGTCATAAAGCCCTTGTTAATGCCGAAGTTATCGTGGAGAACCTTGGCGAGCGGTGCAAGACAGTTCGTCGTGCACGAGGCGTTACTGACATAGGTGTCTTCGGGCTTCAGCTCATGATCGTTGACCCCAAGTACGACCATTCTATCAATAGTATCTTTTGCAGGAACGGTAAGAATAACCTTCTTCGCGGGAAACTTTGCATTCTTGACGTGGTCGCCGTAACCGCCCTTCGGGCCCTCTTTCGTCACGAAAATACCGGTCGATTCGATGACAACATCCGGTGAATCTCCCCAGGGAATTTCAGCGGGATTTCGCTCGGAGCAGACCTTGTAAGACGTACCGTTTACGATAATTGCGTCGTCGTTGAAGGAAACGTCCCCCGGCATCTGCCCCTGGGTTGAGTCGTACTTCAGCAGATGCGCAAGGGTTTTCGTGTCGGTAATATCATTAATGGCAACTACTTCAATGCCCTTCTCGAGCGCGATCTTGAATACATTACGTCCAATTCGTCCAAAACCATTTATTGCTATCTTCATATAAACTCCTTCTATGTGAAAATGCTCGTATACGAGTATGATAGGGGAAATCAGAAAGCACTGTCAATTTGCCTCGCGAGTCCGGGCCGGAGATTGGCCGGGTTTCCAGACCGATCTATCGGATCTCCCGGATCCTCCAGTACAGAGGGCCGAAAGCCGGTCTGTCGTCGATCGAGCGGACCCGATCGTCGATATCAAGCAGCACCGTGTCTCCGAGGGCAAAAAGGTCGAAAAATCCCTCCCGTGTCAGCCTGCCTTCAGCAATGAGATCGTCGACTTCCGTGACCGTTACCGTTCCAAGACGGTCGGATGGATCGTAGCGATACCCGAGTTCCCGTGCTTCGGTCGCAACCATACCGTCTCGAACGACAACCAGTTCATCCTCCTCCGAAACGCCATCGGCGCGACCGATACTCACGAGGACGTCCCTGCCATCCCGGGACAGGAGTCGACCACGCCCCGGAATTGCAGCCTCGAGGCGGTCTGCAATGGCGGCTGCGGCGCGCTGAACTGCACCCGACCCGGTTCGCGAGACGTTGAACTCCGCGACACGGGTTCCCGTAGCGCTGTGGGAAACGGTAACGGAGAGTTCTATGCTTCGCTCGGTCTCTTCAAAGGTAACGACCAGGAAATAGTCGGTATCCGCGCTGCGCGCTGCGTCGAAGGCTTCCTCGGGCGAGGAAACGCGAAGCGGCAGTTCCTCGATATCGATCAGTTCACTCCCGATCAATCTGTGGCGCAGAAACTCGGCAACAAAGCGTCCGGAAGACGGGCGTGAATCGGCACCGTGATCGTGAGTGTGAAACATGGAAAACGAAAGTCTGTCTCGCTCCAGGGCAAACTGATCGACTTCCCATGTATTCTCGAGGCTCGTCTGCCGCAGGTATTCGTAGAGTTCGATCTCCTCCTCTATTTGCCGATCGGCGAAGCCGAGACGCTCGAGGACCCGGAGCTCTGCAAGCATTTTTCCGTCAAAACCCATCTGCCGCTGGAGGCCGGCGAACGCGAAGCGGCCGTCCCGGTCGGACGGGTTTATAAGCAGACCCCGCCTGTATTCCGCGTGCGCCTGCATAAGCTGATTCTGCTCAATAAGGCTCTCGGCTCGGTCGAAGCGGAATTGTGCGATGTCTTCACGAACGGGATCCTCAAGATCGAAACCCCGGTCTACGGTGCTTTCGAGAGCGTAGCGCGTCACTTCATCGTCCGGTGAGATGCGGAGCGACCGGTCAAAGGCGTCGACAGCCTCTTCGAAGCTGTCGCGCCCTTCGTAGGACAATCCCAGCAGATAAAACGCTCGAGCCGAGTCCGGGTCTACCTGAATGAGTCGGTCTGAAGCCGCTACCGCAGCGTCGTAATCGCCTGCCGACAGCTCGGTTCGGGCAAGGAGTTCCCAGCCACGTGCGAAATCGGGACTCAGCGCAACCGCTGTTTCGGCGTGCGATCGAGCCAGGTCGTAGCGTCCGGCGCGGAGGTAGTAGCGAGAGACCAGTTCATGGACGAAAGGATCCCGGGGATGAAACTCGAGGGCGAGAGCGAGATAGCGCTCGGCGGCTTCCATGTCGCCGCGTTCGTCGTACAGGACTGCGAGCGCGAGGATCGCCGGTCGATTTTCCGGCGAAATCGAAAGTACCGTCCGGTATGTTTCGAGTGCCGTCTGCGTGCGACCCTCCGCAACAGCGAGTTCAGCAAGTCCTATCCGCGCAGAGACATTGTTCGGCTCCGTCGCGAGGATCCGATTATACGCGTCCGCTGCTTCCTCGATTCTGCCGAGGAGCAGGAGTATGTCGCCCTCAAGGGCGATAATGTCCGGATTACGGCGTGCGCGCCTGGCTGCTTCGCGCACCGCCTCGAGTGCCTGATCGTATTCAGACAGCGCCACGAAGGATCTCGCCAGGCCGTACCAGGCGTCGGCGTAATTACCGTTCAAATCGAGCGCCTCGCGATAGCGCTGTATCGCGACTATGTACTCACCCCGCTCTTCCGCAGCGGCACCGGCGGCGAAACGTTCACGGGCGGTTGCGCTCGCCGGCGCGGCACCCGGCCCCACGACGAACGAGGCTGTAAGGAGCATCAGGAGGAGTGCGGGAATGCAGTGAAGGCTATTCTTCGGTCTCTGATGAATCGTCTTCATGAACCACGACCTTCACGGTCTTTATTTTGTGTCCATCCATTTCCTGTATAATGAATTCGACGGAACCATAGGTTGCCTTCTCGAACTTTGCCGGTATTTTTCCGAACAGCGAGAACACCAGTCCGCCGAGAGTCTCGAAGTCTTCTTCCGGAATGCTTAATCCGAGTCGCTCGTTGAGCTCTTCGATATCAAGTCGTGCATCGGCAAGATACGCCCCCGGTCCGATCTCGAACAACGCCTCTTCCTCGTTGTCGAACTCGTCCTGTATGTCTCCCACGATCTCCTCGATAATGTCTTCGAGACACACGATACCGCTGACGCCGCCGTATTCGTCGACCGCGACTGCGATATGTATTCGTCGTCTCCGCATCTCTCGAAGCAGGGAATCGAGCCGCTTGCTTTCGGGCACGAAAAACGCTTTTCGGATAATTGCTTCGACTTTAACCTCAGCTTTGGTAATCAACAGGCTCAGCAGATCTTTTGCATAGAGAACACCGACGACATTGTCGATGGAATCCTTGTATACGGGAAATCGTGAGTGCCCGCACGAAACAACTTTCTCGAACACCGAAGGTCCTGTCATTCCGATTTCGAGAAACACGACGTCTATGCGGGGAACCATGACTTCTTTGACGGTAGTCTCCGACAGATCCACGATTCCGCGGATCATTTGCTGCTTTTCGAGGTTCAGCATTGCGGCTTCAGAATTTGCCTGGGTGGACTTCTTGTTGCGTCCCAATAAATCAGCGAAAAAACTCAAAATAACCTCAGTTCGCTCAAACGCGTAAGAATTTCTTCCTGTGTCACAAGCATCGGCTCGGATACTTCGTTGGTTTCGTGATCCATTCCTGCGAGATGCAGCACCCCGTGTACAAGCACGCGCCGCAACTCTTCCTCCTTCGTTACTCCAAACATGGCTGCATTCCTGCTGACCTGGCCAAAATCAACGGCGATATCACCAGCGTAACGTGAGTCTACAACACCCGTGCGATGCTGTGTATCAAAAACAGTGTCCGGCCACGAATGATCTTCCGGGGAGCGTTCGTTCCATACGAACGTCAGTACATCGGTTGTGCCCGATTTGTGTCGATATTCCGTGTTCAGTGCACTCATGCGGCTCTCGGAACAGAAGGACAGGGAGATCTCCCAACCCTGTGCAGAAACCGCCGGGTCGTCGAGCACCGCGCAGATAAAACGTCTCAAAAGACCTTCGTCCGCCGGTATGTCGGTATCCTCGTCTGCGGAAATATCTATGGAATGTGCCGAGGGTTTCTCACCGTCGCTCACGTTTCTGCCTCGTATGCTGCAACGATCTTTCGAACCAGAGCGCTCCGTACGACGTCGGTCGCGTGAAAGGTGCTGACGTGAATATCGTCGATACGGGCGAGTATGCTCAATGCGTGTGTGAGCCCCGAAGGTGTCCGGGAAGGTAAATCCACCTGAGTTATGTCACCCGTCACAACAGCACGTGTCCCCTCGCCCATCCGCGTCAGAAACATTTTCATTTGCTCTCTGGTGGTGTTCTGTGCTTCGTCCAGTATCACATAGCAGTCACGAAGGCTTCGTCCGCGCATATACGCCAGGGGCGCTACCTCTATCATGCGGCTCTCTTCCATGCGTTGAACGACCTCTCGCGGTACCACGGCGTCCATGGCGTCGTAAAGCGGTCTCAGATACGGGCTGATCTTCTGGCTCAGATCGCCCGGAAGAAAACCGAGGTTTTCACCGGCCTCTACGACCGGACGGGTAAGCACAAGCTTTCTCCGTTTACGCGTCAGGACCTCTGAAAGCGCGTGTGCGACGGCAAGGAAGGTCTTCCCCGTTCCCGCCGGGCCTATGCAAAACGAAAGATCGTGATTCTCGATGCCCCGAATGAACTCGGCCTGCGCTGCTCCTTTTGGATATACGACGCCGAAGCCGCCGGGTATAGCGATATGTTTGTGTCGGATGAGATCGACCTGAAGCCGTCTATCGCCCGTGAGGCTTTCGTACAGACTCCGCACCAGGTCGGGAGAGGGGGTCTGCCCGGTTCGCGCGATTGCCTCGAGCTCCGAGAAAATGTTCGAGAACAGAATGCGTGTTGACTCGTCGTCACAGTGAAGTGACACCTCGTTGCCCCGCGAAAGAACAGGACAGCCCAACAGATCTTCCAGTAATTTCAGGTTCGCATCGTTGGCGCCGCACACTTCGGCTACCAGAGCATTGTCTTCAAGCACAACTGCTACGCGTCTACTCAAGTCGTATTCCTTGCACGATACTCAAACTATCGGAGCCCGCCTCTACAGGTCAAGTCTATAATCTGTTTCGCTTTTACCATGTAATTTCGTCATCTGATATGGTCAGGTCGCGCGAAATTTCCGGTATGGGTCGCCACTGCAGAAGCAGCTCAACGGATCCCTGCCATTCAATCGTATCCCCCGCGGTGCCGCTCGTCTGCTGTGGCGATCCACGGTACCCCAGCGTCAAATCCCAGTCACCGAGATCGTGAACAGCATCGATACGAAGCTGTTGCAGCTTGAAGGCAGAATTTTCACGCGCATCCCGGTCGAAAAAGTAGAATGAACGGAAAAGATCTTCGACAAACGACTCGCGTTCCAGACCAAGCTGTCGCGCGTATGGTCCAACGTATCTGAAAAGCTGCTCGTTTCTGCTATCCGAGGAGAAGCGAAGATTCAGGAACTGATAGATGTCCAGCTCCAGGTTGAAGCGGAAGGCCAGGTTTGAACGTGTGTATTGGAGCAGATTCGCCGAAATACTGCTCTGTAACGACGGTGTAAGTCGTATGCGGTTGCGCCAGAACACGAAGGGGTCGAAAGATTCGTTATAACTGAATGAAGCCTGTACCGGTCGGAATGTCTCGGTGCCGTCCCCGACCCAGGTAAAGTCAAGCGTGTCAAAGGAGAAGGCTTCGGAGCGTCTTGCGTCGAGACGACCCGTGAGCCCGGAAAGTCGAAGGTCAAGACGAGCGGTTTCAAAACGAGCTGCGTCAACATCGTACGTCCACTCATGAGAAAGACGGTACTCCGGCATCGGGGTAATGGATTGCGTAAACCGCAATGGATCAAAGTTCCGCTCTTCGGTGTCATCGGTCACTGTGTAGGACAGACGCAGACCCGACTCAACGATGCCTGTACGAACAGTGAGCTCCGAGCTTCCCCGTTCCTGCAGCGGCGGAAGATCGAGCCGCAGGGTCAGCGTCTGCCTGTCCTGCAGTGCGTTCAAGGTCGATACAAGCTGAAGCGCATGCTGCTGTATAAAGTCGCGCTCCCACTGGACAAAATCCGTCTGGTAGATCGGCTCGTTCGAAGCCGAAAACCGGTCGAAACGTCGTTGCAGGAGCCTTGCGTTAAGACTGTAGCTGATCTCGCTTCCTTCGAAACGCGCCCGGGAATCAAGCGGTGAAGACTGCAGGGTCAGTCGGTTGTCGATTACCGTCGAGTGTTCTTCAAAGGCCCGGATCCTGAGATCTTCCTTACGGCTTTCATCGACCTCCGGGGACACACCGAAAATGTCCCGAAACCTGTCGGATACGCTTGTCGAGCCCTGGATGGACGCAAGACGTGACAGATATGACGCCCGCCACGACATGGTTGCCTCGGTTCTTCGTAATTGTTCCCAGTACTCGATTTCGTAGTCGACATCGTCGGGCGTTTGCCACGACGACGAGAGATACTGACCGCTTACCGTGACGGATGGACTGATGCGGTAGGAAAGGTCACCTGCAAAAGGATCTTCCGGTCGGGCAACGCTCAGATTCCCTTGAACCGGCGGGAGCCTGAAACGCTGCCCGGATCCGTTCCGGCCGTTGCGCTCTGCGTCGTCTCCCGGCTCTGAATCCCCGGTTTCGAATGGAGATCGTAAATCTGCCTCCGGTTGTCCGGACGGTTCGTCGTATTCGGGCGGGCTGGACTCCTCTGCCGGATACTGCAAAAGCGTTCCCGCAAGTGTCGCCGACACTCCCGGCAGAATCAGTTGCTCCGGGTAGTAGAACGATCGCTCCGGCGGATCGAAGGGTTCCGATGCCCATAAACTGCTCGTCGGGTCGAGGTTCTCATCCGGTATGTCCCGCCGGCGCCAGGAAAGCTCGGTGTTCAACGACTGTATGGCGGCCTGCGTAAACAGTGGCTGCAGATCCTGCGTATCCGGGTTCAAGCTCCCCTGCACGCGCCACAACAGCTGCGAACGCTCGGAAGGACCGTCTGTTTCGTCCTCCGAAAAGCCAATAATCGATCCCCAGTCGATAAACTCACCTCTGTTCAGATAGTCGCGCTCAAAAACGGCATCGGAGAAGAGCGGAAACTGAAGATTCAGCTGCAGGGGGCCGGTGCGCAATCCTGTTTCGAGATTTACGCCAAAGCGCAGGGGTATATCGATCCCCGGAAACATCGAACGTGACCACGGTGCCTCGACGAACTCCTGTCGCACGGCGTCCCAGTAGACCGTCGAGACGCTTCCGTCGGGAGCCGCGAAGCGGACCCTCGACACCCCCGCACCCGCGAAAAATGAGGTTTCGTTCCATATTCCTGTATCCGGGATCCGTGCATCGAGCGCAAGAAACGACGAGCCTGTACTGTACACATCGGTAAACAGCCGGACAGTACTGTCGCTGTCTTCCGGGCTCTCGTCCTCCGAAGCCGGGCGCAGGAACAAACCTTCACGAACACGCTCACCGGTCCGTTCGTCCTCGGCGAGCTGAAGCACAGACAGCGGCTGCGATCGCTCCTCGCGCGCTCCCGAAAAATACACCGTTGTCTGTACGAAGGCACCGTCCCCGTCCCTGCTTCCGATCGCCGGGTGGAGAAACATCGGACGCCCGGGATGAAAAAAAACCGGAAACCAGAGCATCGGGACGCGACCGACGTACAGAAGAGAGTTTTGCAGACCCCAGTCACCGGTGTCGAGAATCCAGATTCGATCGGCCGTGATCCGATAGTTTGGAGGATCTGCAACAGACGATGTAATCGTTCCTTCGTCGATAATTATGACATCGTCAGGGCTTCGACTGATTGTTTGTCCGCTGAACCGGAAATCAAAATCCTCTCCCTCTATCGCGCGCGGCCGCGTTGAAACCCCGTATAGAAACGTCCCGGCCCAGTTTTCGAGCTCGACTGTCAGGGTGTCACCGGTGAACCGTTCGACGTCGCCGTCCCGATCAACGGTGTATTCAACACCGCCACTCGCAGACACGACCGATTCTTCGCGGTTGATCGTGATGTTGTCGGCCGAGATGGTGTGCACGCTTCCCGTCTCTCCGTCTTCGAGACGGATGACAACACCTCCGGAAAGCCGGACCACCGACCCCGCCTCGTCGCTCCCCTGTATCAGCTGCAACTCGTTCGCCTGCTGAATGCGTGTTTCCTGCTCGGAGTCGGATTCCCCGGTCGGGGCGTATGCTTCAATGCCGAGATCATCGAGGATGCGTCTCTCAAGCTCGCTCCGGGACCCATCGAGCGACAGGCCGCGCTGTTCGGCTTCTATGAGGAGTTCATCGTAGCTTGCCTGTGAAAGCTCCTGCGCACGGAGTTGCTGCAGCCGCTCCTGGGCTGGTTCATCCTGTGCCTGGGCACCAACGCGGAGGCACGACCCAAGGACGAGTATAATTATGCATACGGCTCGAACCCTGCGCTTCGAAGCCCTTCCCTTCATAGCCTAGGGTATCCTTCTCAGAGCGCCTGCGAGAAAACGACCGGTATGCGATGATTCGACTTGTGATACCTGCTCGGGTGTCCCTGTCGCGACGACGTATCCCCCGTGGTCTCCGCCTTCAGGTCCGAGATCGACGACAAAGTCGGCGGATGCGATTACATCAAGGTTATGCTCTATCAGCACAACGGTGTTTCCTTCGTCCACGAGCTGGTGCAGGACCTGCAGCAGCTTACGAATGTCAGTAAAGTGCAGCCCCGTTGTCGGTTCGTCGAGCACATAGATGGTACGACCCGTGGAGCGTTTGGAGAGCTCAAGGGCAAGTTTGACGCGCTGGGCTTCTCCTCCGCTGAGGGTGAGCGCGCTCTGACCGAGCTTCACGTATTCCAGGCCGACCGCGCTCAGGGTTTCCAGCTTTCGCCGCACATTCGGAACAGCTGCGAAGAACCGTTCGGCTTCCTCGACGGTCAGCTCGAGTACATCGTGTATCGATTTGCCTTTGTAATGGACTTCCAGCGTTTCGCGATTAAAACGACGGCCGTCGCATACGTCGCAGGTTACGTATACGTCGCTGAGAAAGTGCATCTCGATCCTGATCGTACCTGCGCCCTGGCAGTGTTCGCAGCGGCCTCCTTTTACGTTAAAGCTGAACCGTCCGGGCTTGTACCCGCGGCTGCGGCTTTCCGGGAGCGCTGCGAACAGGTCTCGTATCATCCCGTAGAGACCGACATAGGTAGCGGGGTTGCTGCGCGGCGTGCGTCCTATGGGTTGCTGATCGATCTGTATGACCTTGTCGAGACCGTCGAGGCCGGTAATGCTCTCAAGTGGTCCTGCGGTCAGGTGCGATCGGTTCAGCGCTCGCGCGAGAGCCGGGTACAGCGTTCCCGTCATGAGGCTGGATTTGCCGCTCCCGGAGACCCCGGTAATCGCGGTAAGCGTGCCAAGGGGTATCCGAACGTCCACGCCCTTGAGATTGTTGAGCGTGCACCCCTTCATTTCCACGAATGCGCCGTTGCCCGGCCTTCGCTCGCTCGGATAGTCGATCGTGTCAATGTTCGACAGATATCTCCCCGTCGGGCTCCTTTCATTCGCAAGTATGTCGTCGAGCGTGCCCTGGGCTACGATCTCACCGCCGTGAACCCCAGCCCGCGGACCCATATCAATGATGTAATCCGCCTGCCGTATTGTCTGTTCGTCATGCTCAACGATGACAAGCGTGTTTCCCAGGTCCCGGAGGCGTTTGAGAGTGCCTATGAGGCGTTCATTATCCCGCTGGTGCAAACCAATGGTTGGCTCGTCGAGGATGTAAAGCACGCCGACGAGACTGCTTCCGATCTGCGTTGCCAGGCGAATTCGCTGGCTTTCGCCACCGGAAAGGGTCGCCGCGTGGCGGTCCAGACTGAGGTATCCGAGACCGACACTGACAAGAAAACCGAGACGTTCGTTGATTTCCCTGACTATTTCCGCGGCGATTGCGGTCTCTGTCGGCGGGAGTTCCAGCGTCTCGAAGAATGTCACGCAGTCTGCGATACTCAGGGATGACACCTCGTGTATACCGACCCCGCCGACGCGAACGGCGAGCGCCTCCGGCCTGAGCCGGTTTCCACGGCAATCGGGGCACGGAGTCCGGCTCATGAATCCTTCAAGCC
>JBKHAN010000013.1:0-60480 GCA_046542845.1 Spirochaetaceae bacterium
ATCAGAACCGGAGGGCGGCTTCGACGGTCGCACCCCAGAATGATTCACGACGAAAGAAAAATACCTCGACCGGGTCTCCGACCTCCCAGCTTTCAAAGTCCGCGGTGAGCGGTGTTTCCCATTCGTTGAATGCGCTGTCGATGAACCCGAGCGTCGCCGGTCCGTAGTTGTAGGTATGCCAGTAGGCGCTGAGGTTCCAGCGGAAGCGACCGTTTCCGCGGCGACCAAACACGTACTGCCTGGCAAGGCCGCCGCCCGCTCCGAACCGTCTCGCGACCAGGCGCCCGTTGTTAAACTCGGAGACGGGAGACGCGGTGCTGGTAGAAAGCTCGAAGGCTCCGGTGGTAAGGGTCGTCTGACCGCCGAAGAAATCGCCCCAGATCTCAACGGTCAGCGCTTCCGGGTCCATCTCAAAGGCTGCCGTTCTGTCTCCGAGCATGGCGCGTGTATAAAAGCCGCGTGCGTCGTTCTGCGTTAGAAACTGTCGGGTCGCCGTGGTGCCGGTCACACCGTCGTCCGCGGCGCGAACGCGAAACTGCATTGGTGAAGTCATACTCATGCGCATCACACCACCTTCGAGGGATCCTCCGGCAATCACGGATGCGGCAGGGTCCGTACCCCAGTCGTCAAGCAGCGGCCACAGGCCGGCCACAAGGCTGTATCGCCGCTCGCTGTACCGCGCCGGGAACAACACCGTCCGGTCCGGCGCATTCTGGACAATGCCGTCGGAATCGACCCATACCGAGGGTTGGGAGAGCGTCGTCTCCCACCTGAACAGACGCTCGGTTGGGGCAAGCTGGAATCTCAGGTAGTTGAGCCAGGCGACCTGTTCCGCAGGAACTCCCAGATACCCCAGCCCCAGCCCGATGTAGCCGAGTGGTATCTGCAACGTGCTGCTCAGTTCGGTGTTTCCGCGTCCCGGACCCGTGTCTATATCCGCCTCGCGGAGGTCCAGAGCTCCCTGGACGTTGTCGCTGCGGTAGGTCACGTTCCAGTCGACGTATCCGAGGATGTTGAACAGGCTCACCCCGCCGACTGCCAGGAGGTAGGGATCGCGGGACACTTCTGCCGACGTCGTGTTGGTTGGCCCGTCTTCCTCGAACACGACATTCCAGAAATCCCCGGACGTGCCTGCCTCTACCATGACGCCCAGTCGCTGTCGCGGTCCCAGGTAGCGTTCGGCCATCTGCCGTTCTCGCGCTTCGTCGTCTTTCGGACTATCGGTCGTCTGGGCAAGCGCTTCGACGAAGACCCCGACGGCAAACAGGAGCATGAAGAGCAGCCGTAGCATCCGGCCGCATCTGGACACTTTTTTCATCCCGTAAAAATACGCTACCCAGGAGCTCTGCGCAAGATTTTTTGCACGCGCTACAGCTCGGGAGTCAGCCGGTTCTCCGAAACGCTGTCGATGAATGTCAGTCCCGGTCGGACCGCGCGGCAGGCACCGACACTCCGGAGGTCTCCCGCGCAGCACGCACCAGGGCTCGAAACAGTCGACGATACACGGGGCGGTGCACCAGAAGCTCCGGGTGGAACTGGACGCCCAGGAAAAACGGATGCGAGGAGTCCTCGAATGCCTGCACGACTCCGTTCGCCTCACGCGCGGTCACCGACAGGTCCTCAGGAAGTGTTGCGATCGCCTGCCGGTGAAGCGAGTTGACCGCTACCTCCGCGGTACCAAGCGTGCGATGCAGGACCGACCCTTCCTGTATAGCGATCTGTTTGCGAAAGGTCGCGTATCCCAGCGGGTGGTGCGGGTATCGTGCTCCGCGGAACGCTCGATGAACGGACGGATGAAGCGATCCACCGGCAGCGACCGCCATGAGCTGCGCTCCACGGCAAATACCGAGCACGGGTACGCCACGCTCGCGGCACTGCGAAACCAGCGAAGCCTCGGCAATATCGCGGAGCGCGGCACGCCTGCCGATCAGCACGCGTGCACGCGCCACGAAGTTCATGGGGCGACCGTCATGTCCGCCGACAGCCGAAGGCGCTTCGTACAGCTGTGGATGAACATGAGGCCCGCCGCTGATAATGACGCCTGCGAGTTCGATGCTGCCGTTTGAAAACGGAGAACCCGTTCGAAGCGCGGGTGGCACTCGTTCCTCCCCGGGGGACCCGGGGGTGCGAATATGCCGCAATAGACTTCGCACGAGCGACCGACCGACAGGCCGGAGGCGCAGTCTGACAGGTCGCCCGCCCGCAAGCCGGACGGCAAACCACACCGCGAGGTAGGATGGCGAGAGGAGCGCGTTTCCTGTGGTGATGCCGATTTCCGGCGCACTCCGTCTTTTGAAACGACACATACGAGCCCTCTTACTTCTGGTTCTGGCGAATCTCCGGGGGTAGTCTGCGATGCCGGATCAGCGACGCGAGTATGAACATAACCCCGAGCGCGATAAACGGATCGTCCCGGTAGAATATATCGTTTTTCGCCGTGCGGGCCTCCTGGACGATCGTCCTGAGCAGTCCGAAGGTTTCCCGGCGGTCGCGGGTTTTCGAGGCCGTATCCATAACCTGATCCATCCTGTCTCTGGTCGTCCGGTCCGCTGCGCTTTCGCGAACCGACATCCACGCCCGGCGTAATCGCTCAAAAGCCGATTCATTTGAGGCGATATCCTGTATCGCGCCCATAAGCCATAAGCCGGGTATTTTTGTCCGGGTTCCAATTCGTGGCGTCATGACACTGTCGATATGTCCCGCGGCAAACAGTTGAAATAGAAGCCAGGGGAAGTCCACGCCCGACTGCACAGACTGAAACAGTCCCAGCCAGAACCGTGCGTTCACCTCGATAAGAACGGGTGCCTCTTCCGGGTTACCGCTCCAGATAAAATCGAGCTGCATGATGCCATGCCACCGGGTGTACTCGCAGAGTGTGCGTGCGTCGGTAAGAAAGGGCTGCTCGGCCACCGTTTCCCTGACAACGCCCGCACCACCCTCGGCCGGGAAGCGGCGAAGATTCCGGTACGCCATTGCAGCCTTGATTGACCCGTGCTCCGCGAGAACCGACAGGCAAAAGTCATCGCCCGAGACCAGTTCCTGCACGAGCGGCAGAACCTTCCCCGCGGAGGCGTCTCCCTTCAGGAGACGCTGCAGCTCTGACCGGGTCTTAACAACGCGGAATCCGCGGCCACCTATACCATCTCGAGGCTTGACCACGCAGGGGCAGGCGACCGTCGCGGCAGCGCGCAGCATGTCCTCCACATCGTCAGACGTCCAGGTTCGAGGGATCCGCAACCCGAGCTTTTCAGCGGTGACCCAGAGTTTGTGCTTGGGGTGTACCATGCGTATCGCCTCGATCGGCGGCGCTGCGACCCGGATATGCCGTTCAAACCGTTCGCGGTTCTCAGCGATTATTTCCGTCTCGTTGAATAC
This sequence comes from Spirochaetaceae bacterium, assembly GCA_046542845.1. GTDB lineage: Bacteria > Spirochaetota > Spirochaetia > DSM-27196 > SKKC01 > SKKC01. The sequence continues at coordinate 3,376 of JBKHAN010000013.1, forward strand.
AGGGATCAGGACGTAGGGAACACCTTCGTCGGGTTTGTGGCGAATAATCTTCTCTTCAAGATCGGAGAGAAAGCGCTCCCGGTCGCCGGCGACCGGCGCGTGAACGAAGGTACGCGAGACGTGACGCGAGAACGAGGTTACGGTAAGCTCCACGTCGTCTGCGGCAAAAACCTCCACCCCCTGTTTACTCAGAGAGTGAGCGACGACAAGCGCAATGAGGCTCCGGCCGTACAAAACGATTGCTCGAGAGTGCGGTCGATCACGGGCGTTTCGCTTCGTTCGCGACGTAGATGGCATTGCATAGGCCTCCTGATGTGGTTCTATCGATCGCCGTCATGTCTTTGTACCATCGAAGCCGCGTTTCTGAAAGACGCACTGGTAGAAAGCAGCCATCGCATCCGTACGATAGCGCTTGTGGGGTCAGCGCGTGTCGCGGTCGTTCCTGCCGTGACGGGAAAGTATCTCGTTCAGGGTTGTATCGAGTGTCCCCTCCACGCGTTCCCGTACGGACATCGCATACTCGGTCAAAAGCGAGAAAGGGTCCGAATCGGTGCCGAAGGCTTCCGGGAGCAGAAGCATGAACGGTTCGAGACCGAGCGCAACGGCAATGCGCCCGAGCGAGGCTGCCGAAACCCACTTTCGTCCCTGTTCGAGATCGGTTATATGTCCCGGCGACAACCTCGCCCGTTCGGCCAGAAGCTGCTGGCTGAACCCGCGCTTTTCGCGCGCGGTTTTTATATTGTGTCCAAGGAGTGTCTGCAGGTCGGGTATCGGGTTCTCCATGAGCAAGAGTTATATTTATGCTCATAGCGGGCATACTCAATGGACTCACAGCGTGTTCGGCATTCGCTACCGGCGTAGCGTTAGAGTTCGGCACACATATTCAACGCATATCGCGACACATGGGACATGTCGTCCTATGCAATATAATAGATATTTGATATTATTTGGTAATTATGGGTATTATGGATCACATGTCCGTTCTCATTCTCGATTCCGATCCTCGCGCCCGAACTCAGACCGCGCAATACCTGTCGAGCGGCGGCGTCACCGTCTTTGGTGCGGATACAGCCGAACGCTCCCTGGTTCAGCTGACGCGGCATCCGGAAATTCTCGTCGTCCTTGTACATACTCGCGAGCACGACCTTTCAGCCTATCGAAATACTCTTCGCAGAACGTACGGCGCCGACCGGACCTTCGCGATTGTTCCGGTGGTCCGTCAATCGCCCGATGCCCCGGGAACCGCGACCGGGGACGTGACGCCCGGCCACATGCTGCCGGACGATGACGAAGACCCGAAGCATCCCTTATCCGCTGCCATACAGAAAGCGGTTGAACGAAATTTCGAACAGATTACCCTGCGAGAACAGATTCTCCGCAATCACGCTCTCATGCGGGTCATCCCCGATGCTGTGTTCGTCCTCGACTCCCTGGGGGTATACCAGGAAGTACACGCACCGGACCCGCAGATCCTCATGCGTCCCCCCGCAGAACTTATCGGGAAGTCGGTTGCCGAAATCATGGGGCGAGACGTTCTGGACCGGCATCTCCGGCAGGTCGCCGAAGCGAGGGAGGCCGGTGAATCCCACACACCGCAGCCGTTCCGGTACAGCGCATCAATCGCGGGCGAACACCGGCACTTCGAGTCGCTGCTTGCCTTGATAGATGATGAGCGGAGCCTGGTCATGGTTCGTGATGTCACCGCAGAGACCCGCTATCTGTCACAGCAGCGCGAGCACTCCAGGTACCAGGCGACGGTGCACGCGGTTTCACGGCGGTTCGTTCAGGCGAGCCCGGAAACCGTCGACGAGGACCTGCTCTTCGCTATGAAGCGGCTCGGTAAACACCTGGGCGCCGACTGGGTAACCCTCGGGCTCGCCGACGCTGAGAACGACGTACTCAGGATTACTCACCACTGGCGACGCATCGGGCCGTCTTTTCCTCCTGTCCTGGCTGACTCCGGGCCTCGGGAAGTGCCGATGGATCTTTTGAAGATTACGAAGGCTATGGAGCGAAAAGGCTACTTCGATGTTCACGATACGCTCTATGCTCCGGAACAGATCCGCGAGTTCGCGCGCGGTCTGGAACGGTACTGCATTCGCTCGCTTGTTGCATTCCCGCTCGTAGAACGCCAGACAACGGTCGGCGCGCTGATCATTTCATCGAAACGGGAGCGACGGAAGCTCGGTGCGCGCGATATTACGCTTATACAGGTCATATCCCGGCTCATCAACGATGCGATCGTTGCGCAGCGCAGCCAGCGTCGAGTAGAACAGACAGCGGCGGGCTTTGAGGCCCTGTTCGGTTTCAGCTTTGAAGGGCTGCTGATACAACGGGCCGGGACAATACTGGAGACAAACCCCGCGTTGTGCAGAATGTTCGGATGCACAAACGACGAACTTCGCAACAGGACGGTTCGTTCGCTGATTGACCCGGACTACGAGTCTACATGCCTCGACACGCCGGATGACACACGGGGCAGCCGTCGAATCGTGCAGGCGCTACACAGGGACGGGACAAGACTCTGGGTTGAAATGGAATGTCGAAGGGTGGCACTTGAGGACGGGGAGGCACAGCTTGTGGCGTTTCATGACATCTCGCACCACAAGGAACGTGAGGCAAAAATCGAGAACCTGCTCCACGAGAAAGAGCGACTGATTCGGGATATTCATCATCGCCTGAAGAATCAGATGCTTTCCATAGAAAGTCTCCTGTCGCTGAAATCCCGCGAATCAGGCGACGGATCTGCACCACAGTCCGTTCTCTCCGACATTCAAAGTCACGTCCGCAGCATGACGCTGCTGTACGACAGGCTGTACCGCTCAGTCGACGGGACAGACACGATCCCGGCCGCCGACTACCTGCCGAAACTCGCAACGGATATTGTTACGCTGTCAGCGCATCAGAAAGAACTTCTGCCGGAGATTCAGGTCGATGATATATCCCTGCCGGTGCGGGTGTTGTCGCGCATCGGCATGATTCTGAACGAACTCATAAGCAATACCGTCAAGCACGCGTACGAGCTCGATGATCCGACCGGCAACGGCAGACCGGGACGTATCGAAATCCGGCTGACGCGGGCCGAAGCGGGTCTTACCTTCGTATACACCGACGACGGGCGCGGCATTGCGGACACGGCAGCTGACGGAACCGCGACCGGACTCGGGATGGAGCTGATACGTGCCTTCGCCGAGGAACTCGGTGCACGCCTGAGCATATCCGGGCAGGCGCCGGGAACCGTTGTCAAGATAGAGTTTCCGTACCCCGAAGAATGAACCGCTAATCCTTGAGCATGCGGGCGCGGGTTACTACGCCCTGCCCGAAAACGCTGACCCCGCTGTTAAGAATTACAAGCCCGAGCGTTCCCATCCAGAACCAGTCGCCGACTGACTCGGCACCCTGCTTCAGGATAATCGCCTCGCCGACAACGCTTACACCGGCGCCGATCAGAATGAGCCCGCCTATGGAAAACAGCAGCCATTTCGCCGTCATATACGCTTCCCTCCTTCGTCGATCGCCACGCCGCTGTGTCTGGCCGCCGCGCGGCGGTCTATAGCCACGTCGCAGTTTAACGCCACGCCTCGACCTCGTTGTGTGACCGAAGCTCGCGCACCCGCAGCCCCGAAACCGGAGAGTCTTCTGCGTGCGCGAACGCACGGCACAACGCGGCGTCGAGTGACGCGAGCGTCGCCGCGTACTCGGGCTTTTCGATAACGTTAACCCGCTCGCGTGGGTCAGCGTCAAGGTCGAAAAGCTGGTCGGGCGCGTGACCGTAGCGACGGATCAGTTTGTGTCTGTCGGATCGGATCATCCGCAGATCGCCGTATTCACCGACCTGATAAGCCTTCCAGTCAGGCAGCGGCGCTGATGTCGTGAGTATCGGAAGCGCACTGCGGCCGGGATATGCCCGCCCTGCCGGAAGCTCTACGCCTGCGCACTCGCAGAGGGTTTGAAAAAGGTCGCTGTGGTCCATAAACTCGTTCCTGACCTGTCCCGCGGCGAGTCCCTTCCACGATGCGAAAATGAGCGGAATGCGTATGGATTCCTCGAGCATGTTCAGCGGCCGCGTGGCGTTCCCCTTGCCGAACAGACCGTGGTGACCCGCGTTCAGGCCGTGGTCGGAGGTATAGACGACGAGCGTATTCTCGAGTTCTCCCCGTCGTTCGAGCGTGTCGATAAGTCGCCCGACCGCCTCGTCTATTTCCGTCACCGCGGCGTAGTACTGGGCCTGAAGCTCTCGCCAATCGGGTTTCTGAGCGTTCAAGCCCTCTCCGGCAAGGGCGCCGAAGCTGTAGCGCTCGCCGTCGGGTATGTCCTCGAAGGTGCAGTGCCGGTAGGGGTCTACAAGGCGTTCGGGGTGATCTGCGTAGGGAGAATGGGTAGCAACAGGCCCTACGAAGGCGAAAAAGGGCCTGCGGTCAGGGTCGTCTTTCTCAAGAAAGCGTACAGCGGCGCTCGTGGTACTGTCTGTCTGATATCCCCGTTCCTCGTGAACAGAGCCGTTGTGGATATATCGCTGCAGGCCCTCGTGGGGGCCGGTGCGTCGGCCTATGCAGAACCATTCTTCGAATCCTGGTCGCGATACTTCGGGCATGCCGCAGTGCCATTTGCCAAAAAATCCGCAGCGGTAGCCGACGCGCGCGAGGAGCTCTCCGAGAAGAATCTCGTCTTCGAGCCACGGCGGGTCCCGGTACGAAGCATGGCCGAGATAATCGTGCATGCCGTGCTGGGAAGGATACCGCCCCGTCCAGAAGGTCGCGCGAGCGGGTGAACATACCGGAGTCACCGTCATGGCGTTCGCCATACGCACTCCGTGCCGAGCGAGCGCGTCGAGCGTCGGTGTTCGAAGCTCGCGGTTACCGTAACAGCCGGACGCCCACTGAGCGTGGTCGTCCGACAGAATGACGAGAATGTTCGGCTTCATGACCCCGAGTGTAGTCGCTTACCCGCGCTCAATCATAGAGCAGGGTCGACCAGCGGTGGCTTTGAATCAGTTCCTTTTTTTTGGCCTGCCAGGCTTCTTCGGACCCGGCCATCTCGGCCATAACCGTATCGAGCTTCTTTTCAAGCGAAGACAGACCTGCAACGTATATGTAGGTTTTCGGGTCCTGTACCAGCGACCAGACTTCCTTCGCATTCTCCTTGATCGTTGACTCGATGTCGGGCTCGTAATTCAGATGCGGTCGGCTGCTGAGAGCCTCAAAGGCCTTGAAGGTGCCCTGATCGTAATAGTTGGCAAGGTCGTTCTTCTTGTCGTTCATGTACAGAAGTTCCATGCCGGTTCGTGCGCCGTAGAACAGCCTGACCTGGCCCTTCCATTCCTTCTTTTCGCCGTAGATATGTTTCATAAAGGCCCTAAACGGCGCTATGCCGGTACCGACACCAATCATGAGGATGTTGCAGGTATTGTCGCGCGGTGCCTGGAACTGTCGGCCGTAGGGCCCTGCGATTTTTATCTCGTCACCGGGTCCGCGATCGCAGAGAAAGTTCGATGCCACGCCAGGATATCGCTCTCCGGAGATGTCGTCGATATAGAAACACCGTCGCACCGTAATCGCGATCTCGGCAAGGTCGTCGTTTTCACCTTCGCGGGCGTTTGCAATCGAATACAGGCGAAAGTGGTTTTCGTTCCCGAAGTCTTTCGGCGCCGGTGCAAGTACTCCAATGCTCTGGCCCTCAACGTAGCTGAAGGTCGCATCGGGAATATTCAGCACTATGTGACGAACCTCTTCTGCCTCAGGCGGGGTGATTCGTTCGCTGCTCTTTACGGTTGCTACATATGGGTGGCTGATATCATACTCTGTCGTCTTCATTCATGGTCTCCTTGGTTTCAATTGCCTTGTTGTGTCGTGCTTATTTCTGTGTCGGATGGTGCGCATGTGCAGGCGAGCCCGCAGCCCATGCATTCGGGTTGTGTACCGTGCTCAGGGTGTCGCGCCGAGAACCAGCGCGACAGATGCTGAACCGCGACCCACCCTGCCATGAGCGCGAAGGTCAGACCGATGGTGATCAGATACGGTCGTAATATTTCCACCTTTAACCTCCTAACCCGGCGAATCCCATGAATGCCATTGAGAGTATGCCCGCGAGCATGAAGGTAATCGCAGCACCGGCGGCTGTATCGGAGAGTGCGGCGAGTTTCACCTTTTCGCGCAGCCCCGCCATAAGCACGATTGCCAGCATAAACCCGAAACCGGTACCAAGGCTGTACACCAGACTTTCCCCGAATGCGTACTCACGTGAGGTCTGGAACAGCGCGACACCGAGAATTGCGCAATTCGTCGTAATCAGCGGCAGATAAATACCGAGCAGGCGGTACAGGGTCTGACTGACCTTTTTTACGACCATTTCCACGAGCTGCACCGCTGATGCAATGACCGCTATGTAGCTGATCAGTCGCAGATATTCCATGTCGAAACGGACCAGAATCGCGTTGATGCCGTAAGCGGCGTTTGAAGCGATAAACATGACAAATACGACCGCCAGGCCCATAGGAAGCGCCGTGTTCAGTTTTGCCGACACGCCGACGAACGGACACAGGCCAAGAAACGAAGCCAGTACAATATTGTTAATGAGCAGTGCGTTCAGAAAAATGAATGTCAGTGAATCAGGCTGCATGTGCGGCCTCCCCCGTCCTGTGAGCCGCGCGTTCGGCTTTCATTCGTTCGATTACCGCAAACAGCGCGATCAACAGCGCGATAACGATAAATCCCCCCGGAGGACTAACAAATATCGCCCAGGTCTGAAAACTCGAGCCAAACAGCGACACGCCAAAGAAGGTTCCTGCTCCGAGTATCTCTCGTATCGAGCCAATGAAGAACAGGGCGAGCGTGAACCCCGCGCCCATACCGAGCGCATTAACAAGTGCGACCGGAACCTTGTTCTTGGAGGAGTGAGCTTCCATGCGACCGAGGATCATGCAGTTGACGACGATCAACTGTATAAACGCTCCGAGGGCGTTATACAGATCCAGGCTGATCGCCTGAATGGCGTAGTCCACAACCGTGACAAAGGTCGCGATTATGATAATGAAACAGGCGATACGAACCTGCTTCGGAATGAAGTTCCGGAGCAGCGAGATAATAAAACTCGAACCGAGCAGAACGAAGGTACTTGCAAGCCCCATTGCCAGCGAGTTGATCGCCGTGTTGCTCACCGCAAGAGCCGGGCAGAGGCCCAGAAGATTGACAAAGACCATGTTGTCTCGCCAGACACCCTGGGTGAGGGTATCGAAGCTCACCGGCTCCTCTTTCTTTCCAGGCGCCATTATTCTCCCTCCCGTATTCGTTCGCGATTCTGTACGATCGTCGGCAGAAAGCGCTCCGCGCTTCTTTGTATCGCGGTGGCGACCGCCTCGACGCTGACCGTTGCTCCGGTAATGTTGTCGATCTCTCCCGGCTCGCTCGCACTCCCCGGTGATACCACCTGAACATCCTGTGCAAGCGCTTCGTCTTCGCTGTCGAGGGGCAGTTCGAGACTCTCGAAATTCGCCAGAAAGTCTTCGTCGTCGCGAATGCGTTCGCCGAGACCCGGTGTTTCCGAGCTCTCCAGAACATGGTAGCCGATGACCGTTTCTTCCTCGGGATCGTAGCCAAACAGAACGCGGACACTACCGCCGTATCCTTCGGCAGAACCTTCCATCGCTACCCCGATCAGCTCTCCGTCGTCGTAGCCGGCATAGACGTTAGCCGACTCGTCTACCGGATCGTCAATACGTGTAAGCCCGTCGTCGTCGGCGCGATAGCGAACGGTCGACGACGCTCCCGGAAGGACCCGAAACACGCCGTCCTGTTCAAGCGCTTCACGATGATTCCGGGCAATCGGCGCTCTGGTAATCTGATACGCGCCGACAATGGTAACGCCCGAGAGCATCGATATGAGGGCAAGGGTAAACACGAGGCGGAAAGTGCTCGGCATACTCGGCTGTGGTGCATCACTCATGAGCAGGTTCCTTTGTTCGGCGTACGCGCCGGCCCGTTCCGTACACACGTGGTTGCGTGAGCCGACTGATGATAGGCGTAGCTGCGTTCGCGAGCAGAATCGCGTACATGACGCCTTCGCTGAGTCCTCCAAACAGTCGAATAATGACGACGAGTGTTCCAATGAGAATACCGTAAACCCACAGGCCTCCACGGGTCTCGGGGGAGCTTACCGGATCGGTCGCAAGGAAGAACGCACCAAACATGACGCTACCGGCGAGCAGCATAAAAACGGGATCAGGATACGCGTCCGGGTTCGACAGATAAAACGCTCCCGACAACGCTGCCACCGTCCCGAGAATGCTCACGGGAATACGCCAGTTCGCAAATCGTCTGATCAGCAGATACAATCCGCCAAGGATTATAAACAGCGCAGACGTTTCCCCGGTAGATCCCGAGATCGTCCCATAGAGCAACTGCATTGTATCAGTTCCCGCTCCCTCAGAAACCATTCTCGTCAGGGGCGTAGCTCCTGTAAACCCGAAGGGTGCCGACGCATCAAGCCAGTCGCTTATCGACCTTGGCTGAAGAAACGGCAGGGTGAGCGACGACGGGATAAACTCGGTAAACCGGTCCGCCGTCCATGCGGGCGTCCAGGTTGTCATTGGCGACGTAAAGGCCGCCTGCGCGAAAGCACGCCCAACCAAGGCCGGATTCATTGCGTTGAATCCCAGCCCTCCAAAAAACAGTTTGCCAACCGCGACCCCGAAAAATGTCGTTACTGCGGCCATCCACAGCGGCAAAGCCGGCGGTAGAATCAGCGCAGTCAGCACTCCCGTTACAACGACACTCCAGTCGCCTATTGTCGTCGCACGCTTGAGGATGCGGCAGTACAGGTGTTCGGTCAGAAGCGCTACGGTAACGCATACAGCAAGAAGAGCCGCTGCGCTGATCCCGAAGTTATACACCGCAAAGGTTGCAACAGGAACGAGCGCGTACACGACGTGACGCATTATATAGTCGACGGTAATCGGGTTGCGCAGATGCGGTGAAGTCCGCAGTTCAACTCCGGCTTCCCTGGCGGTTTCCGCGGATTTCACTGCTCGCGTCGCTGTACTCATTCTTGAGCCGCCTTCAATTCCTGGTTCATGGTCTTGGAAACCCTGAAGTACTGTACCAGCGGCAGCTGCGCCGGGCACACGTAACTGCACGCTCCACACTCGAAACAGTCAAACAGATGGTACTCGTCCATCTCAAGGTACAGTCGTTTTGCCGCGAGCTTCCCGAGCTGGGCCGGATTCAGGTGGACCGGGCACACGTCGAGGCACTTTCCGCAGTTAATACACGGAAAGCGGTCAGAGAGAGTGTTCTCGGTAAAGTCTTCGGGTCGGAGGACGATCAGGCCGTCGCAGTTTTTGGTAACCGGCACGTCCAGCGAGGCCACCGTTGTTCCTGTCATGGGTCCGCCGTTAATCAGGTATTTGGCCGAACCTTTGTAGCCGATCCGGGAAAGGATGTACCGCAACGGGGTGCCGTTGGGCACCAGATAATTGCCCGGTTTATCGAGACCGGGACCGGTAACCGTTATTACCCGCTCAATCAGCCCCCCTCCCTTCGGGAGAAGCTCGCCGATCTGAGCAGCGGTTGTCACGCTGAACACCTGAACACCGACGGCCGAAGAATCGTCGCCCGACGGAATCTCCCGCTTGAGCAGCGTCTTGACCAGTACTTTCTCCGCTCCCTGCGGATACTTCGTTTTCAGCACGCTCAGCGAGATCGCCCCGGCATCCTGCCCGATAGCCTTCAGCCGTGTCCGGAGCATCTCCGCCGATTTCGGCTTATTGTTTTCAACCGCGATGATCGCTTTCGTTGCCCCGAGTGATCGAAGCAGCAGCTTCACGCCGACTATGATATCGTCGGTGCGGTCGATCATAATTCGCTGGTCGGTCGTCAGATAGGGCTCGCTTTCGCAGCCGTTGACGATAACCGTATCAATCGTTCTCCCTGCGCGGGGACGAAGCTTCGTGTGAGTCGGGGCGGTACTGCCCCCGAGTTCGACAATGCCGGCATCGCGCACTGCATCGGCTATCTCTTCACCATTCAGGGCATCTACATCGCGAGGCGTGAGGAAGCGAACCTCCTGTGTGTCCCCCGGGTAGACATTCATTACGATTGCCTGCCGGCGCGTGCCGTCGATCGTCGGGACAAGGTCAATTCGCTTGATCGTGCCGGTCGCAGGCGCGTGAATCGGAACCGAATCGTTCGCGCCCGCTTCCGCGATTACCTGTCCGCGCAGGACCTCCTGTCGCGGTCTGACCACCGGAACGGAGGGGTCGCCTTCGTGCTGCGAGAGCAGCAGATATAACTCCGGGGGGAAACCGAGGCGTTCTATGGGCTTTTCGGCAGTGTAGTGTTTATTGTCGTCCGGGTGCACCCCGTGGGAGAAGGATCTCCCACGGTTTGCGGACGGAAGTATCGTTCGTAAGATGCTCGCCATATTTCAGTTTCCTCACCAATCGAGGGGATTTCAGACCTCCCTACTGATACTTCTCCGCTCGCTTCACCCATTTCTCGATATCTTTCTCGTTCAGATTGAACGGTGTACCCGGATGTATGCATCGTCCGGTACACTTCTCCGCCGAGCGTACAATGTCCTTGTACGGACCCCCTTTCGGATCCTTTACATAGGCTTTCTTCTCGTCGTCGTAGGCAAAGATCTTCGGATTAATGTTGATGCACTCATCGCAGGAGGTACACTCCGGCCTGTCGATCCAGACCGGCTCGTAGCCTTCCGGTGCCGGTCCGCCTCCCCCGGTTCCGGTTGCTGCGGGCATGCCGCCCATTGCGTCGGTCAGTGCAAGGGCACTGGCGTCGCCGCCGAGCATCTGCATGAGTCCTGCAGCGAGCTTTTGGGCGGTTTCAGCGCGTACCTGATCCGCGATCTGTTCAGGATCAACACGGTCTGCGAGTCCGGCGAGCGACTTGAGCGTTCTCCAGAAATCACGGCGCTCTTCCGTTGCCGCCACGAGTTCGGCCGATACGAGTACCCGGATCAGACGGTTTTTCTTGTCTACCGCCCAGATGTAGGGGTACTGGTCTTCGCGGTCATCCGCTTCAAGCTCAAGAAAGTCGACCAGCGGAACCATGTTCTCATTCCAGGTATCCCGCGGAGCGACACGGAAATGTTTGCGGAACCGCCCTTCTCCAACGGCAAAGTCGGCGAAGGTCATGGGGAGCTCCATGCTCTGCTTGTTTCCCTCTTCGTCCTGATACTCGAGGTTGTACACCGGCCAGTCAGCGTCGATATCCGGGTTACCGTCGAGATTCAGGCAGTCTTCCCAGGAGGTCCCGTTCGTCGGGTCAAAGGTGAGAATCGGGTATGCCCGTGACTCGAGAGCCATTTTGCTTCGGGCGTAGGTTGCGTCGTCTGCGACTCCGTGCTCCGGCTGACACACCGCGTACACATTGAACAGTGCAGGCCGCCGTGCGTTCAATCCATCGATGAACCCCTCAATCATATGTGTATAGTTGGAGACGTTCGACTGATGGACGTACGCTGTCCGGTGAGCGGCGGCAATCAGACTGATTTCCTTACGGGATTCGGTCTTGCCGTGCCACGCTTTTCCATACGGCGCCATGTCCGATACCTGACCGATGAAGCCCGAAGTACAGGCCTGGCCGCCGGTGTTTGAATAGACCTGGGTATCGAGTATGAGGACCTTGATCGGGCGACCGGCCATGAGCGCACGCGAGAGGTTCTGGAAACCGATGTCGTACATGGCTCCGTCACCACCAACGGCAACCGCAGGCGGACACAGAAGGTATTCTTCGTCGCTGAACTTGTTCCAGTCGAAGTAGGTCAGCGACTCTTCAATTGCTTCGTAACTCTCTGTACCGGCGAGTTCAGCTTCTGCCTTCCGGATAGCCTTGAAGCCCTCGGCCATCTTGACCATGTGTCCTTCGAACACACCCAGTATGACCGACGGCGCGTCCTGGAACAGGTGGTTGGCCCAGGGGAAGGGATAGGGGTTGTACGGGAAGCTTGACCCGTACACCGAGCTGCACCCGGTGGAGTTCACAAACCCCAGGTTGGCACGGCCATTTTTGGTCGTCCCGACCTCGTAGTTCCATTTCAGATCCTTGAGTTTCTGAATGACGCCCGTGATCCACTCGAGCCAGTCCTGGTCGATCGGGTCTCCCGAGCCTTCGCTGTCGAGCTCGCCTGCGAGTGAGGCAAGATTCAGATCGCTGTCGCGGTGCGAGCGCAGCACCTGCTGTATCCGGGCGATATCCCCGATATTGACGGATGCCGAGAGTTTCGTGCGTACGTGCTGCTCAAGTTTCTCGATCAGGTCACCAAGGTAGGCAACGTGTTCTTTGACCCGCTTCTGCATGAGCGTTGTGATCGTCGCGGTGAAGATGTGAAGCGTCGATTTCTCGCCGCAACCGGTACACGCACCGTCTCCACACACCATGGACTGATAGGCCGTCTTGTCCATGAGCAGCGTCTCAAGCGCACCAATCTTTTCGTCTATGTCGTCTATGCGCATGAACTCCGGTTTGGTCGTCGGGAGATCCTTCCAGAAGTCCCAGTCCTTGCGGAGCACTTCAACGCTTTCGGGCGTCTGGTCGACCATCCGCAACGCATCGTCGTCGCACACATCGACACAGAGCTTGCAGCCCTTACACGTGTCGGGGTTAATGGTAATAGCGAAGAGGCCTCCGCTTCCTGCCTGTTGCTTCTCTTTCTGATTGTAGTACGGCTTCGTGAGCGCGAACTTGAAATTGCCTATTGTGTCCTGCAGGAGTGCGAACTCTTTCTCCACATCGGCACGTTCGGCCTGTTCGGTCTCGGCGATGGTCTCTGTTATCGCTTTCTTTATGAGCGGCATGACGTCGACGGCGCTTCCATTTGCACCTTCCGTTGACGCACGCATCTTCTTTTCAACCGTGCGAACCGAGCGTCGCAGATGCTTCGTTTCTGTGCCCCCGCGTTCCACACGGTTGATAGCCGTCTCGAATGCGTCGCCTATGCTCAGCGCGAGTCCTGGAATTGCGCTGTCCGGGCATACGGTGAAACAGTCGCTGCACGCGGTACAGTTCTCCGGAATCCACTCTGGATGCTGGAATCTGATATTCGTCATATCGCGGAATACACCGGTCGAGGCGGGGATCAGACTCATGGCATTGAATGCATCGGCAAGGTTGTCGTTCGGACGCCCACCAAGGTAGAAGGAACCCGTCTGTTCCCAGAAACGGTGTATATCGGTTTTGGGATCATCACTTACCGGAATATTCTTGAGCATGACCGGCAGCGACGGTGTTTCCTTCGCGTCGGCGCGATCATGGGTGATCTGTTTTTCCGCGATCTCTTTGATTTCATCGAAACCGCGGCGCACGACACGCAGGTTATCCTCGACAACCCGGGCTCCTTTGCTGCCGAACTTCTTGTCCAGCTGGCTCCGGATGGCTTCAAACAGCGTCTGTTCCGTGAAATCGTTCGTGCTCATAAGGGGAGATGCAGCAAAGAACGCTCCCTGGAACGCGTTCCCCTGCATGCGAAGCTCAAGTTCGACATCGCTCGCTTCCTCGCGGGCAATCTTGAATGCATCGAGGAAGTAGACCTTGATGTCGTTCTCAATAATGAACTTCTGTTTGGTCGGAGGAATAGTCTTCCATACGGCCTGCGCGTCTTCGAGCTCACTCTGAATAATGAACACCCCGCCCTTTTTCAAACCGAGCAGCGGATTGGAGTGGCTGAATACGTTGGGGTCCGGCGAAAGCACCACGTCGACAAAATTGTATTCGCAGTTGATGCGAATCGGCTTCGGGGCGGCCGACATGTAGTAGGTCGTCGGCTGGCCTTTCTTTTCAGAACCGTATTTCGGGTTTGCTTTGATATCGTATCCGAGAAGGTCATACAGCGTGATCGCGAGATTCTTTCCGGTGGTTATGGCTCCCCATCCACCAACCGAGTGCATGCGCACCGTAATCGAACCTTCGGGAAGAAGGTTCGGATTCTCGCTTCCGCGGACGCTCAGCTCGCCTATGTTCGGATACGCGTCAAGAATCTGCTTCTTGTAGATTTCCTGTTTCGGCGTAAACGGCCGATCGTGAATGAAATCGATAGAAAGATAGAAGAACTTCTTGTGCGCCCCGTCCGGAAGCATGTTCTCCACCGCTCCGATAATGCCCTCGGGCTGCAGGTCGCGACTTCCCATGCCGAAGGAGCCGGAATACAGGGGAGAAGCATCGCTCATCTTCTGATACGTCTCGTAGCCCGGGTAGGGAAGCTGTGCGTTTTTCCCGCCGGCGGCCGTACCATTCTCGAGGCACTTACTCATGGTTGCGCGAACTTCGCGCATCATCGGGAGATCTTCAGCGAGCGGCTGGTCGAGCCGTTCGAGTACTGTAACTCCCTTTCGCCCCTTCAGAAGTTTTCCGATCAGATCGCTCGGGAAGGGGCGCCACATGACAAGATTGATCACTCCAACCTTGATGCCACGGCTTTCGCGGAGATAGTCGGCAACCGCCTCGGCGGTCCCGATAACGCTTCCCTGCCCCATGATGATATAGTCTGCGTCGTCGCAGCGGTATGTCATGACCCGCTCGTACCGGCGGCCCGTCAGCTCGCCGTATTCGGCCATGCACTGTTCGGCAATGTCTTTGATGTGATCGAAAAAGTACGGGCGCTGCGCCGCGACAGACTGCATGTACGCGTCCTGATTCTGTACACCGCCGGCAAGTACGGCATTGTCCACATCCCAGAGAATCGGCACCCGTCGTCGCGTGTCACCATAGGCAATACGCTGTCCGGGTGTCGGACAATCGATCATGTCTTCGGGTTTTCCGAGGAACTCGGCGATCAGTTCTCGTTCAGGGATGCGCAGTGTCTCGATCAGGTGCGTCGTCAGGAAGCCGTCCTGTCCAATCGCGCCGGGCGTGAGCGAAAGCTCTGCAATTTTTCGCGAAATAATATTGAGGTCGGCCGCACCTTGTGCGTCCTTTGCCATGACCTGAAAGAACCCCGTGTCGTCCATGAGGTGGTAGTCGTCGTGGCCTGCATGTACGTTCAGCGTGGACTTTGTAATAGCCCGACATCCGACGTTCAAAAGGTAGGGAAGACGCTTACCAACCGCCGGATACAGCGACTCGTGCATGTAGGCAATTCCCTGACCGGAAGAGAAGTTACTTGCCCTGAGGCCACTCATCGACATACCCGCCGTCACTGCTGCGGCGGCGTGTTCGCCTTCGGGCTCCAGGAAAATCAGGGGACGACCAGAAATATTGATGTGTCCCTTCGCCGTCTCTTCTGCCCAGTATTCACCCATCTGCGTAGACGGCGTAATGGGGTACGCGCCGGCAGCGTCGCTTGACTCGCGTTCGCACAGTATAACGGCGGTGTTGCCGTCAACTGCTTCGGGAAGACCGGGGTATTTTGCCACAACGTCTTTCTTCTTGCTCATCTCTTTATCCTTATCCTCGCTCTCTATCACTCACCCTGAACGGGTAGTGCGCTTTTCCGTACGATTTTCTTGGCAGCAGCGCCTTTTATTATCTTGTCTTTTTCGAGCCACACGATCGCGCCGGTGGGACAGCGCTGTATCGGCACCGGTGTCGCAAGGTCGTTTTTCGAGTAGTCGACGACCGGCAGGTTGTTCTTCATGCGAATAAGCCCGCCGGGAGCGTCCAAGGCACAGCGCTCGCACGCGTTGCATGCGACTTCACACACGTCCAGTGCCTTTTCGCCCTCTTCGAGATTCTTGCACGCGACCCAGAGTTTGTGACTTACCGGGTGAAGGCTGAAGAGGTCGAGCGGACACGCGACCACGCAGTCGTTACACGCGGTGCATTTGTCAACGTCGACGACCGGAAGCCCGACATCGCTCATGTGTATCGCGTCGAAGGTGCAGGAAACTTCACAGTCACCGAGGCCGAGACAGCCCCATGCACAGGCCTTGCCGCCGCCTCCGGAAACAAGAGCCGCAGCGCAGGAGCTCAGGCCTTCGTAGCGCGCGCGCATCTTTGCGACGTGCTTGCCGCCCGCGCAGGCGAGCCTGGCCACAATTTTCTCCTGGGTACCTGCATCGATTCCGAGATATTCGGCGATTTCGGCGTTAGCTTCGGTGGTGTTCACCGTGCACTTGGACGGTGGCGAATCGCCTTTCACGACAGCCTCAGCAAAAGCTCTGCAGCCCGCATACCCGCAGGCACCGCAGTTGACCGACGGAAGCATCTCTTCCACTTCCTCGATCCGCGGATCCTCATAGACATACAGCCGCCGAAGCGCAATCGCGATTACAAACGCGAGCACACCACCAAGGGTCACCATGAACAGCACAGGCACAATAATGCTAGACGCCATACTGTCCTCCGTTCCCGATGTGTCTCCTCGTATACCGTAAAACTCTTTCGTTGCTCACGAACCAATACTCCGACAACTTGATTGTGAAGTAAACCGTGTAAATCGCCACGCTCGATAAGATTTGTGACTAAACGATAAAACTCATTCCAAAATTACAATTATATTGTGACTATATTATTTTTATTGTGATTTACGTATCTTTAAAACTTACTTTATTCACATTTAGATACGCGACACGGGGAGGTGTAGCGTGCCGTTACACCGTACCTCTCATTAAGTTGAAGGACGACAGGCCAACACGCAACCGGTGCTGTATGTATTAATTGTTTTCGCAAGCAGCTTGCCTGTACTATGGACCCCATGAATAAAAACCCTTTACTACAGGACTGGAGTAACCCTCACGGCCTTCCGCCCTTCGCGGAGACGCAACCCGGACACTTCGAAGAGGCAATGGAAACGGCAATGAAAGAGCACCTTCAGGAAATTGAAGCCATTGCTTCGAATACCAGTGCCGCTACATTCGAGAATACCCTCGCCGCTTTTGACAGAAGCGGTAACCGTCTCTCGCAGATCGCCGGTATGTTTTTTAATCTGTGCGCGTC
Source organism: Spirochaetaceae bacterium (assembly GCA_046542845.1). Classification (GTDB taxonomy): domain Bacteria; phylum Spirochaetota; class Spirochaetia; order DSM-27196; family SKKC01; genus SKKC01. The sequence continues at coordinate 20,262 of JBKHAN010000013.1, forward strand.
GGAGACGAGCGATGCGCTGCAGGGGGTCGAGCGGGCGCTTGCACCGCGGCTCGCAGCCCACGAGAGCGCGATCTACATGCACGAGGGCCTGTTTGCCAGGATCAATGAGGTATATCAAAACCGTGGCGACCTTGGTCTGAGCACCGAACAGCTTCGTCTGGTCGAACGGGTGCACCTGCGCTTTATCCGCTCGGGAGCGGAACTGACCGGCGAGAAGCGGACACGCTTCGCTGCGATTTCCGAGGAACTCGCCTCGCTGTACACGACCTTCTCGCAGGCGGTTCTCGCCGACGAGGCGGCCTGGGGTCTGCGCCTCGAAACGGAGGAGGATACTGCCGGACTTCCCGAGTTCGTGCTCGAAGCAGCCGAAGAGGTCGCTCGATCCCGCGGTACCGACGGGTACATGATCAGTCTTTCTCCGTCGGTGGTCGACCCGTTTCTGACCTATTCGACCCGTCGCGACCTTCGGGAGAAGGTCTGGCGGGCATTCAAGGCGCGTGGAGAAGCAGATCCGGAGCGCGACACAAAACCCGTCGCATCGCGCATCGTCAAGTTGCGGGCGGAGCTCGCGTCACTGCTCGGTGCCGCACACTACGCGGCCTTTGAACTTGAAGACCGCATGGCGAAAACCCCGCAGGCGGTCATGAACCTCCTCGAAGAGGTGTGGGATCGGGCAAAAAAACGGGTCGCCGAAGAGCAGCGGGTTCTCGAGGAAGAGGCAGCCGCGCACGACGCCCCGCTTCCGCTTGAACCCTGGGACTGGGAGTTCTGGACCGACCGCGTTCGAACCGCAAAATACCAGCTCGACGACGCCGAGCTGAAGCCCTACTTCCAGCTCGACCGCATGCTCGACGCGATGTTCGACTGCGCCTCCCGCCTCTACAACATCCGCTTCGAAGAGGTCAGCGGTCTTCCGGTCTACCACCCGGATGTGCGCACCTTTGAGGTTCGGGACGGAGATAGCGGTACGCTTATCGGCCTATTTCTCAGCGACAACTTTGCACGGCCGAGCAAACGTGGCGGCGCGTGGATGAGCTTGTATCGGCAACAGTCGAAAAACCGCAGCGACGGGTACAGCTACCCCATTGTCGTAAACAACAACAATTTCGCGAAAGCGCCTACGGGCAAACCGACACTGCTGAGTTTCGACAACGTACGCACGCTGTTCCACGAGTTCGGGCACGGTCTGCATGGCCTGCTGTCCGATGTGACCTACGAAACGCTCGCCGGTACAAACGTGCTCCGCGACTTCGTCGAACTGCCCTCGCAGATCAACGAAAACTGGGCCCTCGAGCCGGAAACGCTTCGTACCTTTGCGCTGCACGCGACCACCGGAAAAGCCATTCCAGAGGAACTGATCGAGCGGATCAGAGCAAACAGCACCTTCAATCAGGGCTACATGACCACGTCTTACACCTCGTGTGCGCTGATCGACATGAAGCTGCACAGCATCGCGGATCCGGGCGAAATCGATATCGCGGAGTTTGAAAAGCGCGCGTGCGCCGAACTCGGTGTGCCCGACGTTGTTGGCATGCGGCACAGGCTTCCGCATTTCCTGCACCTGTTTGCAGGCGACGGCTACTCGGCCGGATACTACGTCTACATGTGGGCTGAAGTGCTCGAAGCGGATGCATTTGAGGCGTTCACCGAGACCGGCGACGCGTTCAACCCTGAGGTCGCCGACAGGTTCCGGAAACACGTGCTGTCGGCCGGAGACTCGCACGATCCAGAGGAATCGTATCGCGCCTTTCGCGGCCACGACGCGAAGCCTGCAGCCATGATGCGGAAACGAGGACTGCTGTAGCACTATGAGCCGTTCGGCCCGGCGGTGGCAGTCGTCACCCGGGCCGAACGTTCTTGTCTGCGAGAAGGCAATTCCGTACCTTGTAAAGAGATGCCCGGCCCCTCGCTTCGTTCCGCTTGTACCCTCCTCGTTCTTCTGCTTATCGTCACGCTCGGGCTCGCCTTCACGCCCTCGATACAGACGCTTGTGGCGCACACACTGGCAAACCGGGTGCTTCGTCCGACGGGGATTACCGTTGAGCTTTCCAACCTCCGGGTCAGACCGAACGGTCGTGTGACGCTTGGGCGCGCCCGGGTGTACGATTCCACCGGGGCGGAATCGGCTTCGCTTGAAGCGCTGTCTCTCAGGGTCCGCATCAGGTCGCTGTTCGCACGTGAGTTTCACGTGATCGAGGTTGAAGCGCGACGCGCAGAGCTTCTCGCTACCGACCGTATCAGGCAGGACATCGAGTCGTATCCCGGGTCGGAGGACGCCGATTCCGACTGGTCTACGCGGATGGACCGCTTCGAGCTGACGGAAATCGCGATCGCGGGCCTCGATGATGCAGAGCTACCCGAGTTTCGGGCAGAGGCAACGGGATTTACCAGCGCCGGCGGCGCGTTTGCACTCGAAGAAGCGATGCTCGAAAGCGACGCTGACGACGTATCGGCTCGCATCGACGGCCAAGCAGACGAGATCGCGATCGACGCACGCTTCTCGCTCTCGAAGCAGACCCTTGCCGGGCTCAATGTTGACACCGAAGGCGTTTCCCCCGAAGTCGAGACCGTGAGTGGCGATGTTGCCGCAGAGGTCTCGGGAACCGCGATACAGGTCGCCCGGGCCCGTGTCCAGGCGAACAACGGTATGCTGCTGCACGTATCCGGCTCGGTCGACGCGGAGGAATACGATGCGGACGTGGATATACACCGGGTGGAAGCCGCCGGGTACGCGGCACACGGGCACGTCGATCTTCACCGAAGCGGCGAGGCTGCCGTCTCGGGCACGCTCGCTCTGGTACCGGAGCAGGACCTGCCCGAAGTTCGCACGAGTTTCACGATCATCGATCTGTTCGGAGCATCCCTGTTTGACCTTCGCGATCCGGAATCGATCAGCATACGCGGGTCGGTTGACCTGCCCGGATACCTCACCGGGCGTTTTGAACTGGAACCGGAGCGACCGAGGGCCAACGCGCAGTTCGATGTTATCGAGCTTCCCGAGGTGCTGGTCGACGCCGTTCCCGGAGTGCCACGGATGCAGTCGCTGCGCGGGGAGTTTACCCTGGACGGAGAACGCCTTACCGGTGAGCTCAGCGCTGAGGCGCTCACCGGTGACGGATACGAGCTTGAGTCACCCCGCATCGAGGCGGACGGACAGATTGACAACGCAAACTACTCGATTACCGTCGGGGAAATTGCGGTCGCGCAGGCGCGGGCCTACAACACCGTAATCGAAGGCAGCCTCATCGGTCGGGAAACGGATTTTACCGTGTCGACCGAGGACGAGGCGGGTGATGGACTGTTCTCCACGGGAATGCGCGTGTCATTCGACGACGACCGCGTCAGCGCGGCGTTTTCCGATGCGGGGCTTGTCGTTCGTGAGCGGCAATGGTCGATACCGGAAAACAATGAGATCCTCTTCGACCGGGGCGAGGTGCAGGTTACGGACATGATGCTTGAACAGGCGGGGTCCCGCATACGCGTCCAAGCCGGAGATGGGGGCGAGCGCGTCACGATAGACGTAACCGACTTCGATCTGTCGTCCCAGATACCCCTCGAGCTCGAGGTTCCTGTGTCCGGCTTCCTCAATACGTCGCTGTCGGCCCGGCTTGAGCCCGATCCCCGCGCCGAGTTCGAGCTTGAGATTCGCGACCTCGCGATAGACGAACTGCCTGCGGGGGATCTGTCGATCAGCGGAACGGCCGGGCCTGCGATCCGTGCGGACCTCGGCTTTTCACAGGAGGAAGGAGAACTCGCCGGATCGCTCCGCTTCGACCCCAGGGACGAAGAGCTGTCCGTGGACGCAGAGCTTCGCTCGCTTGATCTGAGCCTCCTGAAACGCCTCGATCCGGAAGAGATCCGCGATGCATCGGGGACAGTGTCCGGGGCTATACGGTTAAGCGGCACACCGCTTGATCCCCGCTTCTCGGGTAACCTGTCGCTCGACAACGCATCCGTACTACCCTCGCGGCTCGGCGTCAGATACCGTCTTGATGCTACCGAACTCACGCTTGAGGAGCGTACGCTGCGCGTCGACGGCCTCACCTTCAGCGACGATACGGGAGGGCAGGCAAGCCTGTCTGGAACGCTGAGTCTCGATACGAACCCCGAGGACATCGGGTATGACCTTACCCTCGCGGTGGAGGAATTTACCGTGATCGATGTCGATGAGTCGGCGAATCCGGACATTTACGGGATTCTCCGCGTAGGCGGGGGCCTGAACGTCGAGGGAAGCCTCGCAGAGCCTGTGTTCGAAGGCGCGCTGAGAATCGAAGAGGGTAGCGATATCGCCATAGAGCTTCCACGAGAGGGGTTGCAAAGCGGGCGAGGCGCGGGGATAGTCCGGTTTCAGGGGGATGCGGCTGAAAACCTCATGAGTAATGAGACCGAACCGCTTATACAGGGCATCGAACTGACCGCCTCGCTGGCGGTATCCCCGGACGCAAACGTGACCCTGGTCATAGACCCGCGCACCGGAGACAACCTGCAGGTCCGCGGTGGAGGAGACTTCAGCATCGGTATCGAGCCGGGCGGTGCTGTCGACCTCTCGGGCACCTACACCGTCGAGGACGGCCGATACGAGCTTCAGTTTCTCGGTCTCGTGGAACGGTCCTTCGATCTGGAACCCGGTGGCACGATCACCTGGTCCGGTGCCTTTGAAGAGGCCGCGCTCGACCTCGCCGCGGAGTACTCGATACGGACCTCTCCGGCACCGTTGCTCGATGAGGCCGACGGTGTTGCCGCACCTTCGGGTAATCTCAGATTTCTGGTCGCGCTGGAACTCGGCGGCACGCTTCTACAACCGGATATCCGCCTGGCACTCGACATGCCCGAAGACGAGCGAAGCGCCCTTGGTGGTCGCCCGTACACGGCGATACGCAACATCAATCTGCAGGAAAGCAGGCGCAATACGCAGGCATTCGCGCTGGTCGTTCTGAATCAGTTTCTGCAGGATGATGTGACCACGTTCGACGAGTCCGCGGCGCTGGAAGCCGGCACACGCAACAGTGTCAGCGAGTTCCTGACGTTGCAGCTGAACCTGCTCTCGCAGCAAGTAGTTCCTGGACTGGATCTGGCCTTCGACGTGGATTCCTTCGAGGAAGCAACCGAGGAGGGGGCCGAAGGCCGTACCGAAGTGGACGTGCAGCTTCGCCAGCAACTGCTCGAAGACCGGCTGATTGTGCGTTTCGGCGGGCAGTTCGACGTCGAGTCAGCAGGAGAACAGACCGTCGCCCCGGCAGACATCGGAACCGACGCTTCGGTGGACTACGTACTGACCGAGGACCGCCAGTTCAGAATACGCGCCTTTTTTGAACGGAATCCGGGCACCGACAACAGCGGAACCGTCACCGGCCTCTCGTTTATCTTCGGACGGGAGTTTGATCCCTACACCGACGGGGAGTCGTCTGAATAATGCCTTCCTTGCGCCGGGCCCGACACGTACTGTTTCTCAGCGTCCTCGCAGGCATTGTTGCGGGAGCGTTCACAAGCTGTGCAACCGCGCAGCTTGAGGAAGAGGAGCGCCTGTACGACGGTGGGTCGGTTCGCATACACAGCGAAGAAGAGCCTGTAGAGGGCCGGCGATCTCTGGAGCGCTCAATAGAATCCGAGCTTGCCCCGCAACCGAACACGGCCATCCTCGGGCTTCGTCCCGGGTTGTGGATACACGAACTGACCGAAGGCGCGGAAGAAGCGGGATTTCGCCAATGGGTCAACGAACGCTTCGGCGAAGCTCCTGTACTCTACGACGAAGAGATCCCGACACAGACCGTACCTGCTATCGAGGACACACTGTTTAATCGCGGCTTCTTCGAAGCCGAGGTCGACTGGGAACAGGAAGAGTCCGAACACAGCGTTTCACTTCGATATAATGTCGAGGTCCAGCCGGCGTGGACGGTAGGCGAGGTTCGCTTTCCCGAAGAGGACGACAATGCGCTGGTCGCCGCTATCCGCGAATCCGAGCCCGAGACTCTGCTGGAAACAGGCGTGCCGTATGATCTCGGCACCCTCGTTGCCGAGCGGGAGCGTATCGACCGGTACGTTCGTGAACGAGGCTTTTTCGCCTTCGATCCCTCGCACATTGTGTTCGATGTAGACCTGAACGAAGGAGACCGCAGCCTCACGGTGACCCTGACCGTCGAAGCGCCCCAATCCGCCCGCGTGGCGTACGAAATCGGCTCGATTGCCGTCTACGCCGACTACTCACCGGAGCGTGAACTGCCGCAGGTTCCGTCGGCCGAACCGGATGAAAACATCCGATACTACGAAGAATACCCACGTTTCGATCCGGAGCACATCGTCGGAACACTCCGTATCCACCCGGGCAGCCTCTACGACCGCCGCGAGCACACCGCCTCGCTGTCGCGTCTGAACAGCATGGAAACCTTCCGCTTTGTGAACATCCGCTACCAGCCGGATGAAGAGACAGGACTGCTTCACGCGGAGGTATTACTCACCCCGCGGGACCGCCGCAGCATTCAGGGCGAGATCAGCGCCGTCCAGCGCTTTGACGGCTTCGCCGGTCCTGCAATCCGACTGAGTCTCATAGACCGTAATCTCGCCGGGGGTGGAGAACGGTTGAACCTCGGGATCGGAGCGTCGCTTGAAACTCGAATCACCGGCGGAAGCTTTCGCGTTGAGGGCTACGAGATCTCCACCGACGGTTCAATCCGCGTTCCCCGCAGCATCGGGCGCCCGTACGGCAGGGGCTCACAGCTGCCGGGAAGCAGCATACAGTTTTCCCTGCGTCGTCAGGGTAACTTCGGCAGCGAGCGGCTTGAAGAAGCGTCTGCGGGACTCGTCTACGAATGGCCCGGTCGCATTTCGCAGCAGTGGAGGCCTGTGGAACTGACGGTGATACGCCGCGAGAACACCGAAGGCGACGACCGGCAACAGCTGCTCATCGAGAGCACGTGGCGGGGAAACACGAGAGAGACCATTTCGAACACCGACACGGACTACCGTCTCGCAGCGGAGGGGACCGCCGGTTTCGAGCTGTTCGAATCCATCCGCTTCGTGGTTCTCGACTCTGACGGCAGGCTCTTCCTGCCGCTTCTGGAGGAGACGGTCCTTGCCTCGCGCATACGCGCCGGGGCCGGTATCGCAGGAGGCGCCGAGTCGGTACTCCCGGACACACGCCGGTTCGTGGTCGGTGGCAGTACGGGGATACGTGGCTTCGCGCCGGGATCCTTCGGTCCCGGGACCAGAGAACCCGCCGATACTTCCGCGACATTCGAGGCATCGGGTGACATTCGCCTCGAGGGCTCGGCTGAGTATCGCTTCCCGGTCGCTGGCTGGGTGCACGGAGCAGTATTCGCCGACGCCGGCAATACCTGGATGCGCACGGGTACGCACAGCCTCCGGAGCTTCGGACAGCTCTTCAATGAGAGTGCGGTGAACGCCGGTGCGGGCATTCGAATCGATCCCGACATTCTTGTGATACGTCTGGACCTCGGCGTACCGCTTCGAAAGCCCTGGCTTGATCCCGGCGAGCGCTGGGATAGCCCGGGGTGGGACCCCGGGAACGTCGACTGGCGTCGCGAGACCTTCGTCATTAACCTGGCAATAGGCTATCCGTTCTGATCGCCTCGGCGATCGCCGCGGCTTCCGCGTCGAGCGGACGGTCTCGGGAAAGCGTATCGCTGTAGCGCCGGACAGAGTGGTACAGCGACCTGAGTGCCGGACCGCTGCGATCGAGCCCGTAGCAGTCACAGGCGGCTGCAATAACGATGCACTGCATCGCGAGTTCTCTGGCAAACAGGTCCACGGACTCCCGCAGGCGGCGCGCCGCTATCGTGCCCATGGATACCACATCCTGATTCATGGATTCGGTCGGTCGCGTGTGCGGGGCGACCGGCGCACTGAGGTGCGCGATTTCCGCGGCGAGTGCCGAGACGGAAATCCCAAGCGCTTTCAGACCGTGGTTACCCTCGGTGCGGTAGCGATCCTCGACAAGATTCGACGGCAAGCCACTGCGACGCGCGTCAAGAAGGAGCAGGCACTGTTTGTCGATAAGTTCCCCGAGCGTCGCCAGCGCGTTCCGCAGCGAGTCCGCCGCGAGCACCACCTGGCCTCCGTAAAAGTGCCCGGCAAAATACACCGTGTCCCGCTCCGCATCGAACAGAGGGTTGTCGTTACTGCTGTTGAGCTCGACGGTAATCCACTGCCGACAGGTCGCAAGCATGTCCACAGCGGGGCCAATCACGTGCGGTGCACACCGGATGCTGTATGGTGCCTGCAGCCGATACGGGAGCGTAACGGCGCGACCCGAGAAGTCGGTAGGGTCCGGCAGCACACGCGAAGCTGTTTCCTGCACGGGAAGAAAGTCGTAGATCGCAGCAGCCGTTTCGCCCTGTCCGCGATGCGGTTTCATTGCGTGCACCTCAGGTGCAAAAGCCTGCGGGTCGCAGCCCGTGATTTCTGCTGCCGCGGCCGACAGGACCGTTGTCAGTCGCACACAGCGTTCGAGTACGTGGACTGCCCGCGCGGCGAGCGCCGTCATAACGCTCGTCCCGTTCATGAGCGCGAGTCCTTCTTTCGCCGATAAACGCAGCGGTGCCACACCGAGACTCGAAAGCGCGTCTCGAGCCGCCATACGTGTCCCCCGCAGGAGTACGTCCCGCTCGCCACACAGCGCGGCTGCGACGTAGGACAGTGGTGTCAGATCGCCGGATGCCCCGACTGAACCCTGCTCCGGAATCAGGGGCAGACAGTCCTCGTTCAGCAGGAGCAGCATCCGGTCGAGAAGCTCGGTCCTGACCGCAGACGCCCCACGGGCGAGCGCGTTGAGACGAACGAGGAGGATCGCCCGGGTCTCGGCCGGACTGAACGCGGGACCCGTCCCGATGCCGTGGTAGCGAACCAGGTTCGCCTGCAATCGCTCACCCGCGTCTGTATCGAAGGCGGTATCAACCGAGTCGCCGAATCCGGTCGTTATACCGTAGAGCACTCGCCGTTGCTGCAGCATGGCTTCAAGCAATTGCCTCGATTCGCGGCAACGAGCGCGAGCTTCTTCGGTAATCCCGCAATGGATGGGTGCCTCACCGGCAGCTACCTCGGCACAGGTCAGCGTCTGTCCGTTCAGTTCTATTCTGTTCACCACGCTGGACACTACCATAAACGCCCCGGATTTGCCCGCCGCTACACGTTGTATTATTTTCTGCGCATAAACACCCGGGTGAAAGAGGTATGTATGGAAATAGTACAATTCGGTGCAGATGACATTGAAAACACACTTTCAGGAATGAGCAACCAGGACATTGACGGGCTCGCGTTCGGTGCAATTCAGCTCGATGCAAACGGGAACATCCTGTCCTACAATCAGACCGAGGGAGACATAACCGGTCGAAAGCCCGAAGAGGTGATCGGAAAGAACTTTTTTACCGAGGTTGCTCCATGCACCAACCGCCCCGAGTTCTACGGGAAGTTTACCGAGGGCGTTCAGAACGGCAATCTCAACGCGCTGTTCGAGTACGTGTTCGACTATAAGATGGAGCCGACCAAGGTGAAAGTGCACATGAAAAAGGCGATGACCGGCGACAGTTACTATATTTTCGTAAAGCGGCTGTAAACATTCTCCTGTCAATGGCCCCGGCGTCGCTGCGTCGGGGCTTTTTTTGTGCTCAAGCCCCGAGGGATCATTCATGAAGCTCCACAGCCCCGAACGACTGACACGCGTTCTCAAAGACCTCATCGCGGACGAGCTGTCACGTCTGCGTCATATCGATCCGGTCTCCATTCTTCGTGAGCTTCACGACGACCAGCGCCTCGGACCCGACGGATTCGGGATGGACTCCTTCGAGTTCGTGACCGTCTCGGCGGCCGTTGCCCGCATGTTTCATATCTACGACCTCGGTGCCGAAGACTACCTGCTTGCCCGTCCGACTGTAGCCGGCTGGCGGGACCTGATTCTCGAACTCGCAGACCAGGATACCGGCCCGGAGACCGCCGGGCCGGCCCGCTTGATAACCTTCCTGAGCTCGGGAAGCACCGGCGAACGCAGGCCTGTCGAGCACGCCCGAACGTTTCTGATCGAGGAGATGCAGTTCTTCCGGGAGCTGCTCGGCGACCCGGCGCGCATCTTTGTGACCGTGCCGACGCACCACATCTACGGCTATCTTTTTGGCGCGCTGCTTCCGGATCTGTACTCAGGCCTTGACACGGATGATGCATCCGCCCCGGCCCGACCCGTCCTGTTCATCCGCGGGTCGGCGCTGTCGCGCCCACGTTCTGCCTACGAGCGAAGCGGCGCACCCGTACCGGCTGCGGGGGACCTCCTGATCGCCTTTCCAGACGCCCTCTGGAAGTTACTTGATTCCGGTGTACTCCCTTCGCCGGGACTGACCGTTGTAACGTCTACTGCACCCTGCCCTCCCGATATCGCGTCACGCATACGCGACGGGGGTAGTCGGCTCGTGGAAGTATACGGTTCGAGTGAGACCGCGGGTATAGGCTACCGGGACACCGATGGCGGTGCCTACGAGCTGCTGCCGTACTGGGATCGCGAGGGGGAGGTCCTCCGGCGTCATGCAACCACGGCTGCAGGCTCCGCCGAAGCGATCGACGCCACCCCGCCTGACGAGCTCCAGTGGAATGACGAGCGTCATTTCCTTCCGATCCGCCGCCGGGACGGGGCGGTCGTCGTCGGCGGCACCAACGTCTTCCCCGGACGTGTCGAAGCGGCGATTCGCGAGGTGCCCGGGGTGGCGGACGCCGCAGTACGCCTCTACCAGGCGCCCGATGGCGCGCGTCTGAAAGCCTTCGTCGTGCCGGCCGGTATCGCCGGCGATACCTCGGAGGCGCCCGACCTCGAGACGCTTGAATCGACGATACGATCCATGCTGTCCGGCACGCTCCAGTCGCCGGAACAGCCCGCGGTATATACCTTCGGAGCAGCGCTTCCTCGCAACAGCATGGGTAAACTAACGGATTTCTAACCGTACGCTAACAACAGCTTCACGACAGGTGTTCAAGGTAAACCCAACTTTTACCTATCCAAGGAGGATACTATGCGAAAGTTATCTATTGTTCTTCTTCTTTTGCTCGTGGCAACGGGGCTTGCATTTGCCGGTGGTGCAAATGAAGGCGCTGCGATGGAGGAAGAAGAAGCCGGGCTGAGCTGGATTATTGAACCGGGCGACGACCCCATTCTTCCTGGCGTAAACCCCCTCGAAGTTGGCGGAAACATCGTTATAGCCGGAAGTTCTACCGTCTTCCCGCTCGGAGAAGCGGTCATCGCACGTTTCTATGACGAAGGTTATCCGAGTGACCAGTCTCTGACATACACATCGATCGGTTCGGGCGGCGGTTTCGAACGCTTTGCGAACGGTGAGTCCGACATATCCGGCGCGAGCCGCCCGATAGAGGACAGCGAAGTCGAAGCGGCACGCGAAATCGGTATCGAGCCGGAAGAGTTTATCGTCGCCTTTGATGCACTCGCGGTAGTCGTAAACCCGGAAAACGACTGGGCGACCGACCTGACGCTCGAAGAACTCGCTTTGGCATTCGGCACCGCAGAAACCTGGGCGGACGTACGCGATGGTTTCCCCGATGAGCCGATCAGCCGCTACACACCCGGCACCGACAGCGGAACCTTTGACTATTTCGTCGAAGCCGTATTTGACGAGGACGAAGAACCGATTCTGAACGCGGCCCGCACCCAGTTTTCAGAGGACGACAACGTACTCGTTCAGGGTGTAGAAGGTGATCAGTACGCGATCGGTTACTTCGGCTTTGCGTATCTCGCAGAGGTCGGCGACGCTCTGGTGGGCCTTGATATAGAAGGCGTCACGCCCAACGGCGAAAACGTCGACAACGGCACCTACCCGCTCGCACGCCCGCTGTTCATCTACAGCGACGCGGATATCATGCGCGAGAAGCCTCAGGTAGCCGCATTCATCAACTTCTTCCTGACCTATGGCGAAGAAGAAGCACTGGAAGTCGGGTACTTCCCCGCACCTCAGGAACGTGTTGACGCCGCCAAAGAGCGCTGGGTCGAAATCATGAGCGACCTCTACTAAACTAAGCTCACCGATTTCGAGTACTATACAGTCTGATTCTTACGGAGGCGGGCCGCCCGCCTCCGTTTTTCTTCTATGGAGGCTTACAATGAGCGATGCAGGACACCGTGGGGTGCTGGGCACAGGTGCCCCTCACAACCCTCCAGTTTCGGATTTTCGTCCCCGACGCAGAGTTCACGAAGAGATCATTCGACTGATACTGTTTGCGTTCGCAGCGGTTTCGATTCTCACGACCGTGAGTATCGTGGTGATTCTCAGCCGGGAAGCGTTTCTCTTTTTCGCAGACCCGGATGTCGGCCTGCGTGAATTTTTTGGAACAACGGTCTGGCAGCCCCAGCTGCGGCGCTTCGGTGTCTGGCCGCTGGTAAGCGCAACGTTCATGACGAGTTCCATTGCGATGCTCGTGGCCGGTCCTCTCGGCGTGTTTGTCGCGATCTACCTCAGCGAGTACGCGTCTGAAAACGTACGCAGCGTTCTCAAACCCGTTCTCGAGGTACTTTCAGGAATTCCAACGGTCGTGTACGGGTATTTTGCGCTGACCTTCATGACCCCGCTGCTGCGTTCGATATTCGGGACTGACATGGTCGAGATCTACAATACGGCGTCTGCAGGCATCGTCCTCGGGATACTCGTTCTCCCGCTCGTCAGCACACTGGCCGAAGACGCGCTGAGCGCGGTTCCGACCTCTCTGCGTGAGGCCGCGTACGGTCTTGGCAGCACCAAGATCGAGACGGCACTGCAGGTTGTACTTCCCGCGTCGATTTCCGGGCTTGCCGCGTCGTTCATAATCGGGCTCTCGCGCGCTGTTGGAGAAACAATGATCGTGTCACTCGCTGCAGGCGCCGGACCAAACTTTACGCTGAATCCGTTCAGGGCAGCGGAAACGATTACGGGGCACATCGTACGCATCAGCGGCGGTGACATTGCATACGACACGCTCGACTATAACAGCATCTTTGCGCTCGGGCTTTTGCTGTTCGTAATCACGCTGACCCTCAACATGATCAGCCGTCGCATCGTGACCAAGTACAGGGAGGTGTACGAATGAGTTCCGACGCTCCGAAAACGTTCACCGTGGGTCCGCCGCTTTCACACTATGGTACGGTCGAACAGGCTCGCAAACGCATCGAGCTCCGTCGTAAAAAGGGCATAGTCTGGCGGTTGGTGTTCTATTTCGCCACGACAGTCGCTATTGCAGCGCTGGCTGTTCTGCTCCTGAACATCGTAGACGGTGCGTTCGGGTACGTTGCGTACCTGAATACCGTGGAGCCCGCAACGCTCAGCGAAACCGGCCAGCCCCTTGAAGAGCTCTCGGAAGAGGAGTTAGTCGACATTCTCGAAGACCATTTGAGCTCCGGTCTGCTGAGGCGCTTCGAGTTCGAGCAACCTCTGGATCAGCGCACCCGCCTTGATCTGCAGCTGCTCGTCGAGGAACGCGTTGTGGAACCCCGCCTGGTGGGAGTCTGGAATCTGTTTCAGTCGCTTTTTCAACGCAATGAGATTATCCGCTACATAAACGAGGATGCGGAACCCGGAACCCGGATGGAGTTTCGGAGCTGGCTGACGCTCAGTTTTATTACCTCGACCCAGGCACCCGATCCGCAGTTCGCGGGTGTTCGCACCGCAATTCTGGGTACACTCTGGATGCTCATGATTGTAGTCGTCGTGACCTTTCCCCTCGGCGTTGGATCAGCCATTTACCTGGAAGAGTACGCGCAGGACAACCGGCTGAACAGACTCATACAGGTCAATATCTACAATCTATCGGGCGTCCCCTCGATTATATACGGTCTTCTCGGACTCGCCGTTTTTGTCCGCATCCTCGGACCGATCACAAGCGGTCAAGCCTTCGGCGCGGTGGCAACCGGCGAGGCGACAGGTCGAACTATCCTGTCGGCGGGCCTGACGCTGTCACTACTCGTTTTACCTATCGTTATCATAAGCTCGCAGGAAGCGATTCGTGCGGTGCCGAGTTCCATACGGGAATCGAGTTACGGCCTCGGAGCAACGAAATGGCAGACCATCTGGTATCAGATCCTGCCGGCGTCCTTTGACAGGATTCTGACAGGGTCCATACTGGCCGTTTCACGAGCTGTCGGGGATACCGCTACCCTCATTATGACCGGAGCGGCGACGGTCATTTTCGTCGATCCGGATGGTATCTTCAGCCAGTTTACCGCGTTGCCCATACAGATCTATCAATGGTCCGCACGACCGCAGGGAGCGTTTCGTAACGTCGCGGCAGCAGCGATTATCGTATTACTCGTGCTGCTGCTTACCATGAACACATTCGCGATTCTTACGCGCGATAGAATCAGACGAAGGAGACTAATGTAATGAACCAGGAGCCTATGGACACGAAGCGGGATGTTATCGATCGGGACGCCGTACCGGCGGCTTCGGAAAGCGAGGAAGTCGCCATCGAAATACAGAATCTGGACTTCTTTTACGGCGTCTTTAAAGCGGTTACCGGCGTGAACATGAAATTTCACAAAAACGAAGTTACCGCGTTGATCGGGCCGTCCGGTTGCGGAAAGAGCACTGTTCTTCGGACTCTGAACCGCATGAACGATCTGATCCCCGGTACGACAGCCACTGGAAAGATCATGTTCCAGGGCAAGAACATCTACGACAAAGATGTGGATCCTGTCGAAATACGACGGCGAATCGGAATGGTGTTTCAGAAACCCAACCCGTTCCCCAAATCCATATACGAAAATGTCGCCTGGGGTGCCCGCATTAACGGATACAAAGGAGACTTCGACGAACTCGTGGAAGCATCGCTGACAAAAGCGGCCCTCTGGGACGAGGTCAAGGATAAACTGAAGCAGAATGCCTTGCGGCTCTCCGGCGGTCAACAGCAGCGATTGTGCATCGCGCGCGCCATTGCAATCGAGCCGGAGATCATACTCATGGACGAACCGGCGTCGGCCCTCGACCCGATTTCGACCAGCAAAATTGAAGACCTTGTGTTCGAGTTGAAACGGAACTACACGATCATCATTGTGACCCATAACATGCAGCAGGCCGGACGAGTCTCCAATAAAACGGCATTTTTCATGGTAGACGAGCATAGAACCGGCTACCTCGTAGAACAGGGCGCTACGAGAGACATTTTCTTCAATCCCAAAGACCCACGGACCGAAGCGTACATATCCGGTCGTTTCGGCTGACCCTCAAACGAAAGGAAGGGGCGCAATGGAACGACGACGCCAGCTCGACGAACGACTTTCGGAACTGTATCAGGAGATTCTTCGTATGGGTGCTCTGGTGGAAGAAGCGCTCCGCAAAGCGGTGCTGGCACTCAAGACGGACGACCAGCAGCTTGCCGATACCGTCAGAAGCGAGGACGCTCAGATCGATGCCATGCAAATCGCCATAGAAGACCTGTGCATGCATATCATCGCGCTCGAGCAGCCGGTGGCGACCGATCTGCGCGAGCTTATAACGGCCACGAAGCTCGCCTCCGAGCTTGAGCGGATCGGCGACCATGCGCGCCACATCGCGCGACGGGTCAACCGGCTTCCGAAGGAACTGCTCGCGATCGCCGTTCCCGGTATAGACGATATGGCCAACGTCGGAGTCAGCATGCTGCACGACTCGCTGAGCGCCTACGTCGCACAGGATGAAGCGCAGGCGCGAGAGGTTGCCGAAAAGGACGACGAAATCGACGCTGCGCATCGGAAACTGTATCAGAGCCTCATAGCGATCATGCGCGACCGACCCGAGTGGATAGAACACGGGGTCGAACTCATGTTTCTGAATCGCTACATGGAGCGCCTCGGCGATCACGTGACCAACATGTGCGAGTGGGTTATCTTTGCCCGTTCGGGTGAACACGTTGAATTAAACAAGTAGGCGGCGTATCACCTGAGAAGTGCCCGGTAGGCGGTGTTGTCCACCGGCTCAGCCGACACGGTGTTCATATCGCGCAGATACAAGGTCTCAACGCGTACCGCGTCTGCCTCGTACAAAGCCGTGGCGGCACGGCGGTAGACATCCATCTGGTAGCGGTAGGCGCCCGGCCTCCGCACGGTGTCTGTCTTGAAGTCCAGAACGTGCACGGTCCCCGGCGCAACGATGGCAAGGTCGATAACACCGTTTATGGTCATAATACGCTCGTCCACCGGCATCGCGAGGACGAAGGGCTTCTCCGTGTGAACAACCGCACCGGGTGCAACCTGTATGCCTTCGACGGCTTTCTCGGCCAGCGATTTCGCGGCGCTTTTCAACTCGTCCCGGATGTCGGCGGGCAGAAGACGGTCGAGGTTTGATGGAGGCTGACCCTCGGCGGCGCTCAGACAGGATGCTGCATACCAGTGCGTCAGCGTACCAAAGACCGCATGAAGCCCGTAGCGTTCGAGCAGCCCGTCGACGGCGAGCGGCGGCAAATGGTCCGGCGCGGCTGCATCATGCGCCTGAGGCTGCGTCTCTTCCATGGCTTCGTTCAAAGCTACAGCGCTCCACTCAAGTCTGAGCATGGGTATGCGCCTCGGTGGCATCGTATAGCTCGCTCGAAGGCTTGCGCTATCCGGCCTCGACGGCCTTCGGCTCATGCCAAGGCTCTGTAACAGCGTGTAGTCCGGAATCTCACCGAGCTGGACAAGCGGGCTTCGGTCTGCATTTTCGCGAACGCCTGGGAGAAGCAGGTCGAGAAAGGATTGCTCGGCACCGGATTCGGGCCCGTCGCGTTTCTTCGGTGGCTTCTTCTGTATACCGGTGACGACACAGGTTTCCTCCGCGCGGGTCATGGCGACGTACAGCAGGCGACGCATCTCCGCACGGGCGTGAAGCTCGTCGGTCTGCTTACCCCGGGTATGAAACCAGTTCGCCCTCGAAGAGTCGCCCGCTGAAGCCCCGTCGGCTCCACTGACGGCGATGGAGAGGCCATACTCGTCAGACGCATACAGATATGCCGCGTTTTTCCCCCGGGACGATTTCTGCTCGGACGCAGCAACAATCACAACCGGAAACTGAAGACCCTTGGACTTGTGCACCGTCATCAGGTGCACTCCGCGGGAACGGCGCCCGAGGACCGACAGATCCGACAGACGTTCGGCGCTCCCGAGATTCGGGCGGAGTGATGCGAGGAACGCTGCCAGATT
Source organism: Spirochaetaceae bacterium (assembly GCA_046542845.1). GTDB lineage: Bacteria > Spirochaetota > Spirochaetia > DSM-27196 > SKKC01 > SKKC01. The sequence continues at coordinate 37,384 of JBKHAN010000013.1, forward strand.
GTCCCGACCTGCCTGCTTCGAGAACGCGACCAGATAATCGTAGTACTCGAGATAGGTATGGTTGGCAGGGTCGCCGAGATACTCGTATCGGTACCCGTAGTCGTACCAGATGCGATGCAGCAGGTCCGATGCAGGTTCGCTCGCGGTCCGTGCGCGTATGTCTCGGTAGAGATCACGAAGCCTCAGATAGCGGTCCTGATCGTCCGGTGACATGAGCTCCAGAGGCACATCATCCGAAAAGTATGGAGCGCTCTGCCCGAGCAGGAGAAACAGCCCGTCGTCGCTCATACCGCACAGCGGGGACCGCACAAGAGTCGCGAAGGCGCGCCTGTCCTCGGGGAAGAGGCAGAGCTGCAGCAGCGCATACAGGTCATTCGCAAGCGCCTCGAGATAGATGCTGCGCACCGACTCGGTCCGATAGGGGACGTCGATACGCCTGAGCATCTGCTCAAACAGCTGCTGCCGCGACGTCGTTCTCAGGAGAATCGCAAAATCGTCGTAGTCCGCCGGTCGTCGCCCGCCTGATCCGTCCGGGACGGTCATGCCGCCGTCTCTGACGGCTGTGGCTATGTAGTTCGCGGCAAAAAGCGCTTCGGCTTCCTGATCGGACAGCAACGTCTGACCGTTGGCTTCGCTCGGGGTATCCTGCTCGTGTTTCAGGTAAATCCGGAGTACGGGTTCACTTGTGTCCGCGGAACCGCCCCGGTCTTTCAGAGGCAGGAATGCAGCCTCGTAGGGCTCGGTCGCGGTACCAAAGACCGCAGGGAAAAGGGTGTTGAACACCGAGATCAGCGCCGGATTGCTGCGATAGTTGGTCGCAAGTGTCAGCGCCGTACCCCCGCTCGTCGCGAGGCCCGCCGACAGGCCCTTGAAGACTCGAACATCCGCGCCGCGAAAGCGGTATATGCTCTGCTTCTCATCACCCACAAAGAACAGGTCCGCCTGGTTTGTTTCGTTCGAAGTCCCGGCGACCAGTTCAATGAACTCCTTCTGCTCTTCGTTATTATCCTGAAATTCGTCGATCATGATGTGACTGACAGCGCTGCGATAATAATCGCGAGTCTGCGGCTGCTCGCGCAGCACGCGCAAGGCGAGCGAAAACACATCGGCGAACCCGAGAACCTGCGCATCCTGCTTGGCGGGAATGACAAGGCTCTGAAACTCCTGCAGCAACGCGTATACCGCCGTGATCTCCTGGGCTGAGGACTGAGTTCGCAGGATCTCCAGCGCCGAGTCGGCAGCCGGTCGTATCGCATCCACACATTCGGCGAGGATGGCGTTGTCGCCGTTTCGCGATCGGTTCTTTCTGATTTTGCGTACCACGCGCAGAAGCTCGGAGAGTTCTTCTGCACCGCGCCCGGCGAGGGGAAGGCATGACTCTGCTGTCTGCCTCGCATGGGTAACCGAGTCCTGTTTCCCGGTCGTCTGTGAAAGCATGCGCAACTGCACGTCTATCTGTTTCAGCAGGTTCGGAAGCTCGCGTTCGAGGGTTCGCTGCTGGTGCTCCCAGATGCCGGTGAAGTCGTACGGATCACCCGGCTTCATGTAGTCCGTCGCCACGGGAACAAGAATCTGGTGCAGCAACGCATCGATACCGAACTCAGAGGTGAGCCATGCCATAGTGGGGTCATTCGTTTTCTGAAGCATAAACTCGAGCGCTTCCCGGCGACACAGCTCGAGATACGCGTCCTCGTCCGTGGTGAACGTCGGCGGGAGGCCGTAGGCCGTGCAGCCTGCCCGAGCGACCTCGGCGGCAAAGCTGTCGAGGGTCGAGATGCGTGCGGTGTCGAAGTCCTCCAGGGCGCTGCGAAACCGGGGCGATTGGTGTTGCCGCTCCCGAAGGAGCGCGAAGATGCGGCTGTGCATCTCCGCCGCTGCCTTGCGGGTGAAAGTAAGCGTCAGAATACTCGATACCTCTGCTTCGCCGGAGGAAATGAGCGACAGGTATCGCTCGGCGAGTACCGTGGTCTTACCCGAACCGGCGCCGGCGGCTACCACACTCGCGCCCCTCACATGTACTGCCGCATGCTGGTCGCCGTCGAGCGATTTCATGAGTCATCCTCCGACCGCCCCGATTCACGATGCGCGTATCTGCTCCGGCATATCTCGCGCGTGGGGCAATTCGGACACCCGCGGTCACTGTCTGCACAGCGAAAGTCGAGTCTCGTCAGTACAGCACACAGACGTTCAAGACCTGCTTCGAGCGTTGCGCGATAGTCGGGCCAGTCGGTTTCCTCGATCACCGGCTTTTCGCCTCCAAATACGGTTCGCGAGCGCTCCTTCACATTCTCGAAGGACACGTAGTACGCCCCGGACAACGACTGCCTCTGGGCTTCCAGCATGAGTCGGTACAGTGGAATCTGCGTTTTTTCGCCTGTTTCGATCTCCTTTTTCTTCGGTATGCTGTTCTTCTTGTAGTCTACGAGCGCATACGCTCCTCGACCGTATCGGTGCAGCGCGTCCACGCGTCCCCGGATCTGTATGCTCTCGGGCAGATCCATGAAAAGACTGCGTTCGGCCTCGTGTGGTACTGCGCCCGGTATGAGGAGTGCCTCGGTTTCAAGCGCGTTCACGACGGCGCGGACAAGCTTTGGCACGAGAAGGAGCAGAATCACCTCCGGTACCGGACTTTCCCTGCGCGCGCGTGTCTGAATATAAGACCGTATGTGGTCGCTGATCGCAGCCTCGCTGACGTGTGTACGCCAGGACGACAGGGCCTCACAACCACACTCGCGAAGCTGCCGGTGCACCCATTCGATGGCCTCGTGCTCAAGCGACCCTATCGACATCGGATCGGAACCCTTCATGACCGAAAGCGCCGCCTCGACACCGAGGTATGCGCCAAGGAAGGCCCCGAACGGTTCCCCGAGCAGGGTGTCGACGGCCCCGGCGGATACGTGAATCCGCCCGTCGTCGCTCCTCAGCAACGAGGCGAGCATGCGGGACGTCGAGGAATCCGGGGGCACAGCCTGCCGCCGGTAATCGGGGCCGCCAACGCGTTGTCTATCGCTGTAGCGTCTGAATCCATCGGTTTGCGGCGCATACCAGCCCGCGTCGGATGCGGATGCACGACCTGCCCAACACGCGACTTCACGGTCGTACAGCCCCTCGTCGGACACAGTCGCCTCCACCACCGTAACCGGAGGCGAAAGACACACACCGTTGAAGGATTCCAGGCTGTAGCTCAAGTACGTCGAAGCTCCGCTGTACGCGTATGACCGCAGGAAGGCTTCGGTCATGTCGCGATCGGTCACGCCAATGCGGTCCCATTCGTATACCTGCAGAAACGGTGAGCGCGCGCCGGTTGCGGTAATCGCGCCTCGTCCGAGCCCGACCACAAAGTGGTGCTCAGGCGCGATTCCGGCGCTGACGCGATACGGGTACACGGCGATCCCTGCTCGATCGGTCGGTCGCACGTAGACGACCTCTGAAAGCGAGGAGAGAAACACGGCGTAGGGATGTTCTACGGAGATACCGGTCTGCTGCTCGACTTCCACCCATTCAGAAAGGACGGTCAGACAGCGTTGAAAGACCGGCTCGATGTCTCTGTCGAATGCGTCAGGGTCCACGAGTGGTCCGATCAGATATGCGTACAGGTTCTGTCTGATTTCTGTAAAGCTCGCGGCGTGGACCACGCGCTCAAGCGCGGTCCTGACAGCTTCAAACTGCTTAAAGAGCTCGCTCACGGGCCACCCCGCCTCGTCGGCGAGTGTGCCGAATTTCCTGCTGCCCCCGGCCTCGAAGGCCGCGCGCCACGCGTCAAAGCGCCGCGAGGAAAGACAACCGTGCTCCACACCAAATCGCGACAGGAGTTCCATAGCCTCCGGTTCAATCCAGGGAACGGCTCTGGAGCGGAAGAAGCGGGTGCACTCATCCGGGGCGAATCTCCGGTCGACCACTTCGGCGAGGTCGCGAAATATGCCGCCGGCCGTGTGCTCCGCGAGGGTTAACCCGGCACGCATGCCAAGAGAGAGCCCTCGTCGGCGCGCCTCGCGCTCAAGTTCGTCACGACATTCCGACAGACCCGCCACCGTCAGGACCACCTCGTCGGCCGCGACTCCCGAAGAAAGCAGGGACTCGATCTCGTCGAAAACAGAGCGGATCTCAACGAGCGTATCCGGATACTCGGACACAGTAATTGAACCCGGTTCCGTCTCGTCCGCGAAGCACTCAAAGACCGACACACTGCCCGCCTGCATGACGGCGGAGGCGAACTCGGGCCAGTCCTCAAGCAGTTCCGGAAAGAAGACGGTGTAGGACTGTCCGTCGCTCGTTACCTCGGGAGGCGCCCAGGCCGGTTCGAAAAGCCCGTGTTCGTCAAGAAACTCCTCGTATCGCCGCGCGAGCTCATCGAGGTCGGCCCTGAGCGAAGGATCGAGCTCCCGGTACTCAGGAGCGCTTCGGATGACTGCGATGCCCGGCAACCCTTTTTGCAGCGCTGCAGCGAATCGCATTGAACGCCCGGCGTGTTCGGGGGGGACGATGCGCCTGAGCCAGGGCGATGCGCTGTTCGATGACAGGCAGGCGTGGACAAAGAACGTCCGAACGCGACGATTGACCGGCCGCCGTTCGACCTGAGACCGGGTTGTGCGCTCTTTGAACGTATCCCAGGATATGAACCTGTCGGCAGGCAGAGCATATTCTTTCCTGGAATCAGCGTCTGTTACACGGCGGCGTACCGTATCGCCTCGCCAGAACCCGACAGAAACTTCGGCAGGGAAGACGCATATACCACCGCCCGAAAGCGTTCCGTCTATCCTGCGGCGAATGTCCGAAGCGGAGTCCATCAGGATTCGAAATCGACCACAGCCCGCGAGGCGGTATGCTCGCCGATCCAGGCGGCGACTTCCTTGTGAACCGGATCTACCCGATACCGCTCAAGTTGCTCAGCATCCCTGTGCCGCGTAATGAGAACCACATCACAGGCTGCAGCGCCCTCTGCCTGGTTTAGACCAACCTCGAGCGAGACAAAATGCGAAACCGTTCCATACATGGTCTCAAGCTTCGCCTTGAGTGCTCGCGAAGCCTCCTCTTTCCCCGAAAAACCATCTTCCTTGACCGTCCACATTACAACATGCGTTATCACAGTTATTCCCTCTCTGGAATCCTATAGTAGCACGTGAGACCGTAGTTCTAAAGTAATGCAGCCCTTCGTGCCGACAATAAGCAGGAGAACGTACAATCGGGAGGGTTAATCACATGAACGCATATCGAGTACAGGGCGCCAGACGTTTTGATGACATACTGTATGTACGCTCTGAATCAGAAAACGAAATCGAACTGATCCGTCACCAGCGAAACGCGTGGGGCGAGTTTGAACAACCATTGACCATGACCCGGGCAATGTTCGACCTCTGCATCAGAACCGGCTATCTGTCGGCTGTCGACATCGCTCCCCCCGAGACATCGAATACCGAACCAGGCACAGCCTCAAACCGCATGGTTGTGTGAGCAAACCCGACTACATCTCCACCGTTTCGCCCGCCTCAACAGCGATACGTTCACCACGAATCAGGAATGGAACCGCCTCGACGTTTGAAGCATCGGCTGTTACGCGAATGCGATCCCTGAAGACTTCAATGTACACGTCCTGGTGCTGAAAGCTTATGAGGAATGATACGCGCTCCCAATGAGGGGGCATGTGCGGGTCAAGATAGATCCCGTCCTGATGGACTCGTGCACCGGCGAACCCGAACACAACCGTCTGCCAGGCGGCACCACTCGCGGCAGTGTGTATACCCCCGATAAACGTCCCGCCGCTTACAGCCTTTGACGTATTGAACAGGTCGACGGTGCACGAACGCATAAAGTATTCATACGCCTGTTCGTTTCGTCCGATCCAGGATGCCACCATAGAATACACCGAGAAGCTCAGAGAGCTGCCGTGCTGCGCGCGGGGTTCATAATACGCGTAGTTCGCCCGCACAGTCTCCAGATCGTAGGCGTCGGGATGCAACGCAAACAGCTGCACGACGTCCGCCTGCTTGGCAACCTGCGTGTGCACGGCCACGCCGTTGGGCCATCCCCAGTACTCCCCGGAGTCGAGTAGTCGTTTCTCGAGTTCGTCCGGTCTGGCGTCTTCGAGTTCAAAGAACCCGTCAAACTGTGAGATAACTTTATCCTCTTCGCGGGGCTCCACAATGTAAATCTTGTCGAGTACCTCCTGCCATTGTTCCGGTTCGGTAGCGTCAAGCTCTATTTTCTGTTTCAGTTTTTCCAGACGCTCCGGAGCTTTTTCGGCAAGCAGCTGGTATACCTGGATGGTGCGCAGAAAAGTGTATCGTGCCTGGTAGTTCGTAAACAGATTGTTGTCCACGTTTTCGTGATATTCATCGGGGCCGAGCAGACGTATGTACTCGTAGCGGTCACGGGCGGGATTGTAGAACGTCCTGGTCCACAGGAAGCGCGCAATCTCAAACATCATCTCCGCACCGTAGTCCGAAAGGAAATCGAAGTCACCTGTAGCCTGATAGTACTTCCAGATCGTGAAGGCAATATCGGGACTTACGTGAATCTGCCAGTCGTTGAAATGATTTCGTATCTCACGCCCTGTGAGGACATCCTTAAAAAAGAACGATGGACAGATCTCTTCGCCGGTGTCCGCACTGACCCACGCGTAGAACGCGCCGCCGTAGCCGAGATCGCGTGCCTTTTTTCGTGCTCCGTCGAGGGTCTTGTATCGGTAGACCAGTATCCGTCGTGCAATCTCCGGTTCGGTGTACATATAAACGGGCAGATTGAATATTTCCTGGTCCCAGAACGCCGCGCCCTGATACGCCTGACACGACAGACCTCGTGCACCGATGGGCAGATGATCGGTGTGATCGGGAGTTGCAATAATGTTCTGATACAGACAATAGCGCAGGACCGTCTGAGCGGCGAGATCGCCATCCACACTCACGTGACAGCGATGCCAGCGCGCGTCCCAGACGGTTTTATGTGCTACGAGCAGCGCTTCATATCCGGTCTTCATGGCGTCTTCGAGCGTCCTGAAAGCCGATAGCCTCGGTTCTTCGGTGTCGTTCCCGCTGTACACCGCCATATACTGGTGAAAGGCGATGCGCTGTCCCGGCTGAAGGTCAAACTCGTACACCTTATAACACGCCTGCTCTTCGATGCGGCTGTACGTGTGTGCGGGGGACGCACCGGTCATGCTGACAGCACCTGCCACGACGACCGGGACACCGCGCTCCTGTGTGACACATTCCACGCACAGGTAGTCCTCGTATTCACCTGGAACACAGGCCGAAAAGTGCTCGCCGTTGAGGCTCCAGATATCTGCGTCGATACCGGCCGTGAAGCGGACTTTCATATCCTTGTGAGCATCCAGAGTGTAGGTCTGGCATACCAGGTGGCGGTCGGTATAGGACGCAAAGCGTGCATCGCGTATGGATACTTCGACCTCGTTGCCTCGCCCCCACTCCACCGAACGACTCTGTACGCCGTAGCGGACGTTCAACACGCGCTCATACGAAAAGGTTGTCCCCTCGAAAAGCGATATCGGCGAACGATCCGACACGATATCCACGAGTTCGGCTTCGGCAAACAGTCCGTTGGGTACCGTACACAATTCGGTCCATTTTCCGTCGGCGTTGTCGTAGGTATCCGATACCACACACCCGACGTACTCGGCTTTCCTCCATTCCGGAAACGTGCCCCGGTAGCCGAGATATCCATTGCCCGTCATGAAATTACTGCCGTTGGTAACGAGCTGCTCCGAATCGAAGCGCTGCTCTATGATGTCCCATCCGTTTTCGGTTGCCAGATTGCCCCGCAACTGCATGAATCACTCCTTACGTGTCTACTGCATCCCCGGCGTTACTAACGTAGCAGTATAAAAGAGATGTTCTGCGTGGACAAGAAAACAACCGTGCGTCGTCGCGCAGTCGGGCGTACGGGCGGCGAAAACTTGACCGAACGTTACGCACTGTTTGACAAACGTTCATGTTTGCCGTACAGTACGGAAACCAAAATATCAGGGAGGAATGCGTGGAGGCATACCTTCCCTGCGTGGTCTCCTGTGTTTTCCACCAGACTTCACGTCGGACCACGGCCGGTCGGCCTCTCCGCACAGCTGTCGCGCACATGCGTGCCGGGGAGGCTGCGCGGCTCCTCATATTCGCAAAAACACCAGGCTTGTGGACACTCCAGGAACAGTTGACATGGGCTTCTGCCTTGCACTACAGTCTCACAGTACGTCGGGGGTGTAGCTCAGTTGGCTAGAGTACGTGAATGGCATTCACGGGGTCACGGGTTCGAATCCCGTCACCTCCAGTCGTCCAACTTTTTTTAGGAAGCTAAAAGGTCGCTATGGCCGGAATATCCGGACCTTCAGATAATTCAGGCTCCTCACACGGTATTGACCCTGAACTCGCCGATCTGCTCGGTGGCGATGATTCTGCACCCGATTTCAGCGACCTGTTCGATACCGGCCAGTCTCAGCCCAGCGCATCGGGTTCGTCGCAGGGTGGTGAACAAACCCTCGGAAGTACCGAAAAACGCTTTGAAAGAATCGAGAAGCCCTTCGGAGAGCCTCACGACAAGTTTACATCCGCCAGCTACTACAAACAGATTCTCACCGGCGAGGGGGAGATCTCAAAACGAATACACTCGCTGCTTGGGAGTTTTCTGAAAGCAGATGATCCGCAGGATCGAAGCCTGTACCGAGGCAAGCTCACCCCGGCGATCTGGGAACTCGTCTCAGGCATTGCCGCGCAGGCTGGTTCTCATCTGGGAATCGAGAAACGCCTGTTTCAGCGCTTTCACTTGCTCCTGCCGACCATGGTCACCGCTGAGCAGAGAGACCTGCTTGCTCGCGTTCCGGTGAAAAACGAGACCGGTGAGCCGGTTTTTTACGTCGACGAATGGCTTGAGCAGGTGGGTAGCGGTCGCGTAAACCAGAGCGCTACCGACGAGACCAAACTTCAGGGCCGGTCACAGAACGAGAAACTGAACTCCCGCCTCGAAAAGGCGCGAGGCCGGCGTCAGGCGCAGGAACAGCTGGTCAGGAACAAAATCGAAGAGCTCCAGTCCAATGAACGTCGGCTGACTGAGCTCGTTCGGGAGATTACCACCCACGATACCCGAACGGACATGTCCGATATGATTCTGCCGTATTCAGATGCCCAGAAATCGGGTTTCTCCGAGGTGTCTTCGATTATGCGTCGTATGAGCAACCTCGGCCGCGAGCTCGAACGAGACTACCGGGATCTCGACTCGCTGCTCGACGAGCTCAAAGAGCTGTCCGAACAGAGCGAAGATACCGAAGATGTGTTTGAGTCCATGGATACCAAGGCGGCGGTTACCGAGGTCGGTACCGTACGGCAGATGGCAAAACTCTGCGTCGGTCGACAGGGTAACCACTTCCCGCTCGTTTATAAACAGTACTTCCGGGCGAGTAGCTTCGATATCGGCACTCGGGAGAACGTTATAAATATTCTCGCGGATGTCGAGAAACTCGATCCGGAGTTATTCCATCGCACGTTCAAACAACAGACCAATCGTATCGTACCAAACGTGATTCTCATACCCTGTTACGGTGATACCGGCGTGTGCTGGGAACCCTTCGAACGACTGAACCGTGCCACAAGCAGAGGACGCCTCGCGATCCCGATGTTTCCGAAGGATCTGAAGATTGCCGTGATCAGCGCCTGTGCAGACCTGCGCTGGCAGGTGGCGAAAGAAAAAGCGGCACATTACTGGATGGAGGAAGGCCTGACCGGGTGGTATTACCAGTGGTTCAGCGAACGGAAAATGAAGGGCGACGTGAAGGATAAGTTTATCGAAGACTACGTCCTGTGGATCACGAAAGAAAGCGAAGGCACACAGAAACTCGACCGCGAAGTGAGATCGGTATTCTGGCGCTATATCCCCTTCCCTCAGGAACTGCGTGATACGCTTAAAAACAGGGGTTTCGTGTATCAGGAACTGTATAAGAAAGACCAGAACCGGGCAATGTCGGACGGGTACTGAGCTCAGTCCGTCCGCTTGCGGGGAGGACTTTTTCGCGTGCGGAAAATCGGTTCGAAATACCGTTCCAGATCAACTTTCCTTGACAGGAGCTTGACCGAGTAGTGATACAGCACGTAGGTCACGGCAATGGTCACCAGAAAGATCATGGCCACCGCAAGCGTGCCAAACTCCGGTGAGAGTGTGGGCGGTGCAATGCCTGATACGACCACCAGCAGGAGTGTGAACACTATCCCCATTACGAGAACATTCAGCACCGTGGCAGCGAGTACGAACAGTATTGTGTTGGCTTTCTTATTCATGTGCGACACCCTTTGTTGACGATTCCGGGGCTGACGTCTCCGGCTTCAGGGACTCGCGTCGACTCCGCGACTCGAATATCACCGTACTCACGACGAAGCCTATGCCACACACGACGACCGCCGCGTCGGCGACATTGAAGGTCGGCCACCGCTCGAGACCAAACAGCCCGAAAAAGGCTACATCGGCGAAGTCTACCACACCTTCGGGCCGGATGAAACGGTCAATAAGATTTCCACCGCCACCGCCGAGAACGCCCGCGAGCATCCACGTCTGAGATACGTTCAGATCTGCCGAGCGCCAGTAATAGATTCCTACCCCGATAATGACCGCGGCCGGCAGGAGCGTAAAAATGATTCCTCGCCACGGTTCCGGGATACCGTAGCCGATGGAGAAGGCAATGGCCGGATTACGCGTGTGTATGATCCGTATCAGGCCGTCGAACCAGCTCAGTCCGACGGTGTGCAATGGTATACGCGCCACGACAATGGCCTTCGTCAGCTGATCGAGGAGCACAACGACCGCGGTAAGCGAGAGCGCTTCAACCCTGCATCGACGTGTTCGGAAAGGAAAGTCATTCATGTCCATTAAAGCCCCGTGGGTACATCTATAAACGTGGTTGCAACATCAGGATACTCGCTCGACAGCTTCTCCGCCAGTGCCTTGACGCCCCATATTTCGGTCAGGTAATGCCCGCCGAAAACGACAGACATCGACGATTCCAGAGCTTTGTGATACAGCGTGTGCGATGCATCACCGGTAATGAAAAGGTCCAGGCCGCGCTCAATAGCCTCATCCAGCGAGCTGCCCCCGCCACCGCTGACCATACCCACGGACTGAATCTGCGTAGCGCCAAACGGTAACACCGCAAGCGGCGCATCGGAGCTTCCGAATAGCGTGCGCACAAGCGACTCGAGCGATACGGGTTCCTGTAGCGCTCCCATGCACCCGATTGCGCGACCACGGAACATCCCGAAAGGTTGCACGTTCTCAAGCCCTGCAGCACGGGCCATCTGCGCGTTATTGCCATACACCATGTGTTGATCCAGCGGCAGATGGATCGCGTACAGCCCCAGGTCGTGCTCAATGAGATGCCGTACACGCGCGTAATGCGCGTCGCGCACGGCCAGCTCGCGTCCCCAGAACAGTCCGTGATGAACCACCAGCAGGTCCGCTTCCCACGCCGCAGCACGATGGAAGGTCTCCATACACGCGTCGACCGCGAAGGCTACCCGTTGTACCTCATGATTTTGCCGGCCGACCTGCAGACCGTTCATGGACGGGTCGGTCGACTCGAATTCCGCCAGAGATAGAAACGAGCGAAACCAGGCATCAAGTGTTTCCAGTCGCATACCGCACACTATCCGCCACTCAGGGAGGAGAAATCAAGCGGGTAACGCCGGGGCGAATTCTTCGCAGTAGTCATATCCGGCGGACATAGCTATTATGGATCGGTATGGGTCACACAGATCAGAACACCTCGGGCGCATTTGACGCCGCATCCTTCCGGCTGACGCCGGAACAGGTACGTTTTACAATAACCGACAGCGAGCTCGGCCCGATAAACGGCGAAGTGCCAGGCTTCGACATTATCGGGCAGCCGAGGGCACTTCGCGCGCTTCGAATGGCGGTCCGAATCGGGGCTAAAGGTTATAACGTGTTCGCCACGGGTCCCGCCGGGACCGGCAAGCGCACAGCCATTATGCGTGTTCTCGAGGAAGAAGCTCGAGGCGTCGAACACCTTCGCGACGTCGTCTACGTCTACGGCTTTGACCGCGAAGAACGACCGCCGGTGCTGTGTTTCAGACCCGGTGAGGCGCGTATCTTTCGCGACATGATCACCGACCTCATCCGGACGCTGAAGGAGCTCGTTCAGGACCTCCTTGAACGACAGGCATTCAAGACGGAGAAGGACCGCATTCTGCTGTCGACCGAAGGATGGGAAAATCGACTCGTTCGTGAGTTCGAGAGTCGCCTCGCCGACGATGGATTCGTCGTGGAGCACGCCTCCGAGACCGAAGAAGGCTTTGCCGAACTGTATCCTATTATCGATGGAGACCCCGTGAGTTTCGAAGAGCTTCAACGGATGCTCACGGCGGGAAAACTTGACGAGGACGAGTGGAACGAAAAGCGCGAAAAATACCATCAGTACATGGATGAGCTGCAGGCGATTTATCAGAAGCTGCAGGTAAATCGGCAGAATATGGAGCAATCGCTCGACGAACTGACGCTTCAGACCATAGACCCGGATCTGAAAGACGCTTTCGCGCCGCTGCGCGAACGATTCACCGACAAGCCGGTGCAGCAGTATCTCGACCATCTTTTTGCGGACGTGCGGATGAACCTGCGCTATTTCCTCCCCGATGCCCCGGCGAAGGACGAAGACGAAAACCCCGCGCTGTCCCGGTACCACGTCAACATTGTGGTCGATCACAGCGAAACGAAGAAGCCCCCCATCGTATTTGAAAGCAACCCCGATTTTCCTACGCTGTTCGGCACTCAGGAGCCGGTGCCCGAAGGCTCGCATGAGCACCGGAGCGGATTCATGATGCTACGGGCCGGATCGCTGCTGCGCGCAAACGGTGGATACCTTGTTCTCCGAGCCGAGGATCTGCTTGAGGAAGAGGAGGCGTGGATCACGCTGAAACGCGCGCTGCAGGAAAGCGCCACCGACATTCGTCCGACGCCAATGCCGTTTCAACCATTCGGGGTCGGGCTGAAGCCCGAACCGGTCCCCCTGAGCGTCAAGGTCATCGTCATGGGGCCGGACTCAATTTACGACATCCTCTACAACACCGACGAAGAAGTGCAGAAGCTCTTTAAGGTACCGGCAGAGTTTGACAGCTCCATGGACCGCACCCCGGAGTCGGTGCGACAATACACCCGTTTTCTGCAACTGACCGTTCGCGAAGAAGGCCTCCTTCCGCTGACTCCCGGCGGTGTCGCGGCTATCGTCGAGCACGGAGTCAGATTGACCGAATTTCGCGCAAAACTCACGACACGGTTTTCGGCCATTGCCGACCTTCTACGCGAAGCCGACTACTTCGCCCGGCATCGGGACTCGGACCATGAGATCGACCGCGCTGCGGTTGAGGCGGCGCTGCGAGAGCGTCAGTTTCTCTACAGCATGCCGGAAGAGAAAATTGATGAGCAGATTATCGGCCGAGAGCTGCTGATCGAGGTCACCGGCAGATCAGTCGGTCGCATTAACGGACTTGCAATCATCGACCGTGGATACTACGCCTTCGCCCGCCCCATGCTCATAACGGCACGCTCAAGCGTCGGTGACGATGGGATCATCAACATAGAACGGGAGAGCGGGCTGTCCGGAGAAATACACGACAAAGGCGTATACATCATCGAGGGCTTTTTACGGTCGACATACGCGCGAAATGTACCGCTTTCGCTTCGAGCGAGTATCGCATTTGAACAGAGTTACATCGAAGTCGACGGTGACTCAGCGTCGAGCTCTGAGGTCTACGCCCTGCTCTCCTCGATTACCGACATTCCGCTGCGGCAGGATATCGCGGTAACCGGCTCGGTGAACCAGATGGGCGAAGTACAGCCTGTCGGCGGGATAAGCGAGAAGATCGAGGGATTCTTTGAGGTCTGCAGGAGGATGGGCATGACAGGCGAGCAGGGTGTTATTATCCCTGCGGGAAACATTCCAAATCTGATCGTTTCGCGCGACGTGCAGCAGGCCGTTGACAAGGGACTGTTCCATATCTACGCGGTGCACAGCATAGACGAGGGTCTGAGCATACTCACCGGCATGACCGCGGGCGCGCGAAAGAACGACGGCAGCTTCGAAGCCGGAACGGTCAATGCTCGCGTTCAGGACAGCCTGCTGGAAATGGCACGCAACATGAAAGCCTTTTCGGACGACTCGTGACACAGGTTTCACCGGAGCGCTATTGACCTGAGCGCTCTCGCGATTATTATGTAGGCAAAGGTTTCATAAGAAAAAGGATGCCGCATGGCCCAAAGCAAGATTGACCCGGCGAAAGTTCAGCAGGCAGCGAGAAGCGCGATCCCCCTTACCATAAAGAGTTACAAGCTTCCGCATGAAACTGAGGCACAGCTGGAAGAAGTGCTGGCAATCTTTCTGAAGGAAATCGGCCAGGACGGACTGAGGGATGCGCTCGGCTACTGTCTGCGCGAACTGGCGGTGAACGCGAAAAAGGCGAACACGAAGCGCGTATACTTCGAGGAACGGGGCCTGGACATAAATGATCCCAACGACTACCGGTCGGGAATGGAAGGCTTCAAGGAAGACACCCTCAGCAACATAGACACCTACCTCGAGTTGCAGAAGCAGGCCGGGCTGTATGTAAAAGTTATCTTTCACTACAAGAGCAGAGTGCTGAACCTGTACGTAGCCAACAACGCTACGATTACCCGCAAGGAACAGATGCGCGTATACGATCGCATCGCCCGAAGTCGGGCCTTCAACAGCCTGGAAGAAGCGCTTACCAGCGTACTTGACGACTCGGAGGGCGCCGGACTCGGGATTGTCATTATGGTTCTCATGCTTAAAAAAATGGGGCTTAGTGAAGACGCTTTCGACATTGACGTGAAGAACGGCGAGACGGTGGCTCGCGTCCGTATACCGATGAGTGACGTCCACGCCGAGGCCCTCGACACGGTATCGCAGGAGCTCGCCCGTCACATCGACAGCCTGCCCCGCTTTCCCGAGAACATCATGCAGCTGCAGAGCCTGATCGAAGACCCCGACTCTGACCTCAGCGAAATCAGCGCACAGATTTCAACCGATCCGTCCCTTACTGCCGATCTCTTGAAGGTAGTCAACTCGGCGCAGTTTATGCTCCCGAAGAAAGTTGACAGCATCACCGAAGCAGTGAAACTCGTGGGAATGCGGGGCCTGCGTAACCTCCTGTACTCCTACGGAACACAAAAGGTACTGGGCGACGAGACGGCGGAGACGCGTTCGCTGTGGGCACACTCCTATAGAACAGGTTTTTACGCGTATTACCTCGCACGGAACATCCTCAAGAATCGCGACATTCTTGACGACGTCTACGCGGGAGGAATCCTCCACGACATGGGCAAGATCATTTTTGCCAACGTGCATCCCGAACTTATCGAGCGCATCGAGCGCTTCTGCCGGGAAAAAGACATCCATACTGATCTGTTTGAGGATCTCGCAAGCGGCATGAATCACGCCGAGATCGGCGGTATGGTTGCCGAACGGTGGAACTTCCCCGAAGCCCTTATTCAGGCTATACGCTACCACCACGAACCGGCCAGCTGCGATCCGCTGCACGCCGATGTGGTACGCTCAGTGTACCTGGCGAACGCCCTGTGCGACCGTCACTCAGATGGAATCGTCCTTGACCACATTGACCCCGACACACGCGATCTGTATCGGATCAGCAGCAACGAGCTTCTGGTAAAGATGAAGGAGCGACTCAGCGAAGCCTTCGTCAGGGAGACACGAAAACAGGACCGGCTTGACTGAGCTCCGCCTTGACGTTTCAATAAATCTTATATAGTATTTATGCCATACAAAGGAAACGAGGTTTACATGTATGGCTGTTAATGTTTACACCACACCATCCTGCACGTATTGCACGAAGGCAAAAAACTGGCTGCGGGAAAACGGCATTCGATTCACTGAGTATAATGTCGCCTCTGATCAACGGCGGGCGGATGAAATGATGCGCAAAAGCGGTCAGATGGGCGTTCCGGTCATAGACGTGAACGGGAAAGTGATTGTTGGCTTCAAACAGGACGAAATACAGCGCGCACTGAAACGATAGCGGGGTGGTTTTACCCTTCGCCGTACGCGCGAGGTACCGGAACGCGGTACACCGAAAGCCTGGCCGTCCACCAGCTCAACAGGGTCGCACACGCAGCTGCGACGTTCAGGCTGCCTTTTGCGCCATACAACGGAATACTTACGATTCCTGCCGATGCGCGGGCGCATGCAAGCGCGTGATCTGAGAGTCCGAACTCTTCATGACCGAGCAGGACAACACCGCGATCGGGAAAGGCGAACTCGGCAACGGGTGAGCCCCCGGTCTCCAGCGCAAAGACCGGTGAATCAGCGAGCGCCTGGTCAAGGTCGTCAAAGCGTTCAACGTTCACGTGACGCTGGGCCCCCATGGACGCGCGAAGCAGTCTCGGATGATCAGAATCCACGAGAGAACCGACAAGCATGCATCGTTCCATACCGAACGCTTCGGTGCTGCGAATAATCGACCCGGTGTTATACGGGCTTCGAAGATCCTCGGCAAGTACGGCCGTTCCCGGAAAACAGAACCCCCGTAATGCGTCGCTCTGCGCCACCTCCGCCGGGGCCGGTGGGTCAACTCGTCCGTGAATCTGGAAATCTGCGAGTAACGCGTGGCGCAGGGTGTCGATGGCTCGACGCAGCTCGTTCGCATCCGTACACGCGGGTCGCAGATACGCAAGACTCGCAGCGGCATCCTGCGCGTGGTGGGTATCGCGGGAATCCTGGCGTATCAACGTCAGCAGGCCTTCGATTGAAACGGCACCCCCCGGAAGCGTGATGCCCGCCATCGAGGCAGGGGCGTCCGGGGACAGAGATCCGCTCCACGCATCAAGCAGCCGGATGTACCAGCGGAGTCTTCGGGACAGAGGCTGTGCGGCGAGTTTTCTGATCGTCACCAGGCTTGTTTCAGAATGTCGTACAGTTCATGACCGCCCACCGGTACCGGAAGAAAGCCCAGTGTTTCGAAATCGGAGGCAGCGTCGGCGACCCGCGATAGATCATCGAGCGACAGATCAAGCTCTCGAAGGCGCGCGGGAAGACCGGTTTTCGCCAGCAGTCTGCGCGACACCGCGGAGGCGGCGTTGTTTCGTCGCTCTATCGCCTCGTCGTGTTCCCGGTCCCCGCCGGCGAGCGCCTGCGCGATCCGTCGTGACTTCTCCGGACGCACCGAGTCAAAGTAGTCGAGGATGTACGGCAGAAGCACCGTTCCGATCCAGGACTTGGGAATATCGAAATACGAATTCGCCGCGTATGAAATCGCCCCGCCGGCCCCCTGCATGCTCGTCGCAAGCCCGAGTGCGGACATGAAACTTGCCTCTGCGGCTCGTGCACGAGGGCGCATATCATCGGGAGCGGCCTTCACCTGGTGAACGCACTCGGCCAAGACCGATATTGCGTGTACGAGCAGCGTGTCCGAAAACGCATTGGAGCGTGTGGAGAGCATACCCTCGACACTCGCGAGGATGGTATCGATCAGGACCGCCGTATAGGCTTTCGAGCTCAAACCAGCCGCGAGCTTCGCGTCGAAGATCGCGAGCCGCATCATGTGCGGAGGCAGCTTGACCACCCACGGCTCGCGACCGGAACTGCCGGTAACGACACAGTAGTCCTTGAACATGAGATGGTTTCGACAGCTCGATGGAACCTCGATATATGCGAGCGGCTTCGCCGAAGCCCCTATGGCCATCGCTTCGCGTACCGTGACAACCTGACTGCTGAACGCGGCAACAATACGGGCCGCCGCGAGTACCCGCATGCCACCGAGGCCTACGACCAGTTCGCATCTGCCCGCGCGGGCCAGCCCGAGCGCATGATTGATCTGCGAGGAGTCGCTGCCCCCGTCCAGCTCGTCGAAGACAATGACGTGTTTACCCGTACGCTGCAGCTGCGTTACCACTCGTTCGACCGCACCTGAATCACGTACCACACTCTCGGTCAGTAATATGCAACGGGATCCGTAGTCGGCAGCCTCCGCGGCGACACGGGCGATTGAATCGGTGCCGACAATGGCCCTGCCGGGAATGTCATAGATGAGATCGTGCATTACACAGCCTCCACTGCCGAAAAGAACCCGAAACCCACACCCATGGTATAGAGCATACAGGATTGATTGAGGAAATCAAATATAAACAGAAACGGGCGCATCCGAGCGCCCGTTACAACTGATAGGTGAATTATTCAGGTCGTGTTATGTGTAGCGCGTCCCGTGCTCAGGAAAGTCCGAAAACGTCCATAACTCGGTCTGCAACCGTGTTCAGTACAGCGTCGTCTATGTAGGAAGGATCCTGCAGTTTTGCCCGAACTTCCGCAATTCTGTCCGCCCGTACGTCCTCACCTGCACGAACCGCTTCCTGCATACGAAACATGTCCGCCTTCAGCTTCGCTTCGTCAGAAAACGCTACACTGTCGGAAGCAGGCGGTCGCTCAGGCGACTGCGCTTTTTCAGTGCGGTTCACGGGTTGATTCGGTTGTATCGGGCCAATTCCTTCGATCGCCATAAGACGCTGTTCCTTCCATAGAGAATATCGACCACCGGCCGGATATTCTTTATACCCTCAGTTTAATGTATTCTCGCTGCCCGTACAAGGACGGCGCACTCACCCTTGATCTGTGATCGTGACGAAAGCATCTCAAGAACTTCCTGTGCGCTTCCCGCCATAATCTCCTCAAAGGCCTTCGTCATTTCCCTCCCGATTACGACGTCGGCTTCAGGAGATACATCGGCAAGATCTGCGACCATCTTGACGAGTCTGTGGGGAGACTCATACACGACGAACGTCTCCTTCCGGGATACAAGCTCGGAGAGCCGGCTTTTTCGTTTGCCGGACTTCGGACTCAGAAATCCGTCAAACACAACCGTTCTCCCGACCGGCCCGGCGACGCTTACCAAAGCGGTCAACGCAGACACGCCCGGTATGGGAACGATCCGGTGTCCGGCGTCTCGACAGGCCTGCACGAGAATCGCTCCCGGATCGCTGACGCCAGGCGTGCCCGCATCGGTTACCAGCGACACACGCGAGATTCCTTCGATGCGATGTAGCAACGACTCGACAGATTGAACGCTACTGTGGGCGTGAAAAGAAACCGTCTGCGCGTGTATATCGTAGTGTGAGAGCAGTTTCCTCGTGTGTCGCGTGTCTTCGCATATGATAAGCTCGCTGCCCCTGAGAGTCTCAAGCGCACGCAGAGTAATATCCTCAAGATTGCCGATCGGAGTTGCAACAACGTACAGGTCAGCCATGGTCCCTCCGTCTTCGTAACACATCTGCCGGGACCGAGACTATAAAGAATCCGAGCGTTATCACCCCCGCGAGTGCCACAAACCAGTCACCGTAGGTCGTATAGATTGTTGTCGGAAGGACGTCCGCGATCGCTACATCTCGAACCATGTACGCTTCTTCGAAGTGTGGCAAAGTTTCGAGTATCCTCCCGTACGGGTCGACATGTGCCGTCAAACCGCTTGCCGTCGATCGAAGCAGCTGTCTGCGGTTCTCCACCGCTCGAAACATACCGGCGGCGAAATGCTGGGTCGCCTGCGCGTCGGCCAGAGACCAGTAGTCGTTGGTAATGTTCAAAATAACTTCGGCGCCGGCGAGGACAAACTTTCGGACCTCGTTCGGGAAGACATCCTCAAAGCAGATAGGCGTTGAAAAACGAAATAAAGGATGCTCGAAGACCGTGCGATCCCGCCCCGGCTCCCAGAGGTTTATGTCGAAGTTCTGGAGCAGTTCGTACACTTCCGGCAGCGCATTCCGGTACGGGAAGTACTCGGTAAACGGTACGAGCTTGATTTTCCGATACGTCTCGCGACGCTCGCCTGTATCGCTGAACAGAACTGCCGCATTGTAGCTGCTGCGGTCCAGCTCACGACCGCTGAGATCGCGGATGACCTCGTAGTCGTCGTTTCCGGTCAGAAGCCAGGTACCGATCGAACGCTGCCACGACAGAAAATCGTTGACGATGGGGCTCAGAGCACCGGGGGGGTCTTCTGCCGCCCACCTGCGGATGTTCGGTACGAAAGCGGTTTCAGACCACGCGACGAGGTCGGGATCGTGGGCGAGACTCTCGTGCGTGAGCCGTTGCAGAATCGATAGTGTCTGCCGATAGCTCGCCTGGCGCGGGTCGGTATTCTGCTGAATCAGGGCGACACGGACACTGCGCTCCGGATCATCGGCATAATCTGCATAGATCAGCACAACATGCCCGACGAACCAGACTGTCACGGCGATACCGATCGACACTGCAGCGGGCACCATTGCCCGAATGCGCAGCGTACGCCGACCGCCGGGTGAAGGCGCCCGGGAGTGCGCAGAACGTTCCACACCCCATCCCAGATAGCGCCGCAGTGTTTCGGCAAGACCGGCATTGACCAGTAAAAGCACGAAACTGACTCCCCAGACACCGGTGATCGATGCGAGCTGAATCAGGGCGGTGTTTGTGTATTGCGAGTGAGCGGTCAGCACCCACGGATATCCGAGAAACCCCGATGAGCGCAGAAACTCGAACAGTGTCCACGAGAATGGCAGGATCACGACGGACCAGCGAGGAAAGCGGCGAAGCAAGAGGGAGACCGGAACCATATAGAGGGTGTAAAAGCCGAAGAACAGTACCACGGCGAACTGAAGCGACACCAGATTAAACGTCGACAGCCAGAAATTCGCGAGAAGCGTCACGAGCGTTCCAAACATGATGCCGTAGAATGCCCCTCGGCTACTGCGATGCACCTGCAGTACGAGGAAAAGGGGGGCAAGCGCAATCCACCCGAGTGCGGGCACCCCCTCGGAAACAAGCCCGTTCGGGAACGCGACTACCTGAAGTACGACTGCTCCGGCGACGATCATCAGACTCCAGCTCGCAACACAGGACCGAGGACCTGGCCAGGATGCAGCCACGAGACGGGCATGGAAGAGGCGGGGTACAACATAGAAAAAGCTGTTCACCACAAGAAATGGAAGAAACCGCAGCAGCGCGACGGCTCGCTCGGTATCGCTGTTAACAGCGAGTCTGAGAACGCCTGACTCTTCGATAAACCTGTCCACATAGTCCATATTCGCGTTCAGAGCGTAGAAGTACGTGAACAGATAAAATATGACCGATAGCGACAGAAGGAGCTCTGGAACGAACAACGCACGTTGCAACCGACGTCGCGAGAACCGGGGTGGCGTGAGGAGCGTAATGCAGCCCCAGCCGAGGTGCAGAACCAGAAGCAGCAGGACCGGTATGTCAGAGGGCCCCGCTCCGTCAATCGGAACTGGACCGGAGACGGAAAAAAACAGCGATGTAAGGGCGGCAGTGAGATACAGGATGGCCACGATGCGGGATGTCGATCGTCCGGTATATGCATCGACTGACATAATGCAGAAGAGTATACGAGCACCTCTCAATAATCCACGCCCGTACGGTCTTGACCTTTACCCTTCACCATAGGTACACTCCCTATTCCTCGCAGAATCTGTGTAACTTAACAATGGAGGCGGAATATGCCCGGACAAATCTCCAAGAACGCACGCCGCGAAGGCGCGAAAGAACTCACCAGCCGCTGGGGAGGCAAAATTTCCATGAAGTCGGTTTTTGAGAACGGAAAAATCCGCCACTACGCGGTGTGCGATAAGACCGGCAAGGAAGCACGCAGACCCAAGGACCTCATGTAGGTCGAGCCGCGTAGCATAAGAAGAAAGAGGTTGGGATATGGCAAAGCCAAAAGGTGGATTCCAGAGAGTGCGACTCAAGAGTACTGAAAGTCCGCACTGCTACTACACGGTAAAGAACAAACGCAATACTCCGAATAAGATGGAGTTTATGAAGTACGACCCTGTTGTACGGAAGCATGTTCTCTACAAGGAAACAGGGAAGGTCTGAACATGTCACGTATATGTAAGCTAACCGGAAAAGGGCCGCTTTCAGGGAACCGGGTCTCTCACGCGAATAACAAGACCCGCCGTATGCAGCGTCCGAATATTCAGAAGAAGCGCATCTTCGTGCCGGAACTCGGTCGTTCCGTCACCGTCCGTCTGTCAACACGGGCCTTGCGCACTGTCACCAAGAATGGACTGGTACCGTACCTGAAAAAGGCTGGATTGAGCCTTCGGGACGTTCAGTAATAACAGAGGACCGGAGAGTTCTACCCGCAGAAGCCTGTACCTTGACGTACAGGCTTTTTTTTGGCGGTGCACATTTAGTGTCCGCAACTCTGGTGTTATTTCAGGGCTATTTTTTTGTTTAGTAATGATTTAAAAAGACACCCCACGGTCCCCACGAACGATTCCCTATGTCCTTGTCTGACAAGTTGTTACGCGTGAGACAACACCAAGGTTGCGGACAGTAAAAAAAGGTCCCGAGCTCATACTCGGACCCGAGCGTCATTTGGCTAAAGCGCCGGCGCAATATGACACCAGGAGACACGTCTCACAATAATGCTACCCCCCCCTCGGCGACCGTGCCATGAATATGGAGCGCATGTGGCAAGTTGCCACCTCCGAGGATCAACCCGCAAACGAGGGTCTGACACGGTAAAAGCCTTACCGCACGATACACGGGAATGGAAACCTGCGAGACCAGGATGCTACACCGTGGTTATATAGCGTCGTACGGCCTCCATCAGAAGGTCTGAGCATCGACCGGAGCAGATTCGGATTCGCTACCTTCGACCCGAACGAAAACCCGATTCGGCAAACATGCGATCCACTCACCGGGGTTGGAAACCCACCCTACGCTGACACAGATCTTGTCCCGGCATGGCGAGTCAGGCACTCGTACTCTGCCACCAGCGATCTCCACCTCGGTCTCCCCTATGGGACCAGAGACAGTAAAAACCCTGTCTTCGTTCAAATTATAGAGATAATCGCGGCCGTCCGCCTGTACGCGGACTTCACTCGATTCGACCGCGCCAGTATACGCCTGCGCGATGAAAAAGATAACAACTGCTGTGGCTACTACAAATGCAAGATAGTCGAACGGTTTGAATTTCATAGATGCGGGTACGGGTAATGTATCGCAGCAACGAACAATGTCGCAACCCGTGTTTACTGTCCGCGAAATTGGTGTTTTTTGGATCGATTCATCCAATCAGCTCG
>JBKHAN010000128.1:0-3872 GCA_046542845.1 Spirochaetaceae bacterium
CTATGTCGTACATGACGGGAATGGTGCGCAGCGAGCGAAAAATGCCGCCGATCCCCAACGTATCGCCGATCGTCTGCTCGAGTCCGTAGCGCTTGGGAATCTCGAAATCCCGCACGGTAGCCGGTTCGTAGCCGCCCACCTGAATAGCATTCATAACGAAGTCGGCTCCACGAAGCGCCTCTTTTCGCTTCTCGACACCCGCATAGCCGCGCACGCTCGCGCGCCCCTCGTTGATGCTCTCATTGAGGGCGTTTACGAGTCGCACCGAGTCGGCGAGTCGCTGCTCGTCGATATCGTACAGAGCTATATCGATATCGCTCAGGTCATCCTGCAAGAGCACATCGCCGATCACATTCTTCGCAAAGACGGTGCTACCGGCACCGACAAAGCATATCTTTACTGACATATCAAGCTCCTTTCGCCCCCATACTATGCCGCGCAACGCCCCGCCGATATGTACAAGTGTTTGATGGGGAGCATAATTGCGGGGTCAGCGCGGATACGCCGTGCCAACCCGGAGTGCGGGCACGACCATTTCCCACCCTTATTGTGTAAGGGGTTCTACCTGTGTCCATCCGGTAGTCGTTGAACGGACCATCCCGTTTGGCGAAGACATCGCACGGCCACCGATTTCGCTAAAATGGATCCGCTACGAGCCGTTCAAGGGGCGGGGCTCGGAGCCATGGACAGACATAATCCTATAGTCCACACCTGAGACGTTGTGATGGTCCACCGGGCATTTCTGACCATGTTCAATGATTACATCGAAGAAAGGCTCCCGGTTCTCCAAGAGTAATCTCAGTAGTCGCTCACGCATATTTCGACAGAGTTCCTGGTGTGTCGGCGCCAGATTGTTGAGCTCATATGGGTCCTCACGAAGGTCAAAGAGAACCTCATCACCCGTTTCGTAGTATGCGTACTTATGGCGACTGTCAACGAACCCGCGCCAATCCTGAAAATCGAGATTCCACCGAGGATTGTTGACCATCTCCAGAAGCTGCTCGGTCGGTGCATGGAAGTCTTTGCCCAAAACGGCCGGGGAGAAGTCCGTCCCTTGGATCCAGGTCGGAACCGGCAGACCGGTCAAACCGAGGAGGGTTGGTAGCACATCGACTAAGCCGATCTGCATGTCAACGCAGCCGCGACCAGGGATGACGCCGGGTCGACGGAAGATCATCGGGACCCGGGTCGACTCCTCATGTGGGTGTTCCTTGCGGTCGTAGAGCCCGTGACTTCCCATGAAATCGCCATGATCCGACAGGTAGACAACGATGGTTTGGTCGCCGCGAAATCGGTCCAGCTCATCAATTGTATCGAGGACCTTCCCGACGTTCTCGTCCCAATTCTCAATGAGATCGTAGTACCGCGCCAACTGGTCGCGCATGTCTAGAGTTTGCTCGTGCATCGGGTTGTCGCTGTTCCAAGGATCGGGGACTGGGTGCGCGGAAGGCATGGAAAGCTTCTCAACAAAGTTTGGCCTGACTTCCAGTTCTTTCGGGTCATGACGTCGCCACCCGTCGGGCACGTCCAAGGGGAAGTGAGGCGGTGTGACACTGAGTACGGCCAGCAGCGGCTCGGGACGAGAGTAAGAGCGAAGGTAGTTCATAAACCGTCGCGAGAGGTCGTCGGTTTCGAATCCCTCCAAGAGGGTCGGCTCCAGGTTTTCTCCCTCATAGATGTAGCTATTCCGATGATTATTGACCGCCTCGTGGCCCGCCCAGTCGACAAAGCCTCCCCGGAGATGTGTCGGTGTCCGGGTTGCTGACACCGTCATACTCCCGGCGTCACCCGACCTCGTGGTTTCGGGAACCTGATCCCGAACGATGCCACAGTGCCACTTTCCGAAGTATGCGCTGTGGTAGCCCGCATCGCCGAATACCGTTGCGGCACTCGGCGCACCCGGCTTGTAAACGTCAAAGAAGCCTGATACAGGTCCGGAATGGGCGTGCCGTCCGGAGAAAATCGTTCCCCGTGAGGGTGTACAGACCGGACAGTTGCAGTACGCCCGGGTAAAGCTTGCTCCTTGTTCCGCCATACGATCAAAAGCGGGGGTTCGGACGTTTGGGTCTCCCATGTGTCCCATCGCCTGACCGCGGTGTTCATCCGCCATTATGATAATCACGTTTGGCGTGTTCTTCAGCATTCAAATGACTCCTTTCTCCTGAGTGCGCTGACAACTCGCACCGAGTCCTCGAGCCGCTACTCGTCGATCACATTCTTCGCGCAAACGGTGCTTCCGGCACCGACAAAGCACGCCTTTGCTGACATACCGAGCTCCTCTCGCCCCCCATTCTATGCCGCGCAACGCGCGCCCGATATGTACAAGTGTTTGATGGGGAGCATAATTGCGGGGTTATCGCGGTTGCGGGGGCTCTTTGCCGGCGTCCTATTGGAACATCTCCGGACGGTTGCGTACGCGAGCCTTTCAGTGGTTGACTGGCTCGGCGACCGACCGGCAGCATGATGCGCAGGCTTCCGGCGCCTATCGGGGATGTTCCTCGTGATCAGACAGACCACGTGCAGAACGAGGCACCGGTGGCTGCGACCAGACTCACATAGAATGGCCTCCGGAAAAGCCGGGCCGGTTCATATCGCCTGTGCGCGGATACCGGCATTCCCCGGACACTGCGGGGCTT
This sequence comes from Spirochaetaceae bacterium, assembly GCA_046542845.1. GTDB lineage: Bacteria > Spirochaetota > Spirochaetia > DSM-27196 > SKKC01 > SKKC01. The sequence goes on from JBKHAN010000128.1 coordinate 2,637, forward strand.
CAGGATGACTACGATCCGGAGGAGGAGCGACGAGCTCTCCGATCGCCACGAGATAGCATCACGCTTCAGCGGTCAACGCTGCCGGCAGGCGGCTCATCCGCGTCGGCGTATTCCGCGGGGCGGGAATCGCACAAATAGAACCGGAAGACATTCGTGCGCCGTTGCAGTACGCCGCTCTCCGTGAACGGCTCCCGACCAGTATACTCTCCACCATGCGCGTACTTGTTCTCGGTGGAACAGGATCAATAGGAACCTCCGTAGTCGACGCACTGCACAGACGGAATCACGAAGTATCGGTGCTCTGCCGCTCAGACGCTTCGGCAGAGAAAGCCAGGGCGCTCGGCGCAGCCGTTGTTGGCGGGTCAATAGAAGCCCCGGACGGCTGGATAGAGCAGCTTGTAGAATCAGACGCAGTCATACACCTCGCTACAGGCTTCGGTCCGGATGCAGGTGATGTCGACCGTGATCTTCTCGACGCACTCTTCACACACGCTACCGACCACCGGCTGCCCGGCAGTGGGCGGCCGACGGTTGTCGGCGTGTTCTCGGACACGCGGGCCTCTACGGGATGGTCGTTCACCCGGCAAATGTCACCGACGACGCGGCCGGTGTTCCACCCATCCTCCTGACCGATGCACAAGGGGCAGGCAGTATTCGTGTTCCAGTTTCGATGGAAGCGACCTGGCCGCTCGTATCGCGTAGGGAGCTCGCCCTCGTATATGTCGAGGTGCTCGAGAACGGGAATGCGGGAGCCCAGTATCTCGGCGTCGGTGAGCCGGCGGTCCCGGTATCCGAACTTGTCCGCAGAACCGCCCGCGCGACCGGGCTTCCGGCCAAGATCACGCAGATTTCGATCGAGGAATGGCAACGGGATTACGGTGGATGGGCTGTGGGATACGGGCTTTCGCAGAGCGCTCTGCATGCCGAATAAACCGTGGTAATCCCTGCGAGCTTCAGGAGTACTGCGAAGATAACGGCCGACCCGTACCGTACATGTGCGCGGGCACCGCTACTCCTTCTTTCCGCCGAGTACCATCTGCAGCAGATCGGCAACCCTACAGTGCCATTCGACCGGATGACGGAGGTAGTGGCCGCCGTGAATGCGGTAGCGGTTCCGCCGCCCGTCCCTGCGCCGTTCGAGCACGCCGGCTTCCTCCAGGTCGTGAACTATGTTCTGCACCGCGCGTTCGGTGATACCTACCCTGTCGGCCACATCACGAAGCCGCGCATTCGGAT
>JBKHAN010000014.1:0-59846 GCA_046542845.1 Spirochaetaceae bacterium
GCAGGGGCAGGACTCGAACCTGCGACCTCCGGGTTATGAGCCCGACGAGCTACCAACTGCTCTACCCTGCGTCGTGGATGGATAAGGTAGTAAAAACGGAGGGTCCTCGTCAAGCGGGGGGAGGGTGGTTTCGCGTATATTGTTCTATCGCTCGCCGCGGCGCCAGTCCCATGGGGCGATGGGGTCGGGTTCGGTCCAGAGGCCGCGGCGTAAGGAGCGGGCGAGTCGTTGTGCCTGCGCGTACGCGTCCGACTGGTCGTAGCGGGTGTCGTGCCACGCGGCACCGTACTCCAGGAGCAGCAGGTTGACCTCCCGACCGTCGGCAAAGATTCTGACGACCAGACGCCCGAAGGGGTCGACGTCCGGGACTTCGGCGCTGATGCGGCTGCCGACGGGCGTGAGGGTCCGAAGTTCCTCGGTAGCTTCGGCGAACCATGGCTGGCCGCGTTCGGGGGTGTCAACGCCGTGGAGTCGCGCGTGGTAGACGACGTCGCCGGTCTGCAGTTCGAGGCTGTCGCCGTCGATTATGCGAACAACGGTCGCTTCAAAGACGATCTGAGCACCAGGTGCGACGAGGCACGCGAGAAGCAGTATCGGGATCAGGATACGCGTACGTACCGCGCGCTGTTTCATCATCATCATCAGTCTATACCTCAGGCAGCTGCTGCGGTACAGAATCGCATCAGGACAGCGGTCCACACAATTACCAGGAGCGATGTCCCGACAATGCCGGGCAGGCCGGTCTGAAGCAGAAGGTTAAAGCTTGTGTGGATCAGGGCAAGAAAGAGTATGCCGCCGAGTATGCCCTCCGGTCCAACACGTGTGCGATACCCGTACAGCACGGCGAGGGTTGCGGTGGTCAGCGCGTGAAAGGGCGACACCAGCAGGGATCGCATGACGACCGAGCCGCTCCCGATTGCCGCCGCGAGGACTGTTTCAGCGGTGCCGAAGCCGAAGCCGACAAACGTTCCGATCGCGGCGGAGTGTCCGGGTCGCTGTGACCATGCAGGTGGCCATGCGAACACGGCGAGGACTACCAGTTTCATTGTTTCCTCGGTAAAGCCGGTCAGAACGAACATGCGGCCGAGTTCTCCTATGCCGTCCGGGATTGCGGTTGAAATGGGAGATGGGACCATGAGGCTCATGAGCACGACGGGGATAATAGCGAGCACACCGGCTCCGTAGGAACGGGCGAGTGTGCCGGGGGGCTGTTGTGGCTTTCGGCCTGTAATACTGTATACGACGTACACAATAGCGGGTGGAACAACGATGATCAGTAGTTCTGCAAGCGCACCCACTACGGGACTGCTCGCGCCTGTTGCCCGAGAGCAGCGGCGAGTGTCTGCTCCACGAGGGTCGCGTGGTCCTGCGTACCGACGGTAATGCGTATCCAGTCCGGCATGCCGAAGGATGTCAGGGCGCGAACCGCGACTCCCGCATCCATCATGCTCGACGCGATGTCCACAGCGGGAGCCGGAGTGTGCACGGCGACGAAATTACCGTGGGACCGGTAGTAGGCGAGTCCCAGTCGATCGAAGGCAGTGTACATCCGCTCACGCCCTTCGGCGTTTCGTTGAATCGACGATCGAATGTGTTCGGTGTCACCTAACGCGGCGCAGGCGGCGGTCTGTGCAGCGGTGTTTACGTTGAAGGGTTGTTTTATGGTGTACAGCCGGCGGATCAGGTCTTCATGTCCGAATCCGTACCCGACGCGGAGCGCAGCGAGGGCGAAGAGCTTGGAGAAGGTGCGAAGGACGACCAGATTCGGGTACTCGTCGATAAGTGCACGACTGTCGGGGAAGTCGGGGGAATCTGCATAGTCGGCATAGGCTTCGTCGAGCACGACGACGGTCTCGGATGACGAGGCGTCCAGGACGCGACGGACGTCCTCGTGTGACAGAATGGTGCCGGTCGGGTTGTTGGGGTTACAGAGCCAGATTATGCGGGGTGCGTCGTTCCTCGCCGCATCCGCGAGCGCGCGGGCGTCGAATCGCCCGTCGGTCATGTCTGTTTCGCGGTAGAGTCCACCGAACAGCTGGGTTACCGATTTGTACTGGCTGAAGGTGTGTTCGCTCGAGAGCGTCGTTTCGCCGCTATTCAGAAAGGTTCCCGCGATTATCTGCATAATTTCGTCCGAGCCGTTTCCTACGATAATCTGCTCGGGTCTGATAGAATGTCGTGTGGCGAGAAGCGAGCGAAGCTCATTGGCGCCGGGGTCGGGGTAGACGTGCACCCGGGAGGCGAGTGACCCGAGCGCTTCGACAACGCGAGGCGAGGGGCCGAAGGGGTTTTCGTTACTTGAGAGTTTCACAGCGCTTCCCCGGGTGGTCCCGGGTATGTAGGGTGCTATGTCGGCTATAGCCGGTCTGACCTTCACGTCTTTTTCCCCGGAGGATTCGCTTTCAGGAATTCGTGGTCTTCGCTCATGTCGATAATGAGATCAGAGAGTTTCATTTCGAGGCTCTGCTCGGTGGTTTTCGCAAAGATTAGATCCTTCGGAGTATCAAAAAGTAACTTTACTGCACGCATGATTTTAGTAATTTCTTCGTAGGTGAAGCCATTCATAATAACGACTTTATTATTAAGGGACGGGTGCTTCTGTGCTGACATGTAGTAATGGTAGGCATGAGAGGCACTCCCTGACAAGAGGTATGTATGAATTACGATAGAATGACCGTAAAAGCGCAGCAGCTGTTGCAGGACGCGAGCGCGCTTGTTCACAGTTATAATCACGCGACGCTCGACGCAGACCACCTGGTGCTCGCGATGATCCGTCAGGAGGGCGGGGTAGTACCGCCGCTGCTTCAGCGCATTGGCGTCGATTTGAAGAGCGCAGACCGCGATGTAGACAGCCTCCTGACGCAGAAGTCCAAAGTGTACGGTGATACCACGCAGATGCAGCTTGCATCGACGATGACCGGCGTGCTCAACCGTGCAGAGAAAGAAGCAGCCGACCTGAAAGATGAGTACATTTCGACCGAGCATCTGTTTCTCGCCATCCTCGAATCCGGACACGCGGTGGCGAACCTTCTCGAGCGCCACGGGGTCACGCGCGACGCGACCATGAACGCATTGCGGTCTGTGCGAGGGAACCAGCGCGTTACCGATCAGGACCCGGAGAGCAAGTACCAGGTGCTCGAGAAGTACACGCGGGATCTGACCGCGCTCGCGCGGCGCGAGAAGCTCGATCCGGTTATAGGCCGTGACGAGGAGATACGCCGGGTTATGCAGGTTTTGAGCCGCAGGACGAAGAACAATCCCGTACTCATCGGCGAGCCCGGGGTCGGAAAGACCGCGATCGCTGAGGGGCTTGCGCGGCGCATTGTCTCGGGCGATGTTCCCGACAGCCTTCGGGACAAGCAGCTGCTTGCGCTCGATATCGGAAGCCTCGTCGCCGGTACCAAGTTCCGCGGCGAGTTTGAAGAGCGCCTGAAGGGTGTCATTAAAGAGATCAGCGACAGCGAGGGGCGCATTATTCTGTTTATAGACGAAATGCACACGCTCGTCGGCGCGGGTGCGGCGGAAGGTGCTGTGGACGCGTCGAATCTCCTGAAGCCGGCGCTCGCGCGGGGTGAACTTCGCTGTATCGGAGCGACGACGCTTGACGAGTACCGTCAGCACATCGAGAAGGACGCTGCCCTTGAGCGACGTTTTCAGACTGTTTTTGCCGGTGAGCCCTCCGTTGAGGATACGGTCGCGATTCTGCGCGGTCTCAAAGAGCGCTATGAGGTGCATCACGGGGTGCGCATTACCGACGAGGCAATAATCTCTGCCGCCACCTTGAGTAACCGCTATATAACGAGTCGCTTTCTGCCGGACAAGGCAATTGATCTGGTCGATGAAGCAGCAAGCCGCCTGAAGATCGAAATAGAGAGCCAGCCGGTGGAGCTCGATCAGCTTCAGCGGCGTATCCTTCAGCTCGACATCGAGCGGCAGGCCCTGTCCAAGGAGACCGACACCGCGAGCGTCGAACGCCGGGACCGGCTCGATACCGAGCTTGCCGAGCTCAAGTCGCGGCGTGACACGATGCAGCTTCAGTGGCAGAACGAGAAAAACATCATTGAGCAGATCCGTGAACTCAAGCAGCGGATCGAAAATCTCAAACTCGACGAGGCACGCTACGAGCGGGAGGGCGATCTGAACAAGGCTGCGGAGATCAAACACGGGCTTGTACCCCGCGCAGAGATGGACCTTGAAGCGAAGACGCGCGAGATGGACGAGCTGAGCGGAGAGTCCCGACTGCTTCGGGAAGAGGTCGGTGACGAAGATATTGCGAAGGTTGTGTCGGCATGGACGGGTATTCCGGTATCGAAAATGCTCCGCAGCGAAATGGAGAAGCTCCTCGACCTCGAAAGCATTCTCGGTCGGCGGGTCATAGGCCAGGGCGAGGCGATCGAAGCGGTAAGCGACGCGATACGCCGGAACAAGAGCGGCCTCAGCGACCTGAACCGGCCGACCGGGGTCTTTCTGTTCATAGGTCCAACGGGCGTTGGAAAAACCGAACTCGCCAAGACGCTCGCCGAGTACCTCTTCAACGACGAAAAGGCGCTCACCCGCATAGACATGAGCGAGTACATGGAGAAGTATTCGGTCAGCAGGCTCATAGGCGCTCCGCCGGGCTACGTCGGGTACGAGCAGGGTGGACAGCTGACCGAGGTCGTGAGGCGGCGGCCGTACTCGGTGCTGCTTTTCGACGAGATCGAGAAGGCGCATCCGGACGTGTTTAACGTGTTTCTTCAGCTGCTCGACGAAGGGCGTCTGACCGACGGGCAGGGACGACGGGTCGATTTCCGGAATACGATTATCATAATGACGAGCAATATCGGCAGCGATCTGATTCTGGCTGCCGATGATCCCTCAACTGTTCTGCCGCAGGTGCAGGAGCGGCTGCAGGGGATGTTCAAGCCGGAGTTCCTGAACAGGCTCGACGAAACGATTATGTTCCATCGTCTTTCGAAGGACCAGATTGCGAAAATCGTTGATCTGGAGGTCGCTCGGGTGTCGGTTCGTCTCGCCGAGCGCAATATGTCGATCGTATTGACGGACGACGCGAAAGCCTTTCTGGCGCAGGCAGGCTTCGACCCGGCTTACGGTGCCCGCCCGCTCAAGCGGGCGATCACCGCGCATCTGCAGAACCCGCTTGCAAAGAAGCTTCTGTCAGGTGAGTTCGACGACGGGGATGCGATTCGCATCGGTTCTGATGAAGCCGGGCTGACTTTCGAAAAGGCATGAAACGGACACGTCAATGACGTGATCAGTACACAGCTGCAACGCAGCACCAAGGAGATTCCATGGCAACGGTAATGAAGGAAATACAGGAGCGTCGCGCGAGACGCGCGCTCGACGAGTCAAAAAGCGTGCCTCGCGAGGTCGTCGACCGGCTGCTTGAGGCCGCCCACATGGCGGCGAGCTGCTCCAACAAGCAGCCCTGGCGATTCCTCGTGGGCGACGCCGACCCGGTGCGTCAGACGCTTCGCGATCACCTTCTCGGGGGCAACTACTGGGCACAGAAGGCGCCGGTCCTTATGGCCGTGGCGACTCGAGCGAAGGACGACGCGAGACTTGACGAGGGGCGGGAGTACGCACCCTTTGACACCGGCATGGCAGTCGCACACCTGCTTCTGCAGGCGACGCACGAAGGGCTCATTGCGCACCCCATGGCCGGGTTCAAGCCGGGGCCGCTCAAGAAGGAACTGAGTCTGCCGGATGATGTGGTGGTGTATGCCCTGATCGCCATCGGCTACCCGGGCGACGAGTCGCACCTCAGCGACAAGCATCTCGAGAGCGAGCACAGCGAACGAGACCGGATGCCCATGGAGGCGGTTGCTTCGCGCGAAGCGTTCCCCTACGGGGACGAGTAGACGACACCGCGGCGGCGCACTCTCGCGCCGCCGGGCGGCATTACCCCCGGGCGGCATTACCCCCGGGCGGCAGGGCTATCTGCCGACGAGGCCGAGCGCCGGAACCTGTCGCGGCTCGGCACCTGTCTGAATGAGGCCTCCCGCGTGGTCTTCGATAACGATGGCGGTCGCATGACCCCAGTAGGTGCCCGTTCCAACATTGTGACCGCGGTTGGCGAGCGCGTTTCGGGTTGCCTGGGGAAAGCCTGACTCAAACAGAAGGGTGTTCTGCACGTTGTACGGAAAATAGGTGGTCGGGAAACTTCTCACGTCGAAGCGCGGCATGTCGACAACCTCTTGTGCGGTCATTCCAAAGTCGAGTATGCCCATGACCTGTTGAAGCTGTCCCTGTGGCTGGTAGTCGGCGCCGGTAACGCCTCCGAGAATGTAGGGTCTGTCATCCCTGAATACCATGTAGGGCATCGAGGTGTGACGCACTCGCTTACCGGGTTCGATCGCGTTCGGGCTGTCGGGGTCGTTACTCATGAATGTCATTCGCTCGTTCATGTGTATACCGGTGTCGCCTGCGACCATGAACACGATACCGATACTCGTGGTGACCGCCGCCGCGTTGCCGTAGCGGTCGATAACGTGCATCGTCGTGGTGTGACCGGGAGTGGGCCCTGAAAGCAGGTCGTTCATAGGCCAGCGTCGAACCCTGTTCGGAGATATTAACCCGGCCTGTCGAGCGAGGTAATCGTCTGAGATCAGGTAGTCGACGTCTATGTCGACGAAGTTCGGGTCGCCGATAAACCGCTCGCGGTCGGCGAACGCGAGCTTGAGCGCTTCTGCCTGCCGGTGGACCGTTTCCGCAGAATGTACCTGCAGGTTCGAGAAGTCGAAGCTTCGCATCATTCCGAGCGCCTGAAGCATCGCAATACCCTGACTGTTCGGCGGATTCTGAATTACCTGATAGCCGCGGTAATCTATCGCGATCGGTTCCTCTGCCTGCACGCGTTCCATATTGGCGAAATCGCTGAAGGTCAGGAGGCCCTGGTTCTCGCGTGAGTAGGCGGCGATACGCTCGGCGATGGGTCCGCGGTAGAAGTAATCTTCCGCAGCGTTCAGGGCCTCGATCTCGCCTCGGCCGCGAGCGTTCTCGTACGCCCGGGTGACCTCGGTAAACGTCTCCGCGAGGTTTTCGTGGCGTACGACGTCACCTGCGGCGAGTAGCCGGTTGTTACGAATATATATGTCTGCTGTGTCCGGCCACTGGCGAACCTGGTTTTCGCGCGATCCGAGATACAGCCGCGAAATGCTCGACAGCGGATGCCCGTCGCGGGCAATGCGCTCTGCGTCGGCTGTGAGCTCTCCGAGCGGACGGGCGCCGTGATCCCGAAGCAGTGCCATCCACCCCGCCCATGCGCCGGGCACTATGGACCGGTGTATTCCGGGTCTGCTGAAGTAGGACCGGTCCTGGAACCGCTCGATCGTCGCGGCCATGGGAGCCGGTCCGACACCCCCGTACGCGCTTGTTTCTCCGCTTGCCGCGTCGTAGTAAAGCATCCACGTGCCGCCGCCAAAAACACTCGAGAGCATGGGTTCGACGACCGTCAGTACGGAGGACATCGCAAACACTGCGTCGGCGGCGGTGCCCCCTCGTTCGAGTACTCGCATACCTGCCTCGGTGGCGAGTTCGTGCTGTGATACCGCTGCGATTGCTCCGACCTCCGGCTGGGTCACTGAACCACTGCGAACGCTTCTTGAGACTCTGACCGGCGAGTCGGGATTGATCATGCTGTACACCGCGTCGTAGAGCTGCTGCTCCGTGGTGCTCAGTTCCGCAGTTGCAACCGGCTCACGCCCCTCGGAGCCGAGGCGATAGGTCCCGGACTCGCCCGCCCGTGCCGCTTCAATCACCGCATTCGAGAGCGCCTCCATATCTGCGAGCACCATGGAGTTGAACGAATGCTCCGAAGGGGTGAATGTCTCGTTTTCCCGAAAGGATTCGGCGAAGGATTCATACGCTTCTTCGGCGGTTGTTCCGTAGGACGAGCCATAGCGCCGGTCCCAGACCGCTTGTTCGCTGCGAAGTTCGCTGTTTACGTTTACATAATCAAAGTTCGCTTCAACTATTGATGAGTCCTCGACCCGGGTCTCGAGGACCGGATACCAGCCTTCACCGTCCGCATTCGGGCCGTATACGACGTACTCGCCGTCCTGTAGCGCCGGGGAGCCGCACGATGCCAGAAATATGACCAATGCCACGGCCGCCGGCCCGGCCTTCCGAATAATTTTTGTCGCTCGCATATTGGAACCCAAGATAACCCGAAATACCCGGTGAGTGTCAGCACCTTTCCCGCGTTTTATCGCGTTGACAGGGACTGTCTGCCTCTGTAGCTTGGCAGAATATGGCAAAACTATGGGACAAGGGCTATGACCTCGATTCACTGATCGAGGCTTTCACCGTCGCAAACGATTACGAACTCGATCGGTCACTCGTTGTAGCGGACTGCCTCGGAAGTATGGCTCATGCACGCGGGCTCGCCCGGGCCGGCATTATTTCCGACGACGATGCGGACATGCTCGTCGACGAGCTTTTGACCATTGCACGTGCAGGAGCCTCGGCATCCTTTGAGATACGTCCGGAGGATGAAGACGTTCATACCGCCATAGAAGCGGCGCTGACTGTCAGGCTCGGCGACCTCGGCAAGCGCATACACACCGGACGGTCGCGTAACGACCAGATCATTACCGCACTTCGACTGTACGGCCGTGCTGCAATATGGCAGGTACTCGACGCGACGGCGGAGACCTGCGATGCGCTTTTTACCCTCGCGGAGACGCATGCACAGACCCCGATGCCGGGACGCACGCACATGCAGGTCGCGATGCCGACAACGTTCGGTCTGTGGGCTGCCTCGGTAGCGGAGTCCTTGACGGACGACCTCGAGCTTCTGTCGGCTGCGCGGAGGCTCTGTGACCGGGGTGCGCTCGGTTCGGCGGCGAGCTATGGCGTGCCGCTGCCGCTTGATCGGGCGTATACGTCCGACCTTCTCGGGTTCGAGCGACTGCAGAATAATGTTCTGGCCGTAAACAACGCCCGCGGGAGGCTCGAACTCGCGGTGCTCTCGGCGCTCGAATCGATAATGCTCACGCTCTCCAAGCTGGCTACCGACCTGATTCTGTTTTCGCTTCCCGAGTTTGGCTACGTGTCGCTTCCCGAGGGGCTGTGCTCCGGATCAAGTATCATGCCGCAGAAACGCAATCCCGACGGGCTTGAGCTTCTGCGTTCGCGAAGCGGTGTTGTCGGCGGGTACGCCTCGACTGTCCGCAATATAGTCAGGTCCCTGCCGAGCGGGTACAACAGGGATTTCCAGGATACCAAGGAGCCGTTTTTACGCGGTCTTTCGATGACGGTCCTCGCGGTCCGGGTAGCGGGGCGTACCATCGAGTCGCTGGAGGTTCACCCGGACGCCCTCAGGAAGGCTCTCGTTCCCGGAGTATTCGCTACCGACGTAGCGCTGGACCGTGTGCAGGGGGGGGAGAGTTTTCGCGACGCCTACCGATATGTAGGAACGCACCTCGAAGAACTCGAAGCGTACCGCTTTGATATCGCGCTCGGGCGTCGGGCGGGGATCGGCATGCCGGGCTCACCGGGGATCGATACCGGACGTGAGGCGCTCGGACGTCTGCTGGCCCACGAGCGGAGCCGCCGTCACGAGGCCGAGGTCGCGCTGTCGGCGCTCGCCGGAGAAGACGTGGCGGTCAGCTCCTTATGATGATACTTGCCGTAGATATTGGAACCACCTCGACGAAGGCCGCGTGTGTATACGAGGACGGATCGATCGGGCGCATCGTTCGCGGGGCGACGCCCGCCGCCCGCGCGGGCGGGGCGGCGTGGCTGCGAAGCGCGGCGGTGGCGTGCCACGAAGCGCTTGACGGGGTTCAGCCGGACGCGGTCGTGTTCAGCGGAAACGGTCCGACGGTTGTGCCGGTCGATGCTGAGGGGACGCCGACTGCTCTTCCGTTGATGTGGCACGACGACCATACGGTCGAGCGAATTACCGGCGCGAGGAGCTTTTTCCTTCAACGTATCGCATGGTTGTATCGGAACGCACCCGCGGCGGCTGAGAAGACGAAGTGGTTTCTCAGCTGCCCGGAGATTTTCATGTATGCCTTAAGCGGCGAAGCGGTGACGATACGGCCGAACGATCGCTTTACGCCATTTATATGGGACGCAGAGCAGGCGTCGCTGTACGGTGTCGAGGCGCATAAACTGCCGCCGTTCGTATGTACCGGCGATGTGACGCCTTCAGTCTCCGGGGGGCGAGGCGAAATCTGGGGTCTGAACGACGGAGTGCCGATTATCGCAGGTGGATATGACTTTCTCATGAGCCTCGTCGGTACGGCAACGCTGAAGCCGGGGCGAACATGCGATCGGGCCGGAACGAGCGAGGGAATAAACCACTGTTCGACGCATCCCGCCGCGGACGCCCGACTGAGGTCGCTGCCGCATCTGATGCCGGATACGTACAATGTTGCCGGGGTGCTCTCAAGCACCGGACGCCTCTTCGAGTGGTTTCGTGGAATCAGCGGGCAGAAAAAAACATCGTACGAAACAATGGTTCGAGAGATTCTTGAACGCGATCCCGGCCGGACGCCGTGGTTTTTTCCCTCGCTGCATCAGGGCGCCAACTGGGAGTTCGCTTCGGGTATGTTCATAGGCCTCGGAGCCGAACACGATGCTGTCGACATGGGGCGCGCGGTGGTCGAGAGTATCGGCTACGCGGTGCGCGAGTCAGTCGAGATGCTTACCGGGGCAGGCCTGACGGTATCCTCGCTTCGTGCCTGCGGAGGACAGAGCAGAAACGCGCTGTGGAATCAGATGAAGTCCGACATGACCGGAGTACCGATCGAAGTCCCTGCAGTCCGGGATGCCGAACTCGTCGGGAACGCCATAGCCGGATTCACGGGGCTTGGTATTTACGACAGGCTGGACGAAGCGGCTGACCGCATCGTGACGATAGAGAACCGGTATGAGCCCGACGTGAAACGGTACCGTACGTATACAGAGTGCTACAACGAGTACTGCGCACGGTACTCCGGTTTTCGGGTAGCGTTTTCGGAGGCTACTTCTCCGTAGTATATTGTGCTGAAGGAGGCCTGCAGTTCATGTTTTTCTTCTTTGGCTATCCGATAATCTTTCTTCTGCCTTTTTTTCTGGCCCTGCTCGCCCTGCGGGCGGGTAGCGGAAGCATCGGCTCACGGCACCGTAGTAACCTCTTTACCGAAGCTGCCTGCCAGGACTCGTCGCTCCAGAGGCAGGTACGCGGAATCGAAGCACGCATTTTTCGGCTTGCGTATCGAATGGACGGTGTCATTACGGTGAGTGACGTTGTCGTAGATCTCGGAATCGGCTCCGAGGAGGCGCAGATTTTTCTCGACCGTCTGGTTGACAGCAGTCGCGTAAGGATCGACGTTGCGGACGACGGGGTGGTGACATACGCTTTCCCGGAGATTGAGTACAGGCTTCACACAAAACGGGATTCGGATGCCCCCACAGGTTGATACCCCGCCGGGGGGTGATCAAGCATACCGAACCGCGTGACATACCATCGTGCCCGATAAAAAAACCGACCCGGTCGCAGTGCGGCCGGGCCGGTATTGTGAGTATTGCCGGATACCCGATGCGTATCCGGCGCTGCGCCGGGAAGGTCAGCCTACGGCGTCTTTTCCCTTTTCACCGCTTCGTATCCGAATCGCTTCTTCAACCGGAAGTACGAAGATTTTTCCATCGCCAATCTCACCGGAGCGTGCACCGCGAATGATCGCGTCGACTGTGGTCTGAACGAACTCGTCATTAACGGCAATCTCGATTCGGGTCTTTTTCAGAAGATTTACTTCCGTCACAACGCCTCGATAGCTTTCCGTGTAGCCCTTCTGCTGACCGCAGCCGACAGAGTTCGTTACCGACATCTTGAAGACTTCCGCCTTGAAGAGTTCCTCTTTCACCGCCGTAAGCTTGTACGGCTGAATGTATGCGATAATAAGTTTCATATCTTCATGCCCCCATAATTACATGTTGCTGAAGATCTGGAATCCGCTGTAGGACTCCATGCCATGTTCGGAGATGTCAAGACCAGCGAGTTCTTCGTCTTCGCTGACCCGGAGCATCTTGGCTGCCTTCAGGATGCTGAACAGTATCAGAGCAGTGACCATGGTCCATGCGAATACTGCCACGACGCCTATGATCTGGGCTACGATACTTCCTCCGCCAAAAATACCAACCGCGAGTGTACCCCAGGCGCCACACACGCCGTGTACGCTGATCGCACCGACAGGGTCGTCGACATGAAGCTTCTTGTCGAGGAACTCGACCGACAGTACGACGATGACGCCGGCTATGATTCCGACAATGATGGCCCAACCCGGGCTGATCACGTCAGGACCGGCGGTGATACCGACGAGTCCCGCGAGCACGCCGTTGAGCGTCATGGACACGTCCGGCTTGCCGAACCAGAACCAGGTCAGAATCAGCGCACCGACTGCGCCACCTGCTGCTGAGAGTGCGGTGGTCACGAATACGATAGCGATATTGAAGTCTACACCGCTGAGTGTGCTGCCACCGTTGAATCCGAACCAGCCGAACCAGAGAATGAACACGCCGAGCGCGGCGAGCGGTATGTTGTGACCCGGAATGGCCTTGACCGTCGTCTTTCCGTCTTTCTTGACGTACTTGCCCTTGCGTGCGCCAAGGACGATGGCGCCGGCAAGCGCTGCCCAGCCACCGGTGGAGTGAACGATCGTTGAACCGGCAAAGTCTGCAAAGCCAAGTTCAGCAAGGAAACCGCCACCCCATGTCCAGTGGCCGACAACCGGGTAGATAAGGGCGGTCAGAACGACCGAATAGACCAGATATCCTTTGAACTGCGTGCGTTCGGCCATAGCTCCACTGACGATCGTCGCCGCGGTAGCCGCAAACACTGCCTGGAACATCCAGTCAATGTAGACCTCGTGCATTGCTGTTCCATCGGGCATAGCAAGGAAGAATCCGTCGGTGCCGAACAAACCACCCACGGATGTTCCGTACATTATCCCGTACCCTACGATGAAGTACACGATCAGTCCCGCAGCAGCATCCATCAAATTCTTCATAATGATGTTTCCTGCGTTCTTCGCTCGTGTAAGACCGGTCTCCACCATCGCAAAGCCTGCCTGCATGAAGAAGACCAGGGCGGCACCAAGTGCGAGCCAGATCATATCGAACGAGTCGCGGAACAGAGTCATGTTCTCGACGTTTACTTCTACCGGATCACCAAACTGGCCAAAGGCGGCACCGCCACCAACCAGAAGACCCAGCAGCACCAACAGTACAACCACGCGTTTGTGCATTACGCGAATCCTCCTCCACTATCATAGTGGTAACGAAAGTTTATTCGAGTTCCTTACTGCATTATTCGTGCCAAGAATGTCGTAGAACGGACCGGACCGTGTGTGCACGGTCGTAAAGCAGAATCAAAGCCCTGCATGAAAAGGAATTAGAACACCGCACAAAAAATGCCGAATGTTTTCGTCGTTCGGGAGGGCGGGCTTTGCTGATAGCGTGCACCCGGAAAAGAGCTACAAAAATGTATTATTTAACGTAAAAAAATACGAAAATGTAGTAATGAAGGGTATTGTATACAGATGTGTGATATTTAACGGAAATAATCCGGATCTCAAGCTACGTATTCGTGTGACTGTGTGCTGGAGGCTCAGGATCGATAGTGACGGGGGTCGATCTCGTGTTTCTGCACCCGAAGCCCCATTATGCGTTCCGTTACACCAAGAAGTCGTGCCGCTCGGGCCATGTTGCCCTTCGTGCTCTTCAGCGCGTCGAGAAGCAGTTCCCGCTCAAGGTTGTCCAGGGCTTCCGGAAGCGAGCTGTTGAGTCTCGTATCGGTACTCTCGGCGCTCTGAAGCGACGGAGGAAGATGATGACTGTGGATCACTTCGTCGACGCTCAGCAAAACGGCGCGTTCTATGCAGTTCTCCAGCTCGCGCACGTTGCCGGGCCAGTGATAGTTCATGAGCAGATCGATAGCCGGAGTCGATATGCGACGTATCGTGGTGTGATTCTGCCTCGAGTATTTCTCAATGAAGTGATCTGCGAGCAATAAAATGTCGCTCTTGCGCTCGCGAAGCGGAGGTATATGGATCGGGAACACATTGAGCCGGTAGTAAAGATCTTCGCGGAACGCTCCGGACTCGATATCCTCTTCGAGATTCTTGTTCGTGGCCGTAATAATACGGACATTCGTCCGTATCGTCTCGTTACCGCCGACGCGTTCAAACTCTTTCTCCTGCAACACGCGAAGCAGCTTCACCTGAGTGGTCGCCGAAAGATCGCCTATCTCATCGAGAAAGATGGTTCCGCCGTTTGCGAGCTCAAATCGCCCCTTTCGCGTGGAAATTGCGCCGGTAAATGCACCCTTCTCGTGGCCGAACAGTTCACTCTCGATAACGGTCTCCGGCAGCGCCGCGCAATTAACCTTGATAAAGGGCTTGTTGCTGCGGTGGCTGTTGAAGTGTATCGCCTGCGCGACGAGCTCCTTGCCGGTGCCGCTTTCGCCACGGATGAGAACGGTTGCTTCACTACGCGAAACCTGTGCAATCATGTCGAACACGGCCTGCATGGCGTTGCTTGAACCAACGATGTTCGTTGGTCGAAACCGTTCCCGGAGCTCTTCCTGCAGTCGCGTGTTTTCTTCTTCGAGAAAGCGCTTTTCTTCCATGATAGTCTGACGCAGTTTCACCGCCTGTGCGATCAGCGAGCAGACTATGGAGAGCAGGCGTACATCTTCATCAAGAAGATCCGGATCCACCGCCGGCCTGTCGACACTGAAGGTGCCAATGGTCTCGTTTCCGATTTTCACCGGTACGCAAATGAAACTCGTAACGGGCTGATTGGTCGCCTGGCGGGCTCCGGTGCGGTCGAGAAACGCCGGGTCCTGCCCTATATCGGGTATGACAATGGGTTTACCGCTTTGCACGACCTTGCCTGTAATCCCTTCGCCGACGAGATAGCGCCCTTTCCTGCGCTGCGCTTCGGTGAGACCGTAAGCGGCTTCGGTAATGATTTCCCCGCTTGCCCGGTTCAGAAGCGTAATGGCCCCGCGGCTCATGCCAAGGCCGTTGACAACGGTATCGAGAACCGGCTGAAGTGTCTGCTTGATATCGAGGCTCTGGTCGAGTATCTGACTGATACTGAACAGAAGCCGGAGTTCTTCGACGCGGTCTCTCGTGGCGTTGGTCGAAGATCTGTTACTGGAGTTGTCGACCATTCAGGCTCCTGCGTTACATCCTATAGTGACGCAATACTACATTTTTGTCGCTTGAACGACAAGGCCTACAAGATCGAATTATCCAATGATTGTCGCTACAAATACGTAGGAAAGGGCTCAGTCACCGGTAATAATGCCTTCGTAAATCAACAGCTCCTCCCCGTCGAGGCTTACGTAGAAGTTGTCCTCGAAGGTACGGTATGCATTCGGCACTTCCCCGATATAGGCGATATCGGGGTTTGCCGCCCGGATATCTTCGGGGCCCAGCGGGGTTTCATTCTCAACGATAACGCCCGCGAGTCCTTCGAGCAACGGCAGGTGCTCGCGCGTAAAGTTACGAGTCAGCATGACCTCACCGCCGTCGAGCCGCAAGCGTCGTCTGGCTGCGTGTGCGTCTTCGCATTTTACAATGCGTCCCGAACCGAGCTTTCCGCATCCGAACTGACCACGGTTCAGGATGTTGCCGAGAAAATGAACCTTCACCGTATTCATCATAATAGGGCTGTTGACCGGGATCCCGGCGGCAGTCACGACACGATCAAGTCTGCGAACGTATCCCGACAGCAGGCTGACGCGGATCGCGTTTTGTATCATGGCGTCGCTATCGTTGGCAAACTCTGTCTTTATGGGTGTCACACCCCAGTGAATCAGCAACTGTCGCTGGACACGGTCGCTGACGGTAACCGCAATAATGTCCTGTTGCGGGCGGAACTGACTCAGCACGCGGGGACTGTTCCCGCGGAGGCTTGGCGCGATAATCGCCGACGCACCGACCTGGTCGGCAACGACGTAGGCCGCCCGCGCGATCGCATGGCCCATGTCGCTGGTGTCGTTCTTCCGACCGTAAAAATGGGACTGGCATTCCTGTATGTATTCGGTTGATTCCTCGACCGCCCGGGCGATTTTGTCGAGCATGGCAACGCTCTCGACCGGATAGCGACCGCTCGCGGTCTCTCCGGAGAGCATAACGCAGTCGGTGCCGTCAAATATTGCGTTGGCAACGTCTGTTGTTTCAGCACGCGTGGGTTTTGGATTATGAATCATGGAATCAAGCATCTGGGTCGCGACAATGACGGGCTTGTTTATTGCGTTACATAGATGAATGATCCGTTTCTGCGCCATCGGAATGAGCTCGGTTGAAAGCTGAACGCCGAGGTCACCCCGCGCGATCATGATACCGTCGGAGACCCGAATTATATCTTCTATGTTTTCAAGCCCTTCTTCGTCTTCAATTTTTGCGATGACGCGGATATCCGAATTGTGTTCGTGAAGCAGGTTCTTGATCTCCTGCACGTTTTCCGCCCGACGTATAAAACTTGCCGCTATAAAGTCCACGTTCTCGTGTATGCCAAAGAGAATATCGTCAATGTCCTTCTTGGTCATAGCCGGCAGGCGAGTGCGGACACCAGGCACATTTACGTTCTTGCGGGAGCCAATGAGGCCGCCGTTTCGGACGGTGCAGCGAATCTCCGTTCCCTGTACCTCTTCGACCTGTAGATCGATAAGGCCGTCGGCAACAAAAATGTGCATGCCCGGTCGCACATCGTCGGCAAGTTCTGCGTACGAGACCGACAGCCGTTCGGCGGTTCCTGCTACGTCTTCCGTTGTGAGCGTTATCGTGTGGCCATGATGCAGCTCAATGGTCCCCTCGTTTTCGATGTTACCGGTACGAATCTCCGGACCTTTGGTGTCAAGCATGAAAGCCACGGGAATCTGGAGTTCGGCCGAGGCCTTTTTCGCCTGACGGATGCGCTCAAGGTGTTCGTCGTGGGTGCCGTGTGAAAAATTGAGGCGGCAGATATTGAGACCAGCCTGTATGAGGCCTTTGATCTTGTCGCCGCTGTCGACTGCGGGTCCAAGAGTTCCGATAATCTTTGTCTTACGAATTTTATTCATTGCGCTCTTGTCACTCCCGAGCACAATTGTACCTAAGCTCTGCGAGAATGTCCAAACGCCCCGTGAACGGATGTTCTTTCTACGCCTTACTCCGCGACCTGGTCTTCGAAGAGGAAGCGATACTCGTCGGAGCTGATAATCTCCTCAGTCTCCTCGGACGGGGCTGCTGCGCCCTGCAACGCCCGCTGCAGTTCGGCCGCGGCGGCACGCTGTTCGTCGCGGTATTTCGAAAAGCGCTGCGCATGTATCGACATTTCACCGGCAAGGGTGGACTCCGCGGAGTTTATCGCCTCGAGAAACTCCACAAAGTTCTGAACCGTCCGAAGCAGGCTTCGCATGTATTCGGTCCGTCGTATCAGGTACACATTCTCGCGAAGACTCTGATTCAGCGTGCAGAGGGTGTCGTGTATAAAGGTTATGTCGTGCAGGAGTTTCTCGCCGAAGAAGGCGTGGTCTATGTCGAGCACAATACCGGTTGAAAGTGCTTTAATGAGGGTGGAAACAAAAAACACGTTGTCTTCATAGTTAATTCGAGCAGCCATGTCCTCACCTTACCGGGTTCTTGTTCTTAATCATCGGCGTCTCGCCTGCGTCCTTGACAGCGCATTTCACTGCATGGTAATGATATCGAACCTCTTTACTCCCGGGTATACAACGCCGGGGGTCATACGGTCCACAAGGAGGAACCATGAGAAAGTATGAGGTTATGTGCGTCTTCCGCCCGGAAGACGAGATCTTTAATCGCGGTCGTGACGATGTCCGTTCTGAAATCACCAAACTTGAGGTGACTATCGAGAAAGAAGAGGACATGGGGGCGCGAACGCTCGCATATCAGATCAAAGACAAGACTCAGGGCCATTATTACCTGTTCGTCACAGATATGCTTCCGGAAAAGGTCCAGGAGATTGAAGATGCGCTCCGTCATAAACCGGAGCTTCTGAGGTCAATGGTTGTTCGTCACGAGGAGTAGTCAGCTATGGCCGATATTAACCGGGTTGTACTGGTAGGTCGCCTCGTTCGCGATGCGGAGCTGAAGTACACGAGCGGCGGGTTGGCAATTACTACCTTTGGTGTGGCGATCAACCGTCGTCGCAAGCAGGGGGACGAGTGGGTCGACGAAGCGAATTTTTTCGATGTCGTGCTCATGGGTCGCCAGGGCGAGGCGGTTCAGCGATACCTCACCAAGGGAAAACAGGTGGGAATCGAAGGAGAGCTTCGGCAGAATCGCTGGGAACAGGACGGTCAGAAGCGAAGCAAGGTAGAGATTTTCGCTACCAACATTCAACTTCTCGGCAGTCGCGACGGCGGTGAATCCGGCGCGTCGCGCGGACCCTCCCGCGGCTCCTACAACGAGCCACAAAGCTCAGGCAGTACCGACCGTGAACCGTTTTCCGGCGGTCCCGTAGACGATTTTGAAGACGACGTGCCATTTTAACCGAATGGCTGTCATGAATGGAGAATAAGAAATATGGCTGATGACAGATCAATGAATGACAGAGACCGGGATTCCGACGGTCGTGACGGTGGTCGGGGACGCGGAGGATACCGTGGTGGTCCGGGAGGAGCTGGCGGTGGTCGCGGTGGGCGTCCCTTTTTCCGTAAGAAAATAGACAAGATCAAGGCGCAGAATCTGGTTATCGACTACAAGAAACCGGAAGTGCTCCGGCGTTTTGTGACCGACAGTGGAAAAATTCTGCCTCGCCGGATTACCGGTACGAGCGCGAAGAATCAGCGACGTCTTGTACGAGAGATCAAAAAGGCACGGGCAATAGCGCTGCTGCCGTTGAGCTGAGGCTTCAAGCCTGTGGTCAGAGAATGCAAAAAACCGTACAACGTGGCTACGACTGGACCGCCATACTGAGTCTGGCAGTCCTGTCGGGGCTGGTGTATTACAGTCAAAGTTTTTACCTGCTGTTTCCGGCACCGCTGCAGTTTCTGTACGGAAAGACAGACTCGCGACATTTCCTTATCGGTTGTGCCGCGACCTTGTGTATAATCGCAGGTATCGTATGGTACCGCGTTACCGACGTACCTGCCGATTTAAGGTCCGTTGCCCTGCTCGAAGCGCTGACTCCTGCCGGGCTCATGGCGGGCCTTATGATCCTGAATTTCGGCGACCGCGGTCGTCGCACGGCGATGCTGTTCGTTGCCGGAGCGGTGGTAGGAGTCTCTGCACTGCCGTCTGTCCTGGCGTTCACGCGGAGCGATCTGTTTTCCATGATCGTGGAGCAGCAGGTCGAGGTTGTTCAGCAGGCGCTTGGTGGTCTTGCGGGCGATGTTTCGCTGAATGAGATGCTGCCGGGTGGGGTAGAGGCTTTCTTTCGCGATGTCTGGGTGCGCGTCTTCGCGGCGGGGTTGACCGCCATGCTGGGCTTGAACTGGCTCGTCGGTCGTCGCTTCGCACGTGGACCTCAGTCGGTTCGTCTTGAACGATACTGGACACCCGAGTGGCTGCCATTCGCTACCGCCGGCATGCTGTTGTTGAGTGTCCTTGACATGACCTTCGGTATCACTGCCGTCGGCGTGATCGGTTGGAATGCGCTGGGAATTGCGCTGGCATTGTTTGCAGTGCAGGGTTTTTCGGTTCTGCAGTATCTCGTCGGTCGGGGTGATCAGAGACCAGTCGCAAAGGCACTGTTACCGCTGGTGCTTATGCTGGTACTATTTATCCCCTTCGTGAGCGGCGTCGTATTTGTAGGACTCCCCGTTCTCGGGTTGGTTGAGCATTGGAAGCAAAGACGACGGAAGCCGTTGTCATAAGGAGTGTGTTGTAATGAAAGTTATATTGAATGTAGATCTTGCAAACCTCGGTGAAGAGGGAGACGTATGCGATGTAAAACCGGGGTACGCCCGGAACTATCTGCTGCCACGGGGCATGGTACTGCTCGACAACGCGCAGAATCGTGCACTGATCGAGAGTCGTCGCTCCGAGATCGAAAAGCGGCGCAAGCAGAAAGCTGACGCTGCGCGGTCCCAGAAAGAGAAGCTCGAAGCAGAACCGGTCGTGATTTCGATGCCCGCCGGCGAGAACGGTCGGCTTTTCGGCTCCGTCACCCCGGCTACGCTGGTGGAACATCTCGGGAAAAATGGCTTGAGCGTTGAAAAGAAACATATCGACGTACCGGAAAAAACCATCAAGGCGCTTGGGACCTACAAAGTCCGCGTGAAACTGTATGGCGAGGAAGAAGCTCAGCTGACGGTACAGGTCGTGGCGGCAGGCAAGGCACCGAAGGAAGGCACTCCGGCAAAGGAAGAAGCGCCCGCAAAGGAGGCTACGGCAGACGCTGCGGCTCCTGAGGTGGCGGCTACCGAAGCCCCTGTTACCGAGGCCCAGGTCCCCGAGGCGGCGGCAGTACAGACCGAAGAAGCTGAAACGGATCAAGACTGATCCCGGTGATACAGCTGCATGGCCGGTGAACGCGGGAAGGTACCACCTCACAACGTTGAGGCGGAGATGGCTACGCTGGGAGCTCTCATGCTGGATAAGGACGCGTTAAACCGCGTCCTTCCCTTTATACGCTCCCGGGACTTTTATCGCACGGCTAACGCCAAGATCTTCGATGCGATCGTTGCGCTGAGTGACCGCTCCGAGGAACCCGATCTTATTACCGTAACCGAAGAGCTTCGAAGCAAAGGCGCCCTCGATTCGGTGGGGGGAGCCGCCTACGTGGCGAGCATCACCTCGGCCGTCCCGACAGCCGCAAACGTAGAATACTACGCACGGATCGTCCGTGACACCAGCGTGCGACGGCGTCTTCTTCGTGTATCCGAAGGGCTCGCGAATAACGCCTACGACGAGCGTCAGGAAACCCGCTACATAATCGAAGAGGCCGAGCGGGAGATCTTTGAGATCACGGACGAGAACCAGTCCGAGGGCTTTAAACCCGCTCGGGAAATCGTAAACCGCACCATAGACGCCATCGAGCGTCTGTATTACTCCAAAGACAGCTACACGGGTATTCCGAGTGGATTCGCCGATCTCGACAAAATGACAAGCGGTTTCCAGAACAGCGAGTTCATTGTAATCGGTGCGCGACCGTCGATGGGAAAGACCGCCTTCGCCTTGAGCGTGGCAGCGAATATTGCCGTCAAGGACAAAGTGCCGGTGGGGTTTTTTACACTCGAAATGAGCGATATGGCAGTCATGCAGCGGCTTGTCTCAAGCGAAGCACGCATAGGCAGCCACATCATACGAACGGGCATGCTTAAGCCCGCCGATTTCGCTCATCTCGTAGACGCGGCCGGCATGATCTACGACGCACCCCTGTACATTACCGATACGCCAAACATGAAACTGCTCGATCTCCGCGCTCAGGCGCGACGAATGAAGCAGCAGGCCGACGTCAAGATCATCTTCATCGACTATATTACCCTTGTGTCCTCGGAGAACCGCGACCTGCCACGACACGAACAGATTGCCGAGATATCGCGGAGTCTTAAGGCGCTGGCCAGGGAATTGAACATACCCATTGTTGCCTTGAGTCAGGTCAGCCGCGATTCTGAAGGCAAGCGACCGACCCTAGCGAATATCCGTGAGAGTGGTTCCATAGAGCAGGACGCCGACGTCGTCATGTTTCTGCATCGCTCGCGTGTGGACGACGAAGAGCAGTCGGTCATCGAGACGGAGTTGATTGTAGCGAAACAACGAAACGGCCCGATCGGAACCGTGAAGATCGCGTTTGTACCGAAGTTCACGCGCTTTGAATCTCTGGCAGGAAACAGTTCACACTATTGAGTAACAGGGAAGGCAGCTATGGCGATAGACGATTTTTATGATCTTTCCGACCTTCGAAACGATACCGAGCGTCTTGTATTCGAGGAACTGGAGCGACAGCTCAAAACAGCCGGTCCCGAGGTTCCACGCTCACAGGAGTCGGTCCTGGACATGGCAGCGTACGCGCTGAATCACGCGCGTCCGCTGTACCGGGTCAACCTCATTGGGCGCCTGTACGCCCTGTCGAGTACCGAGCAGCGTGACCGGGAAGTTCGTGCAGCAGTCGCCGAGGCGATTAAGCGGGTCACCGAGCACCCACCGGCATAGGCCGGCCGCAGCGAATATTCGCTTAATCCCGCGGTCCGAGGGTTCGGAGGACCGATTCAAACTCTGACTGTGCGCTTCCACCGTATCGAAGAGCGGTCAGGGGAAGCTCTATACGCGCGTCGGCAATAGACCTTCGACTTTCCGGATCCGCGAAGCGCAGCAGGTCGTCGACCTCTACACCGTCGGCGGCGAAGAATCCTCCGTCTGAACCGAGCGCGAGCCAGCGCGAATCATCAAACAGATATACGTCGGCCAGCAACTGCTCGGTGACCTGATCCCAGATGCTCACCGTCCCGTTGGCGTTAACACTCATGACCTTCTGCTGCCCAACGGTAACACGACGCGGAAGGTGTATCGTCGTCGGAAGAAACCGAACGTCGCCACCGTCCCAGACGGCAATCCCGTCGAAGCCTGCCGCGACGTACACAGCTCCTGTGACCGGATCAACGGCGAGATCCGCATCGACGTCCTCGACCGGAAGCCGGAAAACCGTTTCCGACTGATTGAGATTCGCGCCGGTGAGACGTTCAAGCGTCGTGACGGTCGACCCCTGAAACTGCTCGAGACCAAGAACGTAAACCGCGCCGCGCCGTGGGTCTGCTACTGCGCGGAATGCGAGGAACAGATTCGAACTTAGTGGTACAGACTCGCCAGTAAGCGGATCGACCCGAAGAAGGGGGCTTGAAGAGCTTCCGGCTGCATTTCGGCCCACTAATAGAAGATCCTCGCTGGCGAACACGGCGGTCCACGAGTCGGAGACTCGCCTGGACTGCATGACGTCAAGCGAGACCGGGTGACGTTCCTCTACGAGTCCGTCGGAGTAGAGGATGGTGATGCTGCGATCTGTGGCCGTTGCGTGTCGTACGGTGACCGAGTCCTCGTCGCGGGCGTCGGGAACCGGCTCAAGCGTACCGCCCGCGGTTAACCGTACGAGCGGCGATTCTGAAGACCCCCAGAGAAGAAAGTCGCCGTCGAGCAGAGGGATAAGAGATCCGTTTCGCTGTGGAGCCTGATCCCACGGTTCGTTGACCAGTTCGGTGACCTCGATGCGTTGCTCGACACCAAGGTCGGAAACCGGTTGCGGTGGCCGGGGATCGTCGAAGCGGCTCGTTCGCAGCAGCGAGAGCTCCGGGCGTGTTTCCCGAAGATGTACCGCGCGCTCAAACACTCGGTCGCCGCGTCGACCGAACAGCCCGCGAACGGGCGACTCTGTTCCGTCGGGTTCGGTTACCGTAAGGTCTTCCCCCTGGATAGCGTTTTCGCCGATGCCCTGGGCCTCGCTCGGTTCCGACATACGCTCGTTCGATCGAATCACACGCGATCCACGGAAAAAATCGGAGTATACGTCCGTCCCGAAGGAGTCCGCCGACACGAGCATTCGATTGGTCGCGAGTTGTACCGAGCGTATGGGCCTTAAGATATTTCGAGCGAAGACATCGGTTTCGCGTTCCTCAATCACAGCAAGTCTGCCGTTCGGACCCCCGGTGAGCACAGCACCATCGACGGAGAGCACCGCGGTTGTGTCCTCTATGTCCGGCCCCTCAAGCTCTTCGGCTACTACGAGCACGTCTCCCGAAAACACATACCGCGTGATGAGGCGATCGCCCGAACTACCCGAGAGAACGAGAATGTCCCCGCTTTCCGGATCAACGGTAATGTCGTGTATTCGACTGTGTTCGCGAGAGGTAACACGAGACCCGTCGACGATATCGATGACAATGAGCTCAGCGTCTCTGTGCGCAATCGCGAAGCGGGGATTCCGCAGGACCCGCAGGTTCTGCAGACCGCTGATAGCCGTTGAGGTCTGAAGTGTTCGGCCGTTCGAGAGAGACGTATATACGATTCGTCCGTTGGACGGCGCGTAGGTCATTATGTTCGCTTCACTTGAACCTATGGTGAAGTAGCCTGCTATTCCCGTCCGGGTTCCAACGATCCGGTCTTCGGTCCATGTGGAGGTATCGTAGGTAATGACGCTCGGAAAACCAGTCCGCGTGTATACGAGCCATGACCCCTGCGGGCTGAACCCGAAGGAGAGGGGACGACTGTCGAGTTCGAGCGCGAAGACCTCTTTCGTTTCCGTCCAGTCCCATACTGACAGGCGGTATCCTCGATCGGCACGCGTCAGAACGGCAATCTGCGTTGCTGCAGGATCGACGGAAACGTTTTCTACGGGAAAGTGAGAGACCTGGAGGCTGCGCAGCGGTTCGCGTGTCCGGCTGTCCCAGAGGCGCAACGAGCCGTTACTCCCCGCGCTGACCACGATCCCGTGCGCTTCAGATACGGCAAGCGCGTCCACCTGTCCGGTATGGCTGGTGTTTACCAGGAGTGTCGGCTGTTGTGCGAACAGACCCGGTGCCACTGCGAACAGCAGCACCAGAAGGCGGATACCAGCGGATACGCGTGCATTGTGTTTCATGTGCTTAATCACCTCGCCATCCGAAGCCGGTCAGTTCCCGGCGAAAAACAGTATATCAGTCGTAACTGCAAATACGATCAGTGCCAGTACCATTATAGCCCCAATGGACTGGTATCGACTGATTGCCCGCGCCGAGAGCGGCTTCCGTCGTATACCTTCGTATGCATTTATCAGGATCTGGCCGCCGTCGAAGACAGGTACGGGCAGAAGGTTCATGAAACCGAGTATGACGCTGAGAAGGCTCAGAAAGTTAAAGAAGGATGAGACGCCCGATCCAAAGCCGGTCTGGAAGCCCTGGCTTGCAACCTCACCGGTGAAGTACACAATTCTCGCGGGTCCTGCGACCGCCTGCGTCAGATCGACGCCCTGAAAAAGGGTTCCAAGCCCCCTGACGGTCGTCACAATGACGCCCGCAGCCTCCGCGCTGCCGCGTTGAACAGCGGCAAACAGCGGCAGCCCTTCGGTCCTTCCGGTAACCGTCTCAAAGGTGATTCCGACGGTCCTGAGTCCATCCTCCCCGGCATCGGGGGCGATGTTGGTTTCAAACTCCTCGCCACCGCGGTCGTACACGACCGGAAGGTTCGATCCTGCCTGCTGTACCTCCGTAGTGAATGCGATGCTGTGTGGAATCGGCGTGTCGTTGGCTTCCAGGATCAGGTCGCCGGCCTGAAGATCGGCTACCGCTGCAGGACCCTGAACGGAGGCAATCCGCGGTTCGATCCACGGGTAAATACCGAGTCGCCCGCCTCCGGTCTGCCGGTCGAGGGCCGGTCGGATAGTCGTCGTCACTTCCTCGCCGTCTCGCATTACGGTGATCTCGAGTTCCCGTTCGGCCGACGCGGCCACAATCTGCTGTATATCGCGAAAATACAGCGTCGGCTCTCCGTCTATAGAGACGATACGGTCGCCGCTTTGCAGGCCGGCTTCCTGAGCCCGATCGGTCACATCGACGCCTGCCTGAGGATAGTCTGTTTCAAGTACGATCCGATTCTCGAAGGTCTCAAAGGAAAAACCGGTGAACCATATTACAGAAAGGACAATGACGGCGAACACGGCGTTCGCAAAAGGCCCGGCGAACAGTATTGCGATACGACGCGGTACGCTTGCCCCGTAAAACGAGCCCGCCTCTCGGGGGATTTCGCTTGCTCGCTCCTGTACTGCTTTTTGAAACGATTCTTCACCCTTCATTTTACAGTAACCGCCCAGGGGAAAGAGACTCAGGCGGTAGTCGGTACCTCGCCATTGGAATGAAGCCAGGGTGCGTCCCCAGCCGATCGAGAAAGCCTCTACTTCCACGCCGAGCGCTTTCGCCGCCAGCAGATGCCCGGCTTCGTGCACAAATACAACCAGACTCAAGCCTATGAGACCGAAAAGAATAATCAAAACCATAAGGGGTACCTCTTACCCGAGAAAAAGCGCCGAATACAGATAAAAATACACAGGTGCGGCAAAAACAGGCGAGTCAATTGAGTCAAGTATTCCGCCACGCCCCGGAATAATGTCGCCGGAGTCTTTGACCGTGGCCGAGCGCTTCATACCACTTTCGATCAGGTCCCCGAGTATGGTGGCAAGTCCTATGGCGAGTCCGAGAGACAGCGCACGCCAGAGCGGTCCCGGGAACAGCTCGGGGAAGAGATACCTCGATACAGCGAGTACGGCGGTGGAGGTCACGAGGCCGCCGATGAAACCAGGCATGCTCTTGTTCGGGCTGATCGGCACGATCCCGCTTTTCCCACGCCCGAGAAGACGACCGGCTACGTACGCGAGGGAATCGTTGAGAAAGACTGCCGCGAGAAAGACCAGAATCAGAACCGGCGCACCATCGAGCGGGAACAGATACACCACGTATCCGATGAAAAACCCGGGGTATACGAGAACCATGGTGTGCATCGCGATACTCGGAATGATACCGTCAAAGGTCTTGCTGTTCGTGCGAAAGACCTGTACTGCCAGAATCAGACTCACTACGATCAGTACCGGCGCGCCCGTAAACGGGGCTTGTACCAGGTTGGTAACCTGCAGGTAGGCGGTTACCGGCAGCGTGAGCGCGACCAGTGGAATGGCTATGCCGCGTGCCGGATATTTCTCGTACTCGGACCCGAACAGCGTCGCAGACTCGAAACCCGCGAGCACCGTCGCCACGGCGACAAGGACGCTGAAGAGGGGAAAATACGGCTCGCGCACGACCAGCACGGTCGCGGCAATCAGCGGCAGCGCAAGGACGAAGAGAAGCACACGAATGACGACGTTGCTCAGGGGCTTCTTCATCAGACATCTCCTCCAAATGTGCGTGTACGGCGCTGGTACTCGTGCAACGCGGCCATAAAGTCCTGTTCCGTCCAGTCCGGCCACAGGGTCTCCACGAAAACCAGCTCCGCATAGGCAGCCTGCCAGATAAAGAAATTGCTGAGCCTGTACCGGTCTCCGGTTCGTATCACAAGGTCAAGCGGCGGAAGCTCGGGCTGGTCGAAATGTGCTTCTAATAGCTCCGGGTCCGGACGGCCGGTGCCGTCCCAGCTTCCGTCTTCGAGCATGCGGTGAACGGCCGATAGAATCTCGGCCCGTCCTCCGTAATTGATCGCGAGGTTACAGACGATGCGCGTGTGCGACCTGGTGTCCTCGACCGTCTGCCGGATGTCTTCCTGGACCTCACTCGGGAGACCGGCGAGATCCCCGGAGTGCACGATTCGAACACCAAACTCACGGTAAAACTCGTATTCATCTCTGAGGTGTCGGACGAGGTTCAGGAGAAACTTGACCTCGCGCTTGCCCCGGTGCCAGTTCTCGGTGGAAAACGTGTACAGCGACAGAACACCGACACCAGCCTCGGCGGCTGCGCGGACGGCGGCCTTTGCTGCGGTCAGACCTTCTTCATGACCTTTTGTAGCTGCCAGACCCTGGCGCATCGCCCAGCGTCTGTTTCCGTCCATAATGATGCCGACGTGGGAAGGTATTCCTGCGACCGCGTCCGAGTGTGCCATCTCGTTATGCGCCATTCCTCAGATTTCGAGGATCTCCTGCTCCTTAACCTCGAGAACCTCGTTTATTTTTTTAACGTAGGTATCGGCGAGTTTCTGAACGTCGTCCTCGTAGCGCTTCTGCTCGTCCTCCGAGATGTCTCCGTCTTTCTGAAGCTTCTTCAGCTCGTCGTTCGCATCCCGTCGAATGTTCCGGAGGGCGACGCGACCCTGTTCGGCCTTGTCCTTCGCCACCTTCACGTATTCCTTGCGGCGCTCTTCGGTCAGAGGCGGAATGTTCAGTCGTATGACCTTTCCATCGTTACTCGGGTTCAGCGAAAGTTCGGATTTCTGTATCGCCTTCTCTATTTCGCCAATGATGCCCTTGTCCCACGGCTGTATTACCACCAGGCGTGCCTCGGGCACGCTAATGGTGGCAACCTGATTCAGCGGGGTCGGATTCCCGTAATATTCCACCTTGATTTTATCGAACAAGCTGGCGCTTGCGCGTCCGGTGCGAATCTCATTGAGGTCGTCGCTGATGGTCTCAATGGTCTTTTTCATGCGACTTTCGGTTTCCTTGACCACGCGTTCCATATTTTACTCCGTTTCCTGGCCGACGCGAAAATAGCGATAATCGCTCACACGAACCGTACCACCGGCTTCCTTTCCGACGGCTTCTGCGACCGCGGCCACTGATTTTTTGTCGTCTTTGACAAAGGGCTGATCTACAAGGCAGATCTCGGCAAGATGCTTTTTCATTTTGCCCTTGATGATGCCCTGGATCACGTGCTCCGGCTTGTCCATGTTCTCGGCCTGCTTCTTGAAGATGCTTTCCTGCTCCTCGAGGTAGGAGGGCGCGACCGTGTCTACCGAGAGGAACACCGGGTTGAACGCCGCCACGTGAAGCGCACAGTCGAACGCGAACTGCCGGACAAGGGCATGATCCTTCATGGCTGCGCTTTCAAGCGAGAGCTTGACCAGGACGCCAATCGATCCGCCGTCGCCATGTATGTAGTCGGCTACCAGCTCGTTCTCCGAGACATCGAGCAGCTCTATGCGCCGTACCGTCATGTTTTCCTTGATCGTGGAAATTGCTTCCTTGACCTTCGCTTCGATGGCTTCATCCGACTCGGTGACACCTCGTGTTACAATGTCTTCGGCGATGCTGTTTCCAAGAGCGATAAAGTTCTCGTTACGGGCAACAAAGTCGGTTTCACATGCCATTTCCACGATTGCCGCCCGGGTTGCGGCGACGCTCGTGAAAATCCGTCCTTCGTTTGTCGCGCGTCCCTCGCGTTTCGCGGCGGCTGCGAGACCGAGCTCCTTGAGAAGCTTTTCCGCTTTCTGGAAGTCGCCTTCCGCCTCGACGAGGGCCTTCTTGCAATCCATCATACCTGCTCCGGTCTTATCCCGGAGCTTTTTCACTATATCTGCGCTAATTGCCACTGTATTTCTCCAAAAAATCTATACGTTGATCCCGGCTCAGTCTTCGCCGTAGAGCCGTTCTTCGTCTATACCGGCCTCGTCGGCAACACGATCTTCGAGGAATTCCTGCTCCGGAAGGCCGCGTTTCTGATCGTCTTCGCTCGGATCGTACTCGGAGTAGTCGGTATCGGTAATAACGTCTTCGTCGTCGCTTTCGGTCTTGAGATCTTCCTTCTCGGTGCTTTCTTCTTCGTCTTCGGCGACGTACGCGGCAACAGGGCTTTTCTCTTCACGTTCGATCCGTGGCGCGGGGCGGTATCCTTCCTCGTCTTCACGGCCTTCGTGTATCGTACTGTCGTCGTCGCTCGCAGTCGTTTCGTCTTCGTCCTGCATGCTTTCAATGACCTCGAGCCCGATCTCGTTATCCGCTTCGACAACCGCTTTGCTGATGATCTGCGTAAAGAGGGTAATGGCACGGATCGCGTCGTCATTGCCGGGAATCGGATAGTCGATACCGTCGGGATTGCTGTTGGTGTCGACGACCGCCACAATGGGTATGCCGCACCGTTGTGCCTCCGCGATTGCGATGGCCTCTTTTCGGGTGTCAATGACGAACATGATTCCCGGTAGATCGCGCATTTCCTTGATGCCGCCAAGGTTCTTTTCGAGCTTTGCGCGCTCTTTGTTCAGCTTCGCAACCTCTTTCTTGGTCAGGCTCTCGAAGGTCCCATCAACTTCCATTTTTTCGATTTTCTTCAATCGTTGCAGGGATTTCTTGATTGTACTGAAGTTCGTGAGCATCCCCCCGAGCCAGCGGTTGTTCACGTAGAACATGCCACACTGCTCAGCCTCGCGCTGCACGGCGAGCTGGGCCTGCTTTTTGGTGCCGACGAACAGGACCGACTTGTTTGCGAGCACCGCCTGTCGTACAGCCTCGTAGGCTTCACGGATGGCGCTTATGGTTTTCTGCAGATCGATGATGTGAATCCCGTTGCGCTCTGCAAAGATGAAGCGCTTCATGCGGGGATCCCACCGCTTGGTCTGATGACCAAAGTGAACACCTGACTCGAGCAGGTTTTTCATGGTTACTACTGCCAATGTTTCCTCCTTCGGAACACTCTCTCACACGAATCAGACCCGTCGCGTCGATATACAGGGAAAGGCCTCACACCGACGTTGGCGTGCAGTGCCTGTTTCGACCGGGATGACTCATGCATCCATCGCTTTTTCTCGGCTTTCGTAAAAGAGTATCTCTTTACACGCCGGAAGATTAGTTTCTGTCAAACGGAAATTGACAGGCTCCAAACATAGAATAAACGAGCCGCATTGGCAAGCCTATGACGTTGCTCGGGCTCCCGTTCACGCTGTCGAGCAGCGCCGCCCCGGCACCCTGCATCCGATACCCGCCGGCGACACCTCGCCACTCCTGCGTAGAGAGATACCAGGCAATATCCTCCTCGTTGAGCGCCGCCACGGTGACGATTGTCCGGTCATACTGAACCTGCGTCGTTCCCGCACGGGGCTGTGCGAGACAGACCCCGGTAAGAACCGAATGGGGCGCGCCGGAAAGGCTGCGCAGAAACGCGGCCGCTTCGTTTTCGTCGGACGGTTTGCCGAGTATCCGCCCCCCGGGTGCGACGACGATCGTATCGGCGGTCAGGACGCAGTCGTAGCGTTCGGGTTCCGGAATCGCGAGGTATTTCCGTTGCGCAAGCTCCTGGACCGCAACCTCGGGTGGGGTACCGGGCGCTACGGTCTCGTCGGTATTGTAATGCTCCACATCAAAGCTGAGACCGAGCGTCTTCAAAAGCTCATGCCGGCGAGGCGAGCTGCTGCCGAGGAGGATTCGGGGTTCCTGTACCGCTTTCATGCCGACTTGAACACGCGGAACGCTGCAAATATCCCGACAAGGGAACCCGGATTGACCATGAACTCGACCGAGAGCACTTCTACGTCGAAGCCGACCGGGCCGACCGACCATTCGACGGGTATGCCTGCTGTGGAAAGGATGCGTTCGAACAGTTCCCAGGACAGCGTGCCGACGGCCAGAAACAGCACCAGAAGCGTAAGGAAGGTAGACATATTGCGTTTGGTGAACTTCATACGCTCGAAGACTGCCCGGAAACTCGCTGACTGTCCACGACTCTGGTGTTTTTTCCAGGCTTATTGACAGCGTCGCGGGGCAGTGTCTATGCTCCCCCTCACGGGCGCGTAGCTCAGCTGGATAGAGCGCCAGCCTCCGGAGCTGGAAGTCGTGGGTTCGAATCCCGCCGTGCTCACGTTTACCTGCCTGTAGATTGCCTGCGGGCAGGTTTTTTATGATACGAAACCCTTTGTTGAAGCACGCGTCGGAGTTGAAGTCCTCCGGCGTATCCGTGTACGACCTGTCCGATACGTCGTACCACCGAAACGGTCTTCGTTTTCCGGACGAGCTCCTGTCGCGTTACTTCGCCGAATACCTGCACGGTCGTTCCTACGATCCCGACCCGCGGGGACTTCCGGCGACCCGGGGTGCTGTCGCGCGCTTCTTTACCGAACGCGGTATCGGCTGCACTGCATCCGATGTGATCCTGAGCGCGTCGACGAGCGATGCGTACAATATGCTCTTTCAGTCTCTCTGCAAAGCCGGTGACCGCGTGCTTCTTCCCCGCCCGTGTTATCCGCTGTTTGAACACCTGTGCCGCTACGCGAGACTGAGGATTGACTACTACGATCTGGACCCCGATCGCGGTTTCGCTCCGGATCTCTCGAAACTGCGCCGCACACTGCGCAGGCCGGCGTCGTTGCTGCTCGCCATATCACCGAACAATCCTGCCGGCTCCTGCCTGTCGGCTTCAGACTGGCATGCTCTGCAGTCGATCTGCGCGGAGTCCCGGGTCGTTATGGTGCTCGACGAAGTGTTTTCCGATCTTGCGTGGAATCATGATGCGGCAAGCGGTCCGACACAGACGCCGCACACCGCCGGTGCCGCGGACCGCGAGCCGGTTCTGTTTCGTCTCGGTGGCGTTTCGAAGCTCTTCGCGTCGCCTGATATCAAGCTCTCGTGGATTGCCCTGACGCAAGCGCCGCATGCACAACGCATGCGTATGCTCGACACGCTTGAAACCGCGCGCGACATGTACCTGAACAGCTCGGGACCAAGCGAGTATTTCGCTTTTCGCATGCTTGAGGAGGGCTCGCAGTTCCGTCGCGACCTGCGCGAGGCCGTACGGGCGCGGACACTGATCGTCGACAAGGCTCTTTCGGCCTGCAGGCACAGGGAATCAGCGGCTTATCTGTACCCGCAACAGGGTGGGGTGCATCGCGTACTGAGGCTACCGGAGGGGCAGGATGATGAGGATGCCGCGATGCGGTTGCTTCGCGAAGAACACGTTCTCGTGCACCCAGGGTACATGTATGGGTTCCAGCGAGGGCAGTACTGGGTTTTCTCGAATATCTCCTCGACGCTCACGCTCGAACACGCGCTGCCCCGAGTATCACGATTCCTCGAATCGCTTCAGCCTTTTCGTGCCTGAAGCTGTACGAGCGGTCGCGGGCACTGTTCACAGCGGTGATCAGGCCGGGCACAAAAATAGCCGACTTCTTCGTTCCAGGCTACTTTCTCGTGCGGGCAGGTTTCGTAATATTCGACAAAGCGGGTCAGACGCTCGAAGAGCTGCGGCGACACCCGATGTTCCATGTGACAGGCGTCCTCTTCGGCTCGCAGTTCGTCCATTCCCAGAACCTTGACGAAGAAATCCTTGAGCGTTGAGTACTTCTGCACTACTTCCTGGGCAATAGCCTCGCCTGTCTCGGTGAGAGTGATAATGTCGTACGGGGAGTAGTTAATGAGTTCGCGGTCTCGCAGACTCCGCAACGCTGCCGTTACCGAACTGCCCATGACACCGAGTTCTCCCGCAATATCCGTCACGCGAGCAGCCTTCTTTCGCTGTTCGACGGTATATATTGCTTTCAGGTACATTTCGAGACTTTCCGAGAGCGGCTTTTCTACAGTGGCCATGATCAACAGGGTACCTGCGAGTCTGTAGTCCTGTCAATCTTGAAGCGAGAAGATCGCCCAACGATCGGTCTCGCGAAAACCTATCTGTCGATACAACCTGCCTGCATCCGGATTGTCGTAAAACAGGCACAACATTTTGTCCTGATCGAGGAAATTGCGACACAGGTGTGCAAGGCACGCCCGCGCGAAGCCGCGGTATCGGTATTCCGGATGGGTGGCGACGCCAACGATCATGGCGCTTCGAGTGTTCTCTGCCGCGGTGGAAGCAGTCGAGACGATTGTGTTGTCGACTTCGAGTACAGCGACGGTTCTGTGACCCGCTCGAATAGACGAACGAATCTCGTCAGCCTGAGTTTCAGTCGTAACAAACTCCTCGATAGACTCATACAGCTTCATCAGGCCGGGGACATCGTGCGGTAAAGCGGTCCGGACCGACTCTCCGCGTGTCGGGGCGGGAAGCATGTCTTCGCTGTCAATGCGCGCAAAGTGCATCGTACGAAGCGTTCCCGCGAGCGGCATGCGCGTTCGCGATTCGGGGTGGTTCATGCTTTCGGCGGCGGAAACCGGAATGTCGACCGCCGATCCGGCCACCGAGCGCACGACGGACTCGGATCCGCTGACGTTTACCCGTCGCTTCCCGGTTTGCACAAGGCCCGGCGGGAGTGCGGTGGTGTATTCGCTGATGATCTGCCTGAACGCGTCCGGTCCAATCGGTCCAGGCTGCGATACGACGAAGCTGTCGTAATAGCGAAGAAGGACCGATGTGAGTATGCCGTCGGTAAACTCGCCCCAGACATCCTGAAACGGCTGATCGGTTCCATAATTCTCCAGATCCCCGAGAATAAACAGATTCAGATCCGGGTGCGAACTCAACAGGTCAAACGCATCGGGTAGATCATCGTCTGTCAGTACCCGAACGCTCGTGTTCCCGTATTGAGGCGATTCGTAGGATTCGCTCATGATTCCTCGTGTTCGAGCCGTTGCAGAAGATACGCGATCTGACCGGCTTTGGTCAGGGGAATAATCGTCTCCCGATAGAAGCCCACCACGACATCGGGAGGTATTACCCGCCGCACGCGCGTGTGAACGTCTGCCTGCAGGTCCTGCATTTTCGTGGTGAGGCGTTCCACGATCGCCTGCTCGACCGCGGGACGGGTGAGCAGCTGCTCTATGTCGCCTGGCCGGCCGTATTGTATGGCAGTCGTATATGCCTCCGGACGCTGTCTGAATTTCGCCTCGGCGACGTACAGCGCCCCGAAATGAACCCGGCGCGATACTGCCTGCAGGACCGATACGTCGTGTTCGACGCTCGAACCGTAGTGTCCGTCGTCGCGGTGTTCACACAGCGCGGGCAGGGTGCCCCGATAGGCAGACGCGATCCCGGCTGTCTGTCGTACCACATTCCAGTCGGAGGCTTTCAGGGCTGCATGACCTCCGGCTACGCTGCGTTCCGCTTCAGGAAGTCCGTCGGTAAACGGGCGCTCTTCGGGGACGAGATATCGGCCGAAGCGAGCGTCGAGCTCTTCCTGCGCTCGCAGCCGCGCGTCAAACAGGGACACGTCGCTCGCGCCGGCAAGGCTTTCCGCGCCGACCTCGTAGGCGCGGGGGTTCCAGGCAAACTGTGCGCGGTCAATGAAGCGGTACATGATCGATTCTTCAAGGGCCTCCAGCTGCGCGGCGATAACATCGAGATCAAGGGTCGTATCTGCATCACCGTGACGGAGGTCTGTCATGTCCGCTCCACCGCGGGTGGACTCATGGATACGATGACCTGCATCGGCTCGAGAATCGAAAGCTCCGCTTCGGTGGCCGGGGGCTCAGGCGAGGCAAGCACGACCCGGTCCGCGGCGTAGGCTGCCGTCAGTTCCGGTGGCACCTCCCAGCGCGCCTCCGACGCGGATAGGTTCACGACCACATACGCGGCTTCACCGCTTTCGAGACGGCGGGCGTAGCATATAATCTGGGGATGATCGGGTGCAAGGTCGTCGTAGGCACCCATGGTCCACAGCTGCTGGTCCCGGCGTTCCTGCAGCAGTGTCTTGAAAAACACATACACCCCGTCCGGATCGCGCGAGTCGTTGCGAACATTAATATCCGGATAGTTCGGATTCAGGGACAGCCACGGCCGTCCGCTCGTAAAGCCACCGTGAGCGTCCGAGCTCCACTGCATTGGGGTCCGGGCGTTATCGCGACTTCTGCGATGTACTATCTCCAGCGCTGCATTCGCATCCATGCCCTGCTGTACCGCGTCCCGGTAGAAGTTCAGCGTCTCGATATCGCGGTACTGGTCCACGGAGGGGAAGGAGACATTCGTCATACCGATTTCCTCTCCCTGATACACGAAGGGTGTCCCCTGCATCAGCAGAAATGCAGCCGCAATCGCCTTGGCAGACCGTTTGCGCATATCGTTCGTGTCGGTCGTGCCCAGGCGTGACAGCATGCGGGGCTGATCGTGGTTTCCGGTATACAGGCTGTTCCATCCATTGTGAAACAGCCCGTTCTGCCATCTCGACAGCGTCTTCTTTAACTCGGGCAGATCCCATGGTATCGGATGGTCGTATTTACCGCGCGGTCCGCTGTCGAGTGACAAGTGCTCGAACTGAAAGATCATTGAGAGCTCTTTACGCTCGGGGTTCACGTATTTCAGACCTTCTTCGATCGAGGTCTGGTGCATTTCCCCGATTGTCATGCAGTCCGGATACCTGGAGAGGACCTCCCTGTGCATCTCCTGCAGGTGCTCATGGGTACGCTCGCGGTTTGCGTAATACCGGGAGTCCATCACGTAGCGCTTTCCCTCCTGCGCCGGAACGTCGGGCAAATCGGGGTCCTTTGAGATGTAATTGATAACGTCCATTCTGAAACCACCGACACCCTTGTCGAGCCAGAATCGCATCATTGCATAGATGTCCCGGCGGAGGGCGGGATTCTCCCAGTTCAGGTCCGGCTGCTTTCGCGAGAACAGGTGAAGGTAATACTCGCGCGTCTGCTCGTTCCACTCCCACGCCGAGCCACCGAAATGACTGCCCCAGTTGTTCGGTTCCGGCGGTGTAGGGCTTCCGGCTTCCGAAGGTTCGCTCAGACCTCGTCCGGGATGCCAGATAAAGTAGTCGTGAAAGGGATCGGTTCTCGACTGTCGCGCCTTTTTGAACCACGCGTGTTCGTCTGAACAGTGATTGACTACCAGATCCATGACAAGTTTCATATCGCGCTTTGCCATTTCAGCGATAAGTCGGTCCATGTCTTTCATGGTTCCAAACGCGTCGTGTATTCGGTAGTAGTCCCGGATATCGTAGCCGTTGTCGTCGTCGGGCGAATCATAGACCGGGCAGAGCCAGATCGCGTCGATTCCGAGCGACTTCAGATAGTCCAGCCGTCGCGTGATACCCTTCAGGTCACCGACACCGTCCCCGTTCGTGTCAAGAAAGCTTCTCGGATACACCTGGTAGAAATTGGCGCGTTGCCACCACTGCGTCATGTCCATACGCGAGACCATAACCCGAGCGAGCGTCGACCGACAAGAAAGACCTTTCATTCATATACGGATATACTGACCGTATATGTCAGTCCACGAACCTGCCCCCGGAGCATACGGCCGATTCGATCTTCTCTCACCCCAGCTCGCACTCGAGGCGGTTGAAACGGTGTACGGTCTTACCCTCGACGGCGCGGTAACGCCGTACCCGAGTTACGTCAATCGTGTCTACGGCGTTATGTCCGACGACGGTCGTCCCTACATTGCAAAGTTCTACCGTCCCGACCGCTGGTCGGACGACGCCCTCGCGGAAGAGCATGAGTTTCTTGCCGACTGCGCCGACGCCGACGTGCCGGTGGTCCTGCCTCTTTCCGATGCAGAGGGTCAGACCCTTCATACCCTTGTTGCCGAATCAGAGGACGAAGCCGGCGAGACCGAGTACCGCTTTACGCTGTTTCCCAAACGCAGCGGGAGACTTTTTGACGCAGACCGTACGGAAGACTTTAAGCGCCTCGGAAGCCTCATTGGTCGAATGCACGCAGCCGCGCGGCGGCGTAATTCACGGCACAGGATTACCTGCACGCCCGGCGGATCGACGCGGAGGTTCGCTCGTGATCTTGAGGAATCCGGACTTGTCGCTTTTGACGGTGAGGACGACTACTTCGACTGCATAGACCGGATCTGCGACGCGATAGAGCCGCTGTTTGACGGTATCCGACTTCAGCGCGTCCATGGTGACTGCCACCGAGGGAACATTCTCGACCGCGCAGACGAGGGCCTTATGCTGATCGATTTTGACGATATGATGATGGGCCCGGCAGTCCACGACCTCTGGTTGCTCCTCCCGGGACGTGTCTCAGAGTCGCGTACCGCCCTCGATGCCATGCTGAACGGTTACGGGCAGTTTGAAACGCTTGACCCGCGAGAGCTCAGACTCGTTGAGCCTCTGCGATTCATGCGCATTATCTACTACACCGCCTGGTGTGCGCGTCAGATCGGCGATGCACGGTTTCGTGCTACGTTCGGTGACTGGGGCAGCGTTTCATTCTGGAAACAGGAACTCGAGGACCTGCTTGACCAGGAGCGGGTGATCGAAGAAGCGCTTGGTTGATGTCGCCGCCGTTTGCCTCTACATCGTGTCGAATGCGGGCAACGACGGGAAACACACGGGAAAGAACAGGCGCGCCGCCTTAAGAGCATCCGCTGTCCCGCTAACCAGCCCGTCGGCTACAAGATCATCTACTGAGTGGGTGCCGTACAGTAACCTCACTGCGCTGTCTCCGGCCTTCAGGACAGGCGCATCCCCTTCGGTGCGGCCGGCTGTAGTCGAGGGTACGCCGACCTCGGTAATGTGAATCGCCTGTTCGTCGGAAGCAGCCGGGGTAAAGCGGATCAGGGCGTGGTCTCTCCCGTCGTCGAGCACAAGCGACAGGCGATCGGGGTATCCGACTGCGGTGAGCCGGTACGAGAGCTGCCGGGAAAGCGAGCGCAGCGCGGACGCGAGCGAAATCGTGCGTATCATAGGCCCGCCGTCGGGCTTTTCAGTTGAGGTAAGCGTGTACGGCCGTTGTTTCATCGCGCGCACGTAGGGGCTTGCAGGCGGAAAACCAAGGAAACATACGCGGGAACAGCAAGCCTTTGCCGCCTGAACGCGACAGGCGGCGAGGACGGTATCAGGGTCACCGGCGGCGTCGGTTACCAGAAGTGTGTCCTCAGATGCATCGCACACGAAGTAGCCTGCGACATCCCCGGAGGCGTCACACCACTGGTAACCGGTGTGACTCGTCCGCGGATTGCCCCGATAGGTCGGTCGTATGGCTGTTCCCGGTACCCCGTTATGCCAGGCATTCGCGAGCCCGGCGAGGGCGACAAAGTCACTGACTGTGGTTATCGCAGGCACGTCGTTTTGCGGCAGATCACAGGTCAGGACGGTCCAGCGGTAGTTGGGCCACCCCGTCACGTAGCCGAAGCGGTGGTAAAAGTTCCGGATACCGTAGAGTAGTGACACCTCGTATCCGGCACCGGCGAGCCCCCCGATTGATTCTGTCGCAACCGCACGCACGATTCCGCGTCCACGGAACGCCGCGTCGCAGGCTACAGCGCCGATTCCCGCTACGCGCAGGGTACCGAGGCCAATTCGCTGAGTTATGTCGTATACACCGAAATGGCCGACCAGGCGTTCACCGGCGAACGCGACACGACTGGCGCGCCAGTCGTACAATATGTCGTCGAGGTATCCGTTATCGCAGCGTTTCACCCAGTCGAAATAGCTGTGACCAAAGGTTTTACCGGTAAGGTCAATAATCGCGTCCCGGTCACGAGCAGGGTCCGGGGACGCAATGCGGATGCGATCGGTGCGTGTCATGTGCACAGTAGAACCCGCCGCACCACATTCGTCAACCAATACATACTCAGTAAAAAACAGGCCGGAAGCTCCCGGGGGTGAAAAATATTTCGTTGACCGCTCCAGTGAGCCGTGGTAGCGTGAGTCAGCATATTCTATGTATGCGTACTATTCCAGCGTAGTGGCTGCAGAAACAACCCACTCATCGTTCAGGCATCAGTCTTTCACACGTGTGGTCCGGGAGGCGCTATGAACGCGATTGTGCTCGCTGTTATTGGCCTGGCGGCTTTTGTACTTGGGTACCGCTTCTACTCAAAGTACATCTCCGAGAAGATTTACCGTCTCGACCCGAACTTCAAGACACCCGCCCATGAGTTCGAGGACGGAACGGATTTTGTGCCGACGAACAAGCACGTGCTGTGGGGTCACCATTTCACGTCGGTTGCCGGAGCTGCACCCATAGTCGGTCCGGCGATCGCGATTTTCTGGGGGTGGCTGCCGGCAATTCTCTGGGTTGTTTTCGGTACGATATTCTTTGCCGGCGTCCATGATTTCGGCACACTCTGGATATCTTCCCGGCATAAGGGTCGGTCCATGGGTGCAATTGCTGAAGATCAGATTGGCGCACGCTCTCGCACGCTCTTCATGCTCATTATCTTCGTGCTTCTCATGATGGTGAACGCGGTGTTTGCGATCGTTATCGCGCGACTTCTGGTGAGTTTTCCGGGTGCCGTAATCCCTGTCTGGTTACAGATTCCGGTCGCCATGACCGTCGGCTACGTGATACACAAGAAGGGGGGCGGTCTCCTGATTCCTTCGATCGCAGCGCTCATTACGCTGTACCTGTTGATCTGGGTCGGCAGCGTGTTTCCGCTCGAGCTTTCCGAGGTTACCCTTATAGGGCTGCCGAATCACGCGACCTGGGTTCTGATTCTCTTTGTATACGCCGGTATTGCATCGCTGTTGCCGGTCTGGCTGCTCCTGCAGCCGCGGGATTATGTAAACTCACATCAGCTTTTCGTCGCGCTCGGAATACTCTATCTTGGCGTGCTGTTTTCCAATCCGAGTATGGCGGCGCCGATGTTCAACGCAGATCCCGTCGGCGCACCGCCTCTGATTCCCGTCCTGTTTATAACGATCGCGTGTGGCGCCATATCAGGCTGGCACGGTATGGTGTCCTCTGGAACATCTTCGAAACAGCTGGATAAAGAGACCGATGCGCGATTTGTCGGGTATGCAGGAGCGGTCGGAGAGGGAACGCTGGCGCTTGGCGCCATCCTTGCAACCGGTGCGGGGCTCGCAGCGACGCGGGCGGACTGGGGCGCGATCTACAGTAACTGGGGTGCCGCGTCCGGTGGCGCTGCCGGGAACTTCGTGTCGGGATTCGCGGCGCTCGCCGGCGGTATCGGTGTTCCACCCGAGCTTGCCTCGGTACTCGGTGCCGTCGTCGTCATAATGTTTGCCGCGACAACTATGGATTCGGGCGTTCGTGTACAGCGCTACGTTCTGAGCGAAATCGGACAGATCGGGAATATCAGATTTCTGCAGAAAGGCGCTCCGGCCACCATCATCGCAGTTCTGTCCTGTCTCGTTCTTGCGTTCGGTGCGCAGCCACCGGGTGTCGAGATCGGTGGCGGTGGACTGGTTATCTGGCCACTGTTCGGTACCACGAATCAGCTGCTCGCAGCGCTCTCGCTGCTCTGCGTGACGCTGTTTCTCAAGCGACTCGGACGTAACTACCTTCCAGCACTCATTCCGATGGTGTTTCTGCTTATCGTAACCATCGCTGCGATGTCTATCAGTATACTGCAGTGGCTGGGAATTACCTCCGATGCCCCGAACTATCTTCTTGGTATCATGGGAGTCCTGATACTCTTCAGCGCTTTGTGGATGCTCGTCGAAGCGGTTCTTGCGTTCAGGAAGATCAAGCCACAGGGCGATAACGCAGCAGACACCGTGGAGGGCGTGCCCGTTCAACCGTAACCCAATTTCCGTTCCACTGCTTTGGCCCCGCACGGGCCGGAGCAGTGTGTTCCGACTAGCAGGAGTACCTGGATATGAAACGGCCGAGACGAAGCGGAACTCTCAAGCGGTACTGGAAGCAGTTTAAAGAGATTTACGAAGGTGTGTTCTTTACTCCATACAGAAGCCAGGTCGCTCGCGAAACACAGGACAAGGAAGCGGTGTTCCTGATGCTCTGTTTCCCGGATCTTCTCGGGATTCCGAATCCGGTAAACTACTACACGCTTGAGCTTCTACCCCATATGTACGAGCAGTTCCATGCGTGGCATAAACGGCAGGGTATGGATCACTCGCCTTTAGACGGGTTCAAGTGTTGTTAAGACGTGGAGCGGCGCGAAGCACCCGAACCATCGCGGAATGGATGGACCGTCGAGTACTGTTCTTCGGCGGAAAAGGTGGTGTCGGGAAAACGACGACCGCGACAGCGTTCTCGCTTCTTTCAGCTGCTCGCGGGAGCAACACGCTTCTTGTCTCGACCGACCCTGCGCATTCATCGGCAGATATTCTCGAACGAACACTGTCAGGGGGTATTCAAAAGGTTCGACCGAATCTCTGGGCTCTCGAACTCGACTCCGAGCAGGAAGCCGATGCGTACATCCAGAGCGTCAGCCATACGATCCGGAGCCAGGTCAAGCCTGCACTCCGGTCGGAAATCGACCGGCAGATACGCATGGCGCGGGTGTCCCCGGGGGCTCAGGAAGCAGCGCTTTTCGACCGAATCGCCGAGCTCATCGAACGGTCCGAACTAGATTACGATCGAATCGTTTTCGATACGGCACCGACCGGTCACACCATTCATCTGCTGGCCTTGCCGGAAATGATGGAAGCGTGGATTGACGGGCTTATTTCTCGCCGCAAGCAGGTCAACGAGATGTCGGCGTTATGGAAAAACATGACGGTCGGTACCGGTGGTCAATTGAGCGACGATCCGGTTGAACGTACATTGCAGGATAGAAAGCGGAAGTTCGCACGAATGAGGCGAATATTGCTCGATGAACGACAGACGGCGTTTATTTTCGTGCTGAATCCCGAGCGGCTTCCTATTCTCGAAACCGAGAAGGCGATTCGCATGCTCACCGAACACCGTGTGCCGGTCGGAGGCATCGTCGTAAACAGAGTGCTGCCGGACGACATGCCGGATCACGCCTTTTTTCGGGCGCGCAAACGACAGGAAGCAGAATATCTGGAGGACATTGCGCGAAGATTTTCGCGAATGGTAACAATCCGCCTGCCGCTTCTTGATCGCGATGTCGTTGGCGAGTCGTCGCTTGAGCAGATCGTCGCGCACCTGCAGAGTGCACTTGAGTAAGTTGCCGGCGCCGTGGATACTTTTTATGTGAACGGAGAAGTACTGTGAAGGCAATGGTCTGCAATGATTGGGGATCTCCAGACGTTTTTACGCGTGTGGACCTGGAAATACCGCAGCCCGGCCCCGGGCAGGTGAGAATACGGGTGGCGGCAACGAGCGTCAATCCAGTGGATACGAAGATCCGAGCCGGTCACATCAAGGCGGCTCCGGATTTTCCAGCCGTCCTTCACGGAGACGTTGCCGGTGTCGTGGATGCGCTTGGTCCGGGTGACAGCCGCTTCGCTGTCGGGGACCGGGTTCATGGTTGTGCCGGTGGGTTCAGAGGTCTTTCGGGAGCGCTTGCCGAGTACATGGTAGCCGATACGCGCGCGCTGGCTCGGATACCGAAAGACATGAGTATGCGGGAAGCTGCTGCGATGCCACTCGTATCGATCACCGCGTGGCTCGCTCTCGTCGACCGCGCCCGTGTAAAACCGACCGATCACGTGCTGGTCCACGCCGGCGCGGGGGGGGTGGGACACGTCGCTGTGGGAGTTGCGAGAGCCCTGGGTGCCCGGGTCGCTGCTACGGTCTCAAGTGAGGAGAAGGCCGCCATTGCCCGGAGCATGGGTGCTCATGATGTCATTTATTATCGTGACGAACCGGTTTCTGAGTACTGCGATCGTCTGACCGGAGGCGCCGGCTTCGACGTCGTTTTCGACACGGTTGGTGGCGCGAACATAGAGAATAGCCTGAGCGCGACGCGGATCGGTGGCCACATGCTTGGAATCGCGATGCGAACCACTGCAAATATCGCAGCGATTCACGAGCGGAATCTGACCGTTTCCGGCGTCTTCATGGTTCTC
The DNA here is from genome assembly GCA_046542845.1 of Spirochaetaceae bacterium. GTDB lineage: Bacteria > Spirochaetota > Spirochaetia > DSM-27196 > SKKC01 > SKKC01. The sequence goes on from JBKHAN010000014.1 coordinate 42,897, forward strand.
CCGCTGCTCTCTGGAGTCGGACTCGAACATTACGGCGACATACTCACAACCCTTGATCGCTGGTACACAGACGGCCACTTCGCACCAGTCGTTCATCCCGCTGAATTCCGCCTGGAGCAGATTGCGGAGGCGCACAGACTGCTTGAAGCTGGTTCTGTTTCCGGCAAAGTCGTCGTCGACGTTTTTTAAAGGCAGGATCTATGTCCGGTAATGCAGACCTTGTACAGGAAGCGGTACGAAACGGCGTACGACAGCGTGCCGTAGTCGAGGCCATGAAAGCTGTCGATCGCAAGTTCTTCGTAGAGCAGGATCGCGATTCTCTTGAGCGAGTGTACCTCGATATTCCCCTGCCGATCGCCGAGCAGCAGACAACCTCCCAGCCGTCACTGATCGCTTCAATGCTTGAGGCACTGACCATACAGCCCCACGAACGCGCCCTTGAGATAGGAACCGGCTATGGGTACCAGACCGCGCTTCTCGCTGTCTTGTGTCGCGAGGTCGTGTCGGTCGAGCGTTTCGCCACGCTCGCTGAACGCGCTGCCGAGAACCTGGAGCGCTGTGGCGTAGAAAACGTCACCGTGATTCAGGGAGACGGCGGACTTGGAGCGCCTGAGCTCGCGCCCTTCGACATCATGATTGGCTCGGCGGCTGCGCCGGTGGTTCCACCGCCTCTGGCAGAGCAGCTTTCGGAAGGGGGGCGTATGGTAATTCCTATAGGACCGGGCGGCCACGAGCGGGTGGTTCTGTTTCGAAAAACTGACGGCGAGTTGATCGAAGAGCGCGTGCTCACGCGCGCGCGTTACGTGCGAATGATCGGGGAACACACTCACCCCGAGCATGAACAGGGATAAGAACATTCGGATATCCCGACTCTGCCAGATCCTTGCAAAAATACGGGATATCAGTATGCTCGAAGTCAGTGGAGGCTGTCGCGGTGAAAAAAATCGAGGCAATCTATGCCGACGCAGGGATAATCGTGCGTACGAAGGCTCCGAATGTGGCTATCGTGCTCACCGTCGTCGCATGTCTGCTCCCTATAACCATTGTAAACGATTTACTGGACGGCAGAATTGTCAATGCGGCTCTCACCGCAATTATTGAAGGGATAATAATCCTCTCGATCCTGCAGCTGTACCGGGGGCGTTTCCGGTCAGCGACACTCATGCCTTTAGTGCTGATCACCCTCGTACTTGTCGTCCTGTCCGTCGTCATTGAGCCCGAGTCCGCGTACCAGGTCTACGTTGTTACGGTGTACATGGTTCCTCCGCTCATCCTTTCCCTGGTCATAAGCGAAACGGAGTGGCATCCTCTGGGCGTAATGCTGGTCGGGGTCGCTACAATTGTTGCGGTCTCGTTGTTCGTTATCCGGCCCGTTCTGACTGTAGAGGAAGGAGCGTTTGTCGTAACCCGACTTACGACCTCAACGGTCATCTATACACTGGTCGGTTTCTTTGCATTCCGTGTCGCCCGCACGAGTCGAAGTGCAATGGAGCTTATCGAGCAGACGAACACGAAAAACGAGACGTCTCTGCGGTCCATTGCACGAATTGTGCAGGATGCCGATTCGAGTGTTGATGCGCTGCGGTCGGTAGAGAACGAGTTTAACAGCGCGAAAGCCGGAGCGGATGAGATACGCCGTCAAACCAGCTCAGTCAATGACCGCATTGCCGCGCTCCGTGAAACGGTTGGTCAGGCTTTGTCACTGATTAGAAAGACAACAGACCGCGTTTCAGGGTTCCATGTGCAAGTCGACGAACAGAATACGGTTGTACAGGAGTCGACCGCGGCAGTGAATGAAATGTCTGCGTCGCTCGACTCAGTTGCTGCGATAACGAGTGAGAAGAAGGAAGCTTCCGAACGTCTGGTGTCTATCGGTGAGGCGGGGTTAGAAGATCTGAACCGGACTACTGCAGCGTTTGAGATTGTCGCCCAGGAAGTGGATGCGCTGCACGAAATCAACAAGATCGTCAGCGATATTGCGGCTCGAACAAACCTCCTCTCGATGAACGCCGCAATCGAAGCGGCGCACGCGGGTTCCGGCGGACGAGGCTTCGCTGTTGTCGCCGAGGAAATCCGAAAACTCGCGACAAATACTGCCGAAAACTCACGCGTCGTATCGGAGAGACTGAAACGCCTCATGGACACGGTCAGAAACACTTCAGGACACGTTGAGCATTCGGCGACGAGTATGGCGGAAATCGCTCGCGAAGTCCGTCTGGTTTCCGAAGCCTTTGCCGAGATTACCGGGTCGACAGCAGAGCTGAGCAGCGGTGGCCGCGAGATTCTGCAGGCGATGCAGGCGCTTCAAAACAGCTCGATCGAGGTGCGGGAAGGCTCAGATGAGATTACTCGGGAGCAGGGGCGCGCGGCCGAGCAGATCGAGAGTATCAATACCATAACTGAACAGATCAACGCTGCTGCCCGGCAGATGGATCAGGCTCTCGACTCAATTCAGCAGTCTATGAGTGACTTACAGAAAACCATTGCGAGCAGTACACAACAGACGTCGGCTCTGACCGAGTCTATTACACGGTTTTCTACGGGACAGTCCTGACGGTATGCATACGCTTTCTTTTGTCCGGTGGTCCTGATGGTGCGGTATCGTCGCCGGGTAACCCGAGCATACCGCTGGTTGCACGACATTGTGCGCCCGTGTATTCGCGTACCAATGCAGTGGTACTATCGAATCCACCCGAAAAACACAGAAATCTTCCATCGCATACGCCCGCCATACCTGGTCATACCGAACCACGTTATGACCTGGGATCCGCTTATCGTCAGCTTTTACGTCAGGGATCCGATACACTTTGTCGCCTCGGATGCGAACTTTCGCAGCTCCTTCGCGTCGTGGTGGCTCAGGCGTTTCGGCGCGATCGCAAAGTCCAAGCTGAGGGACGATTTCGGCACGTTGCGCACGGTTATGGACCTTCTGCGCGCGGGAAAGGTAGTCGGCCTGTTTGCCGAAGGCGAGCGGACCTGGGATGGAACCACGCTGCCAATTATCCCGTCGACGGCAAAACTGATAAAAGCAGCAAAAGTACCGGTTATCGTGCCGGTTCTCAAAGGCGCGTACCATTCGCTCCCCCGGTGGGCGTTCAAGTCTCGCCGGGGAAAGATCGAAATCAACTATCGCCTCGCGCTGACACGAGACGAAATTATCCGAATGACCGTGGAAGAGATTCGCGTCCGAATCGAACAGGTCATGTATCACGACGAGGATGCGTGGCAGGCTTTGACCCCGACGGCATTCACCTCGCGTCGTGCTGCAGAGCCCATGCAGCTGTTGCTGTTTTATTGTCCGCATTGCGAGGCTCTCAATCGCCTGAAGAGCGAAGGGCGGCATCTGTTCTGTACCGCGTGCGGATACGACGTTTACTTTTCGCTCTACGCTCGGTTCCTCCCCGGGCGCGGCGCCGCACCGAAAACGGTTATCCATGAGACCATCGGCGGGTGGGCTCGGGCGCAGGACGAATATCTGGAATCGCATCTGAAGCAGCTCGTGTCCGGAGCCGAACGCTCGTCTATTCCGGGTCAGGACCATCTGGGCCCCGAGGTATTCCACGATGACCACACCCGTCTTTCGGTCGGCTATCGCATGGTGCGTCCGACAGTCCGGGCTTTTGGAAGGCTTGCGCTTCATACCGGCGGTCTTGAGTTTACGGCTGCCGACGGTGAGATCATTCGCTATCCGTGGAAGATGATCAGCGGTCTTAACGTTGTGTATCAGGCACAGCTGGAGTTCTATCACAACCGAAAGCTCATTGTGTTCGAGTTTCCGAATCGTGACACATCGGGCTACAAGTATCTTCTGTGCGGACGCAAACTCTTAAACTAAAGCGGTTCGGGTCGACCGAACAGAAATCCCTGAACGATTCTGCAGGAGGTCGTCTGTATTGCGCTCAGTTGTGCGGCGTTTTCAACACCTTCGGCCACAAAGTTGTGACCAAACGCGTCGGCTATTGAGCACAGGGATCGGAAAAGGCTCAGAGATTTCTGGTCGTGCGCAATCGTAGAGACGAAGGACTTGTCGGCTTTAATTTCGCTTATCGGGAGCGCACCGACATAACTCAGAGATGAGTATCCCGTACCGAAATCGTCCAGCGATGTACGAACGCCGTGTGTATACAGATCGCGTATTATTGATACGACGACTTCCAGCTCTTCGATGAACAGATCTTCGGTAATCTCGAAGATAATGCGCTTCGGGTCTATCGACGACTGCCGTACAATGTCCAACGCGAAATGTACGAAGCCCTCACTCAGAAGCGCGGCTGGTGACACGTTAAACGATACCGTAGCGTCCGGTCCGTACTTTGCGTCAATTCGGTCGACGTTTGTGAGAACGGACCGCAGTGACTCAGTTGTAAATTTCGTAATGAGAGCTTTCCGGGTCAGCGCGGGTATAAAAACCCCTGGACTCACCGTGCCGAGCTCCGCGCTTGACCACCTGCACAGGACTTCGGCGCCGACGACTTTCCTGCTCGTCAGGTCAAACTGCGGTTGAAAAACGAAGCGGAACTCGTTGTTCAACAGTGCCTGTTCGACGCTCTGCTCGACTGCCTCTGCGTATAACAGGGATTCTTTCATGCGAGGTGCGAACCATCGGATACCCCGTGTGGACTGAAAGGAGTCGTGTAACGCGAGTTCGGCGTTCAGCATGCACTCTTCAAGCGTCGATCCGTCCTCAGGAAACCGGGCCGCCGCGGTGTCGATTTCAATGGGCAGGCCGGGGGCGTGCGATTCAAGCAAGACACGCGCACCAATTCGATTATCCGTGACAAACGAGGTGATTTCTTCGACCGTTCTGTGTGGACTCCAGACCGCAAATTCGCCGCCATCCGTACGTGCGATATAATCGCTCCCCGCGTATTGCTGAAGCATAAGGGCCATGGCTTTAAGCTGGCTTTCGGCAACGTCCGGTCCATAGAGGACTTTTGTGAGTCTGTACTTTCGTATCTCAAGGAACACGACGATGCCTTCAGTGCATGCTCCCGTATCGATATCTTCCTGTATTCTCGTCAGAAAACGTGACTTGTTCGCGAGACCGGTCACGGGATCGAAAAATGCAATCTGCGTAATTTTCTGGTTCCGCAGGACGAGGTCCTTTATGCTGTTCATGAGGTGAGAACGCATCCGGTCTATAAGCGTTACTGCGATAACAATAAATCCGAACAATGCAAATGCATGCAGGATCCACTGGAAGAAATTCGTCTGGCGCTCGAGAGCCGATTGCGGGACAACAATGACGCCTTGGCTCACAAACCAGCCGACGGCCAGAAAAAAAAGGATGCTGAGAAGACCGATCGCGAAAGAGTGCCGGCGCGGAAGAAAAAAAACGAGGATAAAATGTGCAATTATAATGATCGTCTCAGCCGTACCGAACAGTGCTGATGACAGAAGTGACATCATACTCAAGGTAAAACCTGAAGCAACAATCGTGACCACTACGATCCATGCACCGGTCAGCTTCCGCAGCAGGTAAGAGCAAAGAACAAGCGATGCCAATACAAAGTTTGTTACCGCGAAAACAGCGTTACCGGTCAATGCACTCAACGGTGAAGCGATGAAAAGCAAAACCGCCAACACGATGGCGATGGCGGAAAGGTGGTTCGAGTAGTCCTGGAGATACGTGTCCCAGACGTTGTCTTTCACATCCATCTTCCTCACCTACGGTATACGTGTATTATTCCGGAACACCGCAGCATAGTACCCCGTCGCTGCCGTGCAAACAACCGGCCGGCGGCGCACCATCTCCGCGAGCAGCAGTCCTATGCGGGGTCCGCCGTATCTCGTAACCAGATTGATGATGGCGTGCTGAAGGCTCGCTTCCCGGCCAGGATGCGGTACGCGACACCGGTTGCAACAACATAGCCGGCCACAAGCGCGAGTGCCGCAAAAAACAGCACAGGCTCTCCACGGCTGACACTGTATGCGGGCAGGTTAATAGCCAGAATCAAGGGTATCACCAGCGCAAAGACAACCGCCGAGGTAAATACGTAGTCGCTCGCGACCGGGGTCTCAAAATCCGGGTCGACCATGCGCAGCAACGCAAGGCCGGTAGGCAGAGTTCCGGTCATACCTCCGAAGATAATGAGCGCGCGATGAAACCGGTGCGTTTGAAACAGGCGGGAGGCCATCCATGGGACCGATACGAAAACGAATACCCCGACCGTCACCGAAATAACGAGAATCGGCAGCCAGTACTGTCGCACCACCACGAGCGAGATCGCGCCGACCGCTGAGGCGACCATCAGATCGACCGAGCCGCCGGCGAGACGGGTCAGCGTGCCAGTATCGAGCGCATCGTGCCAGCCGAACGCGAGGAGTACGCGTTTGACCAACATGGCAGTAATCACGGCGAAAACGAAGTTAAGCCCCCACAGGTTCACCGCGAGATCGGCCCCGAGCTCGCCTGTTGCGATTAACGCGGATGTGACCCCGCGCAGTAGAAGGTAGCTCAGGAGGTAGGTTGCGAAGATCATGCCGATATTGAGGCTCATGGTGTCGATAGCTTCCGATACCGAGGTCTGCCTCGAACCAACCGGACGCTCATGCCCCCGCGAGTAGAACCCTTTGCGGTGATCGGGGCGCCCGGTTGCCTTTGCCGTGTCACGGTCGGACCAGCCCTTGCGATATCCGTAGTTGACCATAAACACGCCGCCGAAACTCGCGAGAAGAAAGCCGACCGCAGCAAAGGTCAGCCCTACTGAGCCTGCACCAGAGAATCCGAACGCCTCCCAGCCTCGACCAATGGCGAAGGCTTGTCCGGGACCCAGAGCGAAACCGAGCGGGACAAAGAACCCGAACGCCGGAAAAAGATCCGGCAAAATGGTATTCATAAGGACCCAGGTCAAAAGCAGTCCCAGAAAAGCTTGCGCACCGTACTGAAACACGACGCTGACCGTCGTCCCGCTAATACCGCGCGTACCCCGATCGCGTGTGGACTCCGATGCACGAAGCGTGATCGCGATAAACGAAATACTCATGAGGTGATACACGAGTTCACCGAGGTTGTCAGCGCTCAGCTCCAGGAGATTGGAAGCGTAGTTATACAACGGAAGAAGTAGGAATCCGGCAGTAATTGCGTTAGGAATCAGATAGGTCTGGAGGAAACGTACCCGGGTGCGAAGGTACGTTGCACCAAGAAGCGCCGTTGATACCAGACCAATGTCAATGAAAAATGACCAGGTGAATTCCATAGACCTACCACAATAGGTGACAAAATGCTGCCGTGTCTATCGAAATATTCTCGAAGACTATATGCTTACGAGAGTCAGCGGGGGAATGTCAGAGGCTCGTTCACCGAGGCATCCGGTGGGTACAAGTCCAGCCCAGATCGCTTCCGCCATGCGCGCGTGTCCCTCCGAGTCGGGATGTATTCCGTCTGGTCGGCAGCTGTTGTCCGTGACACGGGGGTGTCAGGAGTCGCCGAGTATCTGTGCGTCGTTCGTGCCTATGGCAATAATGACCGTTTCGCTGCCTCGAAGCGCGATCTCGATCGGCATGCGTTTGCATACATCGAATGATGTGTCGCCGGAGCGTGCCTGGACGAAGCCTGCGTCGCCAAGGCCGTGCGCGCTCATGTGACGCCGGATGCGAAGAGGCCACCCCCCGCGTTCAAGATCCCGACCACCGTGTGCAATGGAGTCACCGAATATCTGTATTGAAGGCATGTCAGGATGCTATGGCTACCCGTCCGGGCTCGTCAACGGACCCTTGCACTGTTTGCGATGCTGATGTCGAATGACTCCTGACCCGTTTTTCTCAGACGAAGTATCCGAACAAAAACGCGATTACTATCAGCGTGCCCGAGTCGCGTGCAGATCAGATCTCCCCCTTGAGAGCCCGTTCGAGTAATTCGTCCCATTCCTTCTCCAGGCTCACGTCCGGCAATTCTTCGCCGGAACGACCGTACCAGTATCGCGCGTTCGGTATATCGCCCTCGACGCGATGGAGATAGGCGTGTATCCGGGCGCCCGCCGGGTCTGCGATCTGCTGGGACAGGTCGTGCGCGGTTTCCCAGTTTCCAAGCCTGTCGTGCCAGAGTGCTTTAAGACTCACAGGCATGTTCCCGTCCGGGTCAGCGCCTGATTCTATGCGTTCAAGAATTTCGTGTTTGTTGAATGTTTCCATAATTTTTAGAGTATACACCTGTATCTCCGGTGCGGCAGACTCCTGTTATTGCCGGTCGGACGCCGAGCTAAAGGCTTTGTTTTAGCTCGCTCAGGCGTCAGTTCGAGACGGTTTCGTCGTGTATCTCGACGTCGGACGGGGTGTTCTGTTCGAGAATTTCACGCAGGCGGGATTTCGAACCCGGCCCCATAACCTTACCGATGACGTGCAGTTCTTTCTTCTCCGCATCACCGAATGTCACGCTGATGTTCGATGAACTTTCGATAATAGGATCCTGTTTGATGGCATCGAGGATGGTCGTCTTGGCCCGTTCTTTGTCGTCATCGCCCCAGGCGCTCTTCTCAAGCGCGAGCTTACCCATATACAGCGACGGTACAGCCTCGTTTCCTCCAACGTGTTGGCTAAATGATGTCATAGTCGTGCCTCCTTTCAGATAGCTATACGCAAAAGCTACTGATGCAGATAGTACTGGTCAAATTGGCCGGGGCTACGCTTCAAGTCCTGCTGGGGCCCCCCATAAAAAAAGCCACCCGTTGAGGGTGGCTTGGCCGTCTCGCTTCGCTCGCCGGTTGCGGAGCGTTCCTCACTTCGTTCCGGTACGCCCGCTGTTTGGGCCCAGTAGGACTTGAACCTACGACCAATGGATTATGAGTCCACTGCTCTAACCAACTGAGCTATGGGCCCGTGTGAGGGTGGAGGGTAGCGAGGGAACGGGTTGTCTGTCAAGATAATCTGGTGCAGAGGCTGTACGACTACCCGGATATCTATGATGCAATGCACGCGGATGTTACCGAAGATATCGGGGTGTACGTTGCGCTGGCGCACGAGATCGGTGGGTCGGTGCTCGAGGTCGGGTGTGGGACCGGGCGTGTATCGTCTGCGCTGGTTCGGGCAGGGTTCACGGTCTACGGACTCGATTCGAGTGAAGCGCTTCTGACTCGGGCCCGGGAGAAGATTCGCCCGGAACAGGAGGGTGATGATTTCACCCCTCGAGGGCGTTTTATTCCGCTTCCGGCAGATGTTCTCGACCTTCCCGATTCGCTTGCGGTCTCGCTCGCACTCCTGCCGTTGAACTTCTGCGCTCATGTCCATACGCTCGATGCGCTTCAACGCGTTTTTGCGGCGGTCAAAGGGGTTCTTTCTCCCGGGGGGCAGGTCGTGGTTCACAGCTTCCCGTCGGGTTCCGGGGTCGCCGTCGACGGGGCTCTGGTTCACCGCGGTGTGCTTCACGTAAAAGGAGGTGAATCCGCTGACTGGTACGAGACGCGCCGCGTAAGCGGTGATCTCGAGCACATAACCTGGTTTGTTCAGACGTCCCACACCGACTACACCTTCCCGCTGACGCTCAGGCTCTGGAGGCGAGACGATTACCTGGCCGCAGCGAGTGCTTCGGGTTTTCGCAGCGCGGGGGAGCTCCTGCCCGAATCCGACGGTTCCCTGCTGCTGCGTTTTGTCTTACCCGACCTGGCTACAGATCGCTGACTTTCAGAACGCTTCCGGAGGCAATGTCCGTACGACGCATGAGCGAGAGTATTTTCCGGGCAGAGAATTCGGGTGTGTTGAGCTTGCCGCTTTTTTTCAGGTCACGAAACATTTCGCGGTCCCGCAGGTGCGCGTCGTCTGCGCTCCGGAGTGTCTCCTGCATGGTGCTCTCGACGGTTCCCGGCGATACCGAACACGTCCAGATCGGGTGTTCACGGTCTTCCTGTTCGGTCTGTATAACCTGGGTGAGCATATTCAGCGCGGCTTTGGACATGGAGTACATACCAACGCCGGCCATAGCGCGTGCACCGAGTCCCGAGGAAATGTTCAATACTCGGGCGTCGATGTCACCGCTTCGAGGTTCTGCTGCAGCGATGAAGGCGTCGGCAAACAAAGCCGGGGCGACCGTGTTTACCAGGTGGAGGTCGGTGAGTTCACGCGTGTTCAGATACCCTACGCGCGCAACGGGCTTCAGGAGCGCTGCGTTGTTTATGAGTATGGCAGATGTCCCGGCTGCGTCGACGCAGGCTTTGCAGACCGCGCGTGAAACGTCGGCTGCCGCCGTGGCGTCGGCGAGATCACACTGCGTCCATCGCAGTTCGGTATTGTGTGCGGTGGCGTGCTGTACCAGCTCCTGGTTAACGCTGCGGCTTACGCAGAACAGGTGCTCGACACCGCCATCGATCAAAAGCCGTGCAATAGCTTCGCCGAGACCTCGTGAGGCTCCGGTTAACACGACAGAGATATTCCGGTATTCACTCATGCTGTCAGCGTCTCACAAAGGCGTCGGGAAAGCCAAGCGCTTCGAGGCGCTCAAGGGTTGTCTCGAGTTCGTCCGGCATGACTGCGCGGACGATTACTCGGGTGAAGGTCCCGCCGTCTTCGGTAATGGCTCTGATACCGGCGCGTCGGAGGCTCTCCTGGGTCAGTATCGCGTTCTCTCTGCTGCCGAACGACGCGACCTGAACGGTCATTACGTCGGACGAGCCTGTTGTTTCGAAGCGCGGGGTATCCCTATTGGTGTCATTTTCCATGATACGCAGTCTGACCCGGGCGATTCCTGTTGCGATCATCTCAAGCTCGGCGGCTGCCGCCCGCGAAACGTCGATAATTCGTCCGTCCACGAAGGGGCCCCGGTCGTTGATGCGTACGGTGACGCTGCGGTCGGTCTCGAGGTTGTGCACTTCGACGGTGGTTCCGAAGGGCAGGGTGCGGTGCGCGGCAGTCATGGCGTTCATGTCGAAGCGTTCGCCCGAGGCGGTGGTTCTGCCGTGAAACCCGGGCCCGTACCAGCTTGCCAGTCCGACCGTCTCGACGGAGAAAACCGTCGGTGCGGCTATCATCATCATCAGCATATTCAGAAGGATTATTCTGAGGTTCACAGGATCTATATCGGCACCATAGCGGATAAATTGCAGGTGCGACAATTGCCGACGCCCGCGTTCTCTCCTATACTCGCGGTCTATGGGTAATACCGGATCACAATCCACACACTGGGCAGACATACACGCTGAAAAGATTATTCGCGAACGGGGGCCGCTGACACCGGTCAAGTCACATTACACCTGCGCGTCGGGGATTACACCCTCCGGGACGGTCCATATCGGGAATTTTCGGGAGATCATTTCGGTGGATCTGGTCGTACGCGCGCTTCGCGACAAGGGGGTGCCGGTCAGGTTCATTTATTCCTGGGACGACTATGACGTGTTCCGCAAGGTACCGAAAAACATTCCCAATGCTGAGTCATTCGCCCAGTATCTCAGGTTGCCGATCACCCGGGTGCCCGATCCCTGGGGAGAATACGACAGTTATGCGCACGCGCACGAAAAGCGTCTGGAGTTGGTGCTCCCCACGCTGGGAATAGAGCCCGAGTACATATACCAGACCGAACGCTATACCGCATCACACTACGCTTCGGGTATACGCACCGCGCTTGAGCATCGCGATACAATACGGGAAATTCTGGACGAGTTTCGCAGCGAGCCGCTTCCTGAGGACTGGTGGCCTGTGAGCGTGTTCAGTCGTTTTACGGGCAGGGACACGACGACGGTGTTGTCGTGGGACGGGGAGTGGGGCGTAACCTACCGCTGCGATGACTCTGGCCGTGAAGAGACGGTGGATCTGCGCTCAAGCGATTGCGTGAAGCTGCCGTGGCGGGTCGACTGGCCAATGCGGTGGAAGGAGGAGGGTGTCGACTTCGAGCCTGCGGGCAAGGAGCACCATTCGTCCGGTGGCAGCTTTGACACCGCACGTCGTGTCGTAGAGGCGGTCTACGGAGGGAGTGCGCCGGTTACCTTCAAGTATGACTTCATCAGCATCAAGGGAATGGGCGGAAAGATCAGCTCATCCCTGGGAAACGTCATTGACCTGAACGACGTGCTCGCAGTGTATCAGCCCGAGATTGTTCGCTATCTGTTTGCCGGAACCCGGCCGAACGCCGAATTCGCCATCAGTTTTGATCTGGATGTCATAAAAATCTACGAAGATTACGACCGCTGCGAACGCGTCTACTACGGCCTCGAGGAGGTTGGCGAGAAAAAGAGAGCGAAAGAATCGCGGATATACGAGTTGTCCCAGGTCGGGGCGGTACCGGAGCAGGCTCCGGCGCAGATACCCTTTCGGCACCTGTGTAACATGCTCCTGATTACCGCCGGCGATATAGACGCAGCGCTCGCCCGCTTCGGTGAGTTTACTCCGGATGAGCTCAGGAAACACAGGGTTCGAGCGGTGTGCGCGTGGAACTGGACGCAGAACCATGCCCCCGAGGACTTTCGTTTCAGCCTCAGAAGCGGTGCAGACGTTCCGATTGACCTGGACGAGCAGGCGCGGGCGTGCGTGGCTATCCTCGCTGCGGAGATTGAGGCCAACTTCGATTCGCACGACGAAAAAAGTCTTCAGGAGTTCATTTACGCGACCGCTCGCGGAAACGGCCTTGAGCCGGCTGAGTTGTTTACCGCGTTGTACAGGGTCCTCGTGGAAAAGGAGAAGGGGCCGCGACTTTCGGGCTTTCTCATTACACTCGGACGCGATACTGTACTGAATATACTTGCACCGTACCGCCAGAGGTAGGCACCAATGGAAGAGGCAACAATAACGGACTTGAAGCGTATCGCCGGGGTCGCAGCTGCGGACGAGACAGTCAAAAGCGGTATGCGCGTTGGTATGGGCACCGGAACTACGGCGCGCCACGCGATACACCGCATAGCGGAACGTCTTGCCACGGGTGAGCTTACCGATATCGTAGCGGTAGCCTCCTCGACGCAGGCGGCAGAGGAGTGCTATGCGGTGGGTATTTCGGTGTTTGCGCTTGAAGACCCCCGTGTCGGTGGAGCACTCGACCTGGTTATCGACGGAGCGGACGAGGTGGACACCGCCGGGCGGGTCACCAAAGGTGGTGGTGCGGCGCTTCTGAGGGAAAAGGTTATGGCGTACGCGGCCGCCCGGGTCGCAATCGTTACCACGCGTGACAAACACGTGCCGGATCTGGGTCTGACCTTCCCGGTCCCGGTGGAAGTGGTTCCATTCGCGGCTTTTAACGTTCGCCTTGAGCTTGAGCGGTACGGGTTTTCGGCTACCACGCGAACCGGGACGGGAAAGCTTGGGCCACTCATTACCGACAACGGGAACATGATTCTCGACGTGGTGTTCGGCGAGCCGCAGGACGTAGCGCAGCTGGAGTCGGACCTGTCCGAGATTCCCGGGGTTGTCGAGGTGGGTTTATTCACGAGGCGTACCTTCGATTTTTTTACCGTAGAACCCGACGGCTCGCTTACGCGTCCCTGAACCCGTATCGGTCGTTTATGATATAAGCTTTTTAATGACGTCGCTTTTGTTTCTCCACTTCGGGTGAACTTTTACCTTCAGATGGACGCGGACGCGGCGTTCAAAGATATCACCGAGCTCGCGTTCGGAGTCTTCCCGGATTCGCTGTATCATACGTCCACCCTTGCCCACGACGATGCCTTTCTGGGACTCGCGATCGACGAATATGGTCGCGCCGGCGACAAGGACTTTTCCGTCTTTATCCTCGCTCAAGTCGGTCGTTTCCACGTAGAGGGCGTGCGGAAGCTCTTCTCTTGTCTTTAGCATGGTCTGTTCGCGGACTATCTCCGACACGCGAAACGTGGGTTCCTGGTCGGTATAGAACTCCGGCGGATACAGAAGCGGTCCGTGCGGAGCAGCAGCGTAGAGCACGGAGAGCAGGTCGTCTACTCCTTCGCCGCTGGTCGCGCTGAGCCGCACCGATTTCAATCCCTGGGGGACATCCACAAGCGGAGCGTCACCGCGTACGAGATCCGCTTTGTTGAGCGCAACGATCGTTCGGTCGGCTGCAGGCTGCAGCAGCTCGCTGAGCGAGGATTCTTCGCTGCCGATGGGACGGCTCAGATCGATCACGCGAAGCACAAGGTCCGCGTCGTCCACAGACTGGCGAATGAGCCCCATCATATAATTATTGAACGTACGCTCGCTGTCGTGATAACCGGGGGTATCCATAAAGACCAGCTGTCCCCGCTCGTCGGTGTAGATCCCCCGGACACGGTTGCGCGTGGTCTGGGGCACGGGGCTCACAATGGATACTTTATGGCCGCATATGGTGTTCATGAGCGTCGATTTACCGACTGAAGGCCGTCCGACTACGGCGATAAATGCGCTTGCCTGCTGCGTGGTTTGCTCCTGCATAATTCCTTACAGTATACTCTGCACAATAGCTCACGCTACAATACCTGCTTTTCACATGGAGACTCTATGAAAAACTATGACTATCGCGCGCTCGATGCGCAAGACGACTCAGAAAACGCAACGAATGCGAATGAGGAAGCGTCCGCAGGGCTCATGCAGAAAATGATGAAGACCCGGACGATCCTCTTGTCCGGGGAGGTCGACAAGAGCCTCGCGGAACGTGTTATTCGGCAGCTCCTTCTGCTCGAATCCGAAGGTGAGGACCCGGTCAAGGTGTTTATCGACAGTCCGGGTGGCGATGCCGACGCGGGCTACGCGATTTTCGATATGATGCGTTTTATAAAGCCGAGGGTAATAACGGTCGGAATGGGCCTTGTAGCCAGTGCCGGCGCCCTGATTCTGCTCGGCGCAGCAAAAGAGGATCGTGTTGCGCTTCCGAACAGCCACTACCTGATTCACCAGCCGCTTTCCGGCATGCGTGGTGTCGCATCGGATATCGAGATTCACGCCGCGGAGATCGAAAAAATGCGGATACGGATTAACGCCCTCATCAGCGACGAAACGGGGCAAGCGCTCACCAAGGTAGAGAAGGACACCGACCGTGACTTCTGGATGAGTGCGACCGAGGCGGTCGACTACGGGCTTGTCTCGCGCGTGGTGAAAGACCGCGGCGAACTCGAGCGCTGAACCCGGGCTTATGTATTCTCAATGGCTGAAGCGCTTTCTTCCGAGCTGTTTCGCCGGCTTTGAGGGCAGGAATCTCCCGGCCGGCATGAAGATCTTCCACGGGAAGGTCAGGGATATTATTGACCTGGGAGATGAACTGCTCATAGTCGCGACCGACCGTGTCAGTGCGTTTGACCGGGTTCTGGCGCTTGTACCGTGCAAGGGCGAGGTGCTAACGAGAACGAGTCTGTACTGGTTCTCGGAGACCGGCCACATCATAGAGAACCACGTACGGGAAATGGTTACATCCCGCTGCATGCGCGTTGAAAAGGCGCAGGTTCTTCCCGTGGAGGTTGTGGTACGCGGGTTTCTTGCCGGTTCGGCCTGGCGCGACTACAATGCGGGCCGTGACGTTTCCGGGGTTCGGCTCCCGGCAGGTATGACAAAGAACGACCGCCTCCCCGAGCCCATTGTGACCCCATCGACAAAAGCTGCGGTGGGACACGACGAGGCAATTTCGGAGGCCGACGTGGTTTCGCAGGGCCTTGTTGACAGGAAAACCTGGGAGCAGGTCAGGGAGACGGCCCTCGCGCTCTTTCGCTATGGGCAGGAGCGTGCCGAACGCGCGGGGCTTCGCATGTTCGACACGAAATACGAGTTCGGTCTTCGGGCCGATGGCAACCTGATCCTGGTCGACGAACTGCATACGCCTGACAGCTCCCGTCTGCAGCTGGTTACCGATAGTAATGGCGGTGGACCGGAGGAGCGCCCGACGGTGCATCTGGACAAGGAATACCTGCGGGAGTACCTCATGGAGCGCGGGTACCGTGGTGAGGGTGTGGTCCCCGACCTTCCCGAGGAGGTGATTCTCGAACTCGCGGGTCGATATATCGAAGCGATAGAACGGCTGACCGGGGCGGAGTTTGAACCGCTTACCACCGATCCGGACCGGGAGTTCGACCGCATTCTCTCCTTTGCAGGCTCGCTGTAGCTGCACCGTTATTTTTTCTGCAATCAACTCAGCAGACACATCGGTATATGTGTATGTGGAGGTTGCAGATGGACATACCACACCCCGATCCCTGTAGACCCCGCGTGCTCCGCGTGGTCACATCCGAGCGGGCGGACACAGTGCGCGTGGTCGTGGCCTGGGGCGTGTTCCCGGTGCTGCTGCTCCTTGGTGCGTCCTGTGCTCAGGCGCGCCTGACTCCTGGTGACGCATTTACCCTTGTGACGTGGAATACCGAAAACCTCTTCGACGCGCATGCCGATGGCACCGAGTACGACCGGTACAACCCACTGCGGGGCGAGTGGGACGAACGGTCGTATCACACGAAACTGAATAACGCCGTTCGCGTCATAGGGGCTGCAGCGGCAGCGGAGGATCTCGGGATTCTCGTGCTTCAGGAGGTTGAAAACAGGGCAGTGCTCGGGGATCTCTGGGATCTTCTCGACCGATACCGATTTGAATACGCGTTCATGCTGGACGAAGCGCCGGGCGCCGTTCATAACGCGGTGTTCAGTCGTTTTCCGATTATCGAAGCACGCACGCACGCGCTTTCGACGCCGTGGGCCGAGCCGGGACGGCTTATTCTCGAGCTGGACATCGCGTTGAACCCGGAGCAGACTCTTGTTCTCTTTGTGAATCACTGGCCGTCGCGGCGAGGGGGAGCCGAGGAAACGGAGGCTTCACGACGGGTTGCCGCTGCGGTAATCGCTCGGAGGGCTCACGCGCGCAGTGACGACCGGGACGCGGCGGTACTGGTCGTTGGAGATCTGAACACGAATCACGACGAGTACGAACGGGTGCGAGGGGCTTATCCGACCGCGCTGCTGCCCGCATCCCGTGCCGGTATATACGGCGGGCGGGACCACATTTATCTGACCGACGATATTGCCGGTCTTCGGTCGGATGGAGATTCGGGGGCGGCCCACGGAGGTTTGGTTCTGTACTCACCGTGGAACGACGGAGCGGGTCCCGGAAGCTAC
>JBKHAN010000015.1:0-59738 GCA_046542845.1 Spirochaetaceae bacterium
GTCTCCGCCACCGATACGGTCAAGTACATGAATTACCCGCGGTTCTTCGATGTACCAGGTATCTCCGACCGAGAGAACAGCTCCCCACAGGTGCGAGTTCGCGTGCCGTACTTCACGGAGGGTGGTCGCGTACACCTGTGCGTTCGGGAATTCATTTTTTACCGATCCAATCAAACCTTTGAATGCGTCAAGCTTTTCGGCAAGACCGGTGCCACCCGCTGGCGGCCCATCCACACCGAGCGCGAGCTGAAAATCTTCCTCGTTCCCGACCAGTATATCGCTGACCCGGGCTATGTCGGAGAATACCGCCCTTAGTTCTGATTCCCGGTCTTTCCAGAAACTCGCACGGTAGTTCAGGTCGAATGAAATGAGACTTCCATTTTCTTTCGCTACTCGTGCAATTTCGAGACAGAAAGCCGCCGTCTCAGGCGACAGT
This sequence comes from Spirochaetaceae bacterium, assembly GCA_046542845.1. GTDB lineage: Bacteria > Spirochaetota > Spirochaetia > DSM-27196 > SKKC01 > SKKC01. The sequence continues at coordinate 437 of JBKHAN010000015.1, forward strand.
GCGGCGAACAAACCCGACAAGTGAACGATCTGTACCCCTTCATCCCGAAATATGCGTGTAAGATCGAAATGCCCGGCTTCCATGGTGCGTCCAACTTCCCCCGCGCGGTCGTTATGCACACGCGGCCCGCGTGATCCGTATCCGCTGTCGGCAATGTTGAACTGATGCCGATAACCCCAGGGGCCACCCTGTTCAACGTAGACCGCCTCGACGTCGATGTTTCGCGCTGCGAGATCGCTTCGAATAAACCGGGCAATCGGGCTTCCCTGTACAAGACTGGTAAGTATTTTCGTCCGAAGACCCAGATAACTCGAAATACTGACCACGTTGCTTTCAGCGCTCGTCGCCTGCATGTGGTACAGCGACTCCGATTGAACGGGCTGTGCTGAGTGAGGTGTGATCCGTACTCCCATGCTCGTGGCGGTCAGGAGCGCCCACGATGCGTTCTGCTTAATGTGCATAGTTATTAGTCCTTCTGGTTTTTTCCTATCATAGCGCGGATGGTAGCCTCACTTCACCCCCGAAATGATTCGTCTGTCTCGTCTGCTGTACCCAACCATCCGAGAGGGTCATGCGATGCTGTACTATCGGTCGTCGGTCAGGTTTCCAAGCATGCGAACGCGGCGAAATATCTCCGTTGCCTCGCTTGACGTTGCGAGTCGAAGGATTTCCCGTTTCACCTCGAGCATCTCGTGCAGAATACGATGCTCCCGATCAAGCGTGTGAAGCAATGACCGTTCTCGAAAATGATATCGAAACAGATACAGAACACGAAGCATCGTATGAAAGCGATCGCCAACCGTGCGGCCCGCGAGGTGCGGTGGTGACTCAAGCAGGTGGTCGAGCGGGAACTCGGCCGAACCGCTTGCATAATGCTCGGGAGTCCGTGGTACCCACGAACCGGGTGAGTCGACCGAGCGGACCAGTCGGCTGTTCCGAATTATCGTTGTTACGCTTCGTTGTATCTGACGCGCTGCATCCAGCGCAATCGACAGCTGATGGCTTGCCTCGGACTCGGGCTCAGTAGCTTCTCTCCGGCCGTGCATTACGTCTATAAGGTGTGTGTGTGATATGCTGCCTGCGCGCAGGCGAAGTGACGTAATCCTCTGTGCAACCAGCTCGAAGCGCGCGAACAGCGGGTCAAACGCAGGAGGGGGGAACAGGCGCAGCTCGCCCAGGTGTTCGAGGCATACCGTTCCGTCGAGCAGTTCGCGATACATTCGCACGAAATGCTCAACGAAGTCCGGGATCAAACGGAGGGGATCAAGCTCGTCAAGTTCAACATTTCTTCGGTCAAGCAGGATTTTCAGGGGCTTAAAGTCGGGCTTGCCGCTGTCCGTTGTTCGAACAAAGGAGCGTATCCGCATGATCTGCATGTACTCCTTCTCAAGCCGGGCCGCGTACTCCTCCCGGCCGGACAGGTATCGTTCAATTTCGTCCATTACCTCGGCAGGACAAACGAAGCGCGTGTCGGGCACGAGTAAACCCGGCGAGGATGTGACCAGATCGTCCAGGGTGATGTACATACGCGAGAGCGCACAGTGCAGCGCGGTGAGGATGCCCCAGACGCTGAACTCGTCTGTTTGCCGCGAAATGAGCTCTTCTGCCAGGCGAACCGGGTCTTCGAGGCTTGAGACACGTCCGTCCCGGTGATCCTTCACAGCCCGGATCGACGACAGGAGCGCATCGACAGTCAGATCGCTCCCGTGTATGACGAGTAAGAGCTCCTCAATCGTCTCGAGGTCTCTATACAGTTTTTCGGGCGTGTCGAGATGATTACCCGGATCGGCCGAAACGATTTCCCGTAACAGCAGAGAAAACACCCGCAGGGTGTTGTATTCAAGTTTATCCAGATACTTCCAACTCGACAGTTCTGCTCCCGAAATCAGATATTCCAGTTCCGACGCGACGGGCTGTATTCGAGTAATCCAGTGCATGACCGCTTCCGAATCAACATCAACGCGTGGAGGAAAGAAGCGTATCCGTAAAGCAGGATTCGACGCTCCATGTTTTAGGAGCGTTCCGAGCTCGTGAAACAGAAAGCGAAAGAAACCCGACCGGCCGACGCGCTTCAGGGGAGGAGCGGGAACATAGAGCCGCTCCTGTCTGGGAGTAGAGCTCTCGGTCGAGGTAGATTGCGGAGGTGGCGAATGTTTTTCCGGTGGATTACTACCAAAGTAACGAACCGGTTTGGCCGTCCGAGGCGCTGCCGGTGGTACCTGGCGCCCATACTCTGCAGCCGAATCGGTATTGTCGATCACCCGAATGCGCGCGATTTTCGCTTGATCACTCAAGTCGCTGAGGTAGACCTCCTGCACGGCTGCCTGCAGCTCGACGGGGCGGGGCTTTCTGAGAAGCGATACCAGCACAATCTGTTCGTCAGTGTCTGTTTTACGGCGTTGAAATAAACCCACTTCACCCTATTATATCGGCGCGATAGAGGTCTCAACAGCCGTTCGGAGGTAAAAAAAGTGTCGCCTAAAGCTGCCGTTCCGTATGTATACGGTCGTCCGGTACTCCCGTATCCGGCAAGGCTCATCGCGAACCGCCTTCCGACGCCTTGAGCCTGAACCGCTCGACCTCCCACCCTTCGATAAAACGTATCTGTTCTTCCGGCAAGTGCGATGCACCTCCGATCTGTTCTGCATAGGTGTTTATCAGGAGCGCGTCCAGCGCGAGCGCAGCGGCGGCCCTGGACACGGTTTCGCTCGAGGATACGCCAAATGCTCCGAGACCGGGAACAATGACGACCCGTGGGGGCGCAGAAAACTCACGACGGAATTGTGCGACCAGACTCGGCAGATGATCGGATGCGGTTTGTCTGGCGATAATTGGCCTGCGCAAGGCGTATACGAGGTGGTCGGGAGTAAAGGGACGTCGCAGAGCCGACTCGAAACGGTCGGATGTGTCTCCGTAGCGGAGAAAGTTCGCGTCCGTATTGAATGCAACGACTGGACTTCTCAGATCGCTGCCTTCCACAGCTCGACGAACCATTGTGGTCCAGTCCGACACGCGCCGGGCCTGCGAACTGTTTTTGACGAGGCTCTCGGGGTTGGTGTCGCGTATCGGCGAACTCCCGCTCTGTACGGGAATGCGCCTCGATATCGTTTCAATAACGGCGCGCTGTCGTGTATGTATGTCCTCGGGGCTGTCGCCCGCGACCACGAGTCCGTGGTTCGCCAGCAGAATAAGCCACGGCGGCGTACCATGGTCTTCGGTATAGGCTTTCACCCGCTCGAAAACTTCGATTCCGAGGATGTAGCCGGGCTTTACGACGGGTATCCATACGAGGTCGTCGCCAAACAGTTCGTGAGCGACATCCTGCCCCTTTACGGCGCAGGTCAGGCCGTTTACCAGGGTGGGGTGAGTGTGCATGACGTACTTCTGCGGCAGTACTTCGTGCATCAGCGTTTCCACGCTCGGTCGCCGTTCCCCCTGCCCGGGGACACGCGCGTTCATGAGGTCCTGAAGAGCCTCGCGCTCGCGCTCGGCTTCATCATCTGCATAGGTCTTATGAAAAAGCGCCTGCAGTTTTTCCCGCTGCAGATCAACCAGGCCCGTCTCGTCGAGCGACCCGAGAGAGGCGCCCGAGGCTTTTATCGTCAGGGTTGAGTCTGTCTTGACCGAAGTGTTGCCGCCACCGGCAATGACCCACCGGGGGTCGGTGCCGTAGGCGTGTGAGAGGGTTATGAGCGCATTTCGGTCATTCTCGCTTCCGTGCGGCATTGTAAAATCTCCATGCTGGATTATGATACGTAAACGTACCTCGCGAGCAGAGTAGTGTGTTCCTGCCCGGGGTTTCAAGAATCACGCACACCGCAGAGGGGAATTCCTATGGAAGAACGAACGAAGACGCAGGTCGACACGGCCTACGAGGATGCGAAAGAGCGCTACCAGGCCTACGGGATCGACACCGACGCTGTTCTGGCACGGCTGGCGAAGGTCCAGGTTTCAATGAACTGCTGGCAGGGGGATGATGTCGCCGGTTTCGAAGGTGCCGATTCCATAACGGGGGGCGGGATACTGGCGACGGGGAACTACCCCGGCCGAGCGCGGACGGTCGCCGAACTGAGAAAAGATGCTGAACTGGCTTTTTCGCTTATCCCCGGCACGCAGCGGTTCAACCTGCACGCCATCTACCTCGACTCGGATTCGGCTGTCGACCGCGACGAGGTGGGGCCTGAACATTTTGCGTCCTGGGTCGACTGGGCGAAAGGTCTCGGAATTGGTCTGGACTTCAATCCGACGTTTTTTTCGCACGAGAAGGCTGCGGACGGTTATACGCTCGCCTCGTACGACGAGGGTATCAGACGATTCTGGATCGAGCACGGGACCCGTTGTCGCGAAATTGCCGCCTATCTGGGCCGGGAGCTGGGCTCACCGTGCGTGAACAACCTCTGGATACCGGATGGTTCAAAAGACGACACGACCGATCGTCTGAGGCGAAGGGAACTCCTCGTGCGATCACTTGACGAAGTGTTCAAGACGCCGTTCTCGCCGGCCGAGACGCTTGACGCGGTCGAAAGCAAGCTGTTCGGGATCGGCTCGGAATCCTTTGTTGCCGGATCACACGAGTTCTATCTTGCATATGCGCTGACGCGAAAGGTTCTGCTGACCATGGATGCCGGTCACTATCATCCCACGGAAGGAATCGCCGAGAAGCTTTCTGCGCTTCTGCCCTTTATGGACAAGGTGCTCCTGCACGTGTCGCGTCCGGTGCGCTGGGACAGCGACCATGTCGTTCTGTTCGATGACGCGACCCGCGCCGTGGGGCGCGAGATCATACGCGCCGATGCGCTTGAGCGGGTTATTCTTGCGGTGGACTTTTTCGACGCGAGCATCAACCGGATTATCGCGTGGGTTGTCGGGCTTCGTTCGACGACGAAATCCCTGCTTGCTGCAATGCTCGAACCCAACGAATTGATTCGCGCTGCCGAGGAGGACGGCCGATTCGGTGAGCGTCTTGCGCTGCTCGAAGAATCGAAGACGCTTCCTGTGTCGGCGGTGTGGGACAGGTTCTGCGCGGAACAGGGCGTCCCGATAGGCGGCGCGTGGCTCGAAACGGTTCGAGCCTACGAACAGGAGGTGCTTCTGAAGCGGTCCTGAGACGCGCGTCGGTGTTGACCAGGTTGTCGGGGGCCCGCAGGTGCCCCCGAGGCGCTAGTTCCGGAAATGATCCGAAAAAGTTATAACGCTTTCAAATTCGCGTCTGACGAGCAGGATCTGGGCAATTACGTCGACGTCGAGGCGCGTCAGATACCACCCGTCCCCGGTTTCAGTAAAATGGCTGCGAAACACAAAGGTATCGAGGAGCCGACTCGGTAAGGGGTCGAAGGTACTCTCAAGGAGCAGAGGAGCTCCGCTTCTGGCGTCAAGCCACGCGGTTCCCGTTACAGACTGATCCGGATCATCCTCGTTTCGCTGACGAAACGTAAATGCAGTGGTGCGGCGACCGTTCACAAGCCGGGATTCTCCGTTCCGTTCGTAGGTCACAAGGTGCTGGAGGTCAGGATCGAACGGACTTGATTCGCCGGGACCGCCTGTGCCGTCCTCCCCCTCTTCACCTTCAGGGATGTCGCTTGACTGAGGAGGCCCGAAGAGGCTTTCGAAGCCACCGCCGTCGTTGTCTGCACGACGCTCCTCGGTAATGTCCTCGCCGTTTCTGATAACCCGTTCGATCTCTACGTCCGGTTCGCCGTCGGGAGCGGGGGTGGTCAGGTACACACCGTGTTCTTCGTTACGCACGCGCCGATTACGTCCGCCGTATTCGGTGAGGCGGACTTCGATGCGTCCCGGCAGGAGATCGCGGTTCTCCTCGAAAATGCTCACGGCGTTATCCCACAGCGTGTCTGCGCCAACGGGCGCAAGAGCAATGCTGACAAGCACGAATGACGATAGCAGCTTCATCTGTATGTTCGGTCTCCTCTCTCAAATATTTCGGCGTGACTTCCCGGAGCTTGACGCGAATGGCGATGCCGGCGGAAATGTCTTTGACATACTATCACACCTGCGACAAGATACAGGTACTATGGCTGTAAGGTACACACGAATTGGCGCCCACGGCGCACTGGTCAGTAATCTGTGTCTGGGAACAATGAATTTTGGTCCCCGAACCGACGAAAAGACTTCATTTGCGATCATGGATCGCGCGCTCGAACTCGGGATCAATTTTTTCGATACTGCGGATGTATACGGCGGTGAGAACGGGCGCGGTGCGACCGAAATTATCCTCGGGAAGTGGTTTGCCCTCGGTGAAGGTCGCCGGGAAGCTGTGGTGCTTGCTACAAAGGTTTACAATCCGGCAGATACCGATGCTGATCGACCTGAACCGAACCACAACGCGCGTAACCTCTCGGCGTTAAAGATTCGCCGACATTGCGATGACAGCCTCAGGAGGCTTCAGACCGACGTGATCGACCTGTACCAGATGCACCACGTCGACCGACTGTGCCCGTGGTCGGAGATCTGGCAGGCCTTTGACGCCCTCGAAAAGCAGGGCAAGGTTATTTATGCGGGGTCGAGCAATTTCGCAGGATGGGACATCGCGACCGCATGCATGGAAGCCCGGCAACGGGGTATGACCGGGCTCGTGAGCGAGCAGAGCATTTATAATCTCACGAACAGAATGATCGAGCTTGAAGTCATACCGGCCGCGCGCTCGTTCGGACTTGGTATTCTTCCCTGGAGCCCGCTCGGCGGAGGCCTCCTCGGAGGCGTCCTCGAAAAGAACGGGGGTGTGCGCAGAGCTGCCGAGAGCGTCCGCACGCGCATTGAACAACTGAAGCCCCAGCTCGAGCAGTACGAGGCGCTCTGCCGCGACCTGGGCGAGACACCGGCAACCGTCGCGCTCGCGTGGCTCCTCCACAATCCGGCGGTGACCGCACCGATCATTGGTCCGCGCACCGTAGAACAGCTCGACGACGCGGTTCGGGCGACCGAAGTCCAACTGGACGAAGAAACGCTAAAACGGCTCGATACTATTTGGCCCGGCCCCGGTGGAGAGGCGCCAATGGCGTACGCATGGTGATTCGCATTCCGTGCACGGGGCGCGATCAGACATGAGGCGAGCGACCCGGATCACTGTCATTGTGGTTTCCTCGATCCTGGCTGTTCTTGCAGTGGCAGCTGTGGTGTTCGTCGTCTGGGCGTCGAATCCTCTTGGGCCCGCTGAGCGCGCGATGCAGGCTCTCGACAATGAGCATGTTCGTGTTACAGACGACTCGTGGCTTCTGTTCGGGTTTCCGTCGGAGTCCGGCGATGGACCAGCGCGTTCGCCTCGGGTGGGGATCGTTTTTTATCCCGGCGGGCTTGTCGACCACCGATCCTACGCCGCGTTGGCGCAGAAACTCGCCGGCGAGGGTTACAAGGTTGCGATTGTACCTGCACCCCTGAACCTCATGGTTTTCGCGTCCGACCGTGCGACTGCTGTATTCGAGCGATTCCCGGATGTCGAGCACTGGGTGCTCGCCGGGCATTCCCTCGGAGCAGCTATGGCCACCCGTTTTGCGTATCAGCATCCTGAACTGGTAGAAGCAGGGCAGCTTCGGGCGCTGGTCCTGCTGGCCGGTTATCCTGTCGAGGACTGGAACTTGCGGGCGTTTGAGCTTCCAGTGTTGTCTATTGCGGCCGGAAACGACACCGTTTTCGACCGGCAAGCCTATGTTGAGTCCCGTGACCTCCTGCCGCCCGGGACGATATTCGAGACGATTGATGGGGGCAATCACGCGGGCTTTGGAGACTACGGGCCCCAGTCGGGCGACGGTGTCGCCACGATAAGTCCGGAAGAGCAGCAGCAGCAGTCCGTGGAGCACATTGTATCGTTTCTCGACCGAGTACTCCCGGTGCAACCCTAAAGTTCATGAGTCAGGGGTCGGTTGCCGCAGAACGCCCTGCGCGCCGCCTCTTCGATGCCCGGACGTACCGCCTGGTGCACCGGAGATCCGTCGGAAGGGGTGCGTACCCGAAGCTCAGTTTGCGGCATCTTCTCGACCGCGGTGCCGTCGGGTAAGGCCTGTTCGACAATACTCGTGTGGGCTCTGCAGTACTGTACTTCACTCTGCAGCTCCGTGCCGTTTGCCAGACCGTCGACAATTGAGTCGAAGGCAGTCCGGTTTACGTCGAAAGTGCTGCCGTCGTAAACGGCGTGCACGCCGTATGCACCGGTAGAGGCCGCGTCGCGAAGCGCTTCACGGTCGGAGAAGCGTGGAGTCGCCTCTGCGTCGGCGACGAATACGAGCCCTTCCTGGAGCCAGTAGACGTGTTTGTCTTCAAACTGATACACCGCGAACGCGTTACTGTTGGTTTCGCACGCGTGTGTCACCATCATCCGCAATCGTTCTCCATCCGGGCCTTCCGCTTCGGTGTCCTGGGTGTCGGCAGTTTCAATAGACGCGCTTCGGAAATTGTCCGCTCTTACGACGCGAACGTCTCTGGGAATGCCGGACAGGGCATACGTAACGAAGAGCATGTTCTGCATAAAGTGTGCGCACGCGTTGTTGAGTGGACAGTCGCGCACGTGAACGCCGTCGACCATAAATCGCCCCGCCCACCGGTTGCGGGTGAAGTACGCGGTATCCCTTGGCCACAGGACGAGCGTATCGGCGCGTTTCAGTCTACCGTACGCATTCGATGCGCGCAGACCGTGAATGAAGTCAATCGCGGGGTGATACATATGCTGGTACCCGATGACGAGACGTTTGCCCGTCCGGTCCCGGGCTTTGATCATGTCATCGGCCTGCGACACTGAACCGGCGAGTGGTTTTTCACAGACCACGTTGATGCCGGCCTCAAGGCACTGTATGGAGAAACGGTGGTGAAGTGGTATTCCCACCGGCAGGAAAACGACGTCGAGGTCGGGGCCGTCGGAAATCATTGATTCGAGGCTCTCAAAACGGGTAACGCCGCGGGTTTCGAGCCCGGCCAGATCTTCTGCAGATGCATCCACGCTGCCGCCGACGGTTGGAACAACGACCGACTTGAGGGAAACTCTGCCTGCGTTCTCGAGACGAGCGATCTGTTGGTGGTGAACGGCGGCATACCCGCGCACCCCGGTTATTCCTGCGTTTAACATCGCATACTCCACGCGACAGTAGTACCGGGATCGCATGACCGTTGTCAACGAAAGCCTGGTTAATGTGTGTAACCTACGGTACTCGAACTCTCGACTGACAGCGCATAGATGGGTACACTATGGTTCTATAGATACATACTACTCTGAGGAGCCCTAATGTTTTTGCATAAAGATCTGTTGAAAAGCCTTGTTGTGATCGGTGGTCTGGTTGTTGTTGTTGCTACGCTTATTTTTTTCACTGTTCCCGGTCCTGCCGTTGAACCCGATGCGACCTACTCCGGCGAAGCGGAAAGCTATGGCGGCACCATGACGGTCACCGTAGGGCTGACGGATGACGAAATCGTTGCGATCGATATATCGCATAGCGACACACCCGGCGTCGCGAATCCCGCGATCGAGACGGTTCCTGAGAATATACTCTCGGAACAGAGTGTGGATGTTGACGGCAAATCGGGTGCGACAGTGACTTCAGACGCGATTCGTGAAGGCGCAGCACGGGCGCTCGCCGCAGCAGGGTGGGACTCGGACAGGATCGGGATGGAAATATCGGAAGACGAGCCCGAGGTAGAAGCAGACGACACCTACAGCGCTACAGCCGACTCTTACGGCGGAACCATGACAGTCACTGTGGGTATTACCGACGGCGAAATTGTCATGCTCGAAGTGGAACACGACGACACCGGGGGCATCGCAAATCCTGCTATCGACGAGATTCGTCGTGCGGTTTTTGAGTCGCAAAGCGCAGATGTCGACACGGTCAGCGGGGCAACCCAGACCTCACGGGCGCTGATCAGTGCTCTGGAAGAAGCTCTGGACGAAGCCGACTTTTAATCGCGTGTCTTGCTGGAGTTGTTCCGGCCGGCTATGTTCCGGATCAGCCGATCTTGCGGGCAGCGAGCTGCCCGCAGGCGGCGTCGATATCCTTACCCCGACTGTGGCGCACGGTAACGGCAATGTCTGCCGCTCGGAGCGCCCGGGCGAACTCGTCGATCGCGCCTTCTTCAGTGCCGCTGAACGGGATCCCCGTGACAGCGTTGTATTCAATCAAATTTATCTTGCACGGCAACCCTGAGGCGTAGCGTATCAGTGCGTCGCGTTCCACCTGAGTGTCGTTGACTCCTGACAGGAGGAGATACTCGAAGGTAACGATCTCACCGGTGCTCTGTCGCCAGTACCGAACCGCATCGGCGATTTCGGCCAGATCGAAGGTACGAGCGCTCGACATCATGGATCGGCGGGTTTCCGAGACGGCTGAATGCAGCGATATCGCCAGATGTATGCCCAGATGTTCGTCTGCCAGACGGCGTATCTGCGGAACCAGCCCGGCGGTTGACAGCGTAATTCGCCGTGGCGACATGGCTAGTCCGTCCTCGGATGTGATGCGGCGAATCGATCTGACGACTTCGTCATAATTCGCCAGCGGCTCTCCCATACCCATATACACAATATTACTGAGCATGCGTCCGTGCCCGTCGAGGCTCCGCGTGTTCAGATCGACGACCTGGTCGACGATTTCACCCGCGGTAACGTTGCGTCCGAATGGAATCCTCGCGGTTGCGCAGAATGCGCAGCGAAGCGAACATCCAACTTGTGAGGAGATGCAGGCGGTCACCCGCAGGTCGTCGGATTTCGACGGAATCAGAACCCCTTCTATGACCTGGCCACCGTGAAGCGAGTATATGACTTTTTCGCTACCGTCTGAACTCCGTGAGACTCGCGCTTCACGCAGCGGCCGAATCGCGAAGTCCCGGGCAAGCGCCTCGCGCAGAACCCTGGGGATATTGGTCATCTCAGCGAAGTCTTTCGCGTGTTTTTTCCAGAGCCACTCGAAGATCTGCCTGCCGCGATAGGCGGGTTCGCCCTTCTCAAGACACCACTGGACGAGCGTGTCAACATCGAGCGATCGAACGTCGGTGACGGTTGCGGTATTGTTCATCCTGCTCCTGTGAGGTATACGCGTGCGCGTCTTACGACCGTATGTCGCTCAGGGAGACACCGCGAAGCACGAGCTCGCGGCGCAGCCGTTCGGCGTCCGCGTGTACGATGGCGTCGAGTCCTCTACCGACGAGCGGATACAGAACCTGCGGGTTCCAGGCGATAAACAGGGGATTTGACGCTTCGTTACCCCCGATCAGTTCCTCCACCGCGTCGGAAAGTGACGGCTGTCCGGGCGCAAACTTGCGTCGGATACAGCGTGAAAAGAGATTGTTTCGGTCGGCCACGAGGGGATTGAGTACAAAATCCGGAAGGTCGTTCCAGAGAAATAGCGGAAACAGCTCTCCGATCCGCGTCAACAGATCCACCGTCTCGTGGTAGACCGCGCGACTTTTAGAAGCAAAAAAGGAAGAGCGGATATGGTCGGGGGAAAGAACCTGCGTAATCGCTTTTTCTACGGTATCGGCGTCGAGTTCAAGCTGCTCCGAAAGTGCATGGACGAAGTAGTCTTCAGACATACTGAGAAATGCTGAACTCAGAAGCAATTTTCGTACACCCTCGGTGCCATGCGATCCGGCTTCCGTCGTATCCTCAACGAGTCCCAGCTCGGCGAGGAGGTCTTCGAGTATTTCCTCACGAGGGGGCGTAATGACTCCTTCCGGAAACACGACAATCAGGTCCGGACGGCCGAAAGCCGAACCATCGTACTCTGGAATCAGTTCGTCAATCATGCTGCGAAATCTCCCATGAGCTGTACCGAGGCCGTGCATACTCGCGGCTGGTCTTCAAAATCGAGAAATACCAGGTCCTGGTATGTACCGAGAGACAGCTCGCCTCTACGGACCTGTATGGTCTGTTGCGTTCCCGAGAGGGCACTGATTACGTGAGCGCCTCCGTTTCGGTCAACGCCCCTGCGATGATGGCTGAACCCGGTCGAAGCAACGCGTTCGAGGCGTTGCTTGAGGTCCCAGAGTATGCCCATCTCGTACTCGAGCAGATATAAAGCAGAGGTTGTATGTGCGATATTAATGTGAACGAGTCCGTCGGTGAGCCGATAACGCGACACGAGCTCACGCACCTGTTCGGTCAGGTTCTGCGAAAAAAAACTGCCTCGGGAATAAATGAAAATATCGGTACTGTGCGACGTGACTGTCATGAATGCATGGTATTCTTCACGAACCGCGCTGTCAATTACGACGCTGCAATTGACAAGTACCACTCTGTGGGCTTGAATGTTACTACGTGAATGCGTACCCGCTCGACGCTCGATATATCCGAATCGAGTACAGCGGTTCTGCACATACAGAAACAGGAGTCTGACACATGAGTTTTCCTATTGATACAGAGGCATATACGCCTCTTTCGTTCGACCTCTCTCAAGAGCGCCTTACGCAGGAGCAGCTCGCCCAGCTAAAAACCAACATAGCGCTTTACCGGGATACCATTGTTTTTCTGACGGCGGTCGCCGGAGCAAAAGGCTACAGTGGTCATTCCGGTGGTCCTTACAGTATCGTACCGGAGGCTCTGATCGCAGAAGCTTTCATGCGAGGTACGAACACCGTGTATCCCGTCTGCTTCGACGAGGCAGGCCACCGTGTCGCGCTGCAGTATGCGCTTGCCGCCTTCAACGGTGAAATGCCATTCGAGAAGCTGCTCCATTACCGGGAATCAAATCATGGCCTGTACGGCCACCCGGAACGCGACGAGTCGCTCGGTATCAAATTCAGTTCCGGCCGCCTCGGCCACATGTGGCCGTTCGTAAACGGTGTGGCCATGGCAAACCCTGATATGCAGGTAGTTGTGCTTGGAAGCGACGGTAGTCAACAGGAAGGAGACGACGCGGAAGCGGCACGACTCGCTGTTTCCTGTGGTCTGAATGTGAACGTCTTTGTCGACGACAATAATGTTACGATAGCCGGTCATCCAAGCGACTACCTCAACGGATACAGCGTCGAAAAGACACTCGCAGGCCATGGAATGACCGTCGATTCCGGAAACCCTGAAGATTTCGAGTCACTGTATACACGGATTCGAAGCGCGCTCGTCTCGAAAGGGCCGAACGCCCTTATTAATCGGCGACCGATGGCGCCGGGCCTCACTGGAATTGAGGGAAGCCACAAAGGTCACGAGGTCGTTCCCACGGATGCGGCAATTGAGTACCTGACGGCAAAAGGGCATACGGAGGCTGTCGATTACATAAAGTCGCTTTCGAAGGTGAGTTCACCGAAGGGCTTTCGCGGTGTATCCGAAGAGTTCGGCAGCAACCGTAAAGAGTTCGGGGTTATAGTATCTGAACTGATTGAAGCGATTCCGGCTGAGGAACGTGCTTCGAAAGTCATGGTTATCGACAGTGATCTGGAAGGCTCGACCGGCCTGAACACGATCGGCAAGCGGGTGCCCGAGGTTTACGTGAAGGGCGGAATAATGGAGCGAGGTAATTTTTCCGCTGCCGCCGGTTTTGGGTTCGAGAAAGGACGGCAGGGTATATTTTCAACCTTCAGTGCCTTTCTCGAGATGGTGGTAAGCGAAGTAACAATGGCGCGCTTGAACGAATCAAACGTCTTGTGCCATTTTTCGCACGCGGGAGTCGATGATATGGCAGACAATACCTGTCACTATGGAACGAACATCTTTTTCGCCGATAATGCACCGGACGAATTGTCGGTTCACAACCGGCTCTATTTCCCTGCGGACAAGTATCAGCTTCGCGCGGTCGTCCGCGCAGTCTTCAACGACCCCGGTCTGCGTTTCGTTTTTTCCACGCGTTCGAATGTGCCCTACGTACTCGACGAAGCGGGTGCTCTGCGCTATGACGAGTCAAACGGGTATACCTTCAAACCAGACACCGACGACGTGCTCCGCAGTGGCTCTGCGGGATACATTGTAACCTACGGAGAAATGGTGTACCGAGCACTCGACGCGGTCGACCGGATGCGCGAGGCCGGCATCGACGTTGGCCTCGTCAACAAGACGACGCTGAACGTTGTCGATGAAGCCGCCATGAAGACCGTCGGCACATCCCCGGCCGTAATGGTGGTGGAGACACAGAATACGCGGACAGGACTCGGGTCACGCTTTGGTACATGGTTAATTGAGCGCGGCTTGTCGCCGAAATACCGGCGTCTCGGCGTTACGAAGCAGGGTGCGGGCGGGCTTTCTGAGCACGTACTGCATCAGGGACTTGGCAGCGAGGATATCGAATCCTCCTTCCGGAAACTGATCGGTTCATGAAGATATCCTGATCAAGGGAGGCGGCCTCTGATGGGCCGCCTTTTTTTTTACCGTAAAGAGGTGGTTCCAGCGAGTTCGAATGGAATTTGCATCGGGCGCAGAAAAGGCAGATCCAGCGCGAAGGCAAGCTCGCCAATCACGGTGTAGGCGACCGCATCCTCGCCGGTAATGATGCTTCGTAACGCTGCGCCGGTCTCGACAAAGTTCAGATCAACGAGCAGGCTTCTCCGAGCCGTCGATTCTGCCGGGACCGGATCATCGGATTCGAGAGTTGTCTCGGTAATCGCATAGCCGTTGAGACCGAACGCAAAGTCAAGCGCACGCACGGAAAGACCTGCCGCATTCGGGTTACTGATCTCGAATCCTACCGAAAGCTGTGCGTTGAGGAACGAAACTGATTCCAGTGATATTCCTGACAGCCGTACCGTTGGGAGGCGAAGGACGGGTATTGTCCCTTCCCAGGCAAGCGGAATGTCGACCGGCCCCAGCACAGGAACGTCAAAGCCCGGAACAATCTCGAGCCTGTAAGCCGTCTCTGCCGCGTCTGCCATGCCCGAGACTGTTTCGAAAAGGTCGGCATAACTGATCTGTACTGCGACTTCAGTGCGAGCCGTTCCTTCCGCCTGGAGGGAAATCGAACGGTTTGCCCGTCCCGAAACCGGTCGCGTGTCGCGTACGTCGACAGCGTACGCGAGCCGTGCAAGCTCAAGCGAAAAGCTGTTCGGATTAGAGAGTTCGATATCCGCTGTCAGTTCTACTGAATCGAACGAAAGGTCGGAGACCCGCACGTCCACAACCCGGGCAGTCGGCGCTTCAGGTGCCACCAGGAACTGCTCGAGCACCGCGCAGCCTCCCGATCCAAACATCGTGATCCCTGAAACAAGAAGGCTACCCCAGATTGCTCTTCGTGTTTTACGTGAGCGCGCGTGCTTCGATTGCGTCATGTGCCTCGTCCTGTATCGCTTTTTCCATGTCGTGCTTCCGGTCCAGCTTCTTCAGTTCAGCTCTGAGAAACAGTATCGTAACCGTAGTAGCGAGCGTGTCCGAAACGGGAAACGCCAACCACACACCAATAGTACCCCACAAGCGTGCGAAAATAACAACAAAGGGAATAAGAAACAGAATTTGTCGCGCGATCGATAGAATAAAGGCGGGCAGCGCTTTTCCGACCGCCATGAAGTACGCAGCACCCAGAAGTTGTATGCCAATTATCGGAAGCACCAGAACGACAATGCGCATCGCCGTGACTCCCAGGGCGATCATCTCCGCGTCGCTGCTGAAGGCGCGCATAAGGGTGGCCGGAAACAGCTGCATAACGACGAAAAACACGGAGGTGAACAGGGTAGTTGCGATCGCAGCGGTTCGAACCACTTCTTTCACGCGGTCAAACTGACGTGCACCGTAATTGAATCCCGCGATGGGCTGGAAGCCCTGTACAATACCGAACATAGGCATGACGGCAAACATAAGCAACCGATTTATGACACCAAAAACGGCAATGGATACGTCACCGCCGTACACACTCAGGCTGTTATTGATAACGATCGCAAGTACCGATCCTCCGAGCTGTTTCGTGAAGTTCGGAAACCCTATCTGAAGAATTTCGCGGGAAATCGGGAAGGAAACTCGAAAATCGCTCCTCGACGGTGCAAGACTGCTACCGGTAAAGGCGAAATATGCAACCACGTAGACGGCGGACAGAAAAAAGCCCGCTACCGTCGCGAGTGCGGCTCCACGAACGCCGAGTCCAAACTGAAAAATAAAAATCGGGTCGAGTATCAGATTTGCTCCAGCGCCTATGAGCATCGACACCATGGCCGAACGCGCTCTACCTTCACTTCGGATCAGGTTTGTGCCGGTTACCGCGATAACCAGCACCGGGGCGCCGAACACGATGGTCTGCAGATACTCGCGAGCGGATTCATACAGACCATCGGTAGCTCCGAACATCGTCAGTATGGAATCGAGAAATGTGTACCCGAGCGCGAAAATTACGATCCCGAACAGGGCTGCAAGCAGAAAGGCCTGTGCAGCGGCCTTACGTGCCCGTGCGTTGTCCCCGCTTCCGAGTGCGCGCGAAGCAACCGACGCTGCACCGATGCCCACCATGGTCGCGAGCGCAAAGAGGAAAATCTGAAACGGGAAGGCGATGGCGAGACCGCCGATACCGGAAGCTCCAACCGCCTGTCCGACGAAAATCGTGTCTACGAGGTTATATAAGGCATTAACGAACATGCCGACCATCGCGGGTACCGACATCCGTAAAAGAAGAGGACGGATAGGATATTCACCGAGCAACTGGCCGCGATCCGCCGGCGGTTTCGGAGGCTTTGAGCTGTTTTGATTCATGATCTACGTAACATAACAAAAATACTATACGCGGACCAGTCAACTCGTCTCCGAGCCGGCGACCCTCATGAACTCGTCGCGCAGCATACGCCTGAACTCTTCTTCATCTGCGGCCGTATCCCGTATCTGCCACTGTTTAATAGCGACATGTTTCTTCACGATATCGAGCGCTTCGGTCACGGTCGATACGACGGTGTCGGCAAGTTGTTCGTCGACCTCCCGGTCCGATATCGACTCGAAGAACAGATCGACGAACTCGGTGACGAAACCCCGGTTTTTGTCGGAAGCGATGTCCTGCAGCGTATCCGAAACGACACGATTGACCACATCGATTATGGTTGATTCGACTACTACGCGTACCTGTCGTCCAAGCACGGGGATGCTGTTCAGGCGCGCGACCTCGCGGTTTTGTCGTATCGCTGCGTGTAACCTCAGATTCACGTAGCGCTTCAAGCGGGCTTCGTAGGACTCGTAATTGCGTCCTACGGTCTTCTCGATTCGTTTCGACAACCACTCAGCCAGGTAGTCCTGCCGTGGAACAATGATCTCGTCGACAATGTGTTCGACGACGGGAGCACCGTTCCTCACTTCCGCCTGTGTCAGCGAAATAATATTGATTGTCACTCTGTCGGTGAGTTCCTGTATGAGTACCCCATAGTACTTAATGAGAAATCTGATTGGCCACCATCGCGTCATGTCAAGAGCGCCGACTCGCTGC
Source organism: Spirochaetaceae bacterium (assembly GCA_046542845.1). Taxonomy (GTDB): domain Bacteria; phylum Spirochaetota; class Spirochaetia; order DSM-27196; family SKKC01; genus SKKC01. Next base: position 17,740 of record JBKHAN010000015.1, read on the forward strand.
AGGCGCAGACTGATCGAAACAATGCGAAACAGGCGAAGGACACGAAACCCTGCGAGTGGTATCAGCCCGATAATGTCGTACCAGTGAACGAAGGGGAAGAAAAACCACCGGTGATGCGTTTTACGATGAGCTGCCGCCACCCAGCGCGCGAGGAACTCGAGAGAGAAAACCGCGATGAACAGAAGATCGATACGGTAGAAATGCGGGCGGATTGCTTCGAGATACCAGGTGACGGAGCCGGGGAGGGCGGTGCTCAGGAACGTCCGGAACCACGTAAAGTTCAGAAGCGAGTCGAACAGTATCCAGGTCAGATTAACGATAAGCAGCAGGACCATAGCCAGGTCCAGCAGGAAAACGCCGAGTTGACCGTGTTGTCGTATCGCTTTCAGATTCATGTGGCGTACCCCGTCGCTTAGGAGAGGATCAGAACCTCCCGAAACCCTTCGCTGCGGTCAGGGAGCTCCATGGCGGCAGACAGATTGGCAATGACCGACTCGGGAACCGGCGAGTCCGCTTGTGCATTCCGCTCAAGGCAGACCTTTGGTGGCACATCGAGAAATATCATTCCTATGGACTTGTTCATGCTTCGGGCAAGCCTCAGATGAGGCATTCGGGCGTCTCTGTTTATAGCAGTGTTGTCAATGACCACACGCTGTCGATTCTCGAGCAGATGCTCGATGATACGCCGTTCGACGTGCGACACGAGGTGCTCGTCGGAGTAATCGAAGACCGCCTCGCTCCACGGCTCCCCGAAATGGGTCATTTCGTATACCAGTCTGCGGATTTCTTTCCGATTAACCCGTCGTCTGCCCTGCTTCAGATGTGTCCGTGCAAATCGCGACTTTCCACAGGCGGGGAGTCCGCCAAGCATTACGATGTCCAGGTTATCGAATGCGGCAAGACTGACTCGCTTTTCTGTAGACAAAGAACTACCCTCCTTATTTCCACCGGAACCGGGTATCAGCCGGTTGTCAATGGAACGAGTCCTGCTTCGATCTCGCTTCGGCGGCTCTCAAGAAACGGAGGCAAAGCGAGCGATGCTCCAAGAGTGTCAGGATTTTCATCGACGGCAAAACCGGGTCCGTCGGTGGCGATTTCGAAGAGCACGCCGCCTGGTTCCCGAAAATACACCGATCGGAAATAGAAACGGTCTACAAGACCGCTTGTTGGAACTCCGTTTGAGGTCAGCTCGGAAAGTACAGCATCCTGGGTCTCACGGTCAGGAACCCGATACGCAACGTGATGCACGCCTCCAACACCGACGGCACCTCTGCGCGTTGCGCCAGCGTCTTCTATGAGGTGCACGTCCCCGAAGGCAGCTCCGCCGCGGACGCCGCTGCCCGTACGATATCGGAACACGGTTTCATTGCCGACCGAAACACTCGGTGACAGCGCGCTGAAGTTGAGATATCGCTCGAGAAAGTCGCCGGTCGGCCAGTCGGGTGCTATACGGATTTCAACCGATGCGAATCCGCGAATCTGGTGTTCTGCAGGCACGTCATTGCCCGGGACCGTGGCGACGTCCTCCGGTACTGAATCAGTCGTCACAAGGCCGAGTCGCTGCCCTTCGAAGTCGGTGAAACGCAGTACCGTGGCGCCATCATAGGCCTCTTCGGGGTCCGCACTCGAGGTGAGTGCGGCGAGACGTTCCCGCCAGAAATCGACTGACGCTGAGGGAATGAGAAAGAGGGTGCGGTCGATCGTTCCAGGACCGGGGCGAGAGGCGCTCACATGCGGCCAGTGAAAGAAGGTCATGTCTGTTCCGGGGCTGCCCTCATTGTCGGAGTAGAACAGATGATACGCGGAAATGTCGTCCTGATTGACGGTTTTTTTTACGAGCCGAAGACCCAGGGTTTCAGTATAGAAACGGTAGTTTTTCACCGGGTCGGCCGTGACTGCTGTTACGTGGTGCAGGCCTGGTAGGTTCATACCCATATAATACGTACAAATTGTTGAAAAAGAAAAAAGGCCCCGTCATCTCACGATAACGGAGCCCGAACACTGTCAAAACAATGCTGTTAGAAGCGGCGAGGTCCGCGACGGTCGTCGGTGCGGGGCTTTGCCTCGTTCACCTTAAGCTGACGGCCATCGAAATCCTGTCCGTTCAGTGCTGTTTCAGCGCTGCGCGCTGCATCTGCATCTGCCATTTCCACAAAGCCGAAACCACGTGAACGACCGGTGTCCCGGTCAGAAATGATATTGCAGGAAACCACTTCACCATGTGTAGCGAACAGATCCCTGAGATCCTGTTCCTGAGTCTGAAAACTAAGATTGCCGACGTAAAGTTTTGTCGCCATCAAACTGCTCCTTCTGCGTTACCGCAGAGATATAGAAAATAGTCCGTCCACAAGGACGCAACATACGAACGGAACGTGAAAGCGGTTGTCTGTTCGGTCGCACATCACGAAGAAGGACGGAAGGCAGCACGGCAACTCACGGAATCCGAAGTAACAGCGTGCATTATACCGGCTTATTCATATCGCGTAAACCCGCAGTCTCAACTATCTGTGCCGAAAAGCTGCACCCGGCTCAAGGGTCATTCGTGCGGTATATCGCAGACACCCGACAGAATAAAGGTTGGTCGGTAGGCGTAGGCAAGCAGGTCCGACTCGCTTGTAACACCGCTAAGCACGAGCACGGTCTCGATTTCGCTCTCTATACCGGCAACGATGTCCGTATCGACCCGGTCACCGATAATGACCGTATCTTCCCGCCGGCAGGATATCTGCTTGAGGGCTTGACGCATCATAAGCGGGTTTGGTTTCCCGACGAAGTAAGCCTTGGCACCGGTTGCGAGCTCTATTGGCGCGATCAGGCTGCCCGTACCGGGGGTTATACCGCCTTCAACAGGTCCGGTCAGGTCGGGATTCGTGCCGACGAGCCGGGCGCCGCCACGGACAAGATTCACCGCCTTTTCCACGGTATCGAGATTGTAGGTATGGCTCTCCGCGACAATCACGTAGTCGGGATTCTCATCGGTAAGAGAGAACCCTGCGTTATACAGCGCGTTTGTAACGCCGGGCTCTCCGATTACGTAGGCGGTGCCATGGGGCATCTGGGACGCAAGGAAACTCGCCGTCGCGAGCGCGCTCGTATAGAAGTTCGAGGCGTCAACCTCGATACCGAGACGGCTGAGTTTCTGGGCGAGTTCGACGGGCGACCGCGCACTCGAGTTCGTCAGGAAGAGAAAGCGTTTGCCTGAACGTTTCAGCCATTCCACGAACTCTCCGGCCCCCGGGAGCAGCCTGTTTCCATGATACAACACTCCGTCCATGTCGCAGATGAAACCCTGTTTCTCGTCGAGTCTGCGCTGTATCACCTGGATATCGCGTTCGGGCATACGCTGTTCCTTCCTTTCTGCCGGTTCATCAGTCTCTGTGATGCTACCGTTCTTTCCGAAAGCTCACAAGCGCCGCGTCCATTGCCGTGTGCGTGCCCACGCGGACAAAAAAAAACGGTATGCCTGGACGTCATTTGGCATACCGTTAACGAGACGGGTTTATCCGGCGTAACAAAACACCCGACAACCCACTTTTTCCGTTATTACGTGTATCGACACCTGCCTTATGTTTCTTGAGCGATAAATTCGCGGTGGCGTTCGACGCTCTCGAGTATGCTCCTGTAGATGCGTCGGCTTTTCTCGTGCGGATGAAGGCCCGGGTCAAGCATCGCATCCTCGACGGCGTGCTGTACAAGGAAACCGGCAACATCGCGCGCGTCCACACTCATGATCTTCGCGTCTATCCTGTCGAGAGCTTGTATGTCGGGCGATTCCCGCGAGAGCAGAGACATGGCGATCGTACAGTATCTGCCAAGGGTCTCGAGTTGTACGGAAAGCGTGTGCAATTGTTCGCGTAACAGGCGTGTTCTTTCAGTCCAGGGCTCCCCAGGTGGATCTTCGCTTCGGGAAGCGATTCGGGTATCGATTTCGTGCCTTCGTACAGGGAGTTCCAGAAGCTCTTCGATCGTAGCTGTTTTCATTCCCGGTATACCCACAGCGTGCGGATTCAGATTCCAGGTCGTCACGTCAGGATGAAGAGCCATTTGATTCTCGAACCACCAGTGGTACACCCTCATACGTTCGTCCGTCATAACCCTCCCGCCGGTGAAGTCCTGTGTGTAAAACGGAGTACCACTGTTCAGGTAGCGCCACGCCATGGTTTCGGTGGGGTGCATCCGATCGCACCACGTGAGACTCCGTTCCTCGAAGAAACTGCCGCGGAAATGGGTGTTTCGCCCGGGAAAGCCAAGGTCAAGCCCCGCACAGTAGATGTTCTCCGCTCCAATGTGCCGGGCGAAGTCCCACGCGGTGGTACTCACCGAACCGCCGGCACCGAGACTTCCGAACGCCCCGAGAGGCTGTTCGAGATACTGTCCGAGGGGAAAGAGCGACGAGCACATATACGTTCGGGTACCGAGCAGCTTGAACACGCGTGGATGTGTGGAACTTTCGGATACAAGTATGGTGCGCGAGTTCCGGCACAGGTCCAGATGTCGTGAGTTCCAGTACTGAGGATCCACGATAATCGTGTAATCGGGGTCAATCCCGCGTCTGAGCGCGGCTACCAGGCTCGTATCGACCGCAATAAGGACGCATCGTTCGGCGATACGATCGAGAAACGGCACAATAGCATCAAGACTCGGACCACCGGCGAGGACGAATGCGGGAACTCCACGAAAAAACGATTCGAGTTCGCTGACCCTCCGCGCGCGGGCCATCACGCTGAGGTTGGCGACCAGATTCACGATCCACCGCCGTCCAAAGCGCTTGAGGGTTGCACGGTTAACGTCCCGGCGGCGAAATGTATCGTCTATAACCTTGTCGAGTCTCTCGTAGGCAGAAGCGTCACGGGTGTACAGGGATCGCAGCCGCACCGCGTAGACCTGGCTTCGGTGCATGTTTCGTAGCAGCATGGCCACGTTTTCGGGGGGACACGCGGTAAAAAGCGACAGTCGCTCGTGACCCAGCACGTGGCGCAGATCACGCCAGCGAAGGCTTTCATTCAGCAGTGAGGGATCCGCCTCGTAGACCACGCAGTGCAGATCGGGGCATTGATCGAGCGCTGCCTCGACGTGATAGCCGAGACCAAAGCCGAAGAATACGGCTACGCGCAGTCCGCTGGTTCTCTTCAGATCTTCGATGAGTCTGCCGGCTTCCCGGATCGGGTTTCGCGCCGAGTGTACGTACGCACCCGACGCCTTGAGCGATACGATGCCGGTCGCGGGGTCCTGAGCATACTCTGCATCCGCAGGTGGGTCCGAAGCGGACACGGTGGCGGCGACGCCGGGGTGGGCCGCATCGAGGGCTTCAAGATTCTGCGCGTGTATACGGTGTTTATTCGAGCTCAAGACGAACGGTCATTCCCTGTTCAAGTGGCGTGCCGGGAGGAGGGGACTGGCGGACAACCCAGCCGCTTCCCTCTATTTCAACGCGCATATCGTCGAGTCCACGGAGCGAACTGACGATCCTCCGGGGCAGTCTTGTAAGATCGGGCATAACGGTGTCCATTTCCGGAAGGGTTGGCGTCTCCCGTGCAAAGTGCTCGGGAAGTGTTACCGACCGATCTCCCTCTCGGGCGATCCCGAGATACGGGATAAGAAATTCCGCCATCTCAGCGACGACGGGAGCCGCGACCCGTGCACCCCATATGAACTCTGCCTGAGGGTTTTCCACCACCGTGTACACGATAATCTCCGGGTTCTCACGTGGAAAAAGCGCGAGGGTCGAAGCGATAAAGCGGTCGGTCGAGTACGTTCGGGTTACTGCGTCGAAGTACTCTGCGGTACCCGTTTTCGCCGCGATTTCGACACCGTCAATCTGTGCCCGTAACCCCGTTCCGCCCGGAAGCGCGGCACTGTAAAGGTAATCCATTATGGTTTCGGCGACGTGCGGACTTATAACCTCGCGCACGGTCTGTCGTTCGAAATCCTGAAGAACGGTCCCGTCCGGAGCTATGATTTCCCGGACAATCTGAGGTTTGAGGAGGACCCCGTCGTTTGCGAGTGTTGTCGCCGCTGCGGCGACCTGCATGGCTGTCACGCCGACTTCCTGACCGATCGCTATGGTTGGCAGACTGCGCGACGTCCAGCGCTCGGGGGGATTCAGAATCCCCGCCTCTTCGCCATTCAGCCCGACGTTTGTCTGTTCTCCAAATCCAAATGCAACAAGCCGGGAATAGAGCTGCTGCGCGGACAGATCTTCCGTCGCATAGGCAACGCCGACGTTACTCGAACGGGCCATGACCTGCTGCAGGCTGAGGGTTCCGTAATTCCGGATATCGGTGATCGGTCTGTGACTTCCCCAGCTGTCGGGGTGGTACATGCCGTCTGTATCAAATACGTCGCCATCCCGTGTTACCCCGAGCTCAAGCGCCGTCGCGAGGCTGAAGACCTTGAAAACACTGCCGGGTTCAAAAATCATGGATATGGGTCGGTTGATTCGCTCCTCCGCGGAAAAACTGCCGAACGTGTTCGGATTGAAAGTCGGAGCCGAAGCGTAGGCGAGCACTTCGCCTGACCGTGCGTCAAGGACGACCATCATTGCCGAGTCTGCGTTCTCGCGTTCCAGAGTCGAGCGTATAAGTCTGTCGGCTGTCTGTTGAATATTTATGTCCAGGGTAAGAACAACCTGGTTCCCGTAGAGCATACCCGCCCGTGGTCGGCCTTCGGTCGGATACAGCTCGTCTTCGGTGGTAAACTCGATCCCGTTCAGACCCCGGTTCTCGGTTCCGACAAAACCGAGAACGTGAGCTGCGAGATCGCCATGGGGGTAGGTTCGCGAGGCGGTCGGCTCAAGCATGATGCCGCGAAGGCGTCCTTCAGCCTGCGCTTCGCTGATCTGATCACTGATACGTTGAGGAACCCGCTGCTGGAGGAAAACGAAATTACGAGGACCGGTAAGCAGTGCGAGAATCTCGTCGACCGGGCGTTCCATGATCTGTGACAACTCGACTGCCGTTGTATCAGGGTCACGAACGTAGGGTGTCCATGCACTGACGGTATATAATTGGGTCTGGAGTGCGAGTATACGGCCATTTCGGTCCAGGATGGGACCACGTTCGACGCCTGCACTGCGGTTTCCCGCCGATACTTCCGCGTCGGGGCGCAGCACCATAATATCGGCATAGCCCGCGACGAGCAGCGTGGACAGCACGAACGTGACCCCTGCGGCAAGAATTATTCGACGACTATTTCGTGAGGTATGTTCCATGATGCCTTCACCGTAATTGTCGGTCAAAAACGGATAACTCTTCCCCTGATATCTTCGATTCGTACAAATCCGTAGTGTCGCGAATCGAGCGATCGCGCTGCATTGTCGCCAAGGACAAAGAAATGGCCCTCCGGGATGCTCGAGAGCGAGGTAAATTCATCTGCCGTCGTGACATCCGGCACAATTTCGGTATCAACGATGCGCATGATGCCCTCCGAATAATCGATCGCGTCGCCGGGCACCGCGAAAATCCGCTTCACCACGATAGCCGTGTCGAGTGGACTGTTCAACAGGACAATCTCACCACGTTCAGGTTCCGACCACCGGAGGATATAGCCTTTTCCAAACGGACGGCCAAGACCGTAGGCCAGCCGGTTTATAAGGAGGGTGGACCCCTCCTCTATTGCGGGCACCATGCTTGGCCCGTCAACTCTGACAATCTCAAAGGCTACCAACCTGAGGAAGAGCAGGAGCACGACCGCGGGTAGAAAAACACGGAGCGGAGAGAAATCCTCATCGTTCCGGTCGAAAGTTTGTTTGATCACGGATGATTCGCACTATAATATGCGCTCAGGTTCGTGTCGATATGAATACGGTATGGATTCAGTTATTAACCGGCAGTCGCTTACGAGGCGCTCCTCTTTTCAGGGCCGCAGCAGTGCGCGCATGAACGCCTGGGAAAATCCACAACGATTTCTGATGCGAGCGAGCGAAACCGGCACCGCGAGGCCCGGAATATCGGCAGCGGTGAATAACAGGCGGTCGGAAGCGGGCTTGCTCCGGAGACTTGAGCAGACGCGGAGGCAGCGCAGCGCTCTCTCGCTTCTCAAGCGCGCGCGGGCTCTGGACTCCGGCAACGGTGAAACTGGACCGCAGATTGGGGGGATCGCACGCTTTTCAGCGGTTGCAGCTATTGTTCCGGCTATCATTGCTCCGGTTCACGGACTATTGACCGGTATGGTACGCATGTTACTCGGTGTAAGCACCGAAATGATCCGTCTTCCACAACAGGTTATCGCAACCGAGAGTGGAGAGGTTGCCCCGGTAGACCAGGGGTTCATAGCCGGGGGAATACTGTTCGTCGTGGTGGGACTCGGGATCGTTTCAACCCCGACAATGCAGGATTTGATGCGCTACAATCCCTTTCCCGAAGCGATCGCGCTCGATCATACGCACCTGCTCGATCCACTCAGCCAGAACGCATCGGTAGATGAAGCACGTCATCTCGACGGATCGGAAGTCGAGCTGGACATTTCGCGTTTTCAGGCGCTGACGTTTCAGCAGCATACTGTTGCGCCTGGCGAGACCATATCGGGAATCGCGTCTCGCTACGGCATTACCATGGATACGCTTGTCAGCTTTAACCAGATCAATGACAGCCGTCGCGTACAGGTCGGGACCGAGTTTCAGATACCGAGTCGCAGCGGCCTGCGACATATCGTACGCTCAGGCGAATCGCTTGCCGGTATTGCGGGATCGTACGGAGTCGAGGTCGCCGCGGTTCTCGACGCCAACGACCTTTCCACCGATACAGTTACCGTCGGCCAGGAGCTGTTTATTCCCGAAGCCCGCATGCGATCCACCGAACTCAGACTAATCCTTGGTGAACTGTTTATCCTCCCGACTGCAGGGCGTCTGACCTCAGGGTTCGGGTACCGGCCGGATCCGTTTACCGGGCGAAGAAGTTTTCACAACGGCGTGGACTGGGCGGCACCTCGTGGAACAGCCATAACAGCGTCGATGGCAGGCAGGGTGGTCGAGTCAGGTGTACACAGCATTTACGGAAATTACGTTGTGATTCAGCACCCGGAAGGATTTCAGTCACTCTACGCTCACCTGGACCGGATACTCGTAAACCGCGGGCAGACAGTAGACCAGAGACAAAGGATCGCAACAATGGGGTCGACGGGACGAAGCACAGGCAACCATCTGCATTTCAGTCTGTTCCGAAACGGCCAGGCGGTGGATCCCCTCCGGCACGTGCACCGCTGAAGCACCCGGATTTCGGTAGGTGGCGCGGTGGTACACCGCGTTACCCCGCATGGGTGCGTTCCGTCAGGTCAGCGACCGTGGCAGTGCTTGTATTTCTTTCCGCTTCCGCAGGGACACGGGTCATTCCGTCCCACCTTGGGTATTGACCTCTGTATCGTCGCGGTAGCCTGACCTGCGGTATTCGGACGCTGTCGAGCTGCAGGACGAGGTTCGGCTCCGGCGAACCCGTCTATCGAGCCGTGCTGCTCCCGCATGCTCGAGCTTCCGGCAGCTTCGCGTTGCCGGGGCTTGAAACCGTCCGGTTTCACGAGGAAAAATTTTCGCGCGATCGCGACTCGTATATCGAACAGCATCTGATCAAAGATCTGGAAGCCTTCGAGTTTATACTCGAGCAGCGGATTCTTCTGACCGTACTGGCGGAGGTAAACCGCCTCCCGGAGCGCTTCAAGGTTCTCGAGGTGATCCTGCCATCGGGCGTCGATATTACGCAGATACTCGTACTTGACGGCAAAGTTGAAAAGCTCCGTTCCTGCGGACTCGATCCGGGCGTCAAGCTCTTTATGAACGACTCGCATGACCCGTTCCTTGACCGAACCGCCATCGTCTGCGTGGTCACCAGGCAGAGACTCGTCGTCAGGCATGAGATACAGGCGATCCTTGAGGTGCGTGAGCAGTTCGTCTTCGAGACCGTGCTCATCTGAGCCATGGCCCAGCGAGGTCTGAAGATAATCCTCTACCACGTCCTCGGCAGTAGAGACCAGGCGCGCTTTCAGATCCGTGTCGGACAGTATGGCGTCTCGCTGTCCGTAAATGTACTTGCGCTGTTCGTTCACGACGTCGTCGTACTCAAGGAGGTGTTTCCGAATATCGAAATTCCGCTCTTCGACCTTGCTTTGCGCACGTTCTATGCTCTTGTTAATGAGCGGACTGTTGATCGGCTCTCCGGGCTTCATTCCGACACGGGACATCATTTTTTTGAGTGTGCCCTGTCCACCACCGAACAGGCGCATCAAGTCGTCGTCCATGCTCAGAAAGAAACGGCTTCGACCCGGGTCGCCCTGTCGACCGCTTCGACCTCGAAGCTGGTTGTCGATACGCCGGCTTTCGTGGCGTTCGGTCCCCAGAACGTACAGCCCTCCGAGGTCTTTGATCTCTGCGTACTGGGCTTCCCATTTCTGTCGCTCGACTGCATAGGCGCGCTGAAACTCTTCTTCGTCCGCTTCGGTTCCGGCACGACGTCTCGCGCGAAATTCCGGATTACCACCGAGCTTGATGTCCGTGCCGCGTCCCGCCATATTCGTCGCGATCGTGATTGAACCCTTCGCCCCGGCTTCGGCAATGATGAGCGCTTCGCGGGCGTGATTCTTCGCGTTCAAAACCTCGTGGGGGATGCCCTTTCTGCGAAGCAGCTCGGACAACTGTTCGCTTCGCTCTATACTCGCGGTACCGCAGAGTATAGGCTGGCCGGCGGCGTGGACCGCTGCGATTTCCTCGCCTATGGCTTCGTACTTGTCGGCTTCGTCGAGAAAAATAACGTCGTCTTCATCTTTTCTGGCGACCGGGAGGTTTGTCGGTACCACGACGACTTCGAGACCGTAGATTTTCCCGAACTCTTTCTCTTCGGTGGCGGCTGTCCCGGTCATGCCGCTGAGCTTCGTGTACATGCGGAAGAAATTCTGGAAGGTGATGGTTGCAAGCGTCCGGTTACGCTGCTTGACGCGAATACCTTCCTTCGCCTCGATGGCCTGATGGAGGCCATCCGAGTAGCGTCGCCCGTGAAGGATGCGCCCGGTGAACTCATCAACAATCTCGACCTTTCCGTCCTGGACAACGTAGTCGGTATCCTTCCTGAACAGGGTATGCGCACGAAGCGCCTGCGTCGCGTAGTGAATGTACTCGAAGTTCTCGTCGTCGAAGAGCGAGGTGCTGATAACCTTGTTGCGTTTCAGCAGTTCTTCGAGATGGTTCAGTCCTTCGTCGGTAAACGATACGCGCTTGTTTTTTTCCTCGGCCTTGTAGTCGCCCGTCGGGTCGTCCGGATACTCTCCGGTCGCCGGATCAACCTCACATTCGGTCAGTTCGTGGATAACCCGGTTTACGTCCATGAATTTCCGGGTGTCGTCTTCGGCTGCACCGCTGATGATGAGCGGCGTACGTGCCTCGTCTATGAGAATCGAGTCTATTTCGTCGACGATGCAATAGTTGTGCCCCCGTTGCACCTTGTGTTCGAGGGTCATTTGCATGTTATCGCGCAGGTAGTCGAACCCGAACTCGTTGTTGGTTCCGTAGGTTATGTCTTTCCGATATGCGGCCTTTCTCGCTTCGTGGTCAATGCCGGCAGCAATGTATCCGACGCTTACACCGAGATACTCGTAGACCGGACCCATCCACCCGGCGTCCCGTTGGGCCAGGTAGTCGTTGACCGTGATCAGGTGTACTCCCTTTCCAGTGAGACTGTTGAGGTAGGCTGCGGTGACCGATGAGACGGTCTTGCCTTCACCGGTCTTCATTTCCATGATTTTACCCTGGTGGAGCACGATGCCGCCAAGGAGCTGAACGTCAAAGAGGCGTTCGCCAAGGACTCTCCGCGCCGCTTCGCGCACCATAGCGAAAGCCTGCGGGAGTATATCGTCGAGACTGCAGGCCTCGTTCTGAACGTCGGTCCGCATCCGCGCGGTCTCAGAAAGAAACTGTTCACTCGAGAGCGACATCGCCCAGGTTTCGCGTTTGTTGATTTCCAGAAGAAGTGGTGTGAGACGCTTCAGGTCAGACTCGTGCTTGGAGCCAAAAACCGCGTCAATAAGGCGAGAGATCATGGGCTAACTGTATAGCTCTGCTCTCCGGCGGTCAAGATTGACACTGAATCGGAATGCTCGCTACGCTCGGCTTCAATGAAGCGTTTTTTTTCTCTCCTGATTTTCCCCGTGCTTCTGTTCTCCTGCGAGGGTGATTCTCCGCGCACACTGGAGCGCGAGGTGCTGTTCTCGCTCGAGATTGGTAAAGGCCCCGAGCAGTTTGATCTTCTGCAGACCCGGACGAGTCGCCACTTCCGGAATCGCATCGCGAGCCGCGAAGGCAGGGTGTATCTTTCCAACGGCCAGGCATCGAAGCTCATGGAATTTACGGGTTTCGGAGACATGCTGTGGACGGCGTACGATCCCGAACTGAATCTGGAAAGCCTCCTGCCGGAACAGGGGGGACCCCAGGGTGCCACGCGTACGTCTGTGGCACGGAACTTCGAGAATATAGGCGAGATTGCCGTCGGGGCGGGCAGAACCCTTCTTATAGAGGAACGGACGGAGCGCGAAGGGATCTGGGACGAAGAACTCGGGGTGCGGCTTCGATCCCGTGTCCTCAGGTTTTCAGGCGGGATGTTTCAGGATGTGCTGGGGCAGGAGGGCCTGGGGGGGACACGGTTTCCCGGAATCGAACGCATGGACGTACGGGAAAACGGGGACATCGTCGTCACCAGCAGGGTCAGCGACGGCAGAGTCGTATTCTGGTACGATTCAGACGGCATACTCGTGTACGAGGTACGTATTTCCAACGACCGCTTACCGGTGCCCGATCAGGACAATCTCCTTCCCGTGCTCGAGACGGTCGTGCCCGACCCTGTACACGACACGCTGCACCTGAAACTGGATTATTACGAACACACCGGGTCCGACCTTGGAGGTCGTGATGTAACCGACACCTTCAGTATGATTTTTCGTCTCGATCTGGAAGACGGCGTATACGAAGACCCCGTAGAAATTCCTCGGCTCACGACAGTTGTGCAGAGCTTCCCGTCGTTTGAGGACGAGGAGGTGCAGCACATGTTCCGTCTCATCGGAATAGGGCCGCACGGGCACTTGTTTCTCACCGCTCGTACCGATGAGGCCGAACACATTCTCCTGATCCTGAACCCGGACGGTTCGGTCGCTGCGCGCAGAAGCATTGAAATCGAAGATGAGACGGTTACCGAGAGTAACCTGTCGGTATCACCCGAGGGCATTCTCGTCGGGCTTATCGGCAGGAGCGAGCGCGTTGATATTGTCTGGTGGCGAACCGATCGTCTCGTCGGCAGCCCCGGATTGTGAGGCGTTATGCAATACCTGTTCGATGCAGAGGAAATGCAGGATCTCGACACAACGGCAATCGAGACGTACGGGATACCCGGAATTGTACTCATGGAGCACGCGGCCGCTGAGTCATGGCGGGTTATCTCTGAAATGAAGCCGCGAACGATTGTCGTTTTCGCCGGTCCGGGCAACAACGGCGGCGACGGTCTTGCACTCGCACGCATGGCGGCCATTTCCGGGCGCTGTACCCTTGTTGTCGTGGCCGCCGGGTGTGAACGCGCCGCATCCGGGTCACCGACCGCCATCCACATGCGCAGTTGTCGTGAACTCGGGATTCCTATCCGTGTTTTTCGGTCCGATCAACCCGACAGCCTCGATATCGCAGGTGAGGCGGACCTTGTTGTGGACGCCGTACTCGGCACCGGCTTGAAGCAGCCGGTGCGCGAAAAACTCTTTCCCGCGTTCGATCTCATCGCTGAGTGCCGCAAGGCAGGCGCACGTGTCGTAAGCCTCGATCTACCCAGCGGGCTTCGCGACGGCGCCGAAGCACCGGAGCGCTCGGTCGTCGCAGACGACACACTGACCTTCGGGTGGGCGAAACGTGTTCTCTACTCACCTTGGGGGAGATCCCGCGCGGGAAACATACATTGCCTCGATATAGGCTTTCCAAAGCAACTTGAAGAGCGCAGGACCGGTCCCACTTTACAGCTGGCCGATACGAGAGATCTCAGCCGGTATCTGAACCCCATCCCCGCAGCCGCCCACAAGGGCGTGCGAGGTCATACGGCGGTACTCGCGGGTAGCGAGGGCATGACCGGCGCCGCGCGGCTGTGCAGTGAAGCCGCCGTCCGCGCCCGCGCCGCGCTCGTGACGCTGTATTCGGAGACAATTCCCGAAGGCATGTCTGCGTCGATCATGACACGGTTTTCACAGGATATCGATGCGGCGCTCAACCAGACCCATCGACGGATTGACGCTATTGCCGCAGGGCCGGGATGGGGTCGACATCCGTCCCGCGTCGAACTTGTATCGAAGCTCCCGAGCTACGCGCCGAAAGGAGTACTCGATGCGGACGCCCTTGCTGCACTCGCGGACGCAGAAGGCGTTGTTCTGAAAGACTGGGTTCTCACGCCTCATCCGGCCGAGGCTGCCCGACTCGCCGGATGCAGTCTTGATCGCGTGCAGGCGGACCCGGTTTCCACGGGCCGGGAACTCGCCAAGCGCTACGAGTGCACCGTAGTCATCAAGGCGCAGGCGAGTCATATCGTCGCGGCGAACGGCGATACCGTCGTGGTTGACGGGAACCTGGCGGCGCTGGCCTGCGGTGGCAGCGGCGATGTCCTCGCCGGGGTCATAGGCGGTATACTCGCTGGGGGCGGTTCGGCCTTCGATGCATCGGTCGCCGGTGTGCTTGCCCATGCCGAAGCCGGGCGCAGGCTGTTTCGACGACGCGGGTGGTTTAACGCCGACGACCTTCCCCTGGAAATATCGCGGGTCCTCGCGGGCATTTGGGAACCGGGAGCAATGGAACATGAACCAACAGCCTGGAAACTCGGGTGAGCTGCACTTTCACTACAATCGAGATGAGCGTCTCAAGCGTGCCCCGCGACGTCGGAAACCCGTCACGAGCGGCAGCATATTTCGGCGGAATCGCGGCCTTACAATCGTCCTCCTCGATGTCCTGCTGCTGCTTATTGTTTTTGGTATATGGTGGGGCTTTCTGCGGACGCCCGAAGACAGTGCGATGCAGGACGGGTATCGCTTCGAGCTGTCCGCTCTCGGTCGCGACAATACGACACTTGTGACCCTTACCATCACGAACAGGGGTGACGCCTTCGACGCTCCGCTGTTTGACGCGGCGTTTCGGTTGATAGGCGACGAAAACATCGCTTCGGATACCATCGACGATCGCGATGTTCTCCCCGTCCCGGGCGATGTGCGGACCATGCGTGTGACTTTCGACGAGTCTGCAGACAGGGTTGAGGCCGATATTCGCTACGGTGGTTCAACCCTTGTGCTCAGAACGGGTGTGCGCTGATCGGCCGTACACGAGACGATGTCACGCGGAGGGCGTTTGACGGCGGCTCAAATGATCCGTATCGTAACACTCGGATTGAGGGATACATGTATCAGTTTTATGCGTTGAACATCATTTTTAACATCATTGGCGGAGTTACCCTGGGGTTTGATTTTTTTGACCGGAACATGCGTCTCGGAGCGTTCCTGAACCGGGACGCGATACAGAATGAGGTATACCGGACGACCGTCGGAGCGCTTACCTTCCTGTTCGGGTGTGCAAAGCTCATTAGCGTGACCGAAGGAAACTGGTATGTCCTCGGGGACCTTGCTCCGGCGATCGCTGCCATGGCAACCGGGTTCACACTGCTTCTGCAACGCCTGTATCGCGAGGAAGCCCGGGTTTCAGTGCTCGATACCCGCTCTGTTCGATACCGACTGGAGCGCATCTTCATACTTCCGAAGAACGCGTACGGCGGTATTTCCGTTGTCGCGGGGCTTATGCACCTGCTGTTTCACCACGTCCCGCTGCTGTAGTTCTGTGAAAGGAGATGCAAGATGATGATGAAAGACGGTCGCGGTAACTGGATTGACACCGAACGTGCCATCTACGAGGGTGGTGAGCAGGATATTCCAACCGCGAGCGCAGACGAACCCGTACAGGAAACCATGTCCGTCTCGGGGGTCGTTGTCCGCGACGGCCTGTATCTTATGGGAAAGCGGAAACCAGGAGGAACGCTCGGCGGATGCTGGGAGTTCATCGGCGGAAAAGTCAACGCGGGAGAAACGCCCGGAGCCGCGTTGCAGCGTGAGTTCCAGGAAGAACTCGGCGTCGACATCAGAATTGGCCGTCTGTTCTACCGCGGAAGTTTCCAGCATAACGGCACACACTTTACGCTGCAGGCTTACAGGGCAGATCTCCTCAGCGACGATTTTCGCATCGAAGAGCACGAGAAGGTAGACTGGATTGCTGTTCCCGACATGAAGAAGCTTGAAATGGCGAGTTCTGACTTTGGGGTATACGAGTACCTCAAGTATCACCCGGAAGACTGGCAGTAAGCCGTGCCGGTCATCCGCAGGCGCTCCGTCAGATAACCGTTCCCGGGGGCACAACGGCTCCCTTGGGTATGATAATGATTCCGTCGCGGACGTAGTGATGCTGAAAATCCCCGTCGGGGTAGCTTTCATACTGAAAACCTACGCTGGCGCTTTCGCCGATACGCGCGTTCTTGTCTATGATAGCGCCTCGAATGTGGGCATTCGCGCCAATACCTATGTCCGGGATACCGGCTTCGCGGTTCTCGGCGCGCTGATTCATAGTCTCGTAAAGGTCTGCACCCATACACACAACCCCGTCGAGATACGCTCCGTTTTCGACGTAGGTGCGTATGCCAATGATCGAGTTTTCGACCGTGGAGTTGGTAAGCACACTTCCGTCCCCGGTAAGACTCTGTGATATCCTGCACGAGTTGAACTTTGTTGCCGGTAGATCGCGGCGGTGGGTATATATCGGCATCCGCTCGTCGTAGAAGTTGAAATCCGGGTTAATACGGGCGAGATTGAGATTGGTCTCGTAGAAACTGCGGATTGTTCCGATGTCTTCCCAGAAACCGTCGAAGAGGTAGGCGCTAACGCCTCCCTTCTCTATTGCCGTGGGAAGTATGTGAGATCCGAAATCCGTCAGACTGTTATCGAGCGCTTTCTCAAGCGCTGCCGCCGTGAACACGTAAATACCCATGCTGCCGAGGTATTCCCGCCCTTCTTTCTCACGAGCCGGATTCGGGTGGATCTCGCTTGGGATGCGCATGTGGGAGATGTTGGTTTCCATCGGAGGCTTTTCAACGAACTCGGTGATCGTGCGATCCTTCGCCGCCGAAAGCACCCCGAAAGCCACCGCATTTTCACGGGTAACCGGAGTCGCCGCAACGGTTATATCCGACCCGCTGTCTACGTGCATGCGTACCATTTCGGTGAGATCCATACGATATAACTGATCGCCTGAAAGGATCAGGTAGTAGTCGGGTTTTTGTGGGCGAAAGTGGACCAGGTTCTTCCGAACCGCATCGGCGGTCCCCTCGTACCATCCGGAATCGCCGAAGGTCTGCTCGGCGGCCAGAATTTCTACGAACCCTTTGGTGAAAGAGTCGAATATATAGGTACTCGCCAGGTGAATGTGAAGACTCGCGGAATTAAACTGGGTAAGCACATACATCTGCTTGAAACCGCTGTTAATGCTGTTGGAGATCGGGATATCCACAATGCGATATTTCGCACCGAAGGGTACGGCCGGCTTTGCCCGCTCTTTCGTAAGGGGGTACAGGCGGGTTCCTTTGCCGCCCCCAAGAATAATCGATAGTACTTTTGACACGATACCCCCCGGAAAGCCTACCTGCAGTGTATGGACCGTTTCATCCAGCGGTCAAGCTCTGTTTTGACCTTAGGAATGGTGATATGCTCGGTTTCGGAGGAATTCAGAATGCCAGATGTCGGAGGCGTACTCGAGTCATTATCGCGGGATCGAGCGTTTACAGATTGTGTCACCCGCTGGGAACACGTACCGTCGGTAGCCGGGCGCTATCGGGATCTGCCGGACGATCTCGCCGGTTCGCTGCGCTCGTTCCTGCTGCAGCGCGGTCTCGATCGCCTGTACACGCATCAGGCCGAGGCCTACGAGGCAGTACGGGCAGGGCGGCATACGATCGTTGTGACACCGACCGCGAGCGGAAAAACCTGGTGTTACAACCTGCCCGTCATGCAGACGATTCTGGAGAACCCTGAAGCACGCGCGCTATACCTGTTTCCGACGAAAGCCTTGAGTCAGGACCAGCAGTCGGAACTGAACGAAACAGTCAGTGGTGGCGAGCTCGGTGTCAGGATCGTAACCTACGACGGTGATACGCCGACAAGTATTCGCGCGGCCGCCAGGACAACGGGACAGATCATTATCTCCAACCCGGATATGCTTCATTCAGGGATCCTGCCGAACCACCCCCGCTGGATTACCTTTCTCAAGAATCTTCGCTTCGTCGTGATAGACGAGATACACACCTATCGTGGTGTGTTCGGGAGCCACATGACAAACGTCGTGCGACGTCTCAAACGCATCGCAGCGTTCTACGGAGCGAATCCGGTGTTCATTTGTTCGTCGGCAACCATAGGCAACCCGAGGGAACTTGCGGAGGGAATTACCGGAGCGTCGCTTCACCTGATAGATCAGAGCGGCGCACCGAGGGGTGAAAAACACATCATTCTGTATAATCCTCCCTACGTGGACCGGGTCCAGGGTATACGACGCGGCGTTGTACTCGAGGCCAGGCGCCTCGCGCTCGAGTTCCTGCGCCGTCGGGTCAAGACCATTGTGTTCAGCCGCAGCCGTACGCGAACCGAACTGATCGCCTCGTACATCAACAAGTCGCTCGCCAATACCTACACGGACAACGCACGCCTCAGAGTCGAGAGCTACCGCGGAGGCTACCTCCCCTCGGAGCGTCGCGAAATCGAACGGGGACTGCGGAACGGAACCATACACGGGGTTGTCTCGACCAATGCACTCGAGCTCGGGATTGACATCGGCGGGCTTGACGTATCAATTTCTGCCGGCCTGCCCGGGTCCATTTCGAGCGCCTGGCAGCAGGCAGGCCGTGCCGGACGACGGAATACGCTGAGCGCGTCGATACTGATCGCATCATCCAATCCGCTTGATCAGTACATGGTCCGGAATCCGGGTTACTTTTTCGGCCGGAGTCCTGAAGACGGCTTCGTGGATCCCGATAACCTGTTTATTCTCGGCGATCACCTGAAATGTGCGGTATTCGAGCTGCCGTTTTCTGAAGAGCCGCCGTTCCCGGAGGGTTCAACTGAACTGCTGCATGCAATCGAGGAGACCGGAGTTGTCCGGTTTACCGCGGACCGGTTTCACTGGGCGGACAGAAGCTACCCCGCCGAATCGATATCGCTTCGCACGGCGACGAATGACAATGTAGTTATCGTGGATACAACCCGGGGCGGGCACACCGTCATAGGTGAGATAGACCGCGCATCCGCGAAGGAAGAGCTTTTTGACAACGCGGTGTACATACACCGGGGTGAGCAGTTTATCGTGACCTCTCTCGATATTGCGAACCGCCGATGTTACGTAGAGCAGTCACAGGTCAATTATTATACCGATGCTATTGTGAAACGCGATATACAGGTGCTGCACGAAGACGATATGACGACGACGGATTCGTGCCGGGTTGTGCTTGGGGATGTGCTCGTGAGGACCCAGTTGTCGAAGTTCAAGAAGATCCGCTACGGCACCCACGAGAACGTGGGATACGGGGAAATATACCTGCCCGAGGAAGAGATGCACACCCGAAGCTGCATGATCGTGCTCGACGATCAGTCACCGGGCGGCCGGAGGCTGCACGCGCTGCCGGCCGACGCCCAGCCTGTCGTACTCGGGCGTCTTGGTTCCGTGCTTCGGACGCTCGCCCCGGTGTACCTCCTGTGCGACCGTAATGATATCGGTACGGCCGAACGCCTGCGAGACCCGCATTTTGACGTTCCGGTCGTGTACATCTACGATAAGTACCCCGGAGGGGTCGGGCTTTCGGAAATGTTTCGTGATAAGCTTCAGGCGATTTTTTCGGCCTGTCACACGCTCGTTGATTCGTGCGAATGTCAGGACGGGTGTCCGTCGTGTATCGGACCCCGAAACGAAGACGAGGATATAGACGCGAATCCGAAAGCCGCTGTACTCGAGCTTTTGACCGCGTGGACCGGCAGGAGCACCGTCTCGACCGTCGAGGAAACACCGTGAAAGAGAAGCTCGCTGCACGGCTTAAGCGGCTGCAGTCCACAGGCTCACCGTCGGTCACCACGGCCTATGCCACGCGCGAATCGGAGCAAAGCGCCGCGGACGGGCAAGCCTCCGCCGAGCTCGCGAACCTCGGCTTCGAGCAACGTGACTCCTTCGTATGGTGCCGGACCAGCAGGCACGAGGTTTCAGAGGCTTCGCGCGAGCGATTGCAGTTCTATCAGCGCAGCGGGCTGATACTCGCCGAGACACCTGGCCCGTATGTATTCGTTGATACGGAGACAACAGGGCTTGGTTTCGGTGCAGGTACTATCGCCTTTCTCAGCGGGTTCGGCGTTCTCTCCGACGATGGAACGTGTACGCTCCGGCAGTTTCTCCTGACTGACTATCCCGGTGAGCCGTCGTACCTGGCGCACATCGCGGAGTATCTGACTCCGGAATCCTGCGTGGTGAGCTATAACGGGAAAAGCTTCGATCTGAACGTCCTGCAGACCCGCTTTCTCATGAACGCGATCCCCTGGACAAAACCGCGGCAGCTGGATCTGCTCTACCCGGTGCGTCGTCTGTATCGATCGCGCCTTCCGCGCTGCAATCTGTCGACCGTCGAGCGGGATCTCCTGGGGGTGCAGCGAAACGGCGATATACCCGGGGCAGAAGTGCCCGAGCGCTACTTTACGTTTCTGCAGACCGGAGTGGCGGAGGTTCTTCGACCGGTTATCACGCACCATGAACAGGATATCGTGAGCCTCGTCAGGCTCCTGGTATTTATCGAAGAAGACCTCGCCTCTGCGGGGGCGAACAGGCGTGCGGATACGGTCGCGCTCGCCCGCATGCTTATGGCACAGGATCCCGCGAAGGCGGAGGAACTGCTCCACGAGCACGCAGACCCGGCGCGGCCCTTCGGCGACTCGCGGAGGGCCATGATTGCCCTGGCAGGCGTCCTCAAACGCACCGGGCGGAGCGCGGAGGCTGTGCCGCTGTGGCGGAGTCTGTACCGTCCCGGAGGCAGCCTTACTGCCGGGATCGAGCTCGCGAAGTACTACGAGCATCGGGCCCGTGCACCGGAAGCCGCGCTTGAGATCTGCCTGCAGATGCGAAGCCGTGCGACCACCGGTGCGCTTGTGGATTCACTGGATCACCGGATCGGACGACTGTCGCGCCGGCTTCGCAATCGCGAAAGCGAGCGGTAGGTTTCGATCCACTCGCCGGCTGAGCGGTCACCACTTTCCTCGGGCGACGCGACCAGGTCTGCGTGCGACCTTCCCGCTGCTCCGAGAGACACTGCTCCACCTGTGTACAGGCCCATGTCGACCGCCTGCTCGTGGCTTATACCCAGCCGCGAAAGCGACATCACATCTGCGGTCGGCTCGTCCGACGTCGACAGCGTCAGCACGGTAGCGGTTTCCTGATACCCGCGCAGGTACTCACGGGTTCGAGCGAGTGCTGCCACATACGCCGCCTGCCAGCCGAACGAATGAACCACGTGCGGGATCCAGTGCAGTGCACGACACGCCGGAAAAACGCTCGCCGATAAAAAGGCTGCACGCTCAATCGGTCCGGACTCCGGGTTGTCGGGTGTATTCGCGAAAAAGTCCCGATGGTCCACCAGGTACACCGGGACCGATGAGTCGGCCGGATGCGCCGCTGTCAGAATCGCAACAAAGTACTCGTGAATTCCGAGTTCCACGGATACGGGATCGGGATGCCGATACAACGGGGTCCGGTCTACGGACGGACCGCAGGGCATGAGTATGCGCGCATCGACGCCATTCGCGCGAAGCGAACGCGAGAGTTCCTGCGTCACGTGTGCCGTATCGTCTGTTCCATCGTTCGTATCCGGACACACGAGCAGCACCCGAAGCGGGAGATCCGGAGGAATGTGTGCGGGTAATGGCATGCTCATAGGCGCTCCTGAAGGCGCGGATTACACGTTTCGGTAATAGGTAATGCGGAACTCATCGCGTACAGTGTACTGCAGCGAGCGATACATGCGAAGCGCAGCGCGGTTATGTGTTTTGACGAACAGACAGGTACGCCTTTCAGCGTGGTCTGTTTCGTTCAGCAGCGCGCGCATGACATTTCTGCCGATACCACGGGATCGAAAGCTTTCGCGCGTGAATACGCCGCCGATCTGATCCCAGTCATAACCACGCGCGTTTGTCTGTGCCTTGGCGATCACACCGCCCTGGTTTGAAGCGATATAGACGAGTTGATTATTCAGAGCGACCCGCAACTGCTGCGCGCAGACGCGTGCATCAAAGCTCTCGGGATTCATGAGTACCTCTTCGATTTCGTACAGTCGCTGCACAGGATAGATCGTGTCGGCGTCGAGAACTCCTGCCGATCGTATGTGTACCAGCGGGTCGTCGTCGGGGCGGGCGGGAACCGCCGGAACCTGTCGTTCCATGAGAAAATAGGTCACAGTCGTTACCGGGGGCAGCGAAAACACAGCCTCCATATGCAGCACGTCGCGTTGAGTACCCATTATACAGAACAGACGCGGGTGTACCGCGTTCAGGGCGCTTTTCAGTCCCGAAAGGTCCGGCACTGGTCCTTCGGGAAGAACCGGGTACACGAATCCATTCGCGGTAAAGTAGACGCACGCTTCTATTCCGGAACTGCCTTCGTAGAGCAGATATCGTCCTGACGAAACGGGGCGTGAGCCCTCCGTTTTCAGTCGTTCGGTCACGGTAACGCAGCGGAACTCCTGGGGTCGAAGGTATTGCTGAAGCTCCTGATGGTGAACCCGCCTGGCAATTTTCCAGCGCGAACGCGTTGCAAACCCTATCACTCCGGGGCTCCGAACACCGGCGGGCGAAGTGCAGAAAGCGGTACAATACCTGCGGGTGTGACATTTCCTCGTATCGCAGCGAACCCTGCGGCGTGGCTGACCGTGGTAAGGCCGAATACCGCAACAGCATCCTGTACCCATGGCATCTCCGAGAGGTACAGCGGCGAGAGCGTCGAGAGCACCACGACGCGGTCCGCGAAGGGTTCGAGCTCGGCGAGTATCTCCGCGCTGTTCCGGTTGGAAAGACCGAAAATAATGGTATCGAAGCGCGACGCATTCAGCCGCATCCATGTTCGGTCAACGGCCCGTGAGGTATGTGTCGGCGAGTACGGAAAAGGATATCGTTCGGCTTCGGGGAACCACCGGCGGGCTTCAGAGAGAAACGAGGCGACGTTGCCGGTCACGAGTACGCGGCCTGTATCGCGATCTGAAAGAGGGATGCGCTTACGCCGTATAATGCTTGTCCCCCGAACCGCCTGCTCGGCGAAAAACGAATCGTTATCGGCAGACGGCAGACGCTGTCGTATTGTCGCGACGTCGGGGTTCAGCGGGACCCTGTCAGGGTTTCCGAGAAAGCGAACCTTCGTTTCGAGGACTCGCATGACAGACTCATTCGTCGTGTCGCGGAACTCCGGGTCGCTTTGATACCGATCTACAAGCGTTTGCCATATGGCGCCGTTTGCGTCGGGCGTACGCGACAGCATGACCATGTCGTTCCCGGCTGCGAGCGCTTCTACAACCATTTCAGCAAAGGTCCAGCCCTGCCGCTCGGCGTACTCGACAGCCCCGAGCATATACATGTCGTCCGTTACCGCGATGCCGGAAAAATCGAGTTCGTCCCGGAGTATGTCACGCATGAAAAAAGACGAAAGCGACGCCGGCGTATCGGTACCGGTAATATTTGGAAAGGCGATGTGGGCACTGAGTACCGCGGGCACGCCTTCGTGAATCATCATCCGGAAGGGGAGAAGATCAACGTCCCTGAGCTCACTGAGGTCCTCCTGCAGGCGTGGCAGGAGCAGATGGCTGTCGCCAACCGCGTTCCCGTGTCCGGGAAAGTGCTTTGCAGTCGGTATCACGCCTTCTGCCTGTGAACCGCGAGCGAACGCCATTCCGAGAATTGCGGTCTGCAGGGGGTCGTCACCGAAAGCGCGAGGCCCTATAACCGACGCTTCAGTATTCCTGTACACGTCTACGGTCGGGGCAAAGTTCATGTTTATGCCGAGTACTCGAAGCTCCTGTGACAGCCGCCGCGCCGTCTCGAAGCTGTCTGCAGGTGTGCCGCCGGCACCGAGAGCCATGTTCCCCGGGGTATTACTGGTTCCGTCCCGGACGTGTCTGACCCATCCCCCCTCCTGGTCCGTAGCGGTGAGCAGGGGTATTCCGGCAGCCGACGCCAGGCTGCGTTCCTGCATGGTCGAGAGCGAGCGGGCGAGTGCAACAGCGTTGTTCGTATTCCAGCCGAAGACCTTCACTCCGCCAAGTCCCCGCGTGTTGATCCACTCAAGAAGCGCCTCGCTCGGAGCGACGTTGTCCCATCCCACAAGGAAGAGCTGTGCAAGACGCTGTTCGGTGGTCATGGACTCGAACAACGCTCGTGCGCGCCCGGCTGCCGATTCGGTGTCCTCGGGGTACAGAAAGTCTGCATCGGGTTGCGCGTGCAGCCAGGGTGCTGCGAAGAGAAGGATGATCGCGAGATGTATACGGAGCCTATGGTTTGTCATGCCATCGTTCGTACATGTCTCTCACCGCAATGACACCGTCCGAGGCGGCTACGACAAACTGAGGTACGGGGTTCGTTCGGGCCGACCCGATTGCGTACACGCCTGTAACCGACGTCCTCATACGAGCATCGGTCGCAAGCCTTCCATCGGAATCGGAGGTGCAATCCGGAGCTATCGATGCAGACAGTCCGCGACGTCCGGCAAACACGAAGGCGGCGGACACCGGCAGGTCGGATTCTCCGTCCGCACCGCGAGTTCGAACAGCCTGGAGCGTCGTGAACCCCATGTCATTTGTCATACCCCGGAACCCGACCACCTCCGTCGAGTAATGGCACTGTATAGTCGAGCAGGATGAGACTTCTTCGCGGAGCGCCGGAAGCGCGGTCAGTTCGGGCGATCTGCACAGCAGATGCACCGTCGAGCAGATCCGGGAGAGAAACAGCGCTTCGTCGCAGGCACTGTCGCCGCCGCCTATAACACAGACCTCTTTTCCCCGAAACAGAGGGCCGTCGCAGGTTGCGCAGTAGCTGAGTCCACGACCGGCGTATGTGTCCTCTTCTGGAATACCGGCAGTTCGGCGCCCATCTCCCACCGCAATAATGCATGCATCGGCGGCGAGGTCTCCGCCTTCGGTCGTGACGATCACGCCTGCGTCCCCGGGCGCACCAGGATTGGAGCGTACCTGCAGGACGCGTTCGTTCCTGAACACGGCTCCCCGATCCCGAACCTGCGCTTCAAGCCGTTCGGCGACATCCAGTGCGCCGACGTCTTCGGGCAGCCCCGGAAAGAACCGTGCGTGAGAGGTTTCAAGGCAACGCCCGCCGGGAGCAAGCTCCTCATAAACTGTGGTCTGGAATCCGTACAGCCTGGCGTACAAGGCAGCAGAAAGCCCTGCGATTCCGGCACCCGCTATAACTACGTGCATATCCGGATTCTGCCGACCAGACCCGGTACTCGTCAACATCAATCTCTGAAGTCAAGTCAAAGCTTCTTCTGTCGATAATCGTAACGAGATAGGGAGAGGACTGTCGAATGAACGTGAAAACCGTGGCAATTGAAGTATGTGACGTGATCCGGGCACAGATCATGACGCTCGAAACGATAGCCGCCGAACACAGCCGGCTTCAGGAGGCGGTCATGAACCGCGACTGGGAGAGTCTCGAAGAGCAGATTCGGGTCCTGCAGGCACACGCACACGACGCAGGCGCGCTCGAAGAGCAACGCAAAGCTTCGTACGGGCGTTTGCGGAAGCTGCTGGGTTTCGGAGCCGAAGAGAGCTTCTTCGAGCTTCTGTGCCGCCTGGAAGACGAAGAACGGACAGAGCTGGCCGCCCTGTACCGTGGACTCAAGATCGCCGTCATGAGAGTCGCCAGTGCAAACGGCGGGCTGGAAGCCTACGTGCAGTCATCGACCCAGACCATAGAAGAAGTTCTCAAAGAACTTTTTCCGGAGCGCAAAGGAACGATATACAGTCGTACGGGTCGGGTACAGCGACACGATGATCGTGCCTTTGTCGTGAATCAGAGTTTGTAGCCTGGAGGCTGTATGCAGTCCACCTTTTCAGGGATCGAGATCGGAAAGAGGGGTCTTTTCGCACACAACCGGGCGCTGACCACGACCGGACACAACCTCACGAATGGAAATACCGAGGGGTACAGTCGCCAGCGTGTGGTCATGGAGTCCTTCCACCCGATATCCCGTCCAGGTCTGACCCGGGCGGAACGTCCCGGACAGCTTGGCCAGGGCGTCGAGGTTGCTCGTATCGAACGCGTAAGAGATCTCATTCTCGAAGGGCGCATCGTGTCTCAGGCTGGTGGGGAGACATACTGGAACGAGCGCGACAGCTACATGCTGCAGATCGAGCAGGTGTACAACGAACCCACAGACTCGTCGATGCGCACGCTTCTCGACCGTTTCTGGGACGGATGGCAGGAGCTTTCGATGCACCCGGACCAGATCGCTCCACGGGAGGCGCTGCTCGAACGCGGTCAGGCACTTCTCGACGGCGCTTCACAGCGCTTTCAGCAGCTTGATCGAATAGGGAGTATGCTCGAAGATGAAGTTCAGACCGGCGTTAATCGGATAAACGACCTTACCCGCGAAATAGCTGATCTCAATCGCGAGATTACTCGCGTCGAAGCAGCTGGTGACAACCCGAATGACTTGTACGACCGTCGGGATCTGCTCGTCGAACGTCTCAGCGGCATCATCGACATAAGCGTCGACAGACGCGATCCGACCGAGTTTCGCGTCAACACGGCCGGATACCATCTTGTCCAGGGTGACATAGCGATGCGCATGAGCACCGAGCCGGACAGGGATAACCAGGGGTACTCGCAGGTTGTGTGGGAGCACTCGGGCGAGGAAATACAGTTTCAAAGCGGCAGCCTTGCAGCACACCTGGAACTCAGAGACGTCGATATTCGCAACGAAATACAGAGTCTTGATACCTTTGTCATGAACTTCGCCGATGCGGTCAACGAAATTCACCGGAACGCTTTCGGGCTCAATGGTCGAACGGGACAGGACTTCTTTGTCGAGCAGCCGATCATCGACAACACCATCGGGAACTTTGACCGGAACGAAGACGGTGCCGTTGACTCGACCTATCTGTTTCGCATGCACGGGGCGAACCGTCTGAATCCGGACGATCAGATCGGTCTCTCCGGTACCATGACGCTTTCAGGTTCCGAAGGACCAATCGAGGTTACATACGGGCCCGGTGATACGGTCCAGGACGTCGTTCGTCGGATCAATAACAGCGGAGCCGAGGTGGTCGCACGGCTCGACCGCGACCAGCGCCTGTCACTCAAGGCTACGACAGCGGCCAACCGGGAGAACCCCGACTTCGTGATCCGGCAGGTGGAAGACAGTGGGCAGTTTCTTGTCGGGTATGCAGGTGTGCTTCAGGAGAGCGGTGCCGACGGGGCGTTTCGGTCGGATGAGTCAAATGGAGTCGATCAGCTGCGGACCGACGGTGGTTTTGCCGTTGCACCCCGCGCAAACCCCTCGGCCTGGATCGCGATAAATCCTGCACTCGAGCGCGAGCCCGCGAGTATTGCGTCGAGCATTTCCCGCGGAGGACGCGACGGCGAACCTGGTGACGGCGCTGCTGCGGAGCAGGTTGCACTGCTGCGGCACGAGGCGCTTATGCTCGGCGGTATCTCGACCTTCGAGGACTACTTTGCCGATTCGGTCGCGAGCGTTGGTCTTCGGGGCGAGCAGGCGCGTGAATCGTTACGCACCCACGAATTGATCATGAAAGATCTCAGAGATCATCGCGACTCAATTTCCGGTGTAAACATGGACGAAGAGCTTTCGCAGATGATCATGTTCCAGCACGGCTACAGCGCAGCTGCGCGCTACCTTACCGAGGTTGATAACATGCTCGATACGATCATTAACCGCATGGGCGTATAAGGACAGGCACATGAACAGAATCAGCACTAACATGCCGAATGACAACACGCAGTTCTTTATGAGGCGTCAGGAAAGCGACAGACGAACGCTCATGAATCAGATCTCAAGTCAGCGGCGGATACAGGATCCTCGTGACGCACCGCTTTCGGCAGCACACGCGACGCGTTACGACAGTTTCGCAACCCGCCTGAATCGCTACAGCAACAACATCGAATACGCGCAGGACAACGTCAGGGTCACCGAAGGCCATATGCGATCGGCGGTGGATATTATGCAGCGTATACGCGAACTTGCGGTGCAGGGCGCAAACGGGACGTTTACGGCCGAAGACACGAGGCAAATGGCGGTCGAAGTCGACGAGCTCCTTGAGGAACTCGTCGAAATCGCGAATTCAGATAATGGAACCGGTGGGTCTATTTTTGCCGGTGCGCGTACGGATTCAGACGCGTTTCAGGTACTCCGTGGCAATGTCGAAGGCGCCGATGGATTGCGAATCACCGAAGTCCTGTACAATGGCGACATCACGGTCAACCGCGCGGAAATCGGCGACAACGCATTCATTGACCTGAACATACCCGGAAACGATGTGTTCTGGGCGGAGAACCAGACCGTCTCGAGCAATGTCGATGTGACCGACTATGTGGCGACGCAGGATTCGGTCATGCACATCGACGGCGTGGAAGTACGGGTAAACGAGGGCGATTCGGTTTTCGCGGTTATGGATCGCATAAACGAGAGTGGTGCTGCCGTACAGGCGAGACTTGACCCGGTGAATGACGGGCTGGTCCTCGAGACGACCACCCCCCATCAGTTGTGGCTTCAGGACTCCGAAGGTACCGTCCTTGAGGATCTCGGTGTTGTCGCACCCGGCGGCGGACGGCCGCCTGCGAACACGGCGGACGGTGCGTCGGTATTCGGCGGAAGCCTGTTTGATATGGTCATAAGCCTGCGAGACGATCTTCTCGATGGCCGTCAGATAGACGCAGGTGGTCGCTCGCTCGCGGGCATCGATGCGGGACTGAACAACATGCTAGGACGAATGGCTCGTCTCGGGGCCCAGGACAGCCGTCTGTCGGTCACCTACGACCGTGTGTCACAGATACACGGCGAAATCCGCAATCAGCTGTCGCGAGAGGTCGACATCGACATGGCGCAAGCGATCACGGATCTCCAGATGATGGAGTACTCGCACCGGGCCGCGCTTGGTGCCGCCGGGCGTCTGCTGCCACAGACTCTGTTGGACTTTTTGAGGTAAGGCACGGTACGAAATGATAATACAGACCAAGGCGTACGGCGAGTACGAGATAGACGAGAAACAGCTGATTACCGTTCCGGACGGTTTGTTCGGGTTTTCAGACCTGCACCGCTACGCACTCATCGACGCTCACCAGAAACCGTTCTACTGGTTTCAGAGTCTCGATCGCACCTCGGTGGCGTTCGTGTTGATCAATCCGCTTCTGTTTCGTCCCGATTATACCGTGGACGCGCTGGAAGACGACCTGCTGGCACTCGAACTGGAGAAGCCCGACGACCTGCTTGTGTTTGCGATCGTGACCATTCCGGATGACGGACGGGGCATGACTGCGAATCTCCAGGGTCCGCTTCTCATAAACCGGCAAAGCCACGTCGCACGTCAGATCATTTCGACGAACTCCACCTGGCAGGTTCGACACAGTATAGCCGACGAGCTCGAAAGGCAAAGGTCGAACGCATGCTGATTCTCGCACGAAAGCTGAACGAGCGGATTGTCATTGGTGACACCATAGAAGTCTCGATCGTGGAGATTAAAGGTGATCAGGTGAAACTCGGTATCGCAGCACCTCGTGAGGTCAAAGTGTACCGTCACGAAGTCTATCAGGCGATACAGGACGAGAACCGCGCCGCCTCTGAGAGTACCACGCTCCCGGCGCTCGAAGGGTACTTCGAGGAATCGAAATAGTTACAGGGACGCTTCCTCGGCCTGGCTCACGCGGAAATAGTTCGGGCCTTCGGTTTCACCGAGCCGGAACAGAAGCGGATCGCCCTGCTGGTACATGCGTATAAGCGCCTGTGCCACACCGGACACCGGCTGCGGCTGAGGGAATGAGACCCAGTCGCGACCCGGCATCGGATCACCGACGAGTACCAGATCCTTTCCTTCTGTCTCCCCACCGCAGGGCATGTCGAGGCTGCGGCGAAACTCCTCAAGGCGCGAGTGCAGGGTAGCCGCATCCTCGTCGACGGGGCCGAAGACGCGGCGATATGTACCGTCGTCAAGGATTTCGTCGAGGGCGGCAAAATATCTTTGTTTTCGGCCGTCAATCAGCGCTGCCACCGCTTTCGGCGGCTCGCGATTGTCTGCTGCTGCGCGTGTCATGGCCCTGTGCGTATCGGCCGCAAATACAGGGACGCCGCTTGCCGCCTCCAGGCCCTTGGCGAAAGCGATTGCGATGCGGAGGCCGGTAAAGCTCCCGGGCCCTCTCGGTACAACGACGGCGGACAGATCCGAAATCCCGGCGTGTGCTTCGTCGAGTATGTCCCGCAGAGCCGGCCCGACGGCTTCCCCCTGAGCACGCCCGACGTCAAGCGACGTCGACCACATCTCCGCGCCGTGGACGAAGGCGATGTCGAGAACCGATCCGCTGGTGTCAAAGGCCAGAATGCTTGTGCTCATGCTTTACTCGGATGTGGAGATCTTCAGCAGTCTACGCCCCCCGCTCGCATCGGTCGGGTCCGCGGCAAGGGATACACGAACGGAACAGGACCCGTAGAACGCGGGAAAGCGGTCGGCCCATTCGACGAGCAGTATTCCCCGTGAAGTGAGTTCGTTGAGCGCGAGGTCCTCGAGCTCGTCTTCGTCTGCGAGACGGTAAAGGTCCGCGTGAAAAACCGGAGGGCTTGTCTGATACTCGTGGACGAGGGTAAATGTGGGGCTCGGTACGCGTCCGGACCAGCCTGCGGCGCGCAGAATGCCACGTGCGAAGCTTGTCTTCCCCGATCCCAGCTCACCGGTAAGCGCGATACAGGCAGGAACCTGAATTGTGTCATAAAGCCATTGCGCGATATTGTGTGTCTCCTGCTCGGTGTTCACTGTATAGGTATACGTCAGGGGAGTGAGCCCTCCCGGTCGAGGAGTGCAATGCGTTCCTTGATACCTTTGAGTATTGGAAGCAATGGATACGATGGTTTGTCTTGAAACCGCACCGATACCTCCACGCTTCCCAGTGGCGTGTGCTCGATATCGAACTCAATGGTATGACGGGTCTCACCAGTGTTACGTCCGAGGATAATCGCCTGCGCCGTGTATGTACGCCGGTAGGCGAGTGGAATGTCTTTTCTGACGAGATCGTGAATACTAACTGAATCCATGTCCTGTCCCTCGAAGACGGTAGTTGACTATCGTCTGCGGGTCAAGCGCATCAACCGTACGCGCGTTCGCTGCGTTCGCCCATATAACCATAGACGTAGGACATGATCTCGTTCATGTGTATGCGACTGACCTTCGTGAATTTCACGTGAAGCAGGCTTCCGCGATAACCGGGTTCTATCGAAAGCACCTTTCCAAAGACGTTCACCGGTGCGCCTTGCCGGAGTTCGAAGCTTATTTTAATGAGCGTGCCCGGCTTCATGGATGTCCTCGCACGCAGTCCGCAACCGCCGGCGGATATGTCCTGTATCGTACCGAGCTGTCGTTTTGCAGAGTCGACCACGGCGCGCTTCGTACGCTTTCTGCCCCGGCCTTCAGATACAACGATAACGGGGAAGAAGTATGCGGGATTACCGAAATCCTTTCTCGGGGATTTTCGCTTCTGAGCGCTCGAAATTGTGTCGCTATGGTCTACGTAGAGAACGGCTGTACCGCGTCGAGTGCGATATCCGGCGACCTTTGTCTTGAATCCGTACAGACCATCGCCCCCACCGTCGAACAGAATGACAAGCGGTGTGCCTTTACTCCAGCCGTAGTGTTCGCCCGGTGCGGGACCGGGAGCTTCGATGCCCAGAAGCTGATCTGAAGATGCGACTACCTGCGAATCGTACTGGGCTTTGTCCTGTGTTCGTATCGTGAGATTCGTGCCGGGCCGCAGTCTTCGACTTGTCTTGACGGGACTTCCCGAAGCGTCCATTCGACCCAGGGTCGATCGGATCTTGAGCAATTCGTGTTTTGTCTGCTCACGGACATACTCCGAAGTGCTCTCGGCTTCGGCGGTTGCCAGCGCGCGTTGTATGAGTCTGTCAAGCGCGCGCGTACTCGACAACAGGCGCGAGCGGTCTGCGGTATTATGTCGCTGCGCCATGCGGTCAAGCAGTGCTGCTTCCGAGCGGGTCAAACCGGCGCGTCGTGCCTGTCGCCGGAACTGCATTCTTGCGAGAACACCCGCGTTTCCTGAGCCCGCCGATCCCCCGGACCTGCTGCCACTCAACTTGCTCCCGACGACGGCTATGACGATCAGTACGAGAAATATCAGACCAAAAATAATTCCCTGTTGCGGGTCGGGCTGGACAAAAAAATCGATATTGGTCTGAAGTAAGATCATTCCGGTATCGCGTCTTCCTCAAAGGAGTCAAGTAATGTTTCAACTCTCGGGAGAATCTCGTACTCGACAAGGTCCCCGATCAGAACAGTGTCCTGTGCTTCAAAAGCCTGAATAAGTTCACCAAAATACGTGTTCAGCTCGTCACCGTCGGAACTCGACCAGGCGCCGAGGCGTATGAGCTTTTCGACCAGTTCGGTAAAGGCAAGGAGATGCTTCATTGCCTCCGCGTCTCGTCCCTGCTGAAGCATGACCGCAATATCGCTGAGTTGCGCAAGCTGCATACGAAGCGCTTCAGCGGTCGCTGCTGTCTGCCTCGCCGGATTTTCCGCTTCGGCAAGCCTCTCCCGCAGTTCGAAAATTATTGCGCGAGCCGCAGTGTGCGCACCGTGTTGCTCCTCAGGCCCGTGTTCGGACGCCGACGCCTTGGAGTTCGCCTGGGCGGCCAGTCGATCGATAGCGACAAGCGCCGGGGTGTCTGCCTCGCTTGAGAAGCCGAGCACGCGGGCGAGGGTCGGGCGTGCGTACTGGTACTCCCTCAGTGCTTCGTTCACGCTTTCCGGTGTTCCCTGTTCCAGATTGCGTTCGAGCAGCGTAAGGAGCTCAAGCAGAACTTGAAGGGTCTTCGGGTCGCGTGCCGGATGCAGAGTTGCGTTGACATTGATCGTATCAACAGAGGTGACGGTAGTCTCATGCCACGAATCGGCCGCCTGGAGCGCCACCGCTTCATCGTCGATCGTGACACCCTGAAGTTCCATGCCCTGGGTGCTCAGCCACCCGGCGAGTTCACGGACAACATCTCCGACCGTGTGTTCGTCCTCAAGTGTCACATCAATTCTTTCGTCGTTTACCAGTACATTCATCTTGCTGTGATTCCTATTGATTCTGGTTTGAGTTCAGTCCCTCGAGTCGGCGTCGCATGTCTTCGGCGCTGTCCATGGTGGCTTCCATTTGTGCAAACTCTCGCTGCAGCTGTGCTTCGCGTCGTTCAAGTCTTTCGGAGTCGCGCTCAATCTGATCGGTTGCGTCGCTGATGCGGCGGTCAAGACCCTGAGTACGCACGGCGACTATACCGCCGGTCTGAGTGAACCCGCGGACATAATTAAACACTTCAAAGGCTGCGCCCGCGTTTACAACACCGTCCCCGTCGGTGTCGAAACCGAATAGATCGCGGATAGCGCGATGGTTCTGTGCAATCGCGTCGTCAAGGGTCGCTTCGTTCATTTCGAGATACCCGCGAAGCTGCCGAGTATCGATGCCGCCGCCCGGCCCACTGGCATTACTGGAGACGCCGATCTGCTGAAGGATACGCAAATCGCTGCCGAGACGGGTTTCGTACGGATTCATCATGATGGTCTGAAGACGGGTACGTAGCTGATTCAGCGTTGAATCACCCTGTAGAAGCCCGAGGCGCTCTTCGGCGTCGGCGACCTCTTCCTCGGACAACCAAGAAACCTGTGTGATTATTTCGGGATTTGTTCTCGTCAGGATGTTCACCTGCACCATAATCTGGTTATACAGGGCCAGAAATTCGATGATCGCCTCTTTGATCGTCTCGAAATCGGGTTCGACCTGCAGCTGCGTCTCGCCGGGGTTGTTCAGGGTAAGCGTGACACCCTCGACAAGGTCGTCTATTTCGTTCGTGTCGCGGGTCACCTCGATTCCGTCGACAATGAGGCGCGCATCCCGAGCGGTCGCAAGCGCACGCACCGGTTCAAAATCGCCCTCTGCACTGGGGTCGTACACCCGGATATTTGTAAGCGAAACCCGACGGAACGTGCTTCTGTTGTGAACATCTATTGCTGTAAGACCCGACAACTCCTCGCCGACTGCAATCTCAAGCGTTTCAAAACCGTCTGTGTCGTCGAGGGCAGGGATTGCCACCTCGGTACCGCCGTCGAGCAGCGAGATAATATTCAGATCGTCCACTTCTACCGGAGGTTCCGGCGGTTGCCATTCAGGAAGTTCGAAGACCTGGGATGCGTACGGCACACGAATGCCGCCGAGTTCGGTCTCGCCGGGATCAGGTATTGAAGGTCCGGCGGGAGGTTCGGGCTCCTCGAAGGTTTCTCGTCCAAGGTTCTCAACGAATATATCGATGCTCAGCACCATGCCTTCTTCGATCGGTATACGCGACTCTGAGCGTACACGCGCCTGTGCGGTCGGGCCGAGTACGAGGGTGTCGTCTGAAAGTTCAACGTTTTCGCGCTCTCCGTCTCCGGGTGAAACGCGTGCTTCGGTAATCGCAATATCCTGTTCGGATTCCGTCGCGCGCGGCTGTATGGTCTCGGTATCGATCGCGAGATTCTCCGCGTCGTCTGCGAAACGCAATCGGTTTGAGGCACCCGTGACCTGTCCCTCGAAGGTAAGCACGCGAGAATCCGGCGTGTCGCGTACCGTTCGAATCTCGACAATGGGAGCGGCGCGGCGGTTTACAATTGCAGCAAAGTCGGTAACTGTCCCTCCTTCGAAGGGTACGGTGATAGAACTGTCGCCAATGGCAAATGTATAGCGACCCGCCGGTATCTCGTAGTCGTCCGGTAGCGACGACGATCGGAATACGTCGGCGGATGCGGTCTCGAGCACTTCGACATCGGTTAATGATTCCGGAGCTTCCCGGGTTGCTGCGGCTGTAAGCACCGACGTGTCTGAAGCGTTCGCCAGGCGCTCCGAAAAGGGATTCCGGAAACTGTACAGCGCGTTTGCCGTATCCTGCAGTTCGTTCAGGTCTGCCGCGAGTTCGTTCCATATTTCGCGTTCGAGTTCGTAATCTTCGATTCGCGCTTCATTGCGACGGATGGGAGCGCTCTCGGCTTCAATGATTTCCTCGACCATTCCATCGGTCTCTGAGCGATTCGAGACACCTGGTACCGATATCTGTGAATACGCCGATGCGAGTGCCGTCAGTGACATCAGGAAGGCGATGCACGGCTTTCGAAGCCGGTGTCGGCGCGATTTGTGTAAAGGGATCAATAGAATGTTACGGCGAAGTTCAAGCATATAGTCCATACGTCTGCCTTTATTCAAGAGCATACCACGGGACTACCGTTTCATTCAGCCGTCCTAAACTCGTTCGTCAAGCAGAAGTCCGATTGCCTCGCTCAGACGCGACTGTATGCGCTGTAATGCTTCGGGCGGTAGCTCCTTAATCACCTTATCGGTGTTGGCATCTATCACCTTTACGATTACACCGCCAATATCGGTGTTCACCGAGAAACGCAACCTGCGGTTAATTACCGCTGCGGTTGTCTGCAGCTGAGCAACCATCTGGTCTATTTCGTCACGAGTGGGTCGTTCAAAGGGCACATCCGGTGTCACTCTTCCTTGAGCATCTCCGGAAACGGTTCGACCGTGAGCTACCATGTCGAACACCGGGGTCCCGAACGGACCGCTGATTTCCATGGTCATACCATCTTACCTCCGTGTAAGACGATGGGGTGGGGAGAGCGCGCACCCCCCACCCGCAATTAACTATCGCGTCACGAGCAAGGAGACCCTCGCGGGAATGCTCAAACGAAAGATGACGTCCAGAAATCTTTCGCCTTCAAGCTCGCTTTTCCGCATCTCTCATGCCGTCACGGCAGGATCGATACCACCGGAAGTATAGAACGAAGGACCGCTACTTCCTGTATTATCCGAGCAACTGCAGCACTGACTGAGGCTGTAAATTCGCCTGTGCCAGCATCGCGGTGTTGCTTTGCATGAGAATCTGATTTCGGACGAACGAAACCATTTCTCCCGCCATATCTGTGTCGCGGATCTGAGACTCTGCCGAAGCAAGATTCTCTGCTGCAATAGCCACTCCTGACTGGGCCATTTCAAAACGATTCTGGTAAGCACCAAGGTCGGCACGTTGCCGAGAGACCGATTGAAGCGCTTCATCGACCATACCGATCGCCCGGTTTGCCGCCTCCGGTGAGGAGATCGAAACCGTGTCTTCGCCACCCTGGGCATCTACCAGTCCGAGTGCCGACGCGGTCATTGTTCCAATGAACACGCGCGCAGACTGATCCATGTTTGCGCCAATCTGAAACTGCATGACGTTCTCCGCTTCTTCGCTTTCGGCGAAGCGTCCGGTCAGCATGTTCAAACCATTGAACTGCGCATGCGATGCAATGCGGTTGATTTCGCTCACCAGCTGAGAGACCTCAACCTGAATAAGCATTCTGTCTTCGGCGGTATAAATTCCGTTTGCTGACTGAACAGAAAGCTCACGGATACGCTGAAGAATATCCTGCGTATTCTGCAAGTACCCCTCGGTAGTCTGAATGAACGAGACAGCATTCTGAATATTACGTTCGGCCTGGTTCAGTCCTCTGACCTGGCTTCGCAGTTTTTCAGAAACCGCAAGTCCCGACGCGTCGTCTGCAGCTCGATTTACGCGCTGTCCCGACGAAAGACGCTCTACATTGGTCTGCATTGCGCTTTCCCGGGCGCCAAGCGTTCGATTTGCGTACGCCGCGGCGGTATTATGATTAATGATCATATATCCCTCCTTGAACAAGATCGTCCGAGGCAATCCGTGCCTCGGTCCCATCGACAGCGAAACCGGAACCCTTACGCGCTGATTCCGCTTCGTCGTTTCGCATGCAGATGAAAACCACCTGGCCGAAAAAACTTTTTCCGGCTCATGTGATCTTCACATCCGACAGGTGACCCCGAGAGAGGCGATACAAGATGTTTTTCAAAGAACGAAGGATCATGAGGGGCTCGAGAGCCCCTGCATGATCCTTACCATAGTACTCCCTTAACCGAGGAGCTGCAACACTGACTGTGGCGTCAGATTCGCCTGTGCGAGCATAGCCGTGCTTGCCTGCATGAGAATCTGATCGCGCACGAAGTCGACCATCTGGGAAGCCATATCCGTGTCCCGGATGCGACTCTCGGCTGCGGCGAGATTTTCTGCGCCGACATCGAGTCCCTGCATCGCGTATTCGAGGCGGTTCTGATACGCACCGAGGTCTGCGCGCTGCTGACTCACGCTCATAAGCGCTTCGTCGACCATGCCGATGGTACGGTTTGCACTATCAGCCGATGAGAGCGTCACGATGTCTCCTGTACCGACTTCACGCATGCCAAGCGCACTCGCGGTCATTGTCCCAATATAGACCCGGATGCGTTGATCCATGTTCGCGCCGATATGGAAGTGCATGCTCGCTGTTACGTCGTTCTCGCCGGTTTCACGGGCAAAACGTCCTGTAAGCATGTTCAGGCCGTTGAACTGCGCGTGAGAGGCGATGCGGTCGAGTTCGGATACGAGCTGAGAGACCTCTACCTGTATCTGCATGCGGTCTTCAGACGTATAGATTCCGTTTGAAGCCTGTACGGAAAGCTCGCGGATCCGCTGGAGTATGTCCTGGCTGGTTTGTAGATAGCCTTCGGTCGTTTGAATAAACGACACGCCATCCTGGGCATTCGTCGATGCGCGCTGCAGTCCCCGTACCTGGCTCCGCAGCTTTTCGCTGACGGCAAGTCCGGACGCGTCGTCGCCGGCACGGTTGATTCGCATGCCGGAACTCAAGCGTTCAACACTTTCCTGTATGCTGCCTTCGTTAATACCCAGCTGTCGCTGTGCGAATGCAGCACTCGTGTTGTGGTTAATAATCATATGTATTCCTCCGTGAAAAATGTGCTGAAAAGCGTCCTTGCTTTTCAGAATCCTATATAAGGATAGGATCAGTCGTCCCGCTCAAGCGGAACGTGGTGGTCTGTTCTGTGTCGGTACACCTCCTTGGTTTCATGTATACCAGATTCAACATAAATCGGACCTACAGTAGAAGCGGATTCATGTCGAAACTGTAGATAAGGGGTGAGAAGACGCATCAAGGATTGTTTTCGATGCGGCGACCCTCTCCCTTGCGTATTATCGTCTTCCTATACTGTATTCTTTAGACCCGGAAAACGCAAATTTTTAAAAAAATTCGGTACTGCCGGTCTAGAGTCCGGCGAGATACTCAACCGCTACGGGATCGTCAGGATCGTAGGCGAGGACGCTTTCGAAGTACCGTTTTGCTTCGTCGGGCTTCCCCTGTTTCAGATACACTACGCCCAGGTTGCACATGACCTTCGTATTCTCAGGCTCTATCTCAAGGGCTTCGCGCAGGCGTTTGAGACTCTTCTCGTGCTCTCCTGTTTCCATGAGGCAAATTGACAGTTCATTCAATGTATCAGGCGACGTGCCTCCCAGCGAAAGTGCGCGCTCGAAAGCCTCTCGACCCGCTTCGTACTCTCCGAGGCGGCGGTGGGCCCAGCCGATCAGGAACCATCCGTTCCATACATCCGGATGGCGTTCGAGGAAGCGTTGGGCGCGCTCGATACCCTCGTGCTCGCGACCGAGTCGTATGAAGTCGAATGCTTCCTTGAACACCGTATCGTCGAGGTTCTGCTGATCGATCTGATCGACAATGCGCTGTGCTTCAGCTGCCTTTTCTTCATCGTCCGACTCCGCGACGAACTGCTCGAGCAGTTGTTTCGCCCGATCGTAGTTACGCTTTCTCAGGTGAAAGAACCCTGCGTTCATCGCCACCTCGGGTGGCGCATCGTCGCTTTGCAGCAGTTCTCGGTACAGCGCGAAAGCCCGCTCGTCGAGGGTTTCGGAGAGCTCGGCGTCGTGACTCTGCTCGGATTGCTGTTCGTACATCAGTGCAAGGTTCAGGCGCGGGACAGGATCATTGGGCATGAGTCCGTTCAACGCGAGAAACAGTTCTTCTGCGAGCGCGAAGTCTCCGTTACGAGCCTTCAGTACCCCTGTCTCGGTAAGTTCGTTGATTATCTCCGGCCGAACTGCACGGATAAAAGTCCGGTAGTAATCGCCGTCCGGGTGTCCGGGTTCATACGCGAGAATCTTGAGCATGGCCGAGAGAATCATCTCCCAGCTCAGGGACTGAAGCGCCTCTGATGTCGGACCGTTCGGGAGTTCCACCGGGAGCTTACGATCCGGGTCGAGATGAACCGCTTCCGCCTGCGATTTCAGTTCTTCCGGGACCGAGATATACACGATATGTCGCGTCGGGTTGTTGTTCTGATGTGTCATGGTGCTGTTCCTGTGTGTGAC
Organism: Spirochaetaceae bacterium; assembly: GCA_046542845.1. GTDB lineage: Bacteria > Spirochaetota > Spirochaetia > DSM-27196 > SKKC01 > SKKC01. Next base: position 57,317 of record JBKHAN010000015.1, read on the forward strand.
CAGCGGTCACGATTCTGTACTGGTTTCAACGTCCGTGTCGGTATTTTTCCGGGACTGAGCTTCACGTTTCGCCCGAATAATTGCCTCGGTCTTTGCCTTTGCTTCGTTGTTTTGCCGTGCACGCTCTTCTGCCTCGGCTTTCGCTCTGGCTTTCGGTGACCCGGCTGCCCTGATGTACGCGTTAATCCGCATTTTGTACTTTGCCGGGATGCTCTCGTCGTCGAACTGTATCGCGAACGCTGCGATATCGCTTCTGCCTTCGACCGGTTCGAAACGAATAACAGTGCCCGGAATATCAATCTTTTCACCTGTGTCGAGAATGGTAAGGCGCAGAAGCGCCTTTTTATTCAGGATGAACTTCGCCACGCCCATGACAATGACTTTTGCACCGCCGAAGCTTACGTCACGCAGAATACACTTGCGAGGCACACCCTGAATCAGAAGCTGCGCATTTCGAGCGGTAAATCCAAGAACGCGTTCGGTCGTTTCGGTGAGGGTAATGCGTTCGTCGCGGCGATTCCTGCTGTTGGCGTTCGCTTCTAGTACCTGCCCCAGAATTTCTATAAGGCCGTCGGCGGGACGTTGTGTGTACTGCAGCGTAAGAAAGACAAGGCTCTGGTTATCTTTGGAGTAGGGGGTATAACTTACGATTTTTGAGGACACTAAAAAGGATAACGGATCTCCTTTGTCGCGTTGTATAAAACTGAAGCGCAGTGACACCACGTTGTTCGACTTCTTGATCATTGCTTTCAGGCTGTCCTTCATATTGACAATGATTTTTGCCGACGACATGGAGCTGGAATAGATGATGCACGGCCACTGGTAGCCCATGCATTTCAGACACACCTGTTTCGGATAGAGAAGCGTCGCCTTGATAATATCCTTGGTGAAGGTTATTTCCGAATTGGCGTACTGAGTGTAGTAATTTGAGATCTGCTGGCTCGTTGTAATGGACATTGATGTAAGCCTCATAGTAGTTTGGCGGCCGAGCGTACGTCAATGTATAGAGGAGCAGGCATGGGACCAGTCTACGGCATCGGCAATCCCCTTTTGGACACCCTGGTATACGGTGAACAGGGGTTTCTCGATGAAATTCAGGTACGGCCGGGTACCATGAACCTGGTTAACGCAGAAACGCAGCTTCAGGTAATTGCCTCGGGGCGTATCGCGGACGCTCAACCCGGCGGAAGCACGGCAAACGCCATGAGAGTCTACGCGTGGCTTTCCAATGCACGCCACGCGCCCCCGGTGTATACCGGAGCGATCGGCGAGGACAGGCGCGGAAGCGAGTTCGAGTCTCTTCTTGAGCGGGCGGGCGTGACATGCAGGCTTGCCCGCGTCACCGCGCCGACAGGTGGTTCGGTCATTTACATCACACCGGATAAAGAACGCACCATGTTTACGGCTCTCGGCGCGTGTCTCGAACTTGAGCCGCACCACATTGACCACGATGCGCTTCGAACATGCTCAAGGGTCCACGTCACCGGATACGTATGGGATGCGCCGTCCGGTCAGGACGCCGCAATGACAGCTATACGCGCGGCTCGTGATCGAGGCATACCCGTCAGTTTCGACGTGTCGGATGTACTGGTTGCCGAGCGCCATCGTTCCGACTTTTTCAACGTGCTTTCGGGCTCCATTGAAACGCTGTTCGCCAACGAATCAGAGCTCGCTTCCCTCGCAGAAACAGAGGACCTTGATCGTATGATCGAGCAGTGCAGGGGGCTTGCCGAATACCTGGTGATAAAACGCGGTGCGCTGGGATGCAGAGTCGTGGATTCCCGGTCGGTGACCGACGTAGAAGGCCTGCCCGTCGCGGTCGTTGACACCTCGGGTGCCGGCGATACCGTTGCCGGGGCGTACCTGTTTGCGCGTGAAGAGGGATATTCGCCCGTTCAAGCGGCCCGCTTCGGGAATTACGTCGCGTCACGAGTTGTACAGGCAATCGGGTGCGATACCAGGATATTCGACCGGGAGACCATCAGCGGATTCATGTCTTCGCTTTGAACGGCGAAAACCTGCTGCCCGGAAATTATCGACGGCTTATTCCGGATTTTCGAGCACGCTGTCAAGCGAGGCAAGCAGCCGTGCTGTAATTTCTTCTGCTTCCCGTTCGGTGTTCGCGTCTGAGACCGACGGCGTCTCGAGCGCCGAACGGTTCTGTTCCTTGAACAGTTCGTCAACTGCAAGCATCCCACTCAGAATGGCCACCTTAAGCGCGTCGGCGTTACGAACTCCGCTCTGTATCTCGAAAACTTTCTTGCGATAGTAATCAACCACGCGTTCGAGATACGCGGGGTCTTCGTCTGTCTGTATGGTGAAACTCGTTCCGAGCAGTTCGATTTTCATACCGACGCTTCTAAAAAATGTCGAGCTCAGACTCCGATTCCGTTTCGTCCCCCGTTTCCGCAGCCTCCGTTTC
>JBKHAN010000129.1:0-3739 GCA_046542845.1 Spirochaetaceae bacterium
CAAGCCCGGGCAGCGTGTCGTCGCCGTCGATTCCCGGTACTTCCGCCCGGCCGAAGTGGAGCAGCTTCTCGGAGATCCGACAAAGATCCGCGAGAAACTCGGATGGAAACCCGAGGTCAGTTTTCAGCAGCTCGTTCATATGATGGTCGACGCCGACCTGGAAGGGCAGCGGCGAGAACGCTACCTGCAGCAAGGCGGATACGAGGTAAAGAACTATTTTGAGTAGCGAAAAAATCTACGTCGCCGGCCACCGGGGCATGGTAGGAAGTGCGGTCTGTCGGGCGCTCTCGGACGCCGGATACACACACATCGTTACCCGGACACATAAAGAGCTTGATCTGACCATACAGAAAGACGTACTCGATTTCTTCGCCGACGAGAAGCCCGACGCGGTGATACTCGCTGCGGCGAAGGTCGGCGGAATTCTTGCGAATAACACCTACCGGGCCGATTTCATCTATCAGAACCTGGCGATCGCCACGAACGTGATTCACGCGGCCTGGACACACTCGGTCAGAAAGCTCATCAACCTCGGTTCAAGCTGCATCTATCCCAGGGTTGCGCCGCAGCCCTTGACAGAAAGCTCACTTTTGACCGGCCCGCTTGAGCCAACCAACGAGCCGTACGCGGTCGCGAAAATCGCCGCGATCAAACTCTGTCGTTCATTCAACGAGCAGTACGGAACGAACTACATAAGCGCGATGCCGACAAACCTCTACGGTCCAGGCGATAACTTTGACCCTGAAACAAGCCACGTTCTACCGGCGCTCATTCGAAAGCTCTCGGACGCGGCCCGGGATAACGGGGCGGTCACCCTCTGGGGTGACGGAACGCCCATGCGCGAGTTCCTCTATGTGGATGATCTTGCCGAAGCGCTCGTGTTCCTGCTCGAACATGTCGACGCGGACACCATGCGCGAGGTGTCACCTGACTACTTCGTGAATGTTGGCACCGGTGTGGATTGCACTATCGGCGAGCTCGCTGAAACCATCGCCCGCACCGTCGGGTACAGCGGTAAAATCAGCTGGGACACGACGAAACCGAACGGCACACCGCGCAAGCTTATGGACGTAAGCGCCATGACCCGTCTTGGCTGGACGGCGTCGACACCGCTTGAGGATGGTATTCGCAGGACGTGGGAATGGTATCGCTCATCCTCCTGAACTCGTTTACCTCAGGGGGTGCTGAACGGGTCGTCTCGCGCCTGTTTCAGGATGAACGCTTTCGACCGCCACAGGTTTTCCTTGCGGTTCTGACTCCGGAACGCGTCTACGATCTTCCCGACGGGGTAGAACCGCTTGTAATCGGTCCGGGATTGATACGGAGTGCACTCCGACTGCGCCGGATCATCCGACAACAGGCAGTTGAGGTCGTACAGTCGCACCTGTTTCGGTCACACATTGTTGCCGCGGTCGCGAGCGGACTCGTGGGCTTTCGAGTTCATCGTCCGAAGCTGCAGATGGTCATGACCGTCGCCGTGTCTGCCAAGTACCCGAAGAACACGTTCCGTGGCTTTGTTGCACGGCGGGTGCTTCGGGTACTCACTCGTCGTGCCGCGTGTATCGTATTCAAGTCATACGGTATGGCGCAGGACTACGAGGCTGCCGTCGGTGCGCCGAGGCGGTCCGTAGTCATTGAAAACCCCGTGCGTATGGCGGTGTCGCAGGGCAGTGGTGCGAGGCGCGACCTCGAAGCGCAGCGCATCGTCTGTGTTGGCAGGTTTCACCCGCAGAAGCGCCAGGCAGACCTGGTCCACGCTTTCTCCCGAATTGCGCAGGATGTTCCGCGGGCAGAACTTGTCTTTGCCGGAAGTGGTGAGTGTCTCGATCCGGTCAAGACTCTCGCAGACACGCTTGGGGTCGGCGACCGTTGTCACTTTCACGGACAGGTTACCGACATCCAGGAGCTTCTGCGGTCGAGTACAGTCTGTGTGCTTCCGTCCGAAGCCGAAGGATTTCCGAACGCACTTCTTGAAGCCATGAGCGCGGGGGTCCCGGTTATTTCTTCAGACTGCCCGAGTGGCCCGCGAGAAATACTCACCGGTACTCCCACATCGCCGGCTGCTATTCCTTCCGGAGCGTACTGGAGCGGTGCCTGCGGGGTTTTGTATTCCGTCGGAGATGTTGAAGCACTCTCTAATGCACTTCGGGATCTCCTGTCCAATCGAGATCTCCAAAAGAAGCTCTCTGCCGCAGGCGAGCAGAGAGCCCGTTACTACTCCACCCTCCGCGCCGAGGATCGATACTACGATCTTCTGCGTCATGGCTGCCCGTCGACCTGACCGGCGCCTCTTTCCCCTTCCAGGCCTTCCTGATAGTCTTTCTGGCGTGTTGTTCCGACTTGCTGTTCGCAACGTAACCCGAAATCTTCGACGTCTGGCCCCCATGATCGCGACAATTGTTGTTGCGTTCTCTTTGATGTTACTGGGAAACGCTGTCCTGTCGTATACGCGAGACACCCTGTACTCGGTTTTCGCCGGGACCGTAGCGGGGGATATGAGCGTCTCTGCATCGCCCGAGGACAGTCAGTTTACGCTGTTCGGTTCCGATGCGCTTCTTGTTGGTGACCTTCTGGTTCCTCCCACCATCGTTGACTTCCCGGGCTTGAACGAATTCGTTGTTTCGCATCCGGATGTGGCACACGCAAGTCCTGCCATATCGGCCCTTGCACGCGTGGAAGTACAGAACCGTCGAAGCAACAGGACGGTGCTCGGTGTCGACTTCGACCGGCACTGGTCGGCATTTCCGGATATCGAGCTGATTTCGGGTAGATTTCCCGAATCAGGAGAACGTGGCATTCTTGTACAGGAAGGCTGGGGCGACGCAACAGAAGACCTGATTGGCGTTCCGGCGGTGTTGTCAGTTGCTCGTGACCTGACCTTTACCATTCGCGAAGTGCCGGTGGTCGGAGTTTTTCGCTTCCCGATTGATGATGAGCTTCTGAACCGTATTGTAATCACCGATCCGGAAACAGCGAGATCGCTAAACGGGTACGTGTTCGGTACGGGTGGCGAACTGACGATACCCGATGCGGACCGGGATGCTCTTGACCAGGATTTAGACGACCTCTTCGGCGGAGATGACCTCTCTGACGAGGAGGGTTCCGACACCGAAGAACCCGAGGACCGTGACCTGTTTGCCGATCTCGACGCGTTTTTTGATCAGACAAGCGAAGATGATGTTGCCGACCGGGCGACCGTCGAAGGCGCGTGGAACTTCCTTCTTATACGGCTTGCGGACCCGTCCCGACGTTCGGCAGTCCAGCGTGATCTGCAGAATGCAGGCTTCGGGCGAGACGACGGGTATCAGATACGCGACTGGCGTGGGACTGTGGGTGGACCAGCGCAGTTCGTCTGGTTTCTGCAGATTCTGTTCAATGCAGGTATTGTGTTCGTTGCGCTTGGCGCAGCGCTCGTGACGACCAACGCTCTCGTCCTGTCGGTGCTGGAACGGACACACGAGATCGGTGCAATGCGCGCACTCGGTGCCACGCGAATGCTTGTTTCCCGCATGGTATTCATTGAAACCACGATTGTTGTGATGGGCTCGGCGATTATCGGCGTGGGCCTGGGATACCTTCTGATCATAGTTCTCAATGCTATGAACTACGTGTCGGCAAACCAGTATCTGGCAATTCTCTTCGGCGGCCGTGCAGTCCAGGGCTCTATCACACTTGCGTCGCTTGCACTGCATCTTTTCGCGGGACTCGTACTCGTTGTTATTTCGGTTCTGTATCCGTT
>JBKHAN010000130.1:0-3658 GCA_046542845.1 Spirochaetaceae bacterium
GCGGCTGGGATGGCGGGTCATCGGGTTCGGGGTCTTCAAATCCCGGTTCAGGAGTGCCGCGGTCCGCGGAAGAATCGGCGACGGCAGTCGCGTCCTCGACCTCGCCGGTGATGATAAGCAGGGCAACGAGCAGCAGCGCAATAAGCAAAAGCAGTGCATAGAGCTTCAGCAGATACGCCTTGCGTTCATCCCCCGCACTGCGACCGGTCGTGCGTGGCTTTGGACCGGTCGCAGGGTCAGGTGTGTTTTGATCGGGTGAGGACTTTCTTGAATCTGCCATACTACCGCTCTATCGGCCTGTAGCGTGGAACAATAGAGTGGTCTGTGGCAAGAGGTCAGTCCGTTACGAGCTCACGAAGCTCATCCGCGTACTCACGTAGCTTCCGGAGCGCGCGCATCTCAATCTGACGGACCGTTTCCGGTGATATACCCATCTCGTCGCTGATCCGCTTCAGGGTATACCGCGGTCCGCCGTTCATTGCAAAGCGGTACATGAGAATCTGCCGCTCCCGCTCCATGAGGCGCTCGAGTATGCGACGAGTCTCATCGCGGACGACGTCGCTCATAACATCGTTGTCGGGAGAATATGAGTTGTCCTCGCATACGTCATAGAGCGTGCCGGAGTCCTCGTTAATCTCCGAATCGAGACTGGCTACGCCCGAAGAGAATCCGAGGATCTCAACAACGTCCTCGCGGCTCATGCGCAGTTCGTCGGAGATTTCGTCTATTGACGGCGTTCTCATGAACTTCTGGCTCAGCGTATTGTAGCTTCGCTGTATACGCTTCAGTGCGTCTTCCTTGCGGTGAGGCAGCCGGATGGGCCTGCGCTTGTTCGACATTGCCCGTGTGATCGCCTGCTTGATCCAGAACGAGGCGTATGTCGAAAAACGCACATTCTTGTTGTGGTCGAATTTGGCTGCAGCGCGAAGAAGACCCAGGTTGCCTTCCTGTATCAGGTCAAGGAATGACACGTCCTGCGTAACATACGATCGGGCAATTTTCACGACAAGGCGCAGGTTTGCTTCAATAAGCTGCTGTTTCGCTTCATGATCCCCGCGAGCGATACGCTTGGAAAGTTCAACCTCTTCGTCAAAACTGAGAAGCGGTGTATGCTTGATCTGGTCAAAGTAGGCCTGAACCGAGTTTTCCTGGGAGTAAACGGACTTGTGCTTAATATTCACGATGCATTCTCCTGATAAAGGATATGCAAATGCCGTGCCAAACCAAAAATCTTTCTGTACGATCGTATAAGTGTTTTGATTAGAGCTAGTTACGTGCGTAGGGACTACAAATAGCTTTCGGTGAAACGAAAACTGTATACTTTAGGATACAAACGGCGTTGTATACGCGTGCACAGAAGTGGACAAACGTGACTACGGGAGCGTTGCCGCGTTACGCTCGTACGCGCGAGCTGCGACAGCCTGTGACGGTCCGAAATCCTCGCTGAGCTGTTCGTGGATCATGTCGGCAAGGCCGAAACTGCCGCTTCTGGACATGAGGGCGGAGTACTCTTCAAAAAGCATATCTTCAAAGATTTCTTCGGCTTGTCCACCGTGCATCAGTGAACTTGACCTGTCGATGGACGAGCGCATGGTGTCAAGCATCTGGTTTATAAACAGGGCCTCGAACTCCTGCGCGACCCGACGCAGATCATCGGGTTCGCCCTCCCCGGGAATCTGCGGAGTCATGGAGCCGGCTGCCCGGGTTCGCGCAAGTACTGCTTCTATTCCGTTCACGTCAAACTGCTCTCCCTAAAGCCTATCGTTTCAGCGCGTTCGCGATACCGAGCATATCATCGCTTGTCTGTATTGCTCTCGAGTTCGTTTCGTAGGCGCGCTGGGCAACAATCATATTCACCATTTCGTCGACAACCGAGACATTCGAGGTCTCGATAAAACGATGCAGCACGCGTCCCATGCCATCGAATCCGGGAAGCCCCGCGATCGCGTCACCGCTCGCCGCACCGGGCCTGAACAGGTTTCCCCCGACGGCCTCCAGTCCGGCCGGATTCACGAAGCGGTACAGCTCAAGCTGTCCAACCTCGATCGGGTCGTCGAGTTCAGGAACTTCGACGAAGACTCGCCCCTCCTCGGTTACATTCACGCTGTCCTGTATAAAGCCCTCGGGCATAATGATCTCCGGTACAACCCGGTAACCGGAGGAAGTTACGAGTTGACCGGTTGCATCTATTTTGAAACTTCCGTCCCGGGTATAGGAGTAGTCTCCGTCAAAATCGAGTACGCGAAAGAATCCGTCTCCTTCGATCGCAAAATCCGTTGGAACACCAGTCTCACGGGGAGATCCCTGCTGAAAAATCTTCTGTGTGCTCGAGACCTGTGTACCATGCCCGACCTGCTCTCCGACAGGAACCAGGGTCGTCTCGGTCGCGGGTGTTCCGGCCATGCGTATAGTCTGATACATGAGATCCTGAAAGTCGGCTCTGTTCCGTTTAAACCCGAACGTGTTTACGTTCGAAAGGTTGTTGGAAATCGTATCAATATTGAACTGCTGCGCATTCATGCCGCTCGCAGAGGTATATAGGCTTCGTACCATTTTTCAATCTCTCCTGAACTCACTCACCGTTTTACACGCGAAGAACCGTATTCAGCAGCTGCTGTGTCGACTCGTCGTGGGTCTGTATCACGCGTTGGTTGGCCTCGTAGGCGCGATTTACCTCTATCATCTGGACCATCTCGGTAACCGGGTTCACATTGGATGTCTCGAGAAAGCCCTGGAGCACGGTCGGGCGATTCCCCGCAGGAAGCACCTGGGGTTCGCCGCTCTCCCAGGTGGTGTTCCAGAAGCTCCCACCCTGTTTTTCGAGATACCGGGTTCGATTCACGGATACCAGCTGCAGCCTGTCCACTTCTTCAGAATCCTGCCACTGATTCTCCCGGTTCGAAACCAACCGGTCGGGGTCGTCCGCAAACTCCGGGTTCTCGAATACCCTCCCGTCTTCGTCGACGTAGAAATTATTCTCCTGGACAGCGATATAACCGTTCTCGCCGAGGACAGGATAGCCTTCATTCGTCACCAGGAGACCTTCCGGACCAAGCTGGAAACTTCCGTTTCGGGTCAACCGTTCGCCCTGGGGGGTATCGATCAGAAAGAAGCCGTCTCCGTCCAGCGCAAGATCAAAGGGATTCGAGGTTTCACGAACGGCACCCTGTTCGAAAATCGTATATATTTCGTTCGTCTCTACGCCGCTGCCAAGGCGCCCGACGACGGGGGCTGTATCAAAAGAACCGAGAACCGGGTCAAGCCCCGAAAGCGGCAATGTTCGTACGCCATTGTCGTTGTGCCGCCGGATCAGGAGCTCGGGAAATGCTTTGTGAACGTTGGTGTCGCGCTTGAATCCGACGGTGTTCACGTTGGCCAGGTTGTTCGAGACCGTATCGAGCCGGCGTTGCTGCGCCTGCATTCCGCTCGCTCCGGTGTACCATCCTCTGATCACAATGAGTCTCCTCTTCTTGTTTTCTTATCGGTTACCGGTGCAAGGATCTTGACGAGCGTATGCCTGGTCGCTTGAACTTCAGGGCGGGTTTGTTCTACATTAGCGCGCGATGACATTCGTGTCGGACTGATTGCCAGGATAGCTCAGCGGTAGAGCAGCTCACTCGTAATGAGCAGGTCGTGGGTTCAATTCCCACTTCTGGCT
>JBKHAN010000131.1:0-3603 GCA_046542845.1 Spirochaetaceae bacterium
CGTTCGAGGAAGAGATTCACACGCTCGAGCACGCGCTGTACCCGCAGGTGGTTGAGCAGGTCGCCGAGTATATAGACAATGGGATGTGGCCTGAAGCAGAGCTGGATGCCGCGCGTCTTCGCGCGGATCTTCCGGATCGCTTCAGATTGGAGGATTGAAACAACGTGAAGGTATTACTCATTGGTTCCGGTGCACGCGAACATACGATCGCGTGGAAAATCTCGCGCAGCAACCGCTTGAGCGGCCTCTATATAGCTCCTGGAAATCCGGGAACAGAAAACCTCGGAACTAATGTACCGGATCTGGACATACTCGATCCCGACGCAGTCCTTAAGGCGTGTCGTACGTACCGCATAGACCTCGTGTTTGTGGGTCCCGAAGCACCACTCGCTTCAGGACTGGTCGACGTCGTGACGAGTGGAGGGGTACCGGTAATCGGGCCCGGCCGCGATGCCGCCCGCCTGGAGAGCAGTAAAACATTCTCCAAGCGGTTTATGGAGAAGCACGGCATCCCGACGGCACGGTCGCGCATGATCAACAGCATCGCTGAACTCGATAAAGAGCTATCCAGCCGCTCTCTGCCCTGTGTGCTGAAAATGGACGGTCTGGCCGCGGGTAAGGGGGTACTCGAAGCACGCTCCCACGATACTGCGCGTGAGTTCGGACTGAAAGCACTCGACGCCGGACCCCTCGTCCTCGAGGATTTCCTGACCGGCTTCGAGGTATCGATCTTCGTTCTGCTCGACGGGAATGGCTACCGCATTCTTCCCGCGTGTGCCGACTACAAAAAAGCCGGTGAGCGGTCAACGGGACCCAATACCGGTGGAATGGGTGCCGTCTGCCCGGTTCCGTGGCTTCCCGATGAGATGCTTGAAACAATTGAAAAGGATGTGGTTATTCCGACGGTGCAGGGTCTTGACGCGGATGGTCTTCGTTATACGGGCGTCTTGTACATTGGTCTCATGATTACCGAAGGCGGACCTAAGGTCCTCGAGTACAATGTGCGGCTCGGAGACCCCGAGACGCAGGTCCTTCTGCCCCTCTTGAACTCTGACTTTCTTGACATATGCGACGCTATGGTCAGCGGTAGAGTCTCCGACGCTTTTCTTGACATTGAGAACCTCGTATCTGTCGGAGTCGTCATAGCATCCGCAGGCTATCCGCTCGACCACAAAACCGGATACCCGATATCAATCGATACAACCGATGCGCACCCGGTTACACCGAAGAACAGCGACCATTTCCTGTTTCAGGGTGGAATATCGCTGAGCGCAGAACATCAGCTGTTGACCAGTGGCGGCCGGTGCCTGACCTGTGTGGCACGAGGTCGCAATCTTGTCGAAGCCCGCGCGGCCGCATACCGCATCGCCGAGGCGGTGGATTTCGAGGGCGCCTGGTTTCGGGGTGACATCGGATCGCGGATTTTTGGAGAGTAATCTCTCACGACGGTGTCTTACCGGGTTGATCCGGAGTCTGCGTCCAGCCGGCGTTTCAGTTCATAGGCGAAAATTCCCGCCGCCACCGAGACATTGAGGCTGTCGGCGAATCCGCCTCCGGGTATCGAAAGAGAGGCGTCGCAGTTCGAGCGCACATTGGGCCTGAGACCTCGTCCCTCGCTCCCGAGCACAATAACTGCCGGATAGGTAACGGAAGATTCCCACAAGATGTTCCCGGTCGCTTCCGCCGCGTAGACCCAGTACCCGAAGTCCCGAAGCGTGCGGAGGCTCCGCGCAAGGTTCACAACGGCACCGTGGAGCTGGTGTTCGCTCGCCCCCGCACTGCTGCGTCTAACGACATCGCTATCGGATGCATTGCCACGCTTTGGGTAAATAACTGCACGCACGCCGAAACGGTTCGCAGTGCGAAGGATTGCACCAAGATTATGCGGATCAGTCACTTGATCCAGGGCGAATACTAGATCACCGGCAGCGGGGTTTTTCAGTACTGAGAGGTCGAAGTCGGCATCCGGCAATCTGTTCGAACCGGACGCTCCGGACCCGGTTCGCTGTACCGGCTGCCCGCTGTCGGCGCTGAACGCAGCGAGCCTTGCATTCGCATTGCCGGTTCGCTTCCTCAGTTCGGCCCGTGATACCCGTTGAACCCCTACCTTGCTTCCAGCGGCGTTCACCAGAGCCTGTGCCCGATCCTGACCGTGCTCGGCAAGAAGCGTTCCCGGTATTCCGGTGTCCAATAAGGCCCGGATCCCGTGGATTCCATGGACCCAGTCCTGTGACATCAGGGTTCTGAATCCTCTTCGTCGTAGACCTCTATCCGGTCCATGGTTCCATCGTGGTTGGTATCCTGCTCGAACCCGACGACCTGGTCTCCCTCGGTTACAAAGACCCGGAGATCAACCCGGCCGTTCGAATTAGAATCTATCTCGTGCATCACGAGCCGACCTTCATCGTAGGCGTAGAAGTTATCGAACAAACCATCACCGGAATAATCCATTGATGCACGAACAAGCAGACCGTCGTCGTCGACGACCACCGCATAATCGATCTGTCCATCGTCATTCGTATCGAGCAGCTCCCAGTCTGATGAAAGCTCTTCCGGGTCGAATACGCTCGCTCGAGGCACATCGTCGAAGGGTGAGAATGCGGTCAGGCTTAAAACCAAGATAGCGGAGACGGCTCCGCGAACCAGAAGGTGGTGCAATTGTTCCATATTACCTGAATCGGCACGAACGAACCGGAATATTACCGTTCACAATCAGGAGCTTTGGCGGAACGCTTACCGCAGAGTCGAAAGCGGAACAGGATCCGGCTCGGAGGTGGCCGCTTCAGCTTCCGCGAGCTCCTTCAATAGCTGCTTCACGCGTCCATGTACTTTCTCGGGCACCACAACGCGAAGTTTCAGAAAAAGATCGCCTCGACGGTTGGGGTGATTCAGGTACGGTATTCCCCATCCCTTTACACGAACGACATCTCCGTTCTGTGAGCCGGACGGAATCTTGACACGGATCCGTTCCCCGTCCAGCGAGGGAACGTGCACCTCAGCGCCCAGCGCCGCCTGCGTAAAGCTCACGGGAATAAGGCAATAGAGATCGTTCCCGTCACGCTCGTAATGCTCGTCAGGGGCGACCCGAAGGAACACAAAGAGGTCTCCGGCCTGCGCACCGTGCATGCCCGCCTCTCCCTGCCCGGGAACGCTCAGGCGCTTTCCAGTGTCGATACCTGCAGGAATCGTAACTTTGACGGTGGATCGCTTCTGCTGCAGTCCCGACCCTCCACACGTACGACAGGGATTCTCGACGATCTGGCCTTCACCCTGACAATCGGGGCAGACCGTTGCGACAGAGAAGAAACCCTGGCTGCGCCGAACCTGTCCGACACCGCCGCAGGTCGGGCAGGTATGGCGTGCGCCGTCCCCCTCGGAGCCTGACCCTCCGCAGGCGCTGCAATGCACGGTACGTGTAAAGGTAATTTCTTTCGTGCAGCCGAAAGCCGCCTCGACGAACGATATTTCAAGTTCGACCTTTATGTCGGCCCCGCGTCTCGGCCCGGAACGCGAGCGGCCACCACGTCTGCCGCCACCGAAAAAACTGTCAAAAATGCCGGAAAAGTCCCCGAATATGTCTTCGAAGTCACGGTAGACGTTCGA
>JBKHAN010000054.1:0-19103 GCA_046542845.1 Spirochaetaceae bacterium
GCTTGAGTTAACGTATATATAACCGTCTATGCGGACGTCTGCTGCGTCCAGGTCCAGCGAGTCCAGATCGGTATTGCCTGCAGCCGACTCGTCGATACGAACATAGGATCGAACCAGATAATCATCGACCGTCCGCTGAATAACGATCGGTATGGTCAGTTCACCGGCGGTCGCGATCAGCAGTGCAGCAACGGCAATCAGCGCCTTCCACTTGTGCGGAGCGACAAAGCGCATTAAACGTCTGAGCAGCTTCGGATTGAATCCGGAGATTACCTTTTCTTCTTCCATCATGATGTGATATCTCCTGCGGATTCGAGGCGCTGTAACGCAGCTATTTCGGCGTAAAAACCGTCTTCGTCCCTCATGAGTTCAGCGTGTGTGCCGTGCTGGACGATACGACCGGCTTCGAGCACGGCGATATGGTCGGCGGTCTGCAGCGTCGAAACGCGATGGCTTATGATAATGCTTGTTCTGCCCGCGCGTTCCTGAAGCAGCTGATTCAGTATCCGTTCTTCGGTCTCGGTATCCACCGCGCTCAAAGCGTCATCGAATACCAGAATGGTATGATCGGTGGCGAGCGCACGAGAGATCGAAACCCGTTGCTTCTGACCACCGCTCAGGGTGATTCCCCGCTCACCGACCTGGGTATCCCAGCCCTGAGGAAAGTTTTCTATATCGCGGCTGATCGTCGAAACGTCGGCAACGTGCAGGATGCGCTCGTCGTCCGACGCGGACATTCCAAAGCCTATGTTGTCCTTGATAGACTGTGAAAAGAGGAAGTTATCCTGTGCCACGATCGCGAACTGCAGGCGAAGCCAGGAAAGATCGTAATCGCGTATGTCCCTGCCGTCGAGAAAGATGGTGCCCGGTGGAGGATCGATCAGACGCGGCAGGAGCTTGATCAGGGTGCTTTTCCCGCTTCCCGTTCTGCCGAGTATTCCAAGTATCTTCCCGGCGGGGACCGTAAGGTTGATGTTGTGCAGGGTTCCTTCGTCCGATTCGGGAAAGCGATAGCTGAGGTTGCGGAACTCAATACTCCCGCGGACCGGTGTCCTGATTCCATTCAAGGGGCTCGTAATATCGGGCTTCTCGCTGAGTATCTGGTTGATCCGACCAAGGCTCGCGCCACCGCGTTGCAGCAGGTTGACCGTGAATCCCATTCCAAGCATGGGCCAGATCATCATCTCCAGATAGCTCAGCGTCTGCACAAAATCACCGGCCGAGATACCGCCGGTCACAACCGAGACACCTCCGAATCGAAGGAGCAGGAGTGACGTCAGACCCGATAGAAACGTTACGAGCGGCATGAACATGCCCCAGATGCGGATCAGGCGCATGTTCTTGTTCTGATACTCGTCGTTGGCGTTTCGAAAACGGTCCGCGAAATAGCTTTCTTTTACGAAACTCTTTATGACGCGGACGCCGGCGAGTGATTCCTGCGCCTGCTCACTGAGCGTCGAAAAGCCTTCCTGGACACTGCGGAAAAGCTGTCCAACCAGCTTTCCGAGGAAGAGAACCAGAAAGGTGATAAGCGGCAAGGGCAGGATCACAATGATCGCCAGTGTCGGGTTCTGCACGAAAATGATTGTCAGAATCGCGGCACTCATGAGCACGCCGTCTGTCAGCGCTACGAGCGCCATACCGCTTGCCATACGAACCGCGTTCATATCGTTGGTTGCTCGGGCCATCAGATCGCCGATTCGTGTACGACTGTAGAAGCTGCCGGACAGCGCCAGGAGATGGTTGAACAGACGGTCACGGAGTTCCTTTTCGATGCGTCGACTCGCGCCGTGGATGTAGTATCGCCACCCGAAACGACCGGCGGAGATCAGGACCGCGACAAGCAGCAGCCAGCCCATGAGCTCAGCGACTTCGCTCAAGTCGATCGAACCTGCGGCAATCATGTCCACCGAGACCCGAATGAACTGTGGAATCAGAAGCTGCCCGCCACTGGTTACCAGCAGCCAGAAAATCCCGAAAATGTACCAGCGTCGGTACTTCCGGATAAATGGAAGAAGCGTTTTGAATTCTTTAAGCATGGTGTATCTTGTGTGTTCCTGTTATCGTCGTGGCAGCTGCAGTGATGTCGGAGTAATGACGGTACCATGCTCCTCACGTGTGCGCCAGATTCTTATCTGATTACGAACCATTTTTTCGGCGGTTTTCAATGCCTCTGCGAGTTCATCGCGATCATGCGCCGCCGGAAGCACGCCTACGATTTTGATCCTGTATACGGCACCCCGCAGATGCTCAATAATATGACGCAGTTTCCCAAACTTGTACCCCCCGTCCACGGCAATGACCATGATCGGCATCGGGCACTCGTTGTTCAGGACCCGAATCGCCCCACCTCGAAACTGCCGGACTTCACCGTTCCTTGAGCGCGTCCCTTCCGGAAAAACAACCGGGCTTATCTGACGGCGTCGGGCCATGCGACCGAGACGTCGAAGCTCCGCCATACCCTGATGCATGTTGCTTTTCCGGTGCACCAGAGCGTGACGCCCGACGCGCAGTGCCGTCGAGACACCGGGAAATCCCCATTTCAGCTCCCTTTTTGCAACGAATCTCAGTTTTAATTCCGGTAGCGCCGCACGAATGATCGGTATGTCTGCCAGACTCTGGTGATTACACACGACCAGATACTGTTTTTCCCTAACATCAGCGATATCAGAGCTGAAATCAACCCCGAAACCGGTAAAAAAACGGGCTAATACGAACAGCTGCCGGGACATTGCCGCTATCCGCTCGTCCACCCATTGCGCCGCCCAGTCATGCCTGAACAACAGTCGTACCTTCATGTTCGCATCCCAGAACGTCAGGAGGCTCAACAGGACAACGAAAAATACTACTCCACCCACTGAACATGCTTCCTTTGATTTAATACATAATGCAACCGAACCGTGATACTCTACTCGCAACCGGGGAGAAATGCAAAACGCCTTAACCATTGACTTGAAAGAATTTATCTGTTAGCGTTCGCTTCCGCTTGGAAAAACTCACATAATGTGTATAAAACGTCCGGAGGTAGAGAATCGTGGGAAAGAGTTCAGCGCAAAAGCGCCATGATCAGAGTGAAAAGCGTCGAGTACGCAACAAGGCAATTCGCAGTCGGGTCCGTACCGGCGTCAAAACATTCAAGACAGCCGTTTCCAACGCCGACGCCGCTTCGGCGGAGACGTCGTATCAATCCGTCACCCGCCTTATGGATGCTGCGGTTTCCAAAGGTGTTTATCACCGGAACACCGTTGCACGCCTTAAGTCGCGCCTGCATAAACACCTGAGTTCCATACAGCAGTCATAGTCTCTGGTTCAAGGACCGGTCTGCACACCGGTCTTTGTTCGGACACCGCGGTTGCCGGTGTGGGGCAGAACATGCCCGGGTAGTAACCGCACACACTGTCGTAATGAAGAACCTTGGGGGTACCGTGAGCAGCCGTAACGAGAAACTGACGAAAGCGGAGATCATAGAGCGCATAGCCGAATCGTCAGATTGCAGCAAGAAAGAAATCCAGCTGATCGTTGACGAGTTTTTTATGCGCGTGAAAGATGCTCTTATTCAGGACAGAACAATAGAATTTCGTGGATTCGGTACCTTTGAAATTCGTACACGGAAAGGTCGGGAGAAGGCGCGGAACCCGAAAACCGGGGAAACGGTGGCCGTACGAAATCACGGCGTTGTCGTCTTCAGGCCCGGTAAAGAACTGAAACACGCCGCATGGCCGCTCCGCGAGTAAACACTACGACGGGAGCAGGCCCAGTGTCAGCATCACGACGAGACAGGATCCGGCAACACGACGACAGCGGGACGAGCGGGCCAATCGTTCGTGACCTGCTGTTACTGACTGCATCTGCCCTCATTTTTACCCTCAGTTTTCCAAGCTTTATAAGCGATAACGGGTGGGCCTTTCTGTCCTTTGTTTCGCTCGTGCCTGCAATGCTTGTTGCGAACCGCACGACGCTTCGTCGCAGCCCCTGGTACGGAATGTACTACGGCTTTGTGACGTATATCCTGCATAACTACTGGCTCGGAAATTTCCACCCCCTCGCAATTCTCATTGTGCCTTTGATCTATGCGGCGTACTTTACCGTCCTGTTCCCGCTCCTTGCCATTGCACACCGGGCATTTCCACGTACCGGCTATCTTGTTCAGACCGTACTATGGCTGGCGTATGAATACCTTCGCACGCTCGGCTTTCTCGGGTACGCGTACGGCATACTCGGGTACACTCAGTATCGCGTTCCCGCCCTCGTACGCCTTTCGAGTGTCACGGGAATCTGGGGCGTGTCGGTAGTCGTAGTACTTCCTTCCATGCTTATCGCCGCAGCGCTGACGTTTTACATGCAGCCGAAATCGGCGTTCACCCTCAGCTGGACTCGTGTATACGAGATGTTGAGGAGATACCAGGTCGATGCGCTTGGCTATATGGGCCTTGTGGTCGTGGTGCTCGTCACGGGCGGATTTTTTCTTCGTGTCGATTATTCGGATTCGCGGGTCTGGCGGGTTGCGCTTGTTCAGCAGGATGTGGACCCGCATCGTGGCGGGATCGACGCGTATCGCGAGAGTCTGGACCGTTCGATACGACAGAGTGATCTCGCGCGCGCGACAGACCCGTCTATCGAAGCGGTTATATGGTCGGAGACGAGCTTTGTACCTCCGATCACGTATCACCTGCAGTTCCGCCCCGATCTTGAGACGTTTCAGCTGGTGCGTCGGATACAGGATTACATGTCGGAGCAGGACGTCCCCTTTATCCTGGGCAATTCTGATGCGCGCCGCATTCGTGACGAGGAGGGTGTTGTGCAAAGGGTAGACTACAACGCTGCCGTGCTTTTCGAGGATGGTCGGATTACCGACACCTACCGAAAGACGCACCTTGTTCCGTTTACGGAACATTTCCCCTTCGAGCGCAGCCTTCCACGGATTCATAGCCTGTTGCTGGACTTTGATACGAATTTCTGGGGTGAGGGCGAAGAGTACACCGTTTTCGAGACGTCCGACGGCATACGGTTTTCAACTCCGATCTGTTTCGAAGACACATTCGGCTATCTGACCCGCGAGTTCGTACGTGAAGGAGCCGATGTCCTTGTGAATCTGACGAACGACCGGTGGGCCGAGTCTGTTGCTGCCGCCATGCAGCACCTTGCGATGGGCGTGTTCAGATCGGGCGAAACCCGGCGCACAACGGTGCGGGGCACGAACGGGGGTATGACCGCCGTCATTACCCCGAACGGGGTCATCAGTGATATGCTTGAACCGCTCGTCGAAGGGCATTTGATTGCCGATGCACCTGTGTACAATGAAACGGCAACAATTTACACTCGTTTCGGTGACTGGCTTGCGTATCTGTTTGTTGCCTCAGCGCTTGTTCTGATTGGTATTGCTCTCGCAAGGGTTGCACAATACCGGTAAACTGAACGACAATTCACCTGCAGTTGGCGGAGTACGGTATGGAAAACAACGAAAAAATTCTCATAGTAGACGATGAGCAGATCAATCTCGAGTTCTTTGAAGTCATGTTGTCGAAACTTGGTTTCACCGTAGACACTGCAGTCGACGGAGAGGACGCGCTCGAACGAGTGCTCGATCTGAAACCTGACCTTATTATTCTCGATAATATTATGCCCGGCATGACCGGCTGGGAGGTCACGAAGACGCTCAAACAGGACGCAGAGTACGCGGCAGTGCGGGACACGCCTATCGTTATGTTCTCTGCCATGGACGACGTGCAGGACAAGATCGAGGGTTTCGAGCTCGGGGTGGAAGACTACATCACCAAGCCGTTTAACTTCTCCGAGGTCCTCGCGCGCATAAAAGCCGTACTTCGTCATCGAGACATGTCCGAAGAGGTGCGAAAGCGCGATCAGCGTCTGAAACTCGTCGACAGCCTGAACGAAGCGCTCCTTACGTTTGCCGAAACGGTTTCCGAACGTCTTTCGACCATACACACGCAGGCAGAGACGGTTGACCCGAAAAACAGCGAGCAGGTCGCGTCGTTTCTCAAGGCGGTTCTCCTTGAGACTACCGGTACTCGGGAAGAGCTGTCGGAGTTGCGGGCCCGGACCAACGACCTGCGACTCGAGCAGGACACCATCAAGCAGAAAGAAACCTCGATTGACCAGGTGGAGAGACGGTATCACGGTCGATTCGAAGCGGTGCCGTCTGATTCCCGTGTTGAACAGGAAGGTGGTACATGATTTCTGAAACAAAGCGGAAGGTACTCGATCTTTTCCACGACGGCAGAAATCACTATAAACTCATGGAGTTCAAGGAAGCCGTAGAGTGCTTCGATAAAGCGCTCGAACTCGACCCTGAAGACGGACCTTCCCAGGTATATCTTCAGCGATGCAGGCATTATATCGAGAATCCTCCCGAGCCGGACTGGGATGGGGTTTTCGTCATGCAAACCAAATAGGCAAGGAAACAGCCGATATGGCACGGAGCACACAGAATAAACTTCCGAAGACATCGACACGCCTCGGTGTCAGTACGCAGCTGAACGGAAAACTGAAGTTCAAGGACTCTCTTCGGGTCAGCGGCAGTTTTGAGGGGGAAATTGAATCGGACGGTTTTCTGTATGTCGATTCGGGCGCTGTCGTAAAGGCTGATATCCGTGCGCGGTCGGTAGTCCTTGGCGGAACCGTCCGCGGCAATGTCTTTGCTTCTGATCGTGTAGAAATGCTCCCATCCGCGAAAGTCTACGGAAACGTGAGGACTGCGCGGGTTCGTATCGGCGAGGGAGTGATTTTCGAAGGGCGTTGTGAGATGATTCGCAACGCTTCGTCGGTAGACGTGTTCGCGGTACCGGCGAACCAGTTGCGAAAAAGCGTACAGGATATCTACCAGACCGAGCTGTGAGGGGTCATCCCGTTGTGAAGTTTCACGCCATACGTGTGGTTGACAGCTCACGGGGGAGCGTCTATAGTCGAATCTGTCGTTCCGTTCCGTGTGACGTACCCGTAGCCCGGGTTCACGTGAACGTGAAGTTTTTCAGTTCAATAACCAACCGTTATGCGCTGTAGATCGTCGATCTGCGTATAACGCAAGCAATACATCGCAAACTGTGTATTACCCGAAACCGGAAACTGAAATCAATATAGAACTACCCAGTGTTTCAAAACGGACACATCGGCGGTCCGCCCAGGACAGCACGATCACCGCGGAGATTTTTTCATGGCAATAATTCGTAAGAAGCGATCGCAGGATACGCAGGACGCAGGCTCCGACGAGTCTCAACTTGAGCTCGGTTCGTCTGACGATGCCCGTAACAGCGGTGCACCGGAATACAATCAGACATCTTCCGAGGAAACGGCCGTCACGACATCTGACGAGTCCGGTGAACCTTCGGACACGGGAACAGCACCCACGACAAAAAAACGACGGTCAAAACCGTCGCAGGAGAATGGAGACGAGAAAAGCGCGGATGAACCGTCTCTCCCGAAACAGAACCACCCGGACGACAGGCAGTCCGGTGCCGGCACCAATGGAAACGGCGTGGGGCAACCTCCCAGCTCCGGGTCCGAAGATTCGGGCGGTGGATCGCGCCGTTCGGGAAAGCGAAGTAATAATAAACGGCGCTCCAGCAGGGGAGGCGGTAGTGACGGTGGCCGGTCCAACCAGCGACAACCTCGCAGCGGCAACGACGACGGGAACCGCCGGGAGAGCACCCTTGCATCGGCCGGGGACTACCGCGCGCTGGCGGGCAGCGAAACAAACGACGGCAAGGCGCTTTCGATAAACGACCTGATCTGGATGAATCTGAGAGATCTCCGTGAGTTCGGCGCGACCTTCGGCATGAGCCACGACGATCTCGTGGTCATGAAGAAGCAGGAAGTGATTTTTGCGGTTCTCAAGGCGCATACCGAACGAAACGGCACGATATACGCGTACGGATCACTCGAGATTCTACCCGACGGATACGGGTTTCTCCGGAGTCCCCAGAACTCGTACCTTTCCGGTCCGGATGATATATACATCTCTCCGTCGCAGATCAGACTGTTTAATCTCAAGACCGGCGATACCGTCTACGGACAGATTCGCCCCCCCAAGGAGGGCGAACGATTCTTCGCGATGTTACGCGTGGAGACGGTTAACTTTGACGCCCCGTCGGTCGCCCAGAACAGGATCCCCTTCGACAATCTGACGCCGCTGTACCCGGACGAACGCCTGAATATGGAAACAGAGACGCAGGATCCGGCGACGCGAATGATCAACCTTTTCTGCCCCATAGGAAAAGGCCAGCGCGGCTTGATCGTCAGTCCGCCCCGAACAGGTAAAACCATTCTGCTTCAGAAGATCGCGAACGCGATAACGGCGAATCACCCTGAAGTGTATATGATTGTCCTGCTTATCGACGAACGCCCCGAAGAAGTCACCGACATGCAGCGCAACGTGAAAGCCGAGGTTATTGCTTCGACCTTTGACGAGCAGGCGACGCGTCATGTGCAAGTCGCCGAAATGGTCCTGGAAAAAGCGCGACGTCTGGTTGAACACGGGAAGGACGTTGTCATTCTTCTTGACTCCATTACGCGACTCGCACGCGCCTATAACCAGACCGTGCCGACCAGCGGCAAGATTCTGTCCGGTGGTGTGGATTCGAACGCTCTTCACAGACCAAAGCGGTTTTTTGGAGCGGCGCGAAATATCGAAGACGGTGGAAGCCTTACCATCGTCGCCACGGCGCTCATTGATACTGGAAGCAGAATGGACGAGGTTATCTTCGAAGAGTTCAAGGGTACCGGTAATATGGAAATCAACCTTGACCGGCGACTGTCCGACCGGCGACTCTTTCCCGCGATTAATATCAAGCGTTCCGGTACCCGCAAGGAAGACCTTCTGCTTACGGAAGAAGAGCTGAACAAGATGTGGGTGCTGCGCAAGGTCATCAATCCCATGGACGATGTGGAAGTTCTGGAGCTGCTTATTGACAGAATGCGCAAGACTAAGAACAATGAAGCATTCCTGAGATCCATGAATACGTCGTCGGTTGCTGAATAGGCAAGTAACCTGCGGGTCTGCGCGCCGGCGCCGGCCCGTACTGCATACATTGGCACTGTGGTCACGCAGGAAAAGGAGATCGTGTTTTTATGAAGAAGGATATACATCCGAATTATCGGCCGGTGGTGTTCAAGGACAGTGCGTCCGGAACCATGTTTCTGACCCGGTCTACCGTGGAGACGTCGGCAACCGTCGTCTACGAGGACGGAAAAGAATATCCCATGTTCGAAGTTGAAATCTCGAGTGCCTCCCATCCGTTCTATACGGGTAAGCAGCAGCTTGTTGATACGGCTGGTCGGGTCGAACGGTTCAAGAGAAAGTACAATATCAAGAACTGATTATCGATCGAGCTGTTTTTCTCACGAAGCGACGGGTATAACACCGTCGCTTTTTTGTCGAGTCAGAACAACGTGTTCGGGGTGGCCGGGACGCGTATAATCACGATTCCGAACAGTCCGATCATGAGCATGCTGAGGGCGAATACATCGCCCACTGTTGAATAGACAGTCAGGCGTTGGTCTGTGAGGATGTCAACGTCGGCAACAAGTACGCCTTCTTCAAACATCGGTAATGACGTCTGCAGCCTGCCGTGCCGGTCGACTATGGATGTCAGTCCCGCATTGGTCGACCGTACCAGCGGAAGTCTGGTTTCTATGCTTCGAAAACGTGCGGCCGTGAAGTGTTGCGTCTGAGCCGAATCGGTTCGTGACCAGGCGTTGTTCGTCAGGTTCAAAAGCACTTCGGCACCCGCTCGGTGAAAATCGCGGACTACTCCTGCAAAGGCGTCTTCGAAGCAGATAGGCGCGGATGCGTACACCGGGCCCGTGTTTGTCGGAACCTCGAAAACCGTTACACG
This sequence comes from Spirochaetaceae bacterium, assembly GCA_046542845.1. GTDB lineage: Bacteria > Spirochaetota > Spirochaetia > DSM-27196 > SKKC01 > SKKC01. The sequence goes on from JBKHAN010000054.1 coordinate 9,852, forward strand.
ATCGCCAGGTTCCCATACGGCCTGTATGCCTATGACGTCTCTGTAGAAGCGTCGCACCAGGCCCCACTCCCAGAATGGCACGCTTTCTGCGAAGGGTACGAGTTGGCGTTTGCCGTATACGTCCGAAATTGCACCATCGGGCTGCAGCATTAACGCGGCGTTCCAGGCTACTCCGTCGCGGTCTGCCGGAAGATACGGCGATCCGGTAAGGAGCGGGACCGGTGAATCACGAAGAAAGTCACGAAACGAGGTGCCACTCGGCACGCGTTCGTACCAGGTGTCGGCGTAATTTTCATATGGAAGGCGAAGCGACGTTTCGCTCCAGATAAGAAGGTCCGGACTCGCGTCTGCCAACGCGGTTCGCGACAGGCGGATCAGGGTCTCGAGCGTCTCCTCCTCGTTGCCGAAGGCCCAGGAATCCGAGTTCTGCTGTACGAGCGCGACCCGGATGCGTCGCCCGGAGACCCGAGCGTCGGAAAGACGTACGATACCGTAGAGGGCCGTTGCCGTTGTCAGGAGCAGTATCAATGCCCCGTGTGCGGTGAGCTGCCGGAATGTCCGCACGACGGCGGGGCGGAGATGGTATGCGGATTCGTGTCGCCGGCTGAAGCAGAGGGCGAGTTCCGCGACTACCGACTGGACGTACACCGCGAGAAACGTCAGGCCGTAGACACCGGTAATGTCCGCGATTTGTGTCATAAAGGCTACGTTGGCGAAGGGATACGCTGCGAGTCCCCAGGGGTAGCCGAGGTAACCAACGCTTTTCAGAAACTCGTAGCCGGTCCAGACGGCGGCGAACATCAGCGGGCGCAGATGAGGATGCAGATGTTTCAGGTTGTACAGCGCGATTGCCAGGAGCCAGTTGTACGCAATATAACCTGCAATCGGTGCACCGAGCGTCCACACACTGAAATCGCCGAAGTTGGCAAGCCAGAAATTGCCGACGGCCGTCGACACGGCGCCAAAGACAATACCGGCATACACGGCGAGGCGCCTTTCCCCGGCAAGGACAAATGCTGCGTACAGCGGACTTAGTGCGACGATGCCGAGCACCGGGCTCCCGAACATAAGGAGCTCATTTGGGAGCGCGAGAGGGAAAAAAATGCCCGAAGTGAGTGCAAGAAGGATGGAATTCATAGTAGCTTACCCTTTCTTCACGTCTGCCGTGATTCGCGTTAGCATATCCTGAAGTGCCCGCCCCAGTGCAACTGCCCTTCAGTGCCGAGGCTTTTGCAGATAGAAGAGAATTTGGTCGGAAACAATACCAATATCGCGTTTTTCTGTTAGTATGAAAATATAGGATACCGGTTTAGGAAAAGTGAGCTCGTGTATGAACGACATTGTTGCGCTCCACCGTGCTGAGTACGGGCAGGAACCTGAGGTTGTGGCTTCTGCTCCCGGTGTGGCACACCTTCTCGGTGAACATATTGAAGATGCAGGATTCCCGACGCTCTCAATGGCTACCCATGTGTCGGTCCACGTCGCTATGAGCAGGCGCAAGGATCTGAGTCTCAGATTCTATGCGCCGGATATAGGCGAGCGGCGCCGTACGGGGGTTTCCAGTATAAAGCCGAGAGATGAAGACAAGTGGGCGAACGTTCCCAAAGGTGTCGTCGCCTTCGTCCTTTCGCGAGGGCACCGAATGAAAGGAATCGATATTACCATTACAGGTGATATTCCACGCGATCGCGGTCTCGGAGCCAGTTCAGCCGTCTGTGTTGCGACCGCACTCTCCCTCGAACGCCTGCTCGACTTACCCAGGGGCAGCATCGATCCGGTCGCCGCGTCCGCATTTGCAAAAGCCAAATACGGGAAGCTCCCAGTCAGCGACAGCGACGCTACCGTCAGTGCGTTCGCTCGCCCGGGATATCCTGTTGTATATCGTGTTGGTCAGCGGGAGCTCGAAGAACTGCCAAAGCCTTCGGAGCCATATCAGCTGGTACTGACAGACACAGGGCTCGAGCCTGAGCGGCTCGACGAAGAAGAACGCGACGTATACGGGCATGTTCTGAAGGGGTGCGAGGATATTGACGACGACGAGCACTCCGCTTCGGAAGACGAGGAATCCACCTCTCCTCAGCCCTGGACCGTATCCCCGACGGAACGACGTCGTGTGCCTATAAGCAACAGCCGTGACGCGAAAGAAGAGTTTAGCGATAGTCTCGAGCTACTCGATACCATGGCAAGGCGCACGTGCCAGCACGTCATGGGCGAGCTCGAACGCATAGAACATGCGGTCGTTGCGCTGAAGTCCGGCGACCCCGTCACATTCGGCAAGACGCTTCTCAGGAGTCAGGAGAGCCTCCGTGATCTGCTTGAGGTCAGCTGCCCCGAGTTGGACTGGCTCGTGAAGCGCGCGGTAGAAGTGCCCGGTGTGACGGGAAGCCGGCTGTCGGGACCGGGACTCGGCGGTTTTACGATAACACTCCTCGATCCGCATCGGTCGGGGGATTACGGGGAACGACTGGAAGAATACGAGCGGATCTTTGGATTCAAGCCGCAGCAGATAGTCCTGCAGGAAGGCCCCGGCGCCTCGGTTCACGTGAAAGGAAAAAAGGAATAGACTGTAACGGTTCCCGAAACAAAGACAAACATGAATATCTTATTGACGAATGACGACGGTATCGACAGCCCGGGATTGCAAGCGCTCGAAACGGCCTTGTCGAAAGATCATGAAGTATACGTGGTTGCACCGGATGGTGAACGGAGTGGAATGTCCCATTACATCACCATGGCCTTGCCGGTTCGCGCGCAGCACCGGGGCAGGAATCGCATGGCAGTGAGCGGATCGCCGGCGGATTGCGTCATTCTCGCTCTCCACGGTGCGATCGGTGTCCGACCGGAGGTGGTTATCTCGGGACCGAATCTTGGTGCCAATCTAGGAACGGACGTGGTCTACTCCGGTACCGTGGCGGCTGCCCGCCAGGCTGCCTTCGGGGGTGTACCCGGCATAGCCGTAAGCGTCGATTCGTATAAGCCGCCATGGCATTTCTCGCCGGTTATCGACTTCGTAAGCAGGCACATACAAGAGCTCGTTGAGATCGGCGCGCCGGATCATTTCCTGAACATAAACGCCGCAAATCGGAAGGAGGGGGGTATGCCTGTTGCGCTGACCGTTCTGGGACGCAGAACGTACAACGACAAGCTGTTCGAGTACGAAGCGCCCTCGGGTGACCGGTACTTTTTTCTCGATGGCATGCCGGACGATTCTAAGGTGCATCCGAAAAGCGACGTCGCGTGGGTCAAGTCGGGCGGTATTGCTTTGACCCCCGTCTCGATATATCCGAATGAGCAGTGTGACTTCTCCCGCTACGAGGGCGCATCATTCCTGCAAAGGTAATCGAACATGGACGAGGGCATTCAGCTCTATAATCAGGGAAAATATCGAGAAGCACTTGATGTCTTTCTTAACCTGAATGTGGAGACAGACGAGTACACTGAACTCGCGTATCACCTCGGTCTGTGCTATACAAAGCTCTCTCAGTTCGATGAGGCAGTACTCTATCTCGAACAGGTGGTCACGTCTGAAGCGGCGTTCACTACGGTATATCAGAGCAGGATGATACTCGGATACATATACTCGATTACCGAACGCTATCGCCTGGCTGAGTTTGAGTTCTCGCGACTCCTGGAAGACGGGTATGAGTCGCCAAAGGTGTACGCTGCGCTCGCCTACACACAATACCACCAGAAAAACGTCGCGGCTGCGGTTCGAAATCTGCAGAAAGCAATTACCATGGATCCGGACAACGTCACGGCGCTCAATAACATAGGCTTTATACTCGCCGAAGAGGGTTCCAACCCTGACATCGCGCTGCGGTACTGTCGCAAGGCAGTGGACCGCAGCCCCGATAATCCAGCGTATCTCGACAGTCTCGGTTGGGCGTACCTTAAGTGCGGACGACTTTCGGAGGCACGCGGTTATCTGAAGAAGGCCCTGCGAATGCGGCCCGACGATGCCGATATACAGGGGCATATGCGTATGCTCGAGCGAAAGGAGGCGCGTTCATGAAGCCGACAATCGTTCTGTGTATCGTATGCGTCGTGTTTTCTGCGCAACCCGTTCCGGCTCAAACCGGCACAGACCCGGACGTCGACTCTGACGAGCGGGACGTCAACTTTGATGAGCTTCAGGCGGGGGAGGAGTTCGCTTTCGGTGTGAGAGCCTATCACGAAGGCTTTTTCGAAGATGCAATACAAAATTTTCTTCGGTCCCTCAGCCTTCAGCCGGACGAAGATCTCACGCGCGAGTGGCTCGGCAGGGCATACTACAGGGTGGGTCTTGAGCAGGCGGCACGAGACGAGTGGAACTCGATTGCATCTCGCGGTAACGCGAGCGAGTACCTGCAGAACAGACTCGACAGACTGGAGCTGGATGGCCAGGTGCTTCCGGATGCCGCGGCTCGGGAGCCGTATATCTACTCGCGTAGTATCGCCGGAACGCGTGGGGGGCTGTCGTTGTTTCGTCGGCCGAGTTCCGTCTACCCGCTTATGACGGGCGGTTATCTTGTCGTCTCATTTGCGTCGCACGAGATAACGATCCTGGATGTCAACGGCAACCGGATTGGGCGCTGGGCTGGTGGCGTGACGGGCTTCGATGCTCCCTTTGACATAACCCGGAGTGGTGACAGGTATTTCCTGAGCGAGTTTGGCGCCGATCGCGTATCCGTCCTGAACGAAGCGGGGGTCCGTGTCGCACAGTTTGGTCGCAGCGGAAGCGGTGACGGTGAGCTTCTCGGGCCGCAGTTTATCGAGGCCGACGGGCAGGGCTACGTCTACGTGAGCGACTGGGGCAATCGCCGCATAGTCAAGTTCGACGAAGCCGGAGAGTATATTCTGTCGTTCGGACCGGCCACGGAGGGCTTTGACGGCGTTGCCCGTGTGACCGGAGTTCTGGTACACGACGGCCGGGTATTCGTGGGGGACTCGTCAAACCGCAGCGTGCACGTGTTCGACGAAAGCGGAAATTTTATCGAGACGCTCGGCGAGGACCGACTTGGCGAGGTCGAAGGCCTTTCACTCTACGGCCCGTCGGAATTGCTGGTATCGACCGGCACGGAACTGCAGATTCTTGATGTCGACCTCGATACGGTCAGACCGTTAAGCGACTTTCAGGGAGGCGCGGAGCGCGTCGTACACGCGGTCCGTGACGCGAACGGTGAGATTGTCGGAGTCGATTTCGACAGCTCACGGTTGCACGTACTTACCGAAAGACCGAGTCTGTACTCGGGACTTCAAGTGTATATTGAGCGTGTCGATGCTCAGGATTGGCCGGCGACGCTCGTCGACATTCGCGTCGAGGACCGGTCCGGCGACCCTGTGGTAGGACTCAGATCAGAAAACTTTATCGCGACCGAGGGCGGCGTAGCCGTAGAGGGTCAGCAGCTTGTATACGTAGCGAACAGGAACACACAACCTCACGTATCGCTGCTCGTGTCCGCATCGGTCCGGGACAGCAGCGATCAATCCGACCTGGTCGATGCGATTGCGCGCGGAGTCCACGAAGCTGTTCCGGGAAGGGGCACGCTCCGACTGGTTAGTGGCGGTACACAACCGTACGTCGTGACGGGTCCGGGCACCGGTGTAGAGACCTTTGCGGACCGAGCGTCCCGTCACGAGTTCAGCGGAGACACCGATCGTGTTGATCTGGCGGTAAGAATTGCGGCTTCGGAACTGCTGCGTTCCCGTGGTCCCCGTTCGGTCGCATATGTAACCACCGGGGCGCTCGGGTCCCAACCGTTCTCGGAATACGAAGTGGACGAACTTGCCGCATACCTGCGAAATAACGGGATTCGCTTCGATCTGGTCATGGTCGGGGAAGGTGATCCAGCTTCAGACCTTGAGTATCTCGTGGAACAGAGCGGGGGCGACATATTCCGGCCTCGGGCTGCTGAGGGTATGATGCCCTATCAGCAGACCATGGATACAAGAAATACCGGACATTATACGCTGTGGTACCAGTCTAACAGATTTGGCGACTTCGGTCGTGAACTGATACCGGTTGAGGTCGAGGTGGTGCTCGGTCGTAGAAACGGACGCGGAGAGAGTGCCTATTTCTCGCCCGTAGAGTTCTAATGAGCGGATTCCCGCGAATTGTCACTCGTCTCTTTTCGCTTGAGTCTCGAGTCAGTATATTCAGCGAAGAACAGCAGAACATCAGGCGGGGAGAGTTCTTCATGGCACAAACCGGTTCGGAGTGGGATGGCCGGCTCAAAGAAAAACGCGACGAAAAACTCAAAGAGCCTGACATGTACAGGGTCGTGCTGCATAATGACGACTATACGACGCAGGAGTTTGTGGTGGAAGTTCTCGTGAAGGTGTTTCACAAGAGCGTTGTAGAAGCTACTCGTATTATGCTGAACGTGCACAGGCAGGGTATTGGTCAGGTCGGTGTGTACACGTATGACATAGCGGCTACGAAGGTGCGGCAAGTAACCCAAATGGCACGAGAGCGGGAGTTTCCGCTCAAATGCTCCATGGAAAAGGCATAGGCAGGGAGAATATGAGAGTGAATCAGGAAGTACAGGACGTCCTCAATGCGGCGTACCAGGAAGCGAGACAGCGAAATCACGAGTATCTCACGCCTGAACACGTGCTCTATGCTGCGCTTCATTTTGAGTATCCTCGCGACATTATCGTGGAGTGTGGATCGGATGCGGACGAGCTTCGTGCCTTGATCGACGAGCATCTTAAAACCAAAGTGCCGACGGTAGAGAATCTGGAGCCGACACAGAGCGTCAGTTTCCAGAACATTATCGAGCGGGCCGTTTTTCATACGCAAAACGCAAGCAAGGAAGAAGTCGATCTCGGAGATATCCTCGTCTCCATTTTTGACGAAGAACAGAGTTTCGGCAGCTACTATCTGAAGAAACAGGGAATCTCGCGCCTGTCCTTACTCGAATCCATTTCCCATGGGGTGGAACCGGAAGAAATTGACGACGCCGAAGTCGAATCGGAAGACGAAGACGACGGCGAGGACGAACAGGGCGGAGGACGCCGACGAACCCGGAAGGACCCCCTGCTTCAGTTTACCGATAACCTCACCGAAATGGCCGCGAAGGGCAAACTCGAACCGGTTATCGGGCGGGATGATATAATTGAGCGGGCTGTGCAGGTACTTTGCCGGCGAATGAAGAACAACCCCGTCCTGTTAGGCGATCCCGGGGTCGGAAAAACCGCGATTGCTGAAGGCCTTGCGCAGCGAATCGCCGAAGAAACCGTGCCGGCAATTCTCCAGGGTTACACCATATTCAGCCTCGATATGGGCAGGGTGCTCGCTGGAACGCGCTACCGTGGCGATTTTGAAGAGCGCATGAAGAAAGTAATCGCTGCCCTTCAGAAGCGCAACAAGGTGATACTGTTTATTGACGAAATCCACACCATCGTTGGTGCCGGTGCGGTCTCCGGTGGTGCTATGGACGCGAGTAACATGCTCAAGCCGGCGCTCAGCGCTGGTGAAATACGGGTCATCGGATCGACAACCTACGAGGAGTACAAGAAGTACTTCGAAAAAGACAGGGCTCTGAGCAGGCGCTTCCAGAAGATCGAAGTCCCGGAGCCGAGTGAGGACGACACGCTCGAAATTCTGAAAGGTCTTCGCGGTAAATATGAGGAGTACCATAACGTCCGTTTTTCTGACGACGCGCTGCAAGCCGCTGTCCACCTGAGCGCGCTGTATATTACCGATCGTCATTTGCCCGATAAAGCCATAGATGTCATGGATGAAACGGGGGCCTTCATGCGCATGAAATCGTTCCGCGCAGGAGCAGAAGACGCCGACCCGGTTACTATTATCGAAGGTGATATCGAAAAGGTAGTCAGCAAAATAGCCAAGATTCCCGAACGGACGGTAAACCAGAGCGAGGGAATGAGGCTCAAGACGCTCGGAGAGGATCTCGGAAGCGCGGTGTTCGGACAGGATCAGGCGATAGACGCCGTTGTAGACGCCGTCAAGCGATCGCGCGCTGGATTCCGGAAGTCCAACAAGCCGGTGGCGAGTTTTCTCTTTGTCGGGCCGACCGGGGTCGGAAAAACCGAGCTTGCAAACCAGCTCGCATCGACCATGGGAGTTACGCTTCATCGTTTTGATATGAGCGAGTTCCAGGAGAAGCATACGGTCAGCCGTCTCCTCGGTTCACCTCCCGGATACGTGGGTTACGAGGAAGGCGGATTGCTCACCGATGCAATCCGGAAGACACCGCACTGCGTTCTGCTGCTCGACGAGATAGAGAAGGCGCACCAGGATATTTTCAATATTCTGCTGCAGGCCATGGACTATGCAACGATAACAGACAACACGGGACGGCAGGCAGATTTTCGAAACACCGTTATCATAATGACGAGCAATGCGGGTGCACGTGAGATCGGTAAGCCCATGATCGGATTTGGCGAGCGTTCGGTTACGTCGCAGGCAATCGATGATGCGGTCGAGAAAATCTTTTCACCGGAGTTCAGAAACCGTCTCGATAAGGTTGTCGTTTTCAATCCGCTGGCCGAGACGGTAATAGAAGATATCGTCAGGAAGGAACTCGTCGAGTTTAACGAGCAGCTTTCCGAGAAGAATGTTACGCTTGAGGTGTCGGACGACGCTGTCGCATGGATCGCCCGACATGGCTACTCGGAGGAGTTTGGTGCACGAAATATTGCCCGACTCGTCGAGGACAAGATCAAGGGCTTCTTCGTAGACGCGGTGCTGTTCGGGTCGCTGTCACGCGGGGGTGCAGCATATGCGACTGTTGTCGACGACGATATAGACATATCGACCGAACCACTGGAGGATTCGGCAGCGGGCGAGCAGTCGGAGACGGAACCCGACGTCGAGACACACGCGACTGTCTGATACAGTATGAGCGCGGATCCTGATTTCCCCTACCTGACCTCCGGGCAAAGGATTTCTTTTCCGTCGGTCGGTAGTGCCGACCGCGACGGCGTGGTCGCCGTCGGTGCGAATCTGAGCCCCGGGGTACTCCTTTCGGCGTACGAACAGGGTATTTTCCCCTGGTTTGAAGCCGGATTGCCCATACTCTGGTGGTCGCCGGACCCCCGGTTCGTGTTACAGCCCGAGCATCTTCACATTCCACGTCGGCTGAAAAGGGTGCTCAGAAACGGCGGATTCGACCTCTCCTTCGATGCTGATTTTGATTCCGTCATATCCCTGTGCAGTCGGGTACCCCGGCGCGGACAGCAGGGCACCTGGATTACTCAGGACATGATTCGATCGTACCGCGAGCTGCACCGCCTCGGATATGCACA
>JBKHAN010000132.1:0-3485 GCA_046542845.1 Spirochaetaceae bacterium
CTCGGAAAGCTCGCCGTTGCCAGGGCCGATACCGCGATTCGAACGAGCGGCTGTTCAGGCGCCTCGAGTTCGGGCAGCAGTTCCCGCACCCGGTCGGCCACCGTGCGCCACGCGTTGTGGACTTCATCCTCACCTGGGTCGAAGTGCCGTTGACCAATGAGTGTAGCACTGTGCTGCCTGCATGCCTGTGCCACAATGCTGCGATGCTCCGGATCGCTCAGGTATTCGTCTGCGAGTTGCTCGAACGCGGCAGCGGCCGATTCTTCGCGGAAGGGACGGAACCACTCAGACACAGCCGCTTCGATGCGTTCGCGAGTCTCCCGGTCAATCATCTGCTGTTTCCTCCGGGCCTGGGACCCTTGGGTGTGCGTTCATTTCTTCGATGAGCTCACGGCCACCGCTTTCAAGATACTGCTCCACGAATTCGTCCCACAAAGTATCGAGCGGCCGGTCTGAGGTTACCATTTGAGGATACCTCGCGTAGACCAGGTCGAGCAGTTGTGCTTCGTAGTCTGCAGCAGCGTAGGTTACGATGTTCTCGAAACGTGGCCGAACCCCGTATGTCCGACCGATCTCAACCGACCGAGCCATTTCGCCGCTGTACGGGTGCCACGGCAAGACCCATCTCCACTCGAGGGCGCGAAGCGTTCGCAGCTGCGCGTGCGGTGCTGTCTCAAGCAGTGGCTCATCGGTTGGCTGTATGCCGTCGGCAGTCCGTACGAAATGAGTGCCTTCAATGCCGATGTGAAACAGCTCTTCGCCTTCGTCGCTATGCAGAAAGTCTAGAAACCCGAGGACGGCGTCGCGCTTCTCGGGCTCTATGTCGGACCGGAGCATAATGGCCGAGAAATAGCCGTCGAGGCCCCACATTCCCTGTCCACCAGGACCTGCAGGCGGCGGGACTATCGCAACCCGTGCGTCGGGGTCTCGCTGCGTCACCCCACTGATATATACATCTACTTCGTTGTGAAAGAGGATACCAGCTTCACCGGAGGCAAAGAGCTCGCGTTTGCGCGCGTCGGAGTTGGTTAGAAAGTCAGGGTCGAGCAGCCCGTCCCGGTAGAAGGCGCGCAGCGTTTCAAGCGCGTGCCTGCTGCCATCGGCGATCCAGGACGGAATCCACTGGTTGCCGGAATCGCTCCAGACCCAGTCTGACCAGCGCGACCCGTGTCCGTAGAAGAAGGCGTTTAACCAGAAGAAGCCTGCGGTGTGCGGGGCGCTTGAGGTCAGTGGGGTGACCCCGTATCTGTCCCTGATAGCCTCTGCGACGGAACGCAGCTCTTCGAGTGTTTCGGGAACCGCAAGCCCGAGCTCGTCGAGCCAGTCCTGCCGGAGAATCAGCGCGTGATCGGTGACATCTTCGACAGGAATTGAGTACCAGGAACCATTCACCTGCTGGTGTCGATATCCTTCAAGATACGAGCTCAGGTGCGGATAGTCGGCAACAAAATCGTTCAATTCGAGAAGCAGGCCCTCGCTGATCCACTGCTGGTAGGTCGCTCCAGCCATTGGACCGTAACCCACGAACACCTCAGGCAGTGTGCCGGCAGCCGCACGAATCGAAAGCCGGTCGGGCCACTCATCCCAGGCCGGTGATTCAATGTCAAACTGCAGGCCAAACTCGCTCTCAATCAAGCGCGAGATGTCATCGGAACCGGACACGTTCAGATCCCAGCGAAACAGATCGACTGTGACCGGTCCGTCGGTATCAGGCGAATCGACTGCGGCATTGCAACCGGCAAGAATTAGGGTAGCGAGTGTCAGAATTACTATCTTCATTTCTTTCCTCTTTTAGAGTTGATGATGAGCGCGGACAAAGCCGCGCCGCGAAAGACACGAACAAGTATGAGTCCGGGGAGGAGAAGGGCGAGCGCGTAGAGCGCAATTCGCGGCTCTCCGGCGGTTTCCGCTGCGCGCGTTACGCCCGACGCAACTCCCGACTCGGTTCGAAAAGCCATCGATCTGAGTATGTTCTGCGCAGGAATGAGTGCACGGCTGTGAACGAACAGGAACGCCGGAAACCAGGCATTCCAGAATCGAAGCGCCGAGAGCGCAACGACAGTTGTAATTAACTGCGGGTGCGCAGGCAGGACAATCCACGCCATGGTGGAGAGCGGGTGCGCGCCGTCTACCGATGCCGCCTCTCGCAGCGTCGTGGTGGTTCTGCGACCGAACACAAGGGCGGCGGCGAGAATCAACAATACGTCGATGCGTTCTGAGAGAACGAGAACAAGCGGATGGTCGACCAGCCCGATCGAGCGCATCAGGATGTATGTGGGGATAAGCCCTCCGTCGACAACGACAGGAATGACAAAGAATACCCCGACCATCATCCTTCCGATTCTCCTGAGGAGCGACAGACCGTATCCGGCGGAAAGCACGAGTGCAGTCATCGATACGGTGCCGACCGCGGTCAGTGTAAGCTGCGCACCCATGCCGCGCACGAACGTTCCGGCCCGTTCGTCGAAGAGGTAGGCGATTAGGGCGTTCCACCCCGGTATGGAGGCAGCCGCCTGCACAAGCGGTGCGATCGGGAGGGTTACGAGCAGGATCATGACTGCAGTCGCGAACCACAACCCGAGTGATGCTCTGGTTTGCATCATCACTTCCTCCGTCGCCCCGGCCCATACAGCGAAGCGGCGAGCAGAAACACTACTGGCAATCTCACCACCGCCGATACGAGCGAGCCTGCAACCCCGAGTGCCCAACGACCGCGCTGTATGCCGATCCGGTAGGCGTAGCTCTCGATTACATCTGCCTGCGATCGGATGGCCGCAGAGGCAATGCTCAACGCCTGCTCGCCGAAGGAGTCGAGGAGCAGGAGCGCCGTGAACAGCGTCAATGCGTACAGCTGCTGCCGGATCGAGGAAAGTTCGACTCGAAACGTCGTCCCTATAGGGCCGAGACCGTCGATCGCCGCAGCGTCTCGCATGTCGGAATCGATCTGCTGAAGCAGCATCCAGCAAAGAAACGCCATGAGCCCCGCGTGTTTCCAGACCGACGCACCGACAAAAACCGCTGGAAAGACAGCCTCGTCCGTGAGAAAGGCAATCCCGCGTTCGAGAACACCAGCACGTATCAACAATCCGTTCACCCACCCGCTGACCGTAAAGAGCCGCGACAGCAGGAGCGATACAACGACCCACGACACGTAGGACGGAGCGAGTACTATAGTGCCGAACACCGGCCGGCATGCGGAAATGGATCTGAGGTGATAGACGACTGCCACCGCGATGCCGGTGACTGCAACGCCTGCTGTGCCGACAAGTCCGTACCGGATTGTGTTGAAAAGCGCGCCGCCGAACCCCGGGTCGTCGAAGAGCCTGCGTATGTTGGATAGTCCAACCGGCGGCCCCCCGAAGGGGGCTCGCCACGAAAACTCGCGAAACGCGATCGACAGCCCGTACATGGGTATGTACTGGAAAACCGCGACCAGCGCTACGGCGGGAAGAAGCAGCAGGAGCGCCAAACGACGCTCAATACGC
>JBKHAN010000016.1:0-57026 GCA_046542845.1 Spirochaetaceae bacterium
ATAGAGCAACTGCCTTCTAAGCAGTAGGTCGAAGGTTCGAATCCTTCTGGGCGCGCTCGTCGTCGGTTGCCGAAGCGTGTCAGAACAAGAGGTGGATTGCATGTCCGTACAGGAGTTTGAGTTCGAGAAAGTTACGACCCGCGGTGGCGACGGCGGGAACTCGACAATCTATTCCGGTGAACGTTACAGCAAAGATGATATAACCTTCGCTTCAGTCGGCGATATCGACGAGCTCTCGTCGGCTCTCGGCCTCGCACGGTCGTGGCTTGACCGGCACGCGGCATCTGAAAATCTCGGTGCCGTCGTTGAAAGTATACAAAAAGATCTGATCAGTCTCGGTGGCCTCGTCGCGACCTCACCCGCTCACGAAAACTACGCGCTGATTCCGGAAATTAACGAATCGAGCTGGCGGCGTATAGAGGACCTGCAAAAAAAGGCTATGGCCGTAACGCGTATCGGGGACAGATTCATTCTTCCGGGCGATCACGAGGGTTCCTCGCGGCTGGACATGGCCCGCTCTATTTGCCGAAGAGCCGAGCGCACGCTCGTTTCGTTCATTCGTTCGCGCTACCGAAGCGACCTGTACGACTGTCAGAAGTATCTGAACCGTGTCTCTGACTACCTGTTTGTGCTCGGACGATACGTTGAACAGCACTGCGCCGAGTGAGTAGTATAAAAACTCACAACGACGCAGCGTCCATATTCAATCGCCGTGCGGGATCTTAGAGCAGAATTTCGACTTCAGCCTCTTCCCGAAGGCTTTCAATATACTCTTCGAACGCGTTCTGCTGCTGTTCCTGACCGAGAAATTGCTCGATCTGCGGGCGTGCTTCTTCGAAGCTCTGGGTTCCGGCTTCCCGCCGGTCAGTAATACGGACAATGTGGTAGCCGAACTGAGTCTCGACAATTCCGCTGGTCTCGCCAACGTCAAGGTTAAATGCCGCCTGCTCAAATTCCGGGACCATTTCACCCGCTCCGAAGAATCCGAGGTCACCGCCCTCCTCGGCGGTTCCGTCTTCCGAGTACTCGCGTGCAAGGGCTTCGAAGCTCTCTCCGGCTTCGAGTTCACTCAGAACTGTCTCGATTGTCTCGCGAGCTTCGGCGCGTTCCTCGTCCGAGGCTCCCTGCGTGAGTATCAGAATGTGACTTGCGCGCACCTGATCCGGGGTTTCAAAGAACTCGGGGTTATCTTCATAGAATTCGCGCGCTGAGGTTTCATCGACACCAGTGTTCGCAAGGACGTCTGATTCCAGGATCTCCTCGATAACAAACTGCTCTGCGATGTTTCGCTCGATCTCTTCGAGGGTCAGGTTCTGCTGCTCAAGCGCTTCTTCAAACCCGTCTTCATCCGGAAACTGTGCGCGAATATCGTCGAGTTCCGCCTGAATATCTTCGTCACTGGGAGCTATTCCACGAGACTCGCCGTCCTGAAGAACGAGTTCCCTGGCGATCAGCTGGTCGACAAGCTGCTGTTCAAACAGTTCCATCTGTTCGTCGTCAATTTCCATTCCCTGCGCCTGATACGCCTGAAGCTGCTGCTGCAACTGTCGTTCAAAAAGACTGCGCGGAACTTCGCGGCCGTTCACAATCGCGACGGGATCTCCGTCTGATGACGCCGAATCGGCGCCTGCTGCAGCTGACTGGGAATCTCCGCTACCGCAGGCGGTAAATAAGACCAGTGCCGCAACAATAGACAGCATGGAAAGTCTCGTTGTGTTTCGCATAGATGCTCCTGATAGGTGTGTGTTTTTGTGAGCTGGTGAAGTCCACATACGGCTCACAGTCAAACACAGCTGCTAGCAGGCTGTAAAGCGCCTGCAGGGTTCGATTATGCATCAGCTGAAATCCCTGTGCGCAGGATATTTCGGAGTTTCATTTCTTAATGCCAGCTCGGGTATCCAGACCGCGTTTACAAGAATATAGGGACTCGAAGGGTGTGCCTGCAGCGTCCCCTCGACTCCAAAAAACTGGTGCGTTAAAAGCACTGCTCTGTATTGCTGCTGCTGTTCCCGCCGCACGATAAGGTTCACAAATCCATTTTCGTCTTCGAGCGTGAAAAACATGGTTCCTCCGGCAGTCTCGGGTTTCTGCCTGCAGATCACCAGTCCCGCGTACCTCACCTGTGCTCCGTCGGGTTTTCGCATGAGCGCCGATGAATCGGAGATGCGTTGCGCCGAAAGCGCGTCCCGGACACATTCAATCGGGTGTCCCCGGGTGCTGTGCATCGACGACTCGTAGTCCCACTGTGTGTACTCATGCGGTTCAAGTACTTCCAAGACGGGTGTGTAAGGCGTGAAGTCTAAAGGAGATTCAGAATCTGCGCGTACTCCATATGACTTCCAGACCGCGGTACGCCGATCCGTGCGCAGTTCGCTCAGGGCACCACTCTCGGAGAGGGACAGCAAAACGTCTTCAGCAAGCCCGGTCCTGTGTGCAAAATCCTCCCAATGGCGGAATGGTCGCTGCTTCGAAATTATATCGTAATCGGCTCGCCCGACGTTTCTGACAAAGCGAAGCCCCATTCGTACTGCAAATCGCTGACTTCCTGCGCGTGCTGGTTCGAGCGTGCAGTACCACTCGCTCCTGTGTATGCACACCGGACGGATTTCCACACCTGCACGTCGGGCATCTGCTACGATGGTCGCGGGGGCATAAAAACCCATTGGCCAGGCATTCAGGAGCGCACATACAAACTCATCGGGGAAGTGGTACCGCATCCACGCCGTACTGTAGGCAATAAGGGCAAAGCTTGCGGCATGGCTCTCAGGAAAACCATACTCGCCGAACCCCTTGATCTGTTCGAAAACCTGCGAGGCAAACTTCGGGTCTATACCACGTGCGGTCATGCGGTCGATCATTGTAGTTCTGTGCTGCTCAATGCGGCCTTCCATGCGCCATGCGGCCATATCACGCCTGAGCTGATCTGCTTCCCCGGGAGAATACGAGGCCGCGACAACAGCGAGCTTCATGACCTGCTCTTGAAAAAGAGGAACACCGAGTGTTTTCGATAGAACCGGCTTCAAAGACGGGTGAGGATAGGCTACCTGTTCCTCGCCGTTTCGTCTGCGCAAGTACGGATGCACCATACCACCTGAAATGGGTCCCGGCCGCACGATACTGATTTCTATGACAATGTCGTAGAACGAACGAGGATTCATGCGGGGAAGCATCGCAATCTGCGCTCGGCTTTCAAGTTGAAACACCCCGACCGTGTCACCCCGTGCTATCATGCGAAAGACGGCAGGATCGTCTGCCGGGATGTCATTCATGCCGAGCTGAATACCACGATGCTGCTTCAACAGACGAAAACACAGATCGAGGTGCGTCAACGCCCCGAGTCCGAGGAGATCCACCTTGAAAAGATTCATTTCCTCCACGTCGTATTTATCCCACTGTATGACGGTACGCCCCGGCATTGTTGCCGGTTCTATAGGGACAAGACGGTTCACGGGTTCGCTTCCGAGTAGAAAGCCTCCGGGGTGAATCGACAGGTGGCGGGGAAAGCGCAGTATGGCCTCACAGCAGTGGAGAAACGCTCTTACACGATGACTATGGTCGCGAAGCCCCGCCATTTGTGCGCATTCAGCGAGCGAGCTGCTTCTGCCCGAAGCAATGCGAGACATCTGCTCGAGTACGACCACCGGGTATCCGAATACCTTACCGACTTCCCGTATGGCCGAACGCTTTCGAAAACGAACGACGTTAGCGACCATTGCCGCGTGACTTCTTCCGTAATGCCGGTACATGAACTGAATCACTTCTTCCCGGCGGTTGTGCTCGATATCCAGATCGATATCGGGGGGTTCTGCCCGTTCTTTCGAGAGAAAACGCTCAAAGAGAAGGTTCATGCGAACAGGATCGACGGCTGTAATCCCGAGACAGTAACAGACTGCGGAATTCGCCGCCGACCCCCTTCCCTGACACAGAATTCCGTTCTCTCTGCAATACGTCACGATGTGGTACATGGTCAGAAAGTATCCGCCGTACTCGAGCTCTTCGATAATGGATAGCTCACGGTCGAGCTGCATGCGGACGTCCGCGGGAACTCCCCGGGCATATCGCAGCTCCGCGCCTTTATAGGTCAGTTCCCGAAGCCGGTCCTGTATGTTCTGTCCCCGTTCAAGCGGTTCGACCGGATAGCGATAGGTGATACGGCTGAGATCGAAACAGATTCGGTCCCGAAACCGCAGCGTTTCCGTTACAGTCTCCAGACAGTCGCTGTAGACTTCGCGTACGTGCCGGGGGGACGGAAGGTAAAACTCCGCATTCGGGGAGAGTCGGCTTCCGGCTTCGTCGAGCGTACAGCCGTAGCGGATGCAGGTCAGCACATCGTGCAGTACGCGGCGAGCAACGACATGGTACTGTATGGCTGGAGTGGCGATCAGCGGGATCGAACACAGGGCAGCGATGTCGCGTGCCCGATGTTCAAGTTCAGCATCTTCCAAGCGCATGTGACGGGCAAGCCCCGCGTACAATCTGCCTGAGAATAATCGGGAGAGCGATTGGCATACGATGTCACAGGGGTAGACGGGATCCGGGACGAGAATAGACAAGATTTCATAGTGATACAATTCAATTTCCTGTAGAGATACCGCGCTTCGTCCTTTCGAGTGCCGCATTCTTCCGCAGGAAATGAGCTCGCAGAGATTGCCATACCCGTTCCGCGTCATGGGATACATGAGTACCTGCCCGCCCTCTTCAATGCTGATCTGTGCTCCGGGCAAGACCGAAATACCGGATTCACGTGCTGCCGCGTGCGCTCTGACGATGCCGTATACACCGTCGCGGTCTGTTATACCGACTGATTCGTACCCCTGTGTGGCAGCCTGTTCAACGATTTCTTCCGGGTGAGAGGCGCCTTCGAGAAACGAATAATTTGTCGCTACCCACAAAGGAACGAATGGTGTCATGGCCTACTGAACGAGTCCGTGCACCCACCAGTGCTGTCCATCGCTGAAACACCAGTATTCAGGCTTTCCTCTACGGCCGAGAATATAGTAGGTCCTCCCTCGTATCTTCGAACCTTCAGCAATATCTGCTGTCCACCATCTCGGTGCATACCGCAACGGGCCGGACAGGCGGTCTGCATCGCGAAACAGCTCCTGAGAGCTGCATACCCGAGGCTCAGCAAATATGCGACGCACAGGACCCGCGTCCTCCTGTGCGGTAACCCCGGCTGTCGCTACCGGCCGTACTTCTGCGTCGAGTGTACTGACCAGAACAAACCGCTCTTCGGGTATATGTGAGTCGCGAAGCACGATGCGCTGTACCGAGTCATTTCCGAGTTCCGCCTGTATGAGAGCAAGGGCGCTGTTTCGCTGTCTGTCTGTAGCAAAGGTTTCGTCAAACAGATCAAGCGTTTGTGCATAACCCGGCGTGGTCTCGAGCTGTATAAAAGCCGCTTCTATTCGCGCCTGAACACCGATCGCCTGTAGTCGAATGCGAAGCAGTTTCATGAACATGCGGGAATCGCATGCAGGTTCAGATGGAATAATTTCGGTTGTACACGGAATGTCGTCTTCCCCGTTCAGCGTAAGTTTGAGACTCCGCACGAGAAGCCCTCTGTTTCTGACATCGTTCAAGAGCTTCTCAAGATGCGACTGAATATGCTCAAGGATCTGATCGCTGCTGACAAGACACGGCAGACTGATGTGCGTACCAACGGGCTGTTCCGGTACAAAATCCTGCACGGGAACTGCTGACTCCTTACGGGCAAAAGAATGCAGTTCGTACGCGCTCTGGCCGAATCGGGTTGCAACATCGGGAGCCGAAATAGCGAGAAATCTACGCACTGTGGTGATGCCGAGTTTTCGCAACCGCGCTTTCGGACGCGGTTCGATGGGCAGACAGTCTATCGGGGCCTGCTCCACGCGCTGCGTCTCCTCCTTCCTGCTGTGCGACAACTGAAGCCCGTATCGGGTTTTCATGCTTTTAACCATGACGTAGCTGCCAAAACGGCTGAAACCAAGACTCATGCGCACACGAAATCCACAGCTTCCAAGAAATTCGTATACCGCGCGCGCCCAGACATCCACACTGCCCCACAGACGGGTAATTCCCCTGGTATCGAGCCAGAACACCCCCGTCTGCAGCTCCCAGATCTCGACTCCTGGAGTATAGGAATACAGCTGCGTACGCGTGTCTTCGAGACAGTCTGTAACGATATCCTGCCGGACTGTGTGCGCATGAAGCCCGGGCAGGAGCGATTGCGCGAGCGTATACGGCATGCCGGGGTGCAGTCCGACCTCGCGAGCACTGTCGTTTAACTCAAGAATCCGGGGGGACGGCTTGTCTTCCTCAACGACGGCGACGGGATGGGTGCCTATCTCTTCGTGATCCCGAAGCAATATCTGCAGACGCAACTCGGGGATCTCAACGCAGGCGCATCGCATGTCCGCACTTCTCCACACGCTCCCACAGAGCCGGGGTGCGTCTGTCCTTCACAGCCCGCATACGATATGAGAAATGCGGCCATGAATCAGGCGAGTAATCGAAGGGCTCAAACATCGCTTCAACACGGACTGACACCAGCGAGCCAAGATGTCCTTCTCCGGTGGTCAGGCAGATAATGGCTGCATTGTGTACGCGGGCAAAGCGGATCAGACGCGAGAGCACACCCATGCGCATTGACCGTGGTCCAATATCCATAATGACACAGCGGAAGGCGTGCAGGCGCAGCAGTATGTCGGCCACTTTCCCGGCAGCCGCCGCGTATGGCTGATCCTGCCGGTATTCCGACCCGGCATTCATGATGTACACCATGCCGGGATCAACCCCATGCATGAGAATATCGGGGGGATAGAACAGGGTCGAATCAGTGCGTATCCAGCACACTGCCTCTTCCTGTTCCTGCGCTTCCCTCATGATCTTCATAAGCGCGGTCAGCGACGCGCTACCGTACAGTTCAACAAGGCACCGTGTAAGCGCGTGGTAACTCCACAGCGCATCGTCATTCAGGGGGTTCTGAACAGAAGAGCCATGGCTCCATAACTTCCGGGGCATCAGTTCTTTTGCCCGAACCACCCCGGCAGGCCGTTCAGGAAACATCATTGTCATGGAATACCGACACTTCCAGTTGTCTGCGAACTTCAATAACCTTTCCGAGGATGTGCAGGTCCCCCTCAGGCACAATCGGCTGAAAATCAGGATTTTCAGGATGCAGTTCCGCACGCAGAGAACCATCAATATCCCGGGTTATGTGGAGTCGCTTGACCGTTGCCTGATCGTCAATCATAGCTACCACAATGTCTCCGTGCTCTGCAGACGGCTGTTTTCGAACAATGACAATATCACCAGGAAGAATGGCCGCGTCCTTCATGCTTTCTCCGCGGACCCTGAGTGCAAAGAGTTGGCTTCGTGACGAATGTGCGTCCACCGCCACGTAGCCTTCCCGATCTTCGACCGCGTCCACCGGTCCTCCCGCCTGCACACGGCCCAGAAGGGGAATCATGAACGCGGCCGAGGAACGATCAGGAAGGCGGTACCCACGGGAGACCCGGGGTATTTTTTCCAGCAGGCCCGCCGCAACCAGCGCGTCAAGATGCTCCTTCGCACTTTGTACGGCGCGAAAGCCCATTTCACGCTGCACCTCCCTCACCGTCGGTACCGAACCGGAAAGAATGCGCCTCCTCATAAACTCGTACACTCTGCGCTGCGTTTCTCCACTCATCAGCCTGAATATTACCAGACACATGTCTGGTAGTCAAGAAACTACTTGACCTTCACCTGACGCACACTTAAAACTTCTTTTTCACGGGCACACAATGAAACACGATACAGAATCCGGTGCACAGGTCGTACTGGCCAGACCGACTGGCAGCAGAAATGTCGGCGCTATTTGCAGGGCAATGAAGTCCATGGGCATCACGCGTCTCGTTATCGTGCCACCCGAACGCAGCGACTACTGCGAACGGATCCCCCCGGTATCCCGGGTGGACGCCGAGGTCATGCGAAACACCGTTTTTGACCGGCATGCCGTGGAAATGGTTGCTGTGCACTCGGCCGACGTGTACGCACAGTGCCGTTTCGCTGCAACGCTCGAAGAGGCGGTTCAGGGTTCGGCCGCGGTGGTGGGATTTACCAGGCGGTCAGGACGATTTCGACACACCAACCGCTTTACCCCGCGAACCCTCGCCGAGCACTTCGCCTCCATGCGAAGCGGATTGCTGAGTCTCGTATTCGGCAACGAGAAAAGCGGTCTTTCCACCACAGAACTCGCCGTGTGCACCATGAGCTGCGAAATTCCCAGCGCTCCTGATCAGGGAAGCCTGAACTTGAGTCATGCCGTGCAGATCGCCTGCTATGAGGTGTTTCAGGCGGGAGCACGCCAGTCCCTGACCGACGCTATTCCCCTTGAACGCGTAGACACCATAGCCGACTATCTTTACACCTTACTCGAAGACATAGGGGCGCTTGAACTCAGTGTTCCCGAAGAAACGCGCATGTACCTTCGCAGCATACTGTCCCGGTCCCTTCTGAACGACTACGAAGCGACCAAACTCCACAAGATGCTTCGAAAGCTTCGCCACATGAAAATGAAGGCTGCACCTGGTGCTAATGCCGATCCGGAAGCCTCGTCATGACATAGACAGCCGGGTATATTCCTCCGGTTTCAATAACGCGAACGTGCTTCAGCGAGAGACTCCTGACCTCTTTCAGAATATGCACGACGTGATGCCGACGCCGGCCACCGAGAAAAACGAGTCGCCCTCCGGGCTTAAGTACGTACGCGGCACCGCTGAGAAACTGATGATACAGCCGCTTGAAATCCGTCCTCGGCCCCAGGCGCACGCCAAAGGGAGGATTCGTCACGATCATATCGACGCTACCCCGGGGAAGCTGTTTCCGAAGCTCGCGGGCGTCCGCCTGCGTCACCCGAACGCGGTCGGAAAGACCGGCGTGCGCGATGTTCAGACTCGCGCCGTCTACCGCAGCCTCGAACAGGTCAAACCCCTGTATCCGGGCGTCCGGGAAGGTATGCGCAGCTTCGAGCAGAATCGTACCGGAGCCGCAAAAAGGGTCGAGAATGTGCTGTATATTGTCCAGGCTGTCTGACCCGAGCTGAAGCATGGCCTGTGCGACCACGGTCTTCAGGCTCACGCGAGGTTTGTACACCCACGTGTATCGCTTGTCGAGGCCCCGGGCTGTCGTCTGTATTCCGACAAGCAGCGTGCTGTGCACAAGATCGACCCGTATGTGCCGGTCAAAATGCTCGAGATCTACCGACATGCCGGTGTTTCGCTGCACGACCGCACCGGTCTCCCGTTCGATATCGAGACTCGTAAAATCATGCGCTCCCGTGCGGCTCGAGCTGACGCGGAACGAATGATCGCTGCCGCAATCGGGAAAGTCGACCACAGAGACAGCGCTCAAGACGGCTGAGAGGTCGACCGGGACAGGAAGTTCTACCATTTGAAGATGCTTCACAACGTGAAACGCGATCTTCAGGGAATGAAGAATCGCTCCAACACGCGAAGGGAACACGGAGTTTCCCTCGGGTGCTTCGATCGCAAGCATGAGGTTTCCCGCCAGCCCGAACGGTTGCTCGCGTATCTCTCCAGACAACCCTTCGCTCCTCAGCCTCGCGTCAATTTCACGGGCGCAGAGGTCTTCGAGGCCAGGATTCGTCGTGATACGATACTGCACTTGTATACGTCCTGTGGGCGCGATACATTCACCTCCATATGGAAACAGTCAGCGATCTGCACGTACTTCAGGAGCACATCGACCAAAGGACCACCTTCCTGCTTGTCCTGTGGCGCGAGGACGATCCCGACATTGCTCGCTACCTGTCACGCCTCGATCGACTGGTCAGGCGATATCCGCCGCTTCGCTCGTTCAGCGTATGCCTCGATACCCACCCTACTGCCGCAGCGCGTTTCGGGGCCTTCAGACCACCCTCCGTCGTTATCTATACCCAGGGGCGCATGGTGTTCAAGGTTTCCGACTCCTACGAGAGTACTCCCGTCAAGGAAAAACTCGACGCGATATACGCAAGCTGATCCGCTCAACGCTTCCTTACTCGCCGGAACTCCCGTATAGCTCCTGCGGATCGACCGTCGGATGTTCGATTCGTTGCTCTGTTTGTATCCGGCCGTCGGTATCCACGAGTACCCGCCGGTAAAAGCAGGACCGAAAGCCTGTGTGGCACGCGGCACCTCCGCGTTGTTCAACGCGCAGCCAGACCGTGTCCTCGTCGCAATCGACAAGGACCTCGTGCACGCGCTGCGTATTGCCGCTTGTTTCGCCCTTGTGCCAGAGCTCGTTACGACTGCGACTGAAGTACCATCCCTCCCGCGTCTCGAGGGTTTTTCTGAAAGCCTCTTCGTTCATGTACGCGAGCATCAGCACCTCTCCACTCGCGTGATCGGTAACGACAGCCGGGATCAGGCCATCGTCGTTGTATCGTAGCTGCATGACGAACGCCCTCCGTATATCAGCCTGTCCTCACTGCCACGCCCTCGATCTCAATCGGAGCGTTTTTTGGCAGCCCGGCGACTTCGACGACAGCCCGGGCGGGGAAAGGCTCCCCGACAAGCGAAGCGTACACGTCGTTCACCGCAGGATAGTCGGACATGGACCGCAGGTATATTCGCACCTGTACGAGCTGCCAGCTCCCCTCCGTCGCGTCGACGATCGCACGAAGATTCGAGAGCGCCTGCGCACACGCGTCGGTGACCGGCTCGAACACCGGTGTACCGTCGGGTTTCAGCGGGAGCTGGCCCGACACGTACAGCGTGTCGCCGGCGCGCACCGCCTGACTGTACGGGCCTATTGCCGACGGAGCGCGTTCGGTATATCCGGGCTCTACGTGTATTCCGCTCATCTATGACTCCTTCGTCTGGACTTTTGCCCATGTGTCTTTCAGTGAAACGATGCGATTGAAAACAGGCTTGTCGGTCGTTGACAGCTTCGTGTCCAGACAGAAATAACCGTGGCGCAGGAACTGGTACCGACGTTCTCCATGTACCCCCGCCAGGGACAACTCGCATTGCGCGCGATCGTATCGAACGAGGCTTTCCGGATTCAGATTGTCCAGCCAGGTGTTCCCTTGCTGCTCGTCTACAATGGACGGGTTCATGGTTTTAAACAGGTGATCGTAGACGCGTACTTCCGCCTCGACCGCGTGTGCCGTGCTGACCCAGTGAAGCGTGCCCTTCACTTTCCGGTTGTCGGGTGTTCCGCCACCGCGACTTTCCGGGTCGTAGGTGCAATGAAGCTCCGTCACCTGGCCCTCATCATCTGTTATGACATCGGTACACGTGATATAGAACGCGTGCTTCAAGCGCACTTCCTTGCCGGGGCTTAAGCGGAAGTACTTTTTCGGCGGCTCCATCATAAAATCGGACCGTTCAATATATATTTCGCGCGAAAACGCGACGGTTCTCGTGCCGTCCGCCTCGTTTTCGGGATTGTTCACCGCCTCAAAGTACTCGACTTCGCCCTCGGGATAATTCGTTATCACGACCTTCAGCGGATCGAGTACAACCATAACCCGCGGCGCGGTCTTGTTGAGCTCTTCCCGTATGCAGTATTCGAGCAGACTCAGGTCGATGATGCTTTCGGTCTTGGACACGCCTATACGGGTAAGAAACTCGCGTATGCTCGCCGGCGTGTACCCGCGACGCCTGAGACCGCTGATCGTAGGCATGCGCGGGTCATCCCACCCGTCGACATAGGCTCCCTGAACGAGCTCGAGAAGCTTGCGCTTGCTCATGACCGTATACGTAAGATTCAGCCGGGCAAACTCGATCTGTTGCGGATGGTGTATTCCCAGTTCATCCAGAAACCAGTCGTACAGAGGGCGATGATTCTCGAACTCAAGGGTGCAGATCGAATGCGTTACCCCTTCGATGGCGTCGGATTGCCCGTGTGCCCAGTCGTAGGTTGGGTATATACACCAGGTGTCCCCTGTCCTGTGGTGATGATGTTTCCGGATCCGGTACATGGTCGGGTCGCGCATGTTTATGTTCGGATGGGCCATGTCGATCTTCGCCCGAAGCACATGCGTTCCCTCGTCGAACTCTCCTGCCCGCATTCGCTCAAACAGCGCCAGGTTCTCCTCGACCGTTCGATCTCGATACGGACTGTTCTTTCCTGCTTCCGTCGGCGTACCACGGTATTCCCTGATCTGGTCGGCGTTGAGACTGTCCACGTAGGCTTTACCGGTCTCGATGAGCGTTACGGCATACGCGTAGAGCTGCTCGAAATAGTCGCTCGCGTAGTACTCGTTGGACCCCCAGTCGTATCCGAGCCAGTGAATATCGTCCCTGATCGCCTGCACGTACTCGACGTTCTCGCGGCTGGGATTTGTGTCGTCAAAGCGCAGATTACAGACGCCACCGTATTCGCGCGCGATCCCGAAGTCTATGCTGATCGCTTTCGCGTGACCGATGTGAAGGTACCCGTTGGGCTCAGGGGGAAATCGCGTGCACACCGCACCGCCAAAACGGCCGCTGCGATTGTGCTCTACGACAGCGCGACGGATAAAATCGAGACCATCCAGGTCGGAGTTTTTTTCGGGACGGGAATCAGACATCAAAGCCTCCGTTGAAATTAAGCACTGAAGCTATCACGACACACGGGTCAGCTTCAAAGGGTTCCAATCGTGGTGACGCACAGTCGACGCGAGCCGCCGCTGTTTCTATGCTCGCAGAGATACAGGCCCTGCCAGGTACCGAGGACAGGGCGCGAATCCCGCAGGGGAAAGCTGACCGAGGACCCGAGGATAGACGACTTTGCGTGAGCCGGCATGTCATCCGGCCCCTCGAGACGGTGTGCGTATTCGGGCCTGCCCTCAGGAACCATCGTATTGAAAATGGTCTCCATATCCACGCGAACGTCGGGGTCCGAGTTTTCGTTCAGCGTCAGAGAAGCCGACGTATGCAGTATAAAAACGTGGCAGAGACCGACCGCCATACCTCCGAAGCCTTCAGTAGCCGATAACACCTCGTCGGTGATCAGGTGAAAACCCCTCGGTCGAGGACGAATCTGAACATCCCACTGCCGGGTTTGAAACTGTTGTTGCATTATTACCCCTCCTATCCGAAGCAGCGTTCGAAGTGCTACTTTACCGTCTTATGGAGACAGATGTAATCCTTGTAGGTGCCGGGCCTATAGGTATTGAAACGGCATGCGCCCTGAAATACGCCGGTCTTGATTATGTGCACCTTGAGGCCGGCCAGGTTGGACAGACGATTTACGACTGGCCTCGACACGCGCGCTTCTTCAGTTCACCGGAACGGGTTGCAATCGCCGGTATCCCGATACAGACCTACGATCAGGAGCAGTTAACTGGGGAAACCTATCTCGCCTATCTGCGATCGGTCGTAGAAGTCTACGATCTGGCAATACATCTTTATGAGCCGGTTCGATCGATAGACAAGGCAGACGGACGGTTCCAGGTGAAAACCGAAAAACGAGGTGTTGTTCACGCCTACTCGTCTCGCTATCTCATTCTTGCAACAGGCGACATGAACACGGTAAACACCCTGCAAATACCCGGGGAGAATCTGCCACACGTATCCCACAGGTTTGACGAACCGCACCGCTACTTCAGGCAGAAGCTTCTTGTTGTGGGTGGACGAAACTCCGCGCTCGAAGCAGCGCTGCGTTGCTTCCGAGCCGGAGCCGAGGTCTCATTGAGCTACCGCAGACCCTATCTTGACTCAGCACGCACGAACTCCCGGCTTCACCTGGAGCTGAGCATACTCACTCGGAAAAACTATATTCCATTCTATCCTGCAACAGTCCCGGTTGCGATTGGTCCGGACTGGGTCGACCTCGCACCCGCGCGGCGTGGTGCGGCCGCTGAGACCGCATCTGAAACGCAGCGTATCGAGGCGGACTTCGTTCTGTTGTTGACCGGCTTTCAGGGCGAGGTTGGATGGTTAAAGCACCTCGGCGCAGAGTTCATGCCCGACAGCGAGGTCCCCGTGATTAATGAGGACACCATGGAAACGAGTGTACAAGGCTTGTTCGTCGCGGGTACGGCGGTATCCGGGAATCAGCAATCGTACAAAGTTTTTGTTGCGACAGCGCACGAACACGGCTACAGGATTGTCCGCGCCATAACAGGCAGGGATGACGCTCCGTTCGGCACCGTACTGTCGCGACGGTATCCTTTTTCGATCCGGGATATTACTGCGAAAGATCAGTAACCGGGCAGCACACAGGTATCCGGTTGTCAGGAGTCGCCGGGACCGGAGTCTGCTACCATTTCGTTCATGGTCCCAACAATCGAAGAAAAATACGCTCCGATATCGGAAATTGCCGAGCGCTCAACGCGGAACCCTATTGCCCCCTGATGACCGCCACCGTTCTTTATACCGAGACGCTCAATCAGATCGCGCAGATCAACCGCGGTAAATGATTTACTTCTCCTCGCCCTGAACTGATACAGATGCGCATGCTCCTGATTTCCGGCAAATCCGACCAGCGAGAGGCACCCACTCTCTTCCGCGAGTTTATCCGCTACAGCTCGAAGCACGGTGCTCATGGTGTCCCAGCCGAATTTCCCGGTCAGTTCGGCAACCGTAGCGTCCGGGAGTAACAGTTCTGCTACCTTACCGCTGGTCGTCCGCTTCGACCAGATTTCCTCGTAGCATTTGCGCTCATCTTCGCTCAGCCGTTCAAGTTCGTCGAAGACCTGCTGAATACTCGAAAAGTTACCGCTGCGATCAACGGTTTTCTGCTCGAGCAGTACCCCGAACACTTCGGTCCATACCCGGTACATGCGTCGCTCCCTGCTCGTCTGCAGGAACGATCCGAGCTTCGTATCACCGATGATACCGGTCACGATCGCGAGGACAATATTGCGAGAGAAGATTTCCCGAATGTCATGCTCCTCGAGCAGATCGGTTCGCCGCGTAAGCTTGTATGCGAGCACTCCCACGAGTTCGGCCGCGCTCGTGGCCCGGTCGACGAGCGCGAGCTCAACGGGTGCCTGGTATTCGCTGTCGGTTCCAAGGTGATGGTCGACTTCTATGACCTTGACGGAATGATCCGACAGCAGTCGGTCCAGTCCCGGATCGGTCATGCGAAGGTCCGGTTTTGCGGTATCGAGAATGACAAGCGTATCCACCGGACGTTCCGGAAAGGTGTAGACGACGGAAATCGCATTATAGGTACATATACGCAGAAGGTACTCGAAATTCTCGTTTACGCGATCTTCGAGAAAAATAGTGACTGTTTTCGAGAACTTGTTTACCAGAAGCGCGAAGGCGACCATGCTCGCAACACAATCCTCGTCCGGTCGTTTGTGCCCCACCACGAGAAAACTGTCCCGTTCGTGCATCGTATCGAGAATCCTGTTTGCAACCCGGTTTCGCGCGGCGATCGTATCGAATGCTTTCTTCATTTCTTTACTTCAGCCTCCGCACCGGTTTCGCGCCACAGCATCGCGCGATTCCGTCCCGCCGTCTTCGCGCTGTACAAAGCTTCGTCGGCCCGGTCTCGCAGCTCCTGAGACGTTTTCCCGTGGGCAGGTAAAGATGCAACGCCAATGCTGGTACTGACGGTATCGATAGGTCCCTCAATATCCCGCAAAACCGTTAATTCAGATACACCTTTGACGAGTTTCCACGCAATCTCCAGCGCCACCGCTGGTCCGGTCCTCGGCAAAATAACGGTGAACTCGTCTCCCCCGTATCGCGCCGGGAGGTCCGTATCTCGAAGACTTGCCCGAATAACCGGCACTAATGATTGTATCACCGTATCTCCGATTTCCATTCCGTAGGCTTCATTTATTGCGTGAAAGTGATCAAGATCGAACATCAGGACCGACAGCTCCTGTCCTTCAGCCAGCGCTCCGGCAATGTGCTGCTCAATGGCGTCGTCGAGGAAACGACGGTTGAACAGTCCGGTAAAATCGTCGGTGATCGCTCGTTTCCGTGCGCCCTCGCCCCAGATGACCATGTCCGACAGGAACTTGCTCGAATTCGTGAGGCGACCCGTCGTAGCCTCAAGCATTCGATACATGATCTTGATGGCTGCTTCAGGATGGTCCCTGACAAGTGCGTAGAAATCACCGGAACTCATGCTGTACAGAACCGACGGCTCTTTGATTATACAGGATGCCGAGCGAGGCGAGTTATCGAAAATGGACATCTCCCCGAGAAATGTGCCTGCACCGAACTCGGCCACTTCGAAGCTGTCGCCGGACGGTAGCTCGACACTCACGGCTACATGGCCTTCAGCGATAATAAACAGCGCGTCTCCCACATCGCCCTGCCGAAACAACACCGAATGAGCATCGGACCGTATGAGGTTCAGACTGCGGGCGACGGTTTTCAATTCGTTCTGATCGAGATTTCGGAAAATATCGATGCCTGCGAGAAAACGAACAAGGTCGTGATTCATACCGTCCTCTCCGTAATCGGCAAGCTTACCAGGTGGTCGCCATATACCGCTGTTCGATCTCCACCGGCGTCCCGCGCGGCAAACAGTGTTTCACTGCTCCGCGTCACCAGTTCCATGCCTTCCTGTGCGTGATCCGGATACACGGCTATACCAACGGTAAACGGCATACCGAGCCGTTCGACACCTGAAACAATATCGCTGATATCGAGCGCCGACAGCGCCTGCCGTATGTCCTCGCCCCGCGTGCGCGCCTGCTCGACTCCGCATTCCGGTATTAGCGCAACCATTTCGTTTCCGCGGTAGCGAATCGCCGGATTGTCTCCCGACCAGCCGCGAACCGTCGCCGCGATCCTCCTGAGAATTGCATCACCTGATTCGTGCCCGTAGGTATCATTCAGCTTCTTGAAGTTATCCGGCTTGATCATGACCGACGCAACCGGGGCGTGATCGGGATCGATCAAACGCGGAAGTTCTTCGGAAAGATACGCGCGATTGAACAGTCCGGTGAGCTTGTCTCCGTACACCTGCTTTCGCAGTTCCTGCACCCATGGCGTGTTCTGTGAAATAAGCGAGTTGGTCTCCCGTATTCTGCCCGCTACGACGGAAATAAAACGATGAAGCAACCGAGCTGACAGCGAGGGGGTTGTTTCAAGAACATCTCTCAACTGCAGCCCCTCGGCCGGAAATCGCAGCACAGACGATTTTTCTGCGAGCCTCGCCGACGCAGTCCTCAGTCCTCCGCCAAACAGATCGATGTCGCCGAAGTATTCGCCTCGTATGTACTCCGCTATGTCGGTCGCCCTGATTTTCCCTTCCGACTGTGAAATGATTACCGATCCTGTTACCACTATAAACAGCGCGTTGCCTGGGTCCCCCCGGGAAAACAGAGCCTGTGACTCTTCTGCATGAATCACATCGGACCATTGCACAATGGTAGCGAGCTCGTCGGTATTCAGCTCGGAAAAGAGGTCTACATCTCGGAGAAGCGATATCAGTTCACGCGTCCATTTCTCTTCCGTCATACAACAACTCTCTTATGGTGAAATGAGTGTAGCGCGAAAACCGCCACCCGTCATGCACGCGTTGAATACACAAGGACCTTCGGCTTCCTTGAGTGGTCGTATCGCGCTCTCCGTTCATCGGGGAGATCGGCAATGGTACCGATCACAAATCCGATCTGCAGGAACCAGTCGATGGCCCCGGTCGTCAGCGCAAACACAGCGGTCATTCGACGTCCGCGGGCACGTTCGAGCTGATAGTAGACGAGTTTCTCGCCTATACCGAGGTGTTTGAACCGCTCGTCCACCGCGAGAGCTGATATTTCACCTCGGTTCCCGGAAAGCGCCTGCAGTGCGCAGCAGGCGCGGATGGTTCCGTCGACCTCACTCACCGCGTAATCGGCCAGGTTTGCGCGAACTTCGTCTTCGTCCCTGGGCAGGAGCAACCCGCGAGCCACATACGGCTGCATCAGGCGCAGCACGTCGGTAATATCCCCGGTTTTCATTGGCCGAACGCTCTCGTATTCATTCGCGTGCACCATTGTCCCGATACCGAGATTCGAAAAAATCTCTTTCAGAACAAAGCCATCTATAGTCCCGTCGACTATATGGACCCGTTTTACGCCGGCGCGCAGCGCGTCTATTGTATGTTTAAGACGAATAATTTCCGGGCGATCCTCGTGGGCGGTATTCAGTGCCACTACATTCTCGGCTTGAGTAACCGTCAATCGACTCATCCGTCCGTCGTCTTCGAGAAGGACATCGTCGGGCAGATGCAATTGTATTGAGGTCTCAGACGAACCATCGGTCACGAAG
Organism: Spirochaetaceae bacterium; assembly: GCA_046542845.1. Classification (GTDB taxonomy): domain Bacteria; phylum Spirochaetota; class Spirochaetia; order DSM-27196; family SKKC01; genus SKKC01. The sequence goes on from JBKHAN010000016.1 coordinate 18,174, forward strand.
AACAGCTTTTCGGCCCCGAGTGAACCCGCAATCTGCACGGCCAGCTCGTCGCTCGAAACATTGTAGGGCAGCCCGGTAGCGCTCCACCCGATACACGGCACAATGGGAATCATACCGTCGTCCATGACTTTTTCCAGTATGTCACGCTGCACGCGCTCAACGGTACCGGTATGCTGGTAGTCAACCCCCCCTGATACACCGACGCCACGTGCGCGAACCCAGTTTCCGATGACGGCGCTGATGCCCCGGGCCGAGAGATGGGTCATGATGCGATTTGCCACGTCAAAGGCCGCCATCTTGATCAGTGGAATCGACTCTTCGGGTGTGATTCGCAGGCCCGCGACGTGCTCGACATTCATTCCGTACCGAAGCAGCACCTCGTCGATCCGTCGTCTCGCACCAGGAACCATGACGATGCGAATTCCATGGTGCCGTAGCAGAGAAAGATCGGCAACGAGGCCAGGCAGCGAACCGCTATCGTGCAGGCTGCTGTCGAGTTTTACAACGAATGTTGCTCCGCGAAAACGATGGGCGTATAGAAAAACCTCCCGAATGAGGTCGATCTGACTACGAAGTATGTCAGGCTGTATCATGACCGGTACCAGCTCCATCCTGCGGGTTGAAGAATACCAGTTCGAGTCTACTGAAAAGCCAGTCTGTTGCAAGAGCAACGCCTGCAGCTGTCAGGGCACCGGTGAAGACAAACGCTGTATTGTTTCGCACAAGCCCCGCGATGATAACGGTGCCAAGCCCGCCGGCACCTATGGTTGCGCCGATTGTCGCTGTTCCGATATTGATAATCACAGAAGTGCGGATGCCCGCTATAATGACCCGCGCAGCAAGCGGCATCTCGGTTTGCCATAGAAGCTGAGCAGGCGTCATGCCCTGACCGCGTGCTGCTTCCACGAGGCCGGGTTCCACTGATTCAAGACCCTCGATCGTATTGTTCAGAACGGGCAGGATTCCAAATGCGAACAGTGCTGCGACGGTCGGGCGGAACCCGAAGCCTAGAATCGGGAACGCCAGCGCGAGTATCGCGACCGGGGGGAAGGTCTGAGCGAAGCTTGAGAGTCCCCGTATCAACGGCAGGAACTCCCGACCGAAGGGGCGTGTGACAAAGATTCCGAGGGAAAAACCCGCAACAGAAGCAAGCGAGCTCGAGACAAACACGAGAGCAAGATGCTGGAGAAACATATCCGGCAAGGACGTTCGCTCATAAATAAGTTCTCTGGTTGCCGGGAACAAAGCCCCAAGGAACGCCTCCCGAAACGGGACCGATAGGACAAAGAGTGCAAGAATAGCCGTAAACAGAGCTATGAGCACACGGCCGGGCAGTTTTTGTCGGTTCACGACGACTCCTGTCTGCACGCTGCGCGCTGTATGTCTTTGAGCGTAATGAATCCAACGGTTCGTTGTGCCGAATCGACGACCGCAATGCGTTCGTCGGGAATTGCGAGTATTCGGGAGAGCGCTTCCCGGAGCGTCGCGTCCGGTAAGACCGAGTCTCGAGTGGTATCTGAAGGCTTTTCGCCTGCGTCCAGGGACTCCATATAGTCGGCCACAATAAAGCGACCGAGGCGTTTCAGTGCGCGGTCGGAACCGACAAACTCCCGGACAAAATCGTTATCCGGACCGCCGAGGAGGTGCTCGGGGCTTGCTTCCTGCACCACAAGGCCTTCCTGCATCAGCACAATTCGGTCGGCAACCCGTACCGCCTCGTCGAGATCGTGGGTCACGAATATTACCGTTTTTTTCAGTTTCTTCTGCAACGAAATAAACTCGTTCTGCAGCGTCTCACGATTGAGCGGGTCCACCGCACCAAAGGGTTCGTCCATAAGAAGAATGGGGGGATCCGCCGCGAGTGCGCGCGCCACACCGACCCGCTGTGCCTCACCACCGGAAAGCTGCGAAGGGTATTTATCTGCGTATACGTCAGGGTCGAGACCTATCAGGGACAGGAGCTCGTATGCACGGTCTGCACGCCACGCCTTGTCACGGCCGAGAAGCCTGGGAACGAGCCCTATGTTCTGTTTCACCGTCATGTGCGGCAGCAGTCCGACGCTTTGAATCACGTATCCTATTCCGCGTCGAAGCTCTTCGACAGCGAAGCTTTTTACCGGACGGTCGTTGACTCGAATATATCCATCGTCGGGTTCAAGCAGCCTGTTGACCAGTTTCAGGCTGGTAGACTTACCGCACCCCGAAGGCCCAATGAGCACCGTTACACAGCCGTCGGGCACGGTAAATGAAACCCCGTCGAGTGCGCGGTGCTCACCATAGTTCTTTACGACGCCGTCAAACTCAATCACAGCAGACTCCTATGCCCGGACACCCGGGACAATGTGGTAAATGAGAAAGCCGAAAAACCTGTCAACGACGATTGCGAGAAGGACAATGGGAATAACCCCCGTAATGATCAGATCCGGAGCTGCCTGGCCGAGACCCTGAAAAACGAAGTTGCCCAGACCGCCTGCCCCTATCAGGGCCGCGACCGTTGTGTTTCCGATGGTTTGAACCGACGCGACGCGTACACCGCTCAAAATGATCGGCAGCGCTATCGGAACTTCCACCATTCGCAACAGTTGCCTGCGCGTCATACCCATACCGCGTCCGGCGTCAATAACTGCCGGGTCCATAACAGAAAGACTCGTGTAGGTATTCCGTAGAATCGGGAGCAAACTGTAGAGGAACAGCGCAATAATGGCGGGCGCATTTCCAACGCCGCGTATACCCATTTGCCGAAGCAGGGGGAAACGCTGCGAGAGGAACGCCAACGGCGCGATCATTAAGCCGAACAACGCCAGACTCGGGATCGTCTGAAGCCCGTTGACCAGGCTGAATACCGGCTTTCTGATTCTCTGATATCGGTAGGCCGCAACGCCACCGGGGACTCCGACTACAACTGCAAGGCCAACCGCGCTTGCAGCGATACGGACATGCGAAACAAGTTCACCGGCAAAGCGGTCTTCACGAACCCGAAACTCGCGTATGAAGGCTATGTCTTCGAGGAGCCCAAATGCAAACAGCGCTGTTATTCCGCCTGCGACTGCCGTCACAACGAGAGCGGGTAACCACCCCTGTATATCACGGAGCCCTTCTGAAAGGAGAATGACGCCCGCGAGCGTAAGAAACCAGAAACCGGCCGCCGGTGCAATCCGTCCGAGTTCAAGATCCTGCTCCGCGAGGATGGCGGCTCCGGAGACTCCGGCGACGAGCCAGGGCAGGAAAACAAGTCCAACCCCGGCGACGACCAGGCCGGTCTTTCGTGGCGTGACACCACCTCGGTACGACGCCGCTACGGTCGCGAGGAGCGAAAGAACGGCGACAGCCAAAGCGAGAACAACGGAGTCCGAAAGCAGGCTGTAGCCGCTGCCTGCATCGAGACGATGTTCCCGCACAATGAAGAATCGGGACGCAATTCCCACCGCCGACACGACCAGCGCGAGAGCGGCAGGTTTGTTCAGTCGCCACGAGCCATAATCTGTGGACTCCGTATTGTTAGACACAAGTTCAGCCGTCTGCGTTAATCGAGGAAACCCTCAGACGTGAGCCACTCTTCAGCAACATCGGACGCGGCTCGCCCTTCGACAGCGATCTGCGCGTTCAATGACTGAAGGTCCTCAAGGGTAAGCGATTCGAAGACCGGATTCAGTATCGTTTCAATCTCCGGATACTCCTCAAGAACGGACCGGCGAACAATCGGTGCCGGCTCGTACACCGGCTGCACACCGAGCGTATCGGTCAGTACGGTGAGTCCGAGTGCCGCGAGCTGACCGTCGGTACCGTACGCCATCGCGGTATTCACACCATCGGTCTCCTGCGCTGCCGCCTGTATGGTCATGGCTGTATTGCCACCGGAAAACACCACCAGATCATCCGACTCGAGACTGAACTCGTATGCTTCTTCGAATGCCGGAAGCACATCCGGTCGAGTCACAAACTCTTCGCTCGCTGCAAGCCGAATCTCTCCACCCGATTCAATAAATGCAGACAGATCTTCGAGGGTCTCGAGTTCTTCCGCCTCTGCAATATCCGACCGTATTGCAATCGCCCAGGTATTGTTTGCGGGGGCCGGGCTCAGCCATACCAGGTCGTTGGATTCAGAATCGAGCTCCCGCACGCGTTCATACGCACTCTCCGCGTCACGCCAGAGATCATCCCCGGCTTCGTCGAAGAAAAACGCGCCATTACCGGTGTATTCGGGATACATGTCTATCTCACCGCTGATAATTGCCTGCCGGATCACGTCGGTCGGACCAAACTCGGTATCGTCTACGACTTCAAAACCATCGGCGCGAAGCAACTGCACAATCATGCTTCCGAGCAGCGCCCCTTCAGTATCGATTTTGGAAGCAACGGTAACCGGTCCTTTATCGGGCTCAACAGACTCGGCGTCACCCGCCGCAAAAACACCCGTCGTTAGAAACAATGCCGAGGCGAACAGAAAAAAAGCAGTAACAGCTTTACGTATTAACATGTAAACACATCCTTTATCGGACTTTATGCGTACGTCCGATCCCTTGTTGCCTATAAACCTACAGCGTGAACGTTGAAGGGTCAAACGTATCCTTCAAATACGTTCATCATAATTGAGCGAATGGCGGTTAACGGCGTACACTGAAGGTTGTATGGACACCCTCACATTTCGAGTTGACCACATCAGCATCGGTTGTGCGTCTCTCACGAAAACCCGTGAGCGTTATCTGCAACGAGGTTTCATAACGCATAGCGGAGGCTTTGCCGGTTTACCGAATGCTCATGTCGCGCAGGTTCGCTTCGTAAACGGTACAGGTATTCAATTAATCGAGATGAGTTTCTCGCGCCGTTACCGGTGGAAGCGGAATCGCCTGTACAAACGATTTGCCCGTCGAGGCGCCGAAAGCGGCGCCCTTCTCAATGCCGTCCGGACATTCCACGCCTTCGACCGAGGCGCCTCCGGCTACAAGAGCTACGCGCTGACAGCGCCGGACACCGACGATGTTCACGATCATCTCAGAGAATGCGGCTATCTGTACGCCGGTGTCACAGATTATATCGACTTGACGGGTGTTTCTGTAGCGTACAACACATTCGTCACCGGGGAGTCACCGAGTGAACCGATCGTATATACCGGACCACCGCCTGCCGGCGATGTGCAACCGAACGCAAGCACAGGACTCTTTCGCGTGGAGATCGGGACTCGAAACCCGGCAGATACCGTCAAGCGTATCGCCCGTCTGACAGGAAGTTCAATTCTCGAGGGGGCATCAGCACAGGTTCCGCGTCCGACGCTTCGAGTTGGTGAGGTCAATCTGGAGATTAGTTCGGTAGATACAAGCCTCGAAGAGGGTGTCGTCGAGGCCGGTATCCAGGCGGGTTTTCCAGGCCATAACGTACTGTACGCTCCTGAAGCTAACGACGACGCTGCGCTCCACGTCAGCTACAGGTCGGTAGCGCCCGAGCCGGAAGCCGAGAACTGGGTATGAAGAAACACCCGACTTCGTTCGATAATTTCAAACGGAATCGTATGATCTCCCTGAAACTCGTAATAACGCACCCGAGCACCGGCGTCGGAAAGAGCTTTGCGTAAAGCATGCGCAGAATCCGGCGACAGGATGCTGTCTGAGGCACCGTGACTTTGAAGTACAGGAACGTCACGCAATTGTTCGGACAAATCCTGCAGGCGCTGCTGTGCAACGAGCGCACCTGAGTACACCAGCAGAGCATCAACTCGATACTGCAACGCCGTTTCCACCCCCATCATGGCTCCCTGGCTGAAACCTCCTGCTACAAACCGGGTCGTTTCGAGTTCGAGCGCATCCACGAGTTCCAGTACCATCCGTACACCGGTTTCCAGTCCGTCGGGTTCCAGTTCCGGAAGGTTCCGAAAATACCGTCCACTCATTGCGTCCTGCAGTTCCAGGGCGGTTTCGGGAAACCATGCGTAGCCGAAGATCTCGCTCCCGTATCTCAGGGGCACAGGAGCCTGTGGACAGAAAACGTTCCATCGGCGTTCCGGATCGAGAGAATCCGCAAGCGAGAACAGATCGTCGGCGTTCGCGCCGAAGCCGTGATAGAGAACGATTGTGCCGGTGATCCGGTTTTCACCGCGACGAAGCCGGTACTCGAGCTGCTGCATCACGTGCGCTCTTCCCGTACGAACCAGTTGCGGGCTCGGACGAAGGTCGAAAGCTCGTCCATCGCTTTCGATACGGATTCGGAGTTCTTCCCTCGTACCGTAATCTTGGTCTGATACTCGGGTTGATCCCAGTACGGGTACGATCCAACGCTGAGGTCGGGATATTTCCTCTGAAAAGCATTCAACCAGGTAACATAGTCCGATTCGTCGGCCGTCAAAAAAACCTGCCCGCCGTGGAATGAACCCGCCGGTGTGAGCGATGCGCAGATTCGATCGATCTTGTCTTCGAACGCACGCGGAAGCCCGGGAAGAATGTAGATGTTCCTGAAACGGACGACAGGCCAGGGACTGCCAATCTCTTCAAGCAGGACATCTGCGCCCTCGGGTATCATGGCCATACGAATCAGATCGTCGTGCATGCGCATACCGTAGCGTTCGCGAAGAAACGAGAGAATTTTCACGCTCTCGACCAGCGCCACACCGAAGCCGAGTGCCACCCCTTCAAATGTAATGTCGTCGTGTGTCGGACCGACTCCTCCGGAAGAGATAACAATCTCGTACTCACGCGACAGTTCACTCGCCGCCCGTCCGATGCGTAGCGTATCGTCCGGTATTACACGAATTTCGCGCACGTCATAGCCTATGGGAGCGAAGCTTTTAATAATGTAATCGGAATTCCTGTCCTTGATACTGCCCGAAAGAATCTCATCCCCGATAAGAACAGCCCCGACCGTCGACGGTTGCATGTGCGGCTCCGTGGTTTTCATTATCAACGCACCTTAAGAAACATTCCGAAGAGCACTATTATAAGCAGAATCTGTATCAGACTGAATCGGACGAGGACCTGCGTATTTGACCACTCTTTCATGTTTCGAAAATGATCGTGGAGCGGAAATCGAACGCTATGAAGGATTCGGATGTTAAAGAAACGCAACAGCGTTACCTTTACCAGTCCGGTGCCACCGTTCACAAGAATCACGGTCGAAACAATCAGAATCAGAAAGGGATTGCGAGCAATAAGGACAGTCACACCGAGAAAAAAACCCACCGCGCGCGAACCCGCGTCTCCCATCATGATTTCGCTGGGATACGCGTTGTACCAGAGATATCCGGACAAACAGCCGACAAGGACGAAGGTCATGACCGACCAGTTCGCCGCATCCGGATAGTGCGGGATCAGGAGATATTCCGATATTTCGCTGTGTCCAGCGACAAAGTATAAAAAAATCCCGATGCTCAGCAGGCCAAGGATCGCAAGCGTGCTCGAAAGCCCGTCGACACCGTCGGTGCAGTTCGTGCTGTTTATACTGAGCCAGAGTATACCGACGGCGAGGATCATAAAAGGGACGACCGGAACAGTGAACTCTCCTGCGAAGAACGGAAGCCAGATTCGACTGCGGCTCCCGATCAGCACGAACGCCGCTACGAGCGCAATCCCCAGATCGAGCACCGCTTTCACATACTCGCTCCATGCGCGTTCGGAGCGATCATCGAAAAAACCGGTGAGCATGGCCACATAGGTAAGAGCGATAACCGAAAACTGCTGCATGTTAAACGGAACCACCAGTACGCTGACTACGACGAAAACAGATATGAACGCAAGCCCGGAACCTGTGGGCTTTCCTTTGCCGACGCTTCCCTGAACCGCGTACTCTTTACCTCGATCGCGAGGAAGCAGCCGAACCGATTTCGGAAGAAGAAAAAGCGTCAGAAAAAACGCGATCGTGACTCCGGCAGTGATCAGGAACATGTACGAAGTCAGCAGTCGAAACGGCCCGAAAACGGGCGTCAGCATCTGTCCAAGTTGATATAGCATAATTGGTGTTCCATGACCCACGTCAGGATGTGATGATGGTAGCGAGGTCTTTGAGTCCTGTAAAGCGGATAGCCGTGTGCGCGCCACCCGGGTGGTGGACAGCATCATTAATATTGTGTAACCAGTCGGGTATGGATACACCCAGCCGGGCTCGCTACGCGCGAAGGATTGCCGCGGCGGCAGTATGCACGGCTCTCATAGCAGCAGGAAGCTATATCTCGGTTCCCATACCGTGGAGTCCCGCCCCGATATCGCTTGCCAGCATGTTTGTAACGCTCGCGGGTCTGCTCCTCGGAGCCAGGCGCGGCGTGTACGCGTGCATCCTCTATCTCTCCCTCGGAGCCGCGGGGCTTCCAGTGTTCGCGAGTGGAAGCGGCGGTATTGCACCGCTCTTAGGTCCTACCGGCGGCTTCCTTTTCGGGTACCCTCTGTCCGCGTGCGTCGCCGGCCTGGTTTTCCGGCCCCACAGCCGCAGTAGAAACGAGAGTCGCTCAAAACTCTTCTTCCGGGCGCTTGCCGCATCCCTCGCGGCTGCGGGAATTCTGTATTTCCCGGGCCTTGCGTGGCTCATGCTGCGCCTCGACCTGCATTTTCCCGCGGCACTCGCGGTCGCAACACTGCCGTTTATTCCGGGCGACATCATAAAAGCGGTGACGGCCGCGGCAGCAACGCGGACCCTCATGGCGGCAGGGACCCTTCAGGAACTGCTCTATGTCCCGTCCGCCGAGGATTGAGCTTCGATCGGTGCGGATACGCATCGGCAACGTCGAGATTGTCCGTAACGCGTCCGCGGTTCTTCTGGAATCTGAGCTTACCGTCCTGTGTGGCCGGGTTGGCAGCGGCAAGACCGTCCTTGCGCAAACCATCGCTGGAATACGCACGCCTGAACAGGGTGTCATTCACCGCAATGGAAGTCGCATCGCAATGGTGTTCCAGCAAGCCAGGCACGGGCTGCTTGGAGAGACTGTTCAGGAGGATCTTGAGCTTGCGGCCCTGAGCGCCGGCAAGACGCACGACCGTAAAAAAGACACGATACGCGACGTACTGGCGAATCTGGGTATTTCGCATCTGGCACATCGGTATGTTGTGAACCTCTCGGGTGGCGAAGCACGGCTGGTCGCAATTGCGGGCGCCATAGTGTCCGGTGCGGACGTCGTCTTCGCGGACGAGCCCTTTGCGAACCTCGACTGGCCATCGGTGCAATCGGTGCTGCGCGCGCTTCTACGCCTCCGGGAAGAGGGCGCTACGGTGGTCGTCATAACGCACGAAGTTGAGAAGATACTCGCACACGCGGATCGGATCATCGTGCTGTCGAATGGTAGATTTGCCTTGAATCGGGTACTGATGACCGGAGACGATCTATCGCACACCGAGCGCGGGGTTCTTCGAGACGCGGGCGTGCGGCTGCTCGGTACACGCCGAGCACAGACATGGATTTGATAATGAACCCCACTCCGCGTATCCGCATTCAGAAACCGAGATGGATCGTCGTGTGTTTCGTGCTTTTTCTTTCTTCACAGGCAGTCATCGTGGTATCCGGACCACTGGCGCTGCACGCCGCCGCATGTTGTCTCGTGTTAGTGGCCGCATCACAGCGCATCCCTGCACGCACGCTGCTCAGGCTCAGCATATCGGTCCTGCTTCCCGCCATGCTGACGGGTATCGCGCGCTCTGGTATGACCGCTCATGCGTGGGATGTCACCCCTGCTTTTGCGGTATGGCTTACCACGCTGCGTTTCGTATTGATCGCATGGTCCGCGTACGTGCTGACGGCAAGTTGTGCCATACGGCAGGCGTTGCTCCAGACACTGCCTCGCAGACGAAGCGTGCGAGGTTCTGCGGCTTTGTCGATTTGGTTTGTTCTGGTGCTGCTTCCGGAAACAGTGCAGATACTGCGGGAGGCGCGTACCGCTGCCCTGTTCCGCGACGGAATTCCCCTCGTGACAAGACTTCGTGCAATCTCCACAAGCGTCCTTCCCCGAATCTTGACCGCAGCCAATAACCGCGCCGATGCGCTTGCGCTCAGACCAGAGCCCGTGGAAAGCTGTGCGGACAAGCGGGGGATTCCCCCATCTGAATGACCATGCTATAGTTTCTGACCCATTTTGTCTTCAGGGAGATCTTCAGTGAGTTTAAATTTCGAAACAAACGTTTTTGAGAAGGAGCACATAAGGCTCGCCGGTACAGACGAATACATTGTCCGGGGTGGACGCCATCTCTTTCCGCTTCTGTCGGAGGCCTTCGACGGAGTCAAGACGATCGGGGTTATCGGTTGGGGCAGCCAGGGGCCCGCACAGGCGCAGAACCTCCGCGACAGCCTTGAGCACACCGACATTACCGTCAAAATAGGATTGCGTAACGGCTCATCCTCCTGGAAAGCCGCAGAATCGCAGGGATTCACCGAGGCTACAGGCACCCTCGGAGAAATGTTTTCGGTAATTCGCGAGAGTGATCTTGTCCTTCTTCTTATATCCGATGCCGCGCAGGCCACCTTGTATCAGGACGTCTTTAACGCGATGAAGCCCGGGGCTACGCTCGGACTGAGCCATGGATTCCTGCTCGGACATTTGCAGAGCATAGGTAAAACCTTCCCGGACAATATAAATGTTATCGGTGTCTGCCCGAAGGGCATGGGACCGTCGGTGCGACGCCTCTACGAACAGGGAAAGGACGTAAATGGTGCCGGCATCAATACGAGTTTCTGCGTAGAACAGGATCTCGATGGACGCGCTACAGACATCGCAATAGGATGGTCGGTCGCCCTTGGAGCACCCTTCACCTTCAAGACCAGTCTGGAAATGGAGTATCGATCGGACATTTTCGGTGAACGGGGCATACTCCTCGGTGCCGTGCACGGCATTGTCGAGCTCCTGTACCGTCGCTATACCACTGCAGGCGTCGATCCGGAACAGGCATATCGGGATTCGGTCGAATCGATTACCGGACCAATATCGGAGACCATCAGTCACAGGGGTATCGACGCAGTTTATAGCGAACTCGGAGACGCCGACAAAGCCGAGTTCGAGAAAGCCTATAACGCGTCGTATGGCCCGTGTTTCGAGGTTTTGTACGAAATATATCAGGAAGTTCACAGCGGGAACGAAATCCGTTCAGTTATCCTCGCGGGTGAGCGGCTGAAACGATTCTCATGGTCGACTATCGATACGACGACCATGTGGAAGATCGGGGAACAAGTCCGATCCGAGCGGGATACACATGCGGTTCGGGTCCATCCCTTTACGGCAGGTGTCTACGTAGCGTGTATGATGGCTCAAATCGACGTACTCATGGAGTTCGGGCACGCATATTCCGAAATCGTGAACGAGTCGGTTATCGAAGCCGTGGACAGCCTGAATCCGTACATGCATTTTAAGGGCGTTGCGTACATGGTTGACAACTGTTCAACCACCGCGCGTCTCGGTGCGAGAAAGTGGGCGCCATGCTTCGACTACAGGCTCGCACAAAGTGGCTTTGCCCTCATTGATTCAGGTGAGCGCCTGGATCCTGAACCCATGAAGCAGTTTACGAACCATGCAGTTCACCAAGCGGTGTCCGTTCTCGCCGAAATGCGACCGTCGGTCGATATTGCGGTCAACTAAGCCTTCAGGAGACAGCAGGATTCACTGCTTCGGCAGTGAATCCTGATCCGACTATGCGATGCCCCCGATGCTCCGGTCTCGACGATAAAGTAATAGAGTCACGCAGTCTCGCGGCAGGCGAGAGCATACGCCGCAGGCGACAGTGCCTCAATTGCGGCTACCGGTTCACCAGTTACGAGCGCATCGAAGAAAAGCAGCTCATGGTTATAAAATCGAGCGGGCGACGCGAACCGTTTGACCGCACAAAAGTGCAGCGCGGCATACAGCGCGCCGTTGAAAAACGCCCTGTAGGACAGTCCACCGTCGATCGAATTCTTTCGGAGATCGAGGACGAAGCCGCCATGATCGGGCTCCCCGACAATGAAATTCCCGCGCGCGTAATCGGAGAAATGATCCTCGCTCATCTGTACGAAGTCGACCGGGTCGCATACATTCGCTTCGCAAGCGTCTACAGGAACTTCTCCAACGTCGAAGAGTTTATTCGCGAGATCGATACCCTGCGTGAAAAAAAATCACCACCCGAAGCAGCTCCAGATAAAACAGGAGCCGACGACGGTCAGTTTGAACTGTACGATGACATGGGTTCTATAGCGGCGGAGGGACTTGAACCCCCGACAAAACGGATATGAGCCGTTTGCTCTACCACCTGAGCTACGCCGCCATGTTGTTTGAGGACGAGCGCTAACCTACCAGCGCGGAAGGCGTTCTGTCAATCCTCAAACCAGGTTATGTTTCCGTGCTTCGTCAAAGAGGCGACCGAACCACATGTTCCTGGATTTATAATCGACTTTATCGGCGTGTTGTTCGATGCGCGACAGGCGTTGCTGAACTATTTTCACGGAGCGCCCTATTTCTGTTGCGGGATCGTCGTGCCGTGAAACCTTACTTCGCGGCAGTACCGTTGAATACCAGTAGTAATACAGAGGCAGATACGGGTCCGCGTCCGCTGGACGTATTGCACGAGTACTCTCGCGCAACATCTGAATCGCCTTCTCGGTCTCCCCTACCCGTCCGAGGAGGAATCCGGTATACGAACGCAGTAACTGGCCCAGTACCACACTCCTGTTTCCGTATACCCGGTCCTCCATACCCGAAAAACCGCTTGCCCAGTATGGCCGTGTCACGGGAACGCGTTCCGGCTCCGGCAGATTCTGTACGCGTTCAAGCAGCGCAAGCGCTTCATCCGCTCGATCGAGCATATCAAGTGCCTCCGCGGCGAACAGCTGTGCCTCGGCGCTATCCGCAACCGACTCAAGTGTCTGCAGACATTGTTGTGGACTCCCGTTGTACGCAGCGGCGCGTGCATACCACAAGAGAAACTCCGTCTGCGGGCTGTGCATTCCGTACACCGACGCCCGTCGTATTCCCGCATCGAACAAACGGGTTGCCTGCTCATAGCGACCGAGTTCCATAAACGCGCGCCCACGGATGAACTCCGCGAACAATTCCCAGTTCCGTGACCCCGCGTGAGCAGCCACCTCAGCGGCTTTCTCGCACAGCTCAAGACAGTAGCTGTAGTTGCCGTACAGGAACGTGGCAACAGCCTCGAGACTGAGCGCCCGCACCGTGTGGATTATGTCGAAGGTTTCGCCCGCAGTATTGCGCGCCATCGCAAAATACTCTCGCGCCTCGGTGACGTTCCCCGCCGCAAGCTGGGCTGCCCCGATTTCCACCTGCGCCTCGGACGCACCGGATTCGTCCCCCTGTTCCTGAAACCTCACCGCGGCTCTCCGGGCAAATCGGCTGCTGTCCCGTACCGCCCCGTGTGCCGCGTACCACCTGGATCGTTCGAGGAGCAGTTTCCCCTCCCGGTCGGTCATCGACGCGTTGAAGTAATGCGACCATGCCGAGAACTCGCGTTGTCCGGGATCGGTACGCGAGCCGCCTTCCGGTTTTCGGGGGAAATCCCGGTACCGGGCGAGCCGAAGCAGATACAGTAACTGTTCAATTCTGCGCCGACTCCCGTCCTTGTCGTTCATAACCGGTAGTTCCACGTCCCCCGCAAATACCGCGTCGAGTGTATCGGTTCGCCCGGAATAAAACTCATGGGTCAGATAGGCCTCGAACACGTGAAGCCGAACGTCGACTTCAGGGTGATCCAGAAGCAACTGGTATCTGCTTTTCGTCAGACTGATACGGCCACATGAAAACAGTCGATAGAGTTCGTTCTGAAGATGGAGTCGTATAGCGGAAACTTCGTCCCCGAGCGCATCCTTGATCCGCGCTATCAGACCTTCGCTGGTCGGACAGGGTGTGTCAGCGCTGTACACAAGTCCGGCGGCAGCTAGCGATTTCCATATCTCGTTTCGCAGCGTCGCGGGCACATTCAGATCCGCAAGAACATCCGACAGCGCTTTTGCACTGAAGTAATGCACCGCGATCGAGGACAGGTAGAGCGCTGTCTTTTCGTGATCGCTCAGCACAGACAGGACGAGGTCGTCCATTTCCTTTTCCCGTTGCTCGAGGTGCTCAATGTCTTCTCCGAGACGTTCTATCATCCACAGGTACTGAAAGAGGTGCAGCGCCCGACCCCGGGTGAGAATTCGCACTCGTGACGAGGCATCCCGGTGCAGATGCGGCGGCAGATTACCGAGAAACTCCGAGATGGCAGCCGGATCGAGTGCACGTGTCGCGACTTTAACCGTTCGAAACTGCCGCAAGGGTGCAGGAATGTGAGGCGTACGCGAAGATGCGATCACGAGAAGTTTCCCGCTGCCGGCAGTCGCATGGAGAGCTCGCCGTATCAGGGACAGATGCTCCGCCGAGAAGTGCTCAACACGCTGCAGAACGACAACGGCGATTGCAGATTCTTTTGTACGCGCACTGACGAACGCTTTGAGAAACAGAGACAGCGCGTGCTCCGTTTCTTCGATAAGGCAGTCTGCGTGGACGGCGTATGGATTGTGATCGTACGGAAACGACAGAGCCCAACGAACTCGATCCCAGATCTCGGCTTCGTACGTCGAGAGGTGTTCCCCGACCTCGCCATAAAAAGAATGCCGTCCGAACGACTGGAACGCATTCCAGTCGCTTTCTCTGTTCGATACCGCAATGCACTCCGGGACAGAAGACTGTTGCTGCGTGCCCGACAAACACGTCGCAATTTCGCGGACAACCGCGAATACTCCGCTTCCGGGAACACCGTGAACAAGAGCCACATCGGGTCCACCCGCCTTCGTGTCATCGACAGCGTCCAGAAAATTCCTGATCTGCTGGCACAAAGGTTCGACGAGGTCTGAATCTCGGATAAACCCCGCGAAATCCGGCAGGACTACCGCATGATCCTGCATGCCTTCGACACGCCACATGTCAAGCTTTCGTGTAAGTCTGAGGAAGGGCGCAACGTCGGCGGAAGCGTTCGCCCCGATCCAGAAGCAGCTTTCGACCGCCGCGTTCTGAAGAAGCACGTTCATGCGGCGGTGAGCCTCGGTTCGCTCTGCGCCGCGTAGCCGCTCCATAACCATGGAAAAGCCGTGAAGCTCGCTTCGGTTATCCTGCAGTAGCTCGTAAGCCTTGTATGCGCCATGTATGATGCGGCCGAGGTCAAAGGAACTGCTCGAGCGAAACTCCGCGTACAGCGTACCGTTCTCCTCCAGGTGCACGGTACCTCCGCTGTACTCCAGCGCCGAACATATGTCACGAACCAGGCGCACGAGACCATCCCGGTTCACACGGAGCAGCTGTCGATATCCGGCGATCTCAATGAGCATATAGTACATGCGTGCAGTCCCTCTCCTGTTCTTATCGAACAGTGAGGGCGAACCTTTTATAGCATCAAGCGTCACTTAAGGATCGGGCTGCCGTTCTATGCTCCCGTCGTACTCCTCGCCGTACAGGACCCGGAGCAGGAACGCGCTGTCATCCGCCTCGAGTTCGATGAAACGCAATGCGAGAAACCGTCTCTCCGCGTTCGCCATCGTGCGTACGACGCGTGACCCGATCCTGAGTGTCCTCGCATTGGTATCGACTGACACTTCCACACCGGCACCGGAATTGATCTCGGGGGCATCAACCGATAAGGCGACGAGCATACCCGAGGCGCTTATATCGACAATTTCGGCCTGTGTGGGCTCCGGTCGGACCGCACCCTCGAAATAGCCGTTTTCGTTCAGTGAGTACGCCAGAACACTGCAAAATTCGCGGACGAAGTCTACAACTTCTGCGTCAAAATACCGCCGCGTTTTTGAACCACCGACAAGCGCCAGATACCCGACCACGTATCGCCTGTAGAGTATCGGTGCGTACAACTCCGAGCCTCGCTCGAACGATGATATCCGTTCGATTTCCGAAGCAAAATCCGCCATGAGCGTTGCCTCGTCCTGCAGCTGTTCCATAGCCAGTGCGTGCACATCTTCCTCGGTCAGGACGTGTTCCACCCCTACCTCGTGGGCAATGGTGTCATTCAGCGGAAGAAGAAGGATTCTTCCGGCGCGGGTTATGATCCGTTCAGCAAACGACGATGGACGCCGGGCCCGGAACATGACAATCTTGCTTTCTGCCTGAATCCGGGTCGCATAGGTGCGAAATGACTTGAGCAGATCTGCTATGCTCGAAGGGTCGAAACGGGAGCTGAGATTGATTTCTTCATCCGGTTCGACATACCGAAGCGAGCTCGGGAAGTCGAGACCCAGCGGAAGTCCCTCGAAGAACAGACGCGCCCGAAAGTCGTCCGGTGGCTGAACCCGTTCGAACTCCCGCTGCAGACGTCGATAAATTGATTCGGGATTGTCGACGAGTATCACATCCGGTTCGATTCTTCGAACGCGGGACCGAAATGTCATGACGTGACCGCCGGAGGAAAAATATGCGCGTACGATCTCGCGTTCACGGAGTCCCTGCGCACCGGACACATGAAGCGTCAGGCGGTGCTCGTTAAAGCTCTGAAGCGTGCAGGTATACCGCTGAGTACCATAATGCAGTTCTATCCCCGTCTGTTTGTCGACGAGCTCACGAAGAACAAACTCTTTCTGTATACGCTGCATGGCTACCGCCATTTAGACCTCCGTCACAAAACGCGCTACTCGGTGTTGCCCAGGGCTTCGAAATCCACGTGTATGTCAACAATTTCCAAACCCTGATCGACGGACCCTACGATAACCGCCCCGACAGTCGAATTTGCACCGCGAAATACGCGCACCTCGACCTCAATTTCCGAAAGATCCTCGGCTGAAACGGCGCCCGGAACACCAATCAGATACTGCTGTGGTCTATATCCTCCCGCGACCGCGGCTTCAACGCGACGCCTGACGACCTCGGCACGCTCCTGACGGACAAGTTCGTCGATCGCTTCGCCGTCACGGAGTCGCCGTAGTGTTTCCTCCACAAACCGTATTACCGGTGCCACCTGCGGCGAAAGCGGAGCTGCTGCGAGAGGGCCTATCTCGATGTCAGACGGTACCACCGTCACAGGGTCTTCCCGAACGGGAAGCAGCAGCTCGGAAGACGCAACTCGCTCCGGTTCCGGGATCGAGGGAGCGGTGTTTCGTGTCCGTTCGGACGGATCGACGCGCGTATCGCTACCGGGTGGCGGATGTTCGGTATCGCCGACACCCTGTAAAGCGGCGGACGGCGGCGAAGCGGATGTACCGTCGTTACAAGCGAAGAATCCGAACAACAGACCCGCAAGCAAGGCTGTGAACAGAATACGATCAGTGTTCAACGAACCGGGCTCCTTCCCACCTCAGTGTAGCAGAATACAGTCATACACAACAGCCGGAGGTGTGCTGGTTGTGTCCCTTTACACGACGATTGTGCACCGATAAGCTCCGTTCACGTGGACGAACGAGACTCGATACTACAGCATCTACTACGCGAATACGACAGACCCATCCGCGATCCGATGTGGAAACACGTGTACCTCTCGAAACCGCTCGTCGATCTGCTAGGACACCCTGAGATGCTCAAGCTCACGAAGATCAGGCAGCTCGGCCCGAGTTACCTCGTATATCCGGGAGCAACTCACACACGGTTGAACCACAGTATAGGGGTCTTTCACCTGGCAAAGCGCATGATACACAAAATCGTCCTGTCACCGTCGTGTCCTGCGCTGACCCTGTGCGGCGTCAAATCATTTCTCGCGGCGGCACTTTTACACGATCTCGGACACTTCCCCTACACCCACAGTCTCAAGGAACTATCTCTGAAGGAGCACGAACAGCTGGCCGCCTCGACAATAACCCGGACAGATCTGGCTGCACACCTGCGCAACGAGATCGGTACCGACCCCGATATGGTCGCGTGCATTATAGACGAAGATCGATCGGTGGAAGGAATGAGTCGGACACGCCACGACGAAATCAAACTGTATCGCTCGATTCTTTCAGGTGCCCTCGATCCTGATAAACTCGACTATCTGAACCGCGACGCATACTTTTGCGGCGTACCCTACGGTCTCCAGGATGTCGACTTCGTAATAGACCAGATTGAACCGCTTCCGGACTATCGCCTCGCGCTCAGGCCCGAAGGTATACAGGCTGTTGAGACCATCCTCTTCAGCAAGTATCTCATGTATCGCGCGGTCTACTGGCACAAGACGGTGCGAGTTGCAACGGCCATGATCAAAAAAGGTCTGTACATGTCTTTACGTGACGGCCATATACACGCGGAAGACCTCTACAATCTCGATGACGAATCGTTCATACGCGCCATGAGCGATTCGGGAAGCCCTGCGGGCACCCTCGTGCAGGACGTCTCCATGCGAAGGCTGCACAAGGTCCTGTTGGACATGCCGTATGACGAATGGAACGACAGACTGCGTGCACTGACCGATCTCAAACAGCGGACTGCATTCGAAGCCGAGCTTGCTTCTCGAGTCGCAGTCAAACTCGGCGTGTCCGTGGGTGAGGCGGATATTGTGATTGATATACCGGAACAGGTATCCTTTGAAGTCGATATGCCCATCTCAGATTCCGGCGCTGTTTCAAGTTATCCGGATTCCGCGAGTGTGTTTACCGAAGAGGTGATACGCGAGTTTACCGCTACGCTCCGGAGGGTTCGCCTCATGTGCAGAGCAGCGCCCGGACTCGATACCGCCACCGTAAAATCGACATTCAGGAGCATGATCTGAGTATGCGACAATCGAAGGTTATGAAAGAGCGCATACGCCGCGTGAACATGCTGTTCAGGGAACTGGGCTACGAGTGTGCCGAAGGGGAGCTCGTCGACGAGACCTATACGACCGGGGTCGAGCAGGATGGATTTCAGGCGGGCGTGTTCATAGATCGGGACAGCAAGTTTCTCGAAATTGCTTTCAGTTTTTCATTTTCTGCATCACTGGAAGAGTTCGTACGCGGCAAGTTCGAGGAACTGTTTCAGATTTGCTATGAGTTCGGCTGTTATACGAACGTGCAGAGTTCGCGGCGCGAGATAGTGTTTTCGGTCTTCTCGAAAGTATATTACGCTGGGTTGAATTACTTCAGCCTTAAAGAGACCGTACGCGACTTTCGCATGGCTGTCGACGCTATCGCCGAGGCTCTCGACATCCGAAGCGAGTTAGGCCAGGAGGATAATGATGGAACTGCGCAATCTTCGTGAAGATGAAGTCATACGGGTCATCACCGATCTCTGCAATGAAGAGGAGCAATCTCCCCGGTTCGGGTATTCCACGAGCGACGATTGCAAACTTGACGCCGCGTGTTTCGTGCTCAACCGTATTTCTCCACGCTACGTCAGTTCCGGCCGCGGTCTGGCGCATACGATTTCGGACGGTGAGCACGATACACAGGGGAAGGTCGATCTGATCGCTCTTGCACACGAAGGTCTGAGAAGAGTGACATCCGTGCGACGGGCTTACTACGATACCGCGAGCACCCGGCCGTCGGATGAACCCGATTTCGTATTCGTGTATCCTGCGATAAGCGGTCGTGTAATCTGCGGCAGAACTTTCGAGCCCGCCACAGGCGTGAGCGTTGCCCTCAAGAATCAGGGCGTACCGGTTGTGATGGAGGATACGCGGTGGCCGAACCCCTACGACGTAACGGCGAACACGAGAGGTACATACACCTTTCTACCGCGCGCAACCCCGGAGGCGGGTGCGGCTCAAAGCCTCGAGTTCTGTATAGAGGTTAACGGCGAAGGATATGAGACACTGCGCCACTATTTTACCGTGTCCGGCAGCCGAGCGCCCGCGCAGGTCCTCCACCACGCGAAAAACGCCGAGTACCATCTTCCCGACCTCTACATAATTCCGAGTTGACCCGCTCAGGAGAAATACTCGGTGTGTATCTGAACGTCGTGAAGACGACCCGGTACCTGGTTTTCTACGAATGCAAGGACTTTGTTCATGATTTTCTCGCCATGACGACGATTGTTCGACACAAGCGCTGCTCCGAGCTGCCCGAACATGAGACTGTCCTGAAGATCGACTTCCGCAACACTAATCTTGTACTTGCGTATTAACCGGTCCTTCAAGGACAACAGGACCATACGTTTTTCCTTGATTGAGGTCACATCGGGAAGTTCGATTACCAGCTGTATCATACTGACCACCATCATACGCTGGTCAGTATGTCACGACGGTTCGAGAAGGTCACCAAGGCTCTCAAGAGTCAGATCGCCGGAGACATCGTCGTCGGTGTTCCGCGCCTTCATCGGCAGATACTCCTCGTTGTAGGCAACCGCAAGCCTGGTTATTTCGTCCGGCACGTCAGAGTCGGTATCAGCAACCTGAAGATTATAGCCGGGCTCGCGCATGCCGCGGGTCATAACGTAGGCAGGATCAGACACGGTCATACAGAAGTACGGTGCATACACGAAAAGAAGGACTCCGATTATCGCGATGATCACGAGGAAATACACCAGGTTATCGCGAGCCTGATCGCGAAGAATCTGGCGCATACTCAGGAACACTTCAACATCGTCGTGTGTGATCAGCGTATAGTCGGACGGTCCGAAGCGGCGCGAGAGCTCTTCGTCGGTGTAGCGGGCATAGCGGGTATTGCCCGACTCGCGTACAACGAGTATAGCGCGCTCGTAATCGGCGAACCGTTCGATGGCTGTTTGTGACCTTTCATCGGAAAGTCCCTCCTCGCTGATATGCTCCGCGACGTTTAGTGTCTGCTCACGGAATGTTCGCTCCACACCCGGCAGATCAGCGAGAATATCAATAATCGAAAAGAGCATGAGGACCGAGACCAGAGTCGTAACAGTGAGCGAAGCGAGTCTGCCCACGTGTTTCTGCGTGACAATACTGTCGACATGCTTGATCTTCCGGAACAATTTCAGGGCACGAAGCAGCCGCAGCACACGGGCAATCCGTATAGCCTTGATAACCTTGAGCAGGTTCAGCGTGCGGCCGGCGCCTATGACCGGTGCGCCTCCTGCCAGGAGTGCCGCGACCTGCGGACCGGATGCAAGCAGTAGGAGGGGAAGACTCGCAACCAGATCGATCCAGCCTCGTTCGTGTTTTATATAATGTCCAGCATTTCCATTGACAAAGGCGAAGTAGAAACGGGTAAGAAATTCGACGGAGAAGAAAGCATCAAGAATGAGCGCGCTGTACAAAAGCGTGCGCCTTGTCGACCAGCTCCAGTCGAGTATCTCGGCTGTATCTTCGAGAAAACTCTGCAGAATAACGAGGACAATCGCTATAAGAACAACATTCTCGAGTATAGAGACAAAACGGGATGTTCCTGCTGATTTTTTCACTGCTGTGCCTCCCTGGGGTCGGACCGCATTCGCACTACTCACCACAACAGCTCCGCTGCGACGCTGTATAACTCGTCGAGGATCTTCAAGTCAAAACCGTAAAACTTGTAGTTACGCCTGGCAACGCTGAACCAGCTCTTGTCGGGAGTTTCAGCTCCCCGGTCTACCCGCTGGTTCGGTTGGAATCCCCGCGCGCGGGCAGAGAATATCGACGCAAGTCGCGACGTGGCTTCAATGTCCGGATGATCGGCAAAAGACATATTTGCATGTACAGAAGCTTCGATCACCGGGTCCGGTACCATGGGCAGGCGTTTCTGGAGGAGCGAACGCGCGGTTTCCGCGAACGCCGGTTGCACAAGTCCGCTCGAGTATACACCCTGACCCCCCTCGCCCCCCGAAACCAGGTATATAGCGGGTTTCAGAATAATGTTTATATCGAGCATCGCCTGAATGTGCTCCCGTCCCATCCTGAGACGCTGTACTTTCGTCAGCTCGAAGTGGGTATACCCGCGACGCTGAAAGAGTTCAGACAGGTATTTTTTCGATATGCCGTAATACACCGCTGCAAAAGGACCGGTCATTGCCCTCCGTGACTCCGGGCGAGCGAGCATGGTCTCAACGGCTTTCCTGACCTGTACCCGTGCCTGGTTGCCTGCATCGGATCGCTGTGTCATGAAGGAGATAAAATCAAAGTTGACTCTTCGATCCAGAATCAGGTCCAGAAAACCCGGTAATTCGGCGTCTATGGCGGCGTTCAAGGAGGTCAAAAGAAGAGACAGAATCTCGTGCTCGCCGAGACCGCCAAAAAACTGCGGACTCTTCAGCGTGGGCATCAACTGTGACCCGTTCGCGTTGAGGAACTGAAGAATCTGTTCCTCGCGCTGTAAGGGTGTATAGCTTTTAAGTACCGGGTTCGAAAGGAGGCGGTCAATAAAGGCTCTTGCGGTCTGTGTTTGTGAATTCATGGTTTACCGGTATGATATATAGTAATGATTTACGCTTCGTCTGCAAGAATGCCACAGTCCTGAGGCTGCATGAGAACCTTCCCCGAGACACACGTCCGTCGCTTCCAGTATTTTTCCTCCGCCCTGTGTATCTTTATCGGCATAAGTGCTTTCCCGATAAAAGCTCAGGATATCAGTACGGATCCGGCCTCGCTGTTCGGCTATTCACGACCGGATTCCCGCGTAAATCTGTTCGTCGACGGAAGCTGGGAGACGGGAGCCGCGCTGCAGCTGGGGCTTCGAAAGGTTTCGTCCGAAGATAACACAGGCAACTGGGGTTTCGACCAGGTTCAGCTTCCGGGGTTCGCGCCCGCGACGCTCAGTAACGTTGTGGACCTGACTCTTTCACTGCGACTCGATGATCGCTACTACTTTGAGACCGTGTTCCTCGATGAATTCGAGCTCGATTCCATTCTATTCGGCTACGACGGTCAGGGTGATGAGCTGATACAGCGATTCCGGGTTGGTCTCGGGCCAATCGCAATAGACAATTATCCTGGCTTACCGACCGGACGCGCCGGCGATTCGGTTGCAGGTTCCGACATTCGCCTTGAAACACCTCGGTCGGTCTCCGAGGCGATGCTGCGCTACGTCCGGTCACAACCGGAGGTTTTGCGGGTTCAGGGTGGGGATGAGATAACGAGTACCCGAATCGGGTCATTGAACTACCTCAGGGGTCAGCGCTTCGTACTTCCGGAGCGGCCACTGACAACGCTTCGAGTGTTTGTCGAGTCCGACTCCGGAATCATGGCCGCCGACGGTCGGCGGTATCGGGAGCTTGATCCAGACCGCGAGGCGGTCGTTTCACTGTCACTCGGTACCGTACGTTTGAACGAGCCACCCCGGGGGCGTGTGCTCGCCGTATACCGGACAGAAAACGGCTCGGAGGCAGGCGACGACGGAACCGGCCGCGATTTCGTGGTACCGGTCACCGAGACCGGATTCGTATCAGCGACGGCGATTGATAGCGCCGCTTCGAGATTCGATGCTACGAGGGCCAACCTCGGTTTCGTCTCCGCGGGAGGTGAAGAGCTTCCCGAAGAAAGCTCGCGGGGTGACGATTTTCTTTCGAGAACCGGGCGAACCTCGGGGGATGCCGCACAGGATGCCATGTTTGTCGAACTCGAAGATACGTGGGCCGCGCTTCTGTACGAACCGGAATACTTTTCTCCCTTCGAACGGCTCGACGCCTACCCTTTGTCAAGGACCGCTGAACCCGGCAGTTTTCCGGAAACACGGTTGGTGCAAGGTTCTGGAGATGCCGAGTTTATTCCACCTCGCGCAGTTCCCGAGCGTTTCTCATCCGAGGGAGACCTTCTGCTTTTCGGAAGCCTGAACCCGGATGATCCTGCAGCACGCTACCCCTTCGGAGATTTTGCATCACTGTACGGCTGGTCCGCGCAGCCTGACCTTCGGGCGGACCTCGTCCCTTTCGATATACAGTTAGAGACTTCAGACCGGATCGAGGAGGTCCGGTTGCCATCCGGTGCCATAGCCGGTTCGGTCACGATGACACGGAACGGCGTACCGGATTCACGCTTTGAGGTCGGGGACGACGGTACCATCCGACTCACGTCCCCCGCACTCGCACAGGACGTTCTCGAGTTCCGTTATCGAAACTCCGACAGCGAAGGCGCATCGAGTACGCTCGAGGCCGTCGCAGGATCCCGCTTTGCACTGTCGGAACGCTCGAATCTGACGGCGGGTATTCGTTATACTCGCGATCTCCCGGAAGCCGATTTTACTACGCGCAGCAACGAGGCGGTGGCGGAAACCGAGGGCGTACTTTCCTGGCGTTTCACCGGTGAACGCGTACACGCCGGTATTCTCGCCGACTTCACGGCAACCCGTTCCGACACGACCGGAGTTCGTCGTCTCATTGACATCGACGCCACGCGGACACCGCTTCCGGTGGTGCCCTGGCGCAGTCTTCCGGGTGCCGAGCCCGAAGAAGCTCGGGAGATCCTTGACGCGAACAGTACGGAGCTGATCGGACCCGGCGGAAGTGTAGAAGACCGCACCCCGTGGAGCGGGTCCCGGGGGAGACTTCTTTTCCGGGACTACCTTGACGACGCGGGTTTTCTGCCTTACGGAACCGAGCTGGAATCCGATCGTATCTACGATTGGGGTGACGGCAGCTTTACCGGACCCTACGTGGCGTCGCTTCCCGACGGGAGCTCCGAAAACAGCGCCGACAGGGCAATGGTGATCGATTACCAGCTCGATGCTGCCGGCGACTGGGTCAGCGCGCAGCTGCAGGTAGGTCCTGACGGTGTCAGCGAGACACCCGGAGGCGTTCGTTTCAGGCTTCGCGCACTCGACATCGACGGTCCTGTCGACGTGTATGTGCAATCAGGCGCAACTTCAGAGGATCTGGACGCCGACGGAGTATCCGACCGTGGTTCCGGCCCGACAGATCCGGATTTCAGCTTCGAGCACTCCCCCTCCGTTACACTCCGCGCCGGCGGGAAGCCCTTTGCGGATGCGTCCGGGGAACCCGCCCGCGAGGACATTCTCCGGCGTGGTTTTATCGCCCTCGAAGACGTTAATCGAATCGTGACGCGGCAGATACTGGAAGACGTAGAATCGCCGGAGGCGCACGACTTCGTAATCCAGTTTACCCGGGAAGAGATTGCCCGTATGGGTGCTCCGCGTGCGCTGCGATTCATTGTCGTAGGAACAGGCGATCCTGACGGGCCGGCTCGCGGGGCCTTGCTTGTATCCAACATCGAACTGCTTTCGCGTCCGCTGACATCACGGCGAGTAGATTCCGACGGCACGGAGACCGCCGGATCCGGCTCGGCGAGCAGCATCCCCGAGTCCGGTGTCAGGGTCGAGGGCGACACTGAACTGCCGGCCGACCGGTTTTTGTCGGAAGTGTTTCCACAGCGCACCGTGTTTTCCGACCCCGCATCCGACCCGCCCGAAAACCGTGTCCTTGCTGTCCGCGGCGGCGGTAACGCAGGAGTTTCGGTAAGCGCACGCCATAACCCGGCACGACTGTCTGAATACGGTGTCTTCGCCTTCTTTGTACATACCGGAACGGTACCGGCACCCGGGCCGGTTCGCTTTGAGCTGTCATCGGGGGCTGAGTCTCGATCGGCGATCGACGCGAGTATTGAGGTACCCGTAGACGCGAACTGGCAGCGTATCGAGGTAGATACGATCACCGGTGACGTTACGCGCGTTTACCTTGGTCCGGGCGATTCCGGCGAGCTGGAGCGGGAACCCGTTGGGCGCGCTACGCTCAACCCGGACCTTGATATCCAAAGCACGGTCATTGCCGTCTACCCCCATGATTCCATTCCCGAATGGACTGTGTACATAGACGAACCGCACCTCTCTGAATCGCGAAGCAGGCTCACCGGAGACGTGACGGGAGATTTCAGCTATCAGGGTCCGGACGAGTGGTTCACCACAGCCGGCGGATTGCGCATCGGCAACCTTCAGGCACATGTTACGGGCGGGCTGAGCTCGTCGGTATTTGATGGAAGCAAAATGGACATCGCGGCAGAAACCCTGCGTATCGATGCTCAAGGCGGAGTCGTTCTCGGAAACCTCGCCATAAGCCTGAATACCGACTGGAACTTTCTCCCTCAATTCAACGAACATACCCTGCTTCTCGGGCACGGACTGGCAACCGACGCCCCCTGGTATGGCCTCAGGATAGAAGAGGTTTACACACGGAATCTGACGTCTGCGGGCCGTGACGTTGAGGATCATGAGTTAATTTCCGGATACGAAGCGGGTATCTGGGAATCGGTTCTCCACATGCAGAGAAGTATCAGAGGAGACAGGCGCGAACACCGGCAGGCTGCCTCATTTTCGATACCCCACGTCGCGGGCGGCATAGAACTATCTCAGACAGCATCCGATGCGTCCGTCATAGCCGATCAACCGTATTTCGCTTCCTGGATCAACTCGTTTCGAGCTTTCGCACCGGAGGCACTTGCAGAGCCCGACCGGCGGAGCGGCACCGCCGTCCTCGATTTCTCGCTCGGTCCCCGTCCCGTAGACGCGAATCTCGGTTTCGACAGCGCATGGACAGCGCTCCCGGCAAGCCCGCAACTGAACGCGGATTCCGGTGTTCGTGTATCCGCAGACCTGGAAGCGTTCGGCGACACGGGCGTACTGTTAAGCCCTTTTTACGAGCGCCGCGTCGCTATAACGGAAGAAGGCGAACCGATTTCAGAATATCGGGATGATGTTTCGCGCATCGCAGCATCGCTGGGACCGGAGGAACAGGTACTTTACGTATCCATACCCTTTGTAGAGCTGCTCGCCGACCAGGCGCCACGCGTTTTTTCGCTCATGGAAAATGTCCGCACCAGCACGCGATATACGCCATCCACCGGCCTTGAGTTCAGCAGACCCCTTCAAACCCGTCTCGGGGACCTGTTTCTGCCCTACCGCGCGGTTGTCGAGATGAGTCGTGACTTCACGACGGAGAGCTCGAGCACCACGTCGACGGGGCGGTTGAACGCAGAACTCAATGCGCGCGCGGTTAATCTGTTCGGTTCACTCGGAGCCTATCCGTTGACGAGCTGGTTCCGAAGCGACGAATACGATACGCGATTTCGCATTGGTTTCGACTACGGGGAGACGCTACGCGACCGCGTGCAGCATCAGTACCAGACCGTGCTCGACTGGAGGGTCTTTCCCGGACCCGAAACGGATGTAAGCCTTTTCAGCGAAACCACCGTTGACCGTGGCGAACGCAACGGATACGACCACAGCACGCGTCTTCGGAGCTCGATAGACCACGCCGCGCGACTGGCTGACGCTCTTCCAGTTCCCATTTCCTACGAACAGTCGACGGTACGGTCTGAACACGACGTGAGTATGCGCGTTGCACGGACCGACGAGCCACTGGACATTCTAAGCCTGACCGGTGGAACCCGAGTTACCGCATTGTATGACTCGACGCTGCGACTTACGCTCGGTGCGCGCCTCGGCTACGAGATAACCGGCTTTCGCACAATGTCCATGGCCACAAGCGAACACATAGGCATCGAAATCAGGTTTACCGGACGGCTGAGATTCTGATTCTCGTGGTGCAGGCCTTCTGGATAATTACTAAATATGGAGATATATTCCGGGGCATACACCAGGGAGGATTTGGTATGAGGAAAAGGTGCGGTCTTGTATTGAGCGCAATATGTGTGAGCATAATTTTTGTATTCAGCGCGACAACCCTTGTCGCACAGGAATCGGGGGACTCGAATCCTGCTCCCGAAGCTTCCGACTTCGGCTTCGGATTGAGTCTGGGACTGGGGGTGGAAACCTTCAGAAACCCCGAATTTCCGGATGATCCGAATGCGTCGGAGTTCATTACCTGGCAAAGCCTTCAGCTGAACCCGGACATAGGATTCGGACCTCTTGGTGTCGGTCTTGATCTGACACTTAACTACCGCTTTACCGGCGGAGAAGCCGGGAACGAGTTCGTCGTACGCAGTGAAGACTGGGTACCGGACGAAGACATCAGTTTTCTTGAAATGTACCTGCCTAAAATCCGGTACGTCCGGTGGGCGCAGAAAGGCGACCCTCTGTTTCTGCTTTTTGGTCAGGTTGATCGGGCAATACTCGGAAACGCCTTTATAGTCGGCGGCTATACAAACACCCGATTTCTCCCCGAAAGGCCAATTTTCGGTGCCCAGGTAGACGTCGATGGAACCCTTTTCGACTTCCCGTACGTCGGTATTGAGACCTTTGTGTCGAATTTCGCTGCCTTCGACGTGCTTGGAAGCAGGCTGTACGTGAGACCGCTTACAGACCTTGATGTTCCGCTTCTGCCGGCGCTGGAAGTCGGTGGAACATTTGTAACCGACCGCGATCCGTTCTACTTTGAGCGGGTCGACCCGGAAAGCGATCTGTACCAGTCGGAGACGAGCGTCGATCCGGTCACCGTCTGGGGCGTGGACCTCCGGCAACCGGTTCTCAACAACCCCGTTCTCTCTCTTGCGCTGTTCTCGGATGTAGTAAACCAGAACGACAACTGGGGAACCATGGTAGGTTTTGGCGGTCGAACGCTCGGATTTCTGAGCTTCGGTGGCCAGGCACGATTCCTTGGTGAAAACTTTATTCCGGGTTACTTCGACGGATCGTACGACGTGCTTCGCAGGTCGCGCTACGAGGTGTACCGCGGGAATGCCGTCGTGGACCCCTACGTCGGGTGGCTCGGTTCTCTCGGTTTTTCCTTCCTGCAGGATCAACTTGTGTTCAGCGCTTCCATGGAAGGTCCGTTTGAAGCCCCGATTACCGACGACAGCCCCGAAGCGATCGCACGTAATCCGGTTCTCAGAGGCAGTTTCCTTGTCGGCGACGGTGTAATCCCGGGGGTGACGGTCGGGGCAAACTACGAAAAGCGTAATCTGCAGACCTTTAGGGATGTGTTCAGCGCAGAAAATGCAGTTATGGGTGCCCGCGTAAACTATCGCACGGGTCCGGCTGTTATTTCTCTGACCTACGATCTGACGTACGACCCAAACCCGCAGGACTCGGCGCGCCCGTGGCAGGTCACGTCCGGGCTTGAGACTTCAATAGCGCTGTTTTAGGGGGAAACCATGAAGGCAACAAAGGTATTTCTTTTTTCCGTTGTAATGGGCCTGATGGCCGTCTTGCTTCCTGCACAGCAGGCGACTGCGGTTGTCGAGTATTACGACGACGAGTTTGAGGTTCAGCTGTTCGACGCGGATGGCTTTGAGCTCCAGTTTTTCTCATTCGGACAGGAGCTCGCAGAGGGTTCTCGAATACGAACGTCCGACTCGAGCCTTGAGCTCAGGCTCGTACCGAACGGTTCAATTGTTCGCGTTGCTCCGAATACGGAGGTGGTCATTGACAGGCTGCAGGGTGAGACGAACGTTGAAATGACAATGTCGAACGGGCGGCTTCGCCACGTTGCATCGCGGGTTTCCGGCGCCGACTACCGAATACGCTCAGGTACCGTAACCGCTGGAGTCCGTGGCACCGACTATGTCGTCACCGACAACGAGATTATTGTTTTTTCGGGACTGGTTGAAGCTTTAAGTAACGCAACCAACGAAATTGTTGCTCTTGCAGCGGGGCAGGCTGTCAACACGTTGTCCGAGACCTTTCAGGCGGCGACGCTGTCTTCACAGCAGCTGAACGAACGCATCGCTGAAAACGACTTCGTACAGCTCGAACCGGAATCTGTCCCGCAAGCAACTGAGACCGGCGAAGACGAAGCAGACGATGAGTCTGAAGACGAGACCGAGGACGAAGAACAGGACGAAACGGAAACGGAGGTCGCCGAGGACGATTCCGAGTCTCAGAGCGAAGAACCGGCTTCGCAGGTGCCGCCTGCCCGCGTTGCACCCGGTCCACTTCCGACGATTGTGACCCCGAGTACCGGTTCTGTGAATCCCGGCATTTCGTCCGACGATGCTGTTATGGCAGATTTTTTTGGCGGCCTCGGAGAGGTGCTATCCATGGAAATCGGTAGCGTAACGATCGACGGTGAGACCTATGCGAAGGCAGTACTTCAACCGACTCTCGAGCTTGGTCGGCTGAGTCTCGGCCTGTATCTACCGATTATCTATCGATCCGATCTGTTTAATCCTGATGACTGGTATCAACCTCGAGGAAACAACGAATGGTCGTTTGGCACAGACGATAGTTTTGCCGGTGAAGATGGCGAGGTTCTGCTCCGTTCCCAGGATGCCCTCCGGGACCTTGCGCTGAAAATCCGTTTTCTCGAGTTCGGGGAGCAGCGTGATCCCTTCTTCCTTAAGCTGGGCAATCTCGACAATCTGACACTTGGTCACGGCATTCTCATGCGGAACTACGCGAACGATAGTGACTTTCCGGCTGTGCGCCGGCTCGGATTTAACCTTGGTCTCGACGGCGGTGGAACCGGAATAGAACTCGTCGCCAACGATCTGACATCGCCCTCAATATTTGGAACGCGGGTGTACGTCCGGCCACTCGGCGAAGATATTCCGTTCGCAGTGGGTATTTCGGGGCTGACAGACGTCAGTCCTGCGCGTGATCTCCCTGATCCGTCCGAACTTACCGGTGATCTCGAGGGAGTCGAAGCAGCAGAGCGTATCGATCCGGTGTTCGTCAACGTTGCAGCAGACATAGAGATTCCAGTCGTCGAGAGCAACCCTTTCAGCGCTGTGCTTTTTGCCGACGTTGGTGGCATGATCCCCTTCCTCCGCGACAGCTTTACCTCTGAGGACGGAACTACGATTGAAGCGGGTTTTCGCAGCGACACACTGGTCGTTCCCGGGTCCTCAATCAGGCTTCGCAATTACGGGGTCATGACGGGAGTATTCGGAAACATAGGTCCGGTAGACTATCGCCTCGATGCGCGCAACTCGAACGGTGTATTCCAACCGACCTTCTACGGACAGAACTACGACCGGATACGAGGAGATCGCGCCGTCGAGCTTGCGCGGTATCTACTCGATCCGGACGCCGAAGAGTTCGATCGGAGTACCTACGGGATTTACGGTGAGGCTGGAGCCGATCTGTTTGACATCGTGCGACTGGAAGCCGGATATCTGTGGCCATGGAAAATTGCCGAAGGAGGAGGACTTGAGTCTGCCGATTCCGACGAACTCTATATCAACGCCCGGATTGCACCCGACACGCTCCCCATGGGTATCTACGGAGGAGCTTCCTACCGACGAACAGAGTTTGCACCGACCCTGCTCAACCGTGATGGCTTCGCAGGAGCCA
The DNA here is from genome assembly GCA_046542845.1 of Spirochaetaceae bacterium. GTDB lineage: Bacteria > Spirochaetota > Spirochaetia > DSM-27196 > SKKC01 > SKKC01. Next base: position 49,059 of record JBKHAN010000016.1, read on the forward strand.
CGCTCTTCGACGCGAATACCACGTTTCAGGGTGAGCTCGCGTACCCTGTGGCCCCGATCATGGATATTGCCGGTGTCATGACGACGACGGTTACCCGGAATCCTGACGGTACGGTCTTCTATAACGACGAAGGTCGTCCGGAAACGAACTGGTCGTTCACAATTGAAACCCGTATCGGAATGTAATAGCATTCCGGTCTGGTGAGATATACACACAATGTACCAGCCGGGAGGGTTGAAATCCTTCCCGGCTCCGTTGCAGGAAAAATCGCAGCGGGCGAGGTTATAGAGCGGCCCGCCTCGGTTTTGCGCGAACTGCTTGACAACAGCATAGACGCCGGATCGAACGAGATCTCCGTGGAAGTGCACGATGGAGGTCTCACCCGTATCAGGGTGACTGACGACGGATGCGGGATGAGCAGTTCGGACGTATTGCTCTGTTTTCAGGCACACGCAACCAGTAAAGTACACTCACTGTCGGATCTCGATCACATCGAGACCCTGGGCTTCCGCGGCGAAGCGCTCTCCAGTATTGCGCATGTCGCACGGCTTGAGATATCCAGTGCTCAGACTGGTGGCGATGGGGGGCGCGTCGTCGTCGAAAACGGTGCCGTGCGGGAACAGGGGCCGCCTCGAGGATCGGTCGGGACGACGGTTGATGTGCAACAACTGTTCTTCAACCTTCCCGGACGAAAACGGTTTCTCAAGCGGTCTTCAACTGAACGGTTTTTGTGCCGATCGGTCTTCGTTGAGAAAGCAATCGCGCATCCCGATATTACCTTTCGTTTTTTCGCCGACGGCCACAAACCACTTGTGGTGAGCGGCACCGAATACCCCGAACGTATCGCGCAGGCATACAACGATTATCCAACTTCAGTCCTGAACACGGTTGAGTACACCGGTGACGCATCCTCCCTATCAATCGTAATGGCCGACCCGCAGTTTCACCGTCGCGACAGGAAAATGGTTCAGACCTTTGTCAATGGAAGACGTGTCTGGGAGTTCGGGTTCACCCAGGCAGTCGAGTACGGTGTCTCCGACATGTTTCACGGTGGTATCTGGCCGGTTTGTTTCGTGTTTATGGACGTGGATCCCTACACCGTGGACTTTAACATTCATCCCGCAAAACGCGAGGCACGGTTTCTGTACCGTGACCGCGTGCATCACGATATCCTCGCTGCACTGAAAAGTCCGGATATACGGAATGGACGTGGCGGAATGTCGCAGACCTACACATCCGACATGTCTACAAGCCTCTGGGACAGCGGCGCGGACACGGGTGCGACGTACGGATCACAGACACACCACGCACCGCAACCAGGTGCGAGACACGGCATCAGTACGTCAGGCGACGCCCAACACAACGGTCCACATGCGTGGACCATACGGGAATCTCTGGAAACCGCTACCCGCAGCACCAATCAGATCCGGTACGTGGGCAGAGTCTTTGAAGTCTTTATTATTGTCGAATACAGCAGCAGCATCTATCTCATTGATCAGCATGCGGCACACGAACGCATACTCTACGATAAGCTGAAAAGCGATCGCTCGACGCAAAGGCTTCTTGTTCCGTACGAGTTTACCGTGGAGCCGGATCAGCTCCCGCTCGTGATTGAGCGTATAGAAACTGCCCGTTCTCTTGGTATTGTCATTGAGAAGTCCGGGGATCAGCAGTTCAGTATTATCGCAGTACCGCAGTCGTACTTTGGCACCGAAGCCTATCTGGCCGAAGCGATCACGGGTCTCAAGGTCGTAGCCGGTGAGTTCGAGAGAGAACTATATTCTCGAATAGCCTGCCGTAAGGCGATCATGTACGGAGATTCCATTGATCCCGTAACGGCCACCGAACTCGCGCGGTCAGTCTTTGAACTCGATGAAGCGCGGTGCCCGCATGGTCGGCCATTGTATATATCGATCTCCGAGGCCGACCTTCGAAAAGCGGTAGGGCGCGAGGAGTTACGCGTAAAGCAGCCCGGAAGTGGCATCAGAGAATCAGATACCGCTGAGTAGCCCCTCGACGTCCTGTCGATCGACGTACTCCGGGTTATCCCGTAGCAGATCTTCCAGGATCGTCTGTGCCTCTGAAAAACGGTCGCGATAGATCAGCACTTCACCCAGGCGATGCCTCGCCTCCCAGTTGTTCGTCTCTGTGTCAACGAGATCACGTAGAATGCTCTCCGCCTGATCGTAATCGGTCGCACCTATGTACGCAGTTGCCAGGTTCAGTTGAATATCACGGTTCTCCGGATCGACCTGTCGCGCGGTTCTCAGATGGTCAATCGCTTCCGAGACCTGGTCCAGATTAAGGTAAACGGTTCCAAGATTATTGTTGACGCTCGCACTTCGAGGTTCGATACCAAAAGCAATCAGTAGTACGTCGAGCGCATCTTCATGCATCTCCATTTCATCGAGGATTCGGCCAAGTTCAATCATGGGACGCACGTACTGTCCGTCGAGGTCAATAGCAGTCGTATGGCTTTCGACCGCCGCCTCCTGGTCACCGAGAGCGTCTTCGATCTGGCCACGAACGTAGAAGTACTCCGCACTTGGGTTGAGACTCAGAGCGGTGAGTATGTAATCATACGCGCGGTCGTAGTCCTCCCGTCTGCGAAGGATTTGGGCAGCATTGAAGTTGTGCGTCGGGTTACTCGGATCGATTTCGGCTGCGCGTAAAAACTCCCGCTCGGCAGCCCCGAGATTACCCTGTAGCTCAAACGCATTTGCCAGGCGCATTCGGTATGTAGCGTTGTCTCCCTCAAGCGAAACTGCCTCCTCAAGCTGCCGAACTGCATCCGACAGATCGCCCCGGTCGAGTTGAATGTTCGCAAGGCGAAAGCGAGGCGCCGCATTCTCCGGGTTCAAGTCAATCTCTCGCTCAAATGCTTCTGCCGCAGCGGACGAATCGCGCAACTGTAAAAAAGTGATACCCAGATTGAAGTTTGCATTGCGAAATTCCGGATTAATGGACAGAACGGTCTCGTATGAAGATTGAGCCTCCCGGAAGCGACTCGCCCGGAACTGTGCGTTCGCAAGCGCAAAGTACACCTCATCGTTATCGTCTGAGCGCCTTGCAGCGTCTTCGAAAGCTTCCAGAGCTTCGTCCGTGTTACCCTCCGACTGATACAGCTGCCCGAGCGTATAATACGGCTGCCATAGCGAGTCGTCGGACTCTCGAGCCATTTCCGCGTATCTCCGCGCTTCCGTTCTGTTTCTCGAGTTCTCGGGATCCGCTTGTCGATAGGACTCGGCTATGCCGGCAAACGCTCTGCCGTTTTCCTCATCCAGTTCCAGGACTTCCTCGTACGTACTTCGGGCCTGCAGGAATCGTTCATTTTCCAGTGCTCTGTCCGCCTGTTCGAGCAAAGTGTCTATTTCGGCTCTCCGTTCCCGTTCTTCCCGTTCGAGTTCCGCCTGTTCGGCATCTTCCTGCTCACGTCGGGCACGTTCGGCTTCCTCACGTTCCTCGCGACGCCGTCGCTCCTCTGCCAGCTCGGCCGCTCGCTCCTGTGCGAGTGCGGCCTCTCGCTCGGCCTCGGCGGCTTCAAGTCGTCGTTCCAAAGCACGAAGTTCCGGGTCGGAGCTTTCATCCTGTGAACTAAGACTCTCTCGAAGCTCCTGAGTCTCTCGACGGAGTTGCTCGATCTCGTCTTCGCGACGTCTCGCCTCCTCGTCAAGCGCCTGCCGAGTTGCAACGACGGAATCCCTGAGCTCGCGAGCTTCTTCGTCATCCGGGTTCTCGAGTAAAACCCGGTCTACCAGGTCAAGCGCTCGTTCGAGTTCGCCCTGAGAAAAGTACTCTTCTGCCAGCCGAAGCGCATTCCTTCGCTCAGTATCGTCCTCAAGGGACGGGTCGACAGCATCGTCCGCTATTTCCGCCGGTTCTTCTTCGGAGCTGTCGCCACCGGTAAACAACATAACACCGCCACCGATGAGCAGCAGAAGAAGGGCGACGGCCCCTCCGATAATGAGTGGTTTCTTATTGTACATATGGCTTACCAGAACCTTCCGGGTATACACACGCCATCAGATTGCGATGTATGCCCTCGTGTATATCAGTCAAAAATATCCAAATCGTCTTCTACCGACTCGAAGCCTTCCTCGCCACCCCCGAACCGTTCCGCACCGCGCCGGGATTCTTCGAGACTCCTGCGGACAGCTTCCTGAATCTCGGCGCGCCGGCGTTCCGCTTCCGCCCGTGCCTGCTCTTCGGCTTCTATTCTTCGCTCTTCGGCGAGAAGCAGATCGTTGAGATATCCGATCATCTGAACAACCGAGTCCCGGGCAGCAGAATCGGGGGCCCTATCAAGATACTGCTCGTAGCGCTCGATGGCTTCGCTGTATTCCCCTGTTTCGACAGAAATATTGCCGAGATTTCTCCACGGAAGAGCGAAATCCGGGTCGTGATCTATGGCGGAAAGGAGCAGGCGTTCGGCTTCCTCGAAATCCGACCGACGTATCCGTTGTACCGCCAGATTGTGAAAAAACATGTGCGCCTGACCCGGATTCCGTTCGAGCCCCTGCTCGAGAATTGCGGTGGCCTGGTCCGGACGGTTGGTCTGTTCGTATGCGACCGCAAGCTGGAGATACAGTTGAACACGTTCCGGCTCTTCGCGAAGCGCCGTCTGGAACTCTGGGATCGCTTCTTCCGGTCGGTTTTCCAGGAAGAGCTGTTCAGCACGTGCACGCGCGCTATCGGTGGAATCTGCGGTAGCATCTGCACCGGAAACGACGGTACCTGCGAGGAGCAGCACAACAACCAGCAGGGCCCTGAGTTGATGCAGTCCGATTTGACAGTGTGATTGAGTTCCAGTACTGTCAGGACGTGTCAGGAAGTTGATCATATAAGGTGCGAAAGTCGGGATGTCAGGATTGCTCATACTCATATTAATAGTCGGCGCACTTGTCGTACTGTTTACCGTAGTTCTCCTTCGTTCAATTATAGCACCCCGCAGGGTTGCCGCACTTGCTGATCTGTATAAAAAAAACAATTACCCGGCAGTGATCAAGGCCGCAAAACGCATTATCGCAAAAGAACCGCGTAGTCCCGAAGCACATTACTACCTTGGCCTCGCGTATCTCGAGCAGGGGAAAGCGGAGCTCGCACTTATGGAGCTGAAAACGGTCAACTCAATCGGAATCTTTGACGGTGGAGTTTCCGAACCGGTGTTTCGAAAAAGGATCGCAGAGCTGTACGCTCGGTTTAATCAGCCGGAGGAAGCCTTGAAGGAATACCTGCTTCTCATGAAGCAGCAACCAACGAATCCTGAATATCCTTACCTCGCGGGGGTATTATTTGAACAGAAGAATCGATCCGACCGTGCGGTAAACTTCTATAAGAAGGCGATTGAGCTCGATGCAAGACACAGCTACAGTTACCACCGACTGGGCGTTCTTCTGTATCGCGCGAAACGACCAGCGGAAGCAAAAAATATGCTGCAGCAGGCGGTGCGCCTGGATGCCGATAACTATCAGGCGCATTACTATCTCGGAAAGCTCCTGAAAGACAATAAGGACTACGCCTCGGCTCTGAAGTCTTTCGACAAGGCACAAAAGGATACAGAGTTCAAGCTCAAAGCCATTATCGAACGGGGCGGATGCTTCATGAATCAAGGTGATTTTAACCGCGCAATAATAGAGCTCGAACGCGCACAATCGCTTATCGATAACGAGACGACATCCGAAGCGTTGTATACACACTACTTTCTTGGCATCGCATACGAAAAGATGCGCAGAATCGAACCCGCCATCGAACAGTGGGAAAAGGTATACAGCAAGAAACCGAAATTTCAGGATGTCGCCGAAAAACTCAGCCAGTATCAGGAATTACGCGGCGATGACAGAGTCAAAGACTTCATGACCGCGGGGAACGACCAGTTCAAGGAGATCTGCAAGGCTGTAACGCTGACGCTCGGTCTATCGGTTCGAGACATCCACGACATACAGGACGGATGCGACGTAGTCGGGTACGAGGCGCAGTCGAAATGGCGAAATGCCCGCCGCATGCCTAAACTGCTTCGTTTCCTCAGGACGACCGATATAGTCGACGAGGCGGCTGTGCGCTCGGTTCATGAAGAAATCAAAAAACAGAATATAACCCGGGCCATAATTATTACCAGCTCGACGTTTTCGCGAATGGCACAGGAATTCGCCGATACCAGGCCGGTGGAGCTGTACCCTACGGATAAACTTAAAGAACTTCTTGATCGCTGCGACGATCTCAACTTGTAGGGCGCTTCGTTTGTAAAATGAAAAAAATACTATGCGTTTCCGACCACATCGATCCGCTTGTTTACAGCCCCGGAGTCAAAGACCGGTTTGGCGACGTCGACCTTGTCATCTCCGCCGGCGACCTTCCTATGGATTACCTTGGCTTTATCGCTTCGAGTCTCAATAAACCCGTAGCGTTCGTGTTCGGAAACCATAACCTTGATAAAATGCATCTTTTTCGAAGCGACTTGCGGCGCGCGCATTTCGAACAAAGCACGCTCCGACATGGCATCTCCGAACACCGCTACGGAGCCACCTACGTGGGGGGCAAAACAAAAATTATATCCGGGCTGCTTATCGCTGGATTGGGCGGCAGCATGCGATATAATATCGGGGACAACCAGTTTACGGAGCGACAAATGCGTCGCCGCATTTTCAAACTGATTCCCCGTCTTCTGTATAATAAGGTCAGATATGGACGGTACCTGGATATCCTTGTTACACATGCAGCTCCCCGAGGCATACACGACAGATTAGATCCCTGTCACCTCGGATTTCGTTCGTTTATCTGGTTCATGAAGCTGTTTCAGCCACGCTACCTGCTTCACGGCCATATACATCTTTACGACCAGAACGCACCGCGCGTAACGCGGTATATGAAGACAGACGTGATCAATGTTTATGATCACTATCTTCTTGAAATGGAAGACCCACTATGAGCTCAGCCTTCATAAACCATCAGGCATCGGATAATTTCAACAAGGCACGCACACAGGCCATGATCTCGCGCATACTGAACGTCCTGAATCCCCATAACGCGGAAATGCTGTCCCTGCAGGACGTGAAAGACGCGGTGCGACCTCGGGGGGAAACGTACCGGGGTCTGCAGGTCGTCGACGTCGATCGTATCGTGGGGAGTGAAGGTCGTTATCACGACTTTAACCGGGGATTTTTACCGAAACGTGAAGAGCTCAGGAATCGCTGGACCAGAGTCGACAAGGCGCACTTGCAGGATATCGTTCTTCCCCCTGTTCACCTCTACGAGATTGGGGGAGTCTACTTTGTGCGTGACGGAAATCACCGCGTATCGGTCGCGCGGACACAGGGAATGCGGGCAATCGACGCTGAAGTCATCTCCCTGAACTCGGCGATAACTCTCGACCCCGACATAACGCGTGATTCGCTGGAAAAAAAAGTCATAGCCTACGAGAAAGAGCAGTTTTACAAACAGACGCGTTTTAATGAACTGATCCCGGGATACAATCTGCAGTTCACCGCTACAGGACGGTATCAGGAAATTCTGAACCACATACACGTTCACAAATATTTTATCAATCAGGAAGCACCCCACGAAATTACGTTCGATGATGCACTGATTTCCTGGTTCCGAACGGTGTACGAACCGGTGGTGACCGTCGTCAGGGAAGAACACCTGCTCGCGCGTTTTCCGGGAAGGACCGAAGCCGACCTGTATACCTGGCTGGTCAAGCACTGGCATGAGCTGAAAGAAAAGTATGGTGATTCATTCACCGTCAAGGACGCTGCTCTCGACTATTCGGAGAAGCACGGGTTTTCGGTTGGCCGGCGAATTATCGAGCCCTTGAAGCGCGTCCTGAAGGGCGTGTTACGGATTCACCGACGATAAGGACCGGACACAATCCAGATGTTGGAACGTTCGAGATAGGCATGGATGTATCCGGTAGCGCCCTCACCCGCAGCAGAAATCGCTGATTCGAAATTGTCGGCGACGTCCGAAACGGCT
>JBKHAN010000133.1:0-3429 GCA_046542845.1 Spirochaetaceae bacterium
AGCTCGGTTTCCACCTCGGCTTGAGCTCCCGGGACAGCATTCCGGGAATCAGCGCGACAGGCGGTCCGATGTGGACGCAGCAGCCGGACGTGGTCGCATGAGCTTTTCTTCTCTCGTCCAGGCGTCCGGCCCGTAATGCCGTCGGTCGACGCGGGTCGCACTTATCAGGCAGATGCCCGTTTTCGGGTGAGTAGAAGCAGAAAGAACGGTGCGCCGAGGGTTGCAGTGAGAACACCAACGGGGAGTTCAACCGGCTGAAACACGACCCGCGCGGCAAGGTCGGCGAGCACCAGAAGCGCTCCACCGGTCAACGCTGCCACCGGTGCCAAAACCCGGTAGTCGTCTCCTACCATTAGCCGTGCCGTGTGCGGTGCGATCAGGCCGAGAAAGCCGACTGTCCCGGCGACGCTGATAGCGCTGCCTGCCAGTATCGCCGCCAGGCCCAGAAACACGAACCGGAACAAAGGAACCCGCAACCCGAGGCTCGTTCCCACCTCATCACCCAGCACGAAGAGGTTGAGTTGCGGAGTCAGCAGGATGACAAGCGACAGGCCGGCGATGCTGTACGGCCAGATAATCCCGACGTAACTCCACCCCCGGCCCGACAGACCCCCGAGCAACCACGAGAACGTAACATCGAGTTCGTCGCTGTGCAGCACCATAAGACCCGATGTAAGCGCCCCGAGAAATGCCGAGACCGCAACCCCCGAGAGAATGATCTGCACCGGCGATGCGGTTCCCGCGGCTCGAGAGATTCCGTACACAAGTCCAGACGCGGCGAGAGCCCCAACAAACGCAGCAGGCGGTATCAGCTCGAGCCTCCCCGGTAACAGAACCATCAACGCCACGGCTGCCAGACCAGCTCCGTTAGACACACCGATGATGTTGGGCGACGCAAGCGGGTTCCGCAATACCGCCTGCAAAATGGTCCCCGCTACCGCGAGATTCATGCCGACCATGAGACCGTTGAGAGCGCGCGGAAGACGGATGTTGTATATAACCTGGTTCGCAAGCGCGGTCGGTCCGCGATTGACCACCGACCCCAGGACATCCTGCCACGCAAATTCGATCGTGCCAGCGGCGAGGCTGAAGCCCAGCGCTAGGACCGCAGCGATCACCGCTGCGGTCAAGACCACTGCTCGCCGGGTAGCGGTGCGAATCACGGTGCCGGGCAAAGGATATCAGCGGTGATGCGAAGTGCATCCTCGCTTGATACAGCGCCCGGGTTTACCCGGGGGGGTAGAACGAAAATACGGTCTTCGCGAACAGCTGTCAGTCCCTGCCAGAGCGCGCTGTCGCGGTAGAGCTGACGCAGACGGTTCATATCTCGCTCGCCGCTTCCGGCGGCACGCACGAGAACGACGTCCGGATCCGCCTGGGTGATTGCTTCAATGTCGTAGGTAACAAACGTTGAACGCTCGGCACCGGGAAGTCCCGACGGCACGACGTTACGAATCCCGAGCGCCGGGAACAGCGCTCCGTACAATCCGGTAGGCTGTGCGGCCCGAACCGTCTCGCCTCCGCCCTGTATCAGAATCCCCGTGGCATAGCCACACCGTTCGACCTGTGAACGCAGGTCGGCGATGACCGTATCCAGTCGAGCCGCGTATGCTTCTGCTTCGGCTTCGCGGTCAAGGAGACGGCCAAAAAGGTCGGTGCGGTCGGTAAAGAAGTCTTCTTCAAGCTGGGGATCGACGAAATATACCGTGGCACCCAGCGCTTCGAGTGAGTCGGTCAAGTCCGAGTGCTGGCGCGTGTTTGCGAGAACAAGGTCGGGTTCCAATTGCAGGATTGATTCGATATTCGGGGAGTTCTGCGAACCGACGCTCGGGAGTTCGACCCCTTCGGGACGGTTCGAGTATTCATCGACCTTGCCAATCGGAGTTACTCCCACCTCGAAAAGCTCCTCCATGAACTGTCGCGCCAGACCGACTACCCGGGTGGGAACAGTCTGCAACACCACCTCTCTGCCCAGGTCATCTGTGGTGACCAGGAACGGCGTAGAGTCATCGTCTCCAGTGTCAGTTCCCTCGGCGGGTTCTGTTGCAGGCGGTTCAGGAGAACCCGCTGAGAACGCCGGAACTGCGGTCAGGGCCATAAGCATAAATGCTACCATCACGACACATGCGGCATGCATCGCATCATACACTCGAAAATTCATCCTTTTCCTCCACCTGCGTGTGGTATTGGTGCCGGTTTACCGGCTTAGCTTTCCAGACTGGTTGAGCGCCACCGAGACGGGCGCGGCACGAGCACTCAGGCACCACGACTGAACGGCACGCCTGACGAACGTGACACACATGGGCGCTGACGCCATACGCGTGCCGAAGCGCATCCGAGGTAATCACCTCTTCCGGACGTCCACTCACGGACACCCGTCCTTCGGCAAGAAGGTATACCCTGTCGCACACCGCCATCGCGTGATTAATGTCATGGAATACGGTAATGAGCGTTTTCCCCAGATTCCGGGACAGGTCGGTCAGCACCTCAAGCAGCGACCATTGGTGCTTGATGTCGAGATAGGTAACCGGCTCATCGAGCAGCATCAAAGGAGTGTCCTGCGCGAGCACCATCGCAATCCATGCTCGCTGTCGCTCTCCCCCCGAAATCTCGTTTATCGGTCGGTGGCGGAGCGTATCGAGCTGTACGTACGAAAGCGCGGAGGCAACCGCGTCCCGATCGTGCGATGAGAGACGCCATCCGAAGGCTGTATGCGGATGGCGTCCCCGGGCTACGAGCTCACCCACCGTCAGAAATTCCAGCGTCTCGTGTACTTGCGGGAGAAAACTGACCATTGAAGCGATCTGTTTCCGCTTCATGCTTCGTAGATCGCGTCCGGCCAGAGTCACTGTGCTTCGCGGCACCGGGAGGAGGCCTGCCAGGCACCGCAGGAGTGTGGATTTGCCGGATCCGTTCGCTCCGAGCAGGCCCACGACCTCGCCATGGTACGCCGCCAACGCGACATTATGCAGCACGTCGTGGTCGCCGTAGGAAAAACGAAGCCCATTGGTGTTGACAACGGGGTTGTTTAATACTGATTCTGATTCGTGTGCCGTCACGCCCGCCCGTCCTGTTCTGCCTGTCTTTACTGTCCGCGACCGTGGTGTTTTACAGCCATAAATGTTTTACGCATAAAAACATAGAAGAACGGCGGACAATTCTCATAAAAGAGTACATAAACCATTGCCTAAGCTATATTTAGCCCGTATTCAACACCAGGGTTGCGGACACTATACTTCGTGCCGGTAGCGTGCCGCGCTTCCCCGGATCGAGTCTGTTCATGTGCTCAAAAGTGCCCCACCTCACCGCTGTTGCTCCTCTGACAGGTTCGCATATCATTAGGTTCGCCTAGTATTCTACGACCACGCTAAGGCTAATTTGAAGGTCCAATATGTGTCAATGCGTTTGTGCGGCTCGCGCAGAGATGTT
>JBKHAN010000055.1:0-18376 GCA_046542845.1 Spirochaetaceae bacterium
CAAAGGCCTCGAGATCGTCAAACTCTTCCGCCTCGGGGGCGGGTTCGTCGGGGGCTTCGTCAAAGGCCTCGAGATCGTCAAACTCTTCCGCCTCGGGGGCGGGTTCGTCGGGGGCGGCGAAGGGGTCCTCGTCCTCATCATCGCCGAGGTCTATCCCTGCAAAGGGATCGTCCTCGTCGGGTTCGGTATCTGCATCGTCCACGGGGGTGTCGTCAAGAAGCGACTCGAGGTCTTCGGACAGACCCTGCTCCGGTTCGAGGGGGTCCTCGAGCGGCTCGCCTCGCTGGCTCGCGATATGAGGCTCGTTCCCCATTAGCGTGACGTTCTTGTTGAATTGGCGTATCTCTTCAATACCCGGCATGAGAACTCTTGTACGATTGTCGGCCGCGCGGCGGAAATCGTGACGGTTTTTCCGTCAAGGCCGCCGTTCATCTGTCGATGATCATATCAGAAGTATGGGATTCAAAGAAGTTTGTGCGATGCTGGCGCTGGGTCTGGTGTTCGCACTGCCGGCGTACGGTTCGTCGGAACCCGCGGCGCATGAACATCGCGTTCTCATGACTGAAGCGGAAGCCCCTCGCTTTGTAGACGGGGTCGTGGTGTTCAGTTATGAGCCGCCGCGACCGGTACGCTACGTGGTCGCGCTGTTCGAGCACGAGGATTATGCGGTTCAGCACGTATTCGAGCGAAATCCGAGCGGAATTCTGGTCCTCGCCTATGATCCGCCGCCGGAGGTAGATGACCTGCGCTACCGCCTGGTCGTGGACGGGCTTTCGATGCCCGATCCGAACAACCCCGTCACGTCGCGGTCTGCTACCGAAGAGCGGTTGAGTGTGTTCCGTCTGCCGGAACGACCTGCACCCCCCGTCGAGAGCCCGCGGATGCTACCGGACGGGCGAGTCGAGTTCGTGTACCGGGGTATACCCGGACAGCGGGTGTTCCTGTCGGGAAGCTTCACGAACTGGAATCCGTTCCTGCATCGCATGGAAGAGGTCGAATCGGGCCTGTACCGGGTCACTATACGCGTCCGCCCGGGCAGCCATTACTACCAGTTCCTGGTCGACAATCAGCGGATCACCGATCCACGCAATCCTATGCCCCGGGTACAACTTCGCGGACGCGAGGTTTCGCAGTTTGAACACCCCGGCAGCTCTGCCATCAACACCAGGCGCTGAAGGTACGTCTCAAAGTACGTCTAGTTGACATATCCGGAAGAAGGCACCTACCCTGAACCGTGTGGAAAAACAAACCAATCGTATAACAGTCAAGCAGCGCTATGCGCATCTCGCCCCCAAATTCCTTGCAAACGTAGAACCAGGTGACACAGTATCGCACAACCGTGTCTTTCAGCCGGCAAATCCCACCAATCGAGCTCTTGTCGAGGGCATTATCGACGATCTTATCCAGCCAGGAAGCACGCTCCTGGGTTTTGAGCACTTTGCAGATCTGTACGAACGCGCTCAGCGGGGCGAAACCTGCCTTCTGACAAGCGAGCATTTCAGCAATTTTGACCTGCCGGTGCTGCATTACCTGCTGTGCAGACAGGGAGCGCTCGGGAAGAAGATCGCAGAGAGCATCGTCGCGGTTGCTGCGGCCAAACTGAACGAGGAAAACCGCTTTGTCAGGGCGTTTACACAGGCGTATACCAGAATCGTGATCTACCCGTCACGCGCGCTCGCGGCGATTACCGAGCCGGAGGTCTTCGAACGCGAAAAGCGTCGCAGTCGCGAAATCAACATGTCCGCGCTCCGGGAGATGGTTCGCAAGAAGAACAGCGGTCATATCATTCTGGTGTTCCCCGCAGGGACCCGTTACAGACCCGAGAATCCGGATACCGCGAGAGGGCTTCCGGAGATCGACGGCTACCTGAAGCAGTTCGACAACATTCTGCCCGTAGGAATAGGCGGGAACCTGCTGCTGGTAAATCCCTCGAACGACATGAGCGAAGACTACGTGAACGAGGATATTATGGTCGTCAAAGCGGGCGCGGTAATCGCCGCCAGAGCTTTCCGCGAACAGCACCGGGCGACCTGCCCGGAGGGTAAGGACCCGAAACAACACGTCGTGGATCGACTCATGGAGCGACTTTCGAGTATCCACAGCGAAATAGAAGCATACCGGGACGGCCTGAGGAACTGAGCATCGCTCGCTACGCGGGCATGCTGTCTATGAATCCCAGCGGGACAGATCAAGGCGAATGCGCTCGGTTATGGTGCTGCCGCCCCAGTGTTTCAGCAGCCTGGTTATGACGGCCGCCGAACCCGGTACGTCCACGTGGATGCGGCCGACACCGTCACGGTGGAGCATGGTACAGAGGCGGGACAGGAGTTCCTTACCGAGACCCAGCCCCCGGTACTCCGGCACGACGTACAGTACCTCGACCACCGCTGTGGGATCCTGTCGGGTGTGTTCGCCGGAGGTGGTACGGCACGCCGCGATGCCCACCCGTTCACCGCCCGCCGTAAAGGCGGTAACCGAGCGCTGTACCCCGTCATCCGGAAGGAGCATTGCGTCCTCAATGATGATCTGCTCGGTCTCGTCGAACTCGCTTAAGGCGTCGCTCAACGCGAGATCGCTGAGCGCGTCGATTTCCGCGGCGTCTGCCCCGTCTTCGCGAAACGTAAAGTCTGCCAGGATCAGCTCGTCCGTCTCGGTTTCAAGGTCCACAGGAAGGCTCGCAAGCCCCCACTGCTCGCGCAGGTCGTTGTACCATTCAAAGACTTCGCGACGCATTTCGCGCTCCTTGAAGCGGTACCACAGGCGTTCAATCTCCGGCCGCTCTTTCAGCGCATCCTTGAACTGCCGGAAAATGCCCCTGCCTGAGTTGAGAATACCGCGGAGGCGCTCGCGAAAGAGCGGATTGCGAAGGTCGGCGATAAAACGTTCCATGAGATTGAAACCGTGGACGCTTCGCCATTCGGGTATCGGCACCCACACGCGGTCTGATTCGCCGTCTTCGTAGTCGGCGAGGTCGTGCTCGGGCACCATGAGACCCGAGCCGGCGTCGACGTAGTAGTCGTGCTCCTGATTCTCCATACCGAATATGATCTGATCGACGATTTCAGGTGACAGATCAAAAAGCATGAACAGTCTCCCGGGCACGGTCGAGGTACTCGCGCTGTCGAGCCGCCAGAAACTCGGACAGGGTGTCCACGTCGACCGAATGGGTCCGGGCTTCGATACGGTCGTAGACCTCGACCGTACCGTCGGACATGGTCACCTGCGAAACGACAATGCGAAAGGGTATGCCAAGCAGGAGATAATCCTTGAACTTGGTTCCGATTGACTCGTCACGATCGTCGTAGAGTACCTCGTGGTCGAGATACTCGGCGACTGCATCGCCCGCGTCGCGAACGCTGCGACTTTTGCCTATGGTCATGAGGTATGACTGAAACGGCGCGACCGACACCGGCCAGATAATGCCGTTTGCATCGTGGTGTGCGTCCACAATAGACGCGATAAGCCGCCCTATTCCGATCCCGTAGCTGCCCATCTGCGGGTAGGCCCACCGGCCGCGCTCGTCGCGCACACGAACGTCCATGCGCCTGGTATAGTAGTCTCCGAGCCTGAAAATATGCCCGAGCTCAAGCGCCCGGGTGATCTTCATGTTCGTACCGCAGTGTCGACACTGAGCGCTGTTTCTGATACGCGAGATGTCCCCGGAATAATGCGCGTCGAAATCCCGGCCAAAGTTGACGTTACGCAGATGTATACCGTCCTCGTTGGCACCGCAGACCAGATTGGGGGTTTCCACCACCGACTCGTCGACAACCACGATCGTATCAGGATGAAGATGAAACGGTCCCGCATGGGTGGCAACGACCCCGGCCCGAACAAGCTCGGCGCTCGTAGCCCGGCGTAAACCCGGGTCGTTCACAATGCGGCCGAGCTTTTCGAGAGAAACGTCGTAGTCGGCCCGGACCATGGCCATGACCAGCCCCCGAGCACCGGAAAACACCATAGTTTTTGCAAGATGATACCGCGAAACGCCGACACACTCGGCAAGATCGGCCATGGTCGTACAATCCGGCGTCTCGATCCGCTGAAGCGGCAGGGGGCGCCCGTTCCCCGAGGAGCGTGCAGCCACGGCGACGTCGCGGTTCGCGACGTAGCCACATTTCGGACACTCCACGAGGTAATCGTCCCCGTGGCTCGAGGGGGTCAGAAACTCGTACGATCGTTCGCCACCCATGAATCCGACGCCTGCCTCCGCTGCGACTATGGGGACGCCGCAGGTCCTGAACACGCGCTCGTAGGCGCGAAAGACGCGAGGGAAAAAATTATTCAAGTCGCTGAACGAGCGGTGAAAGGAGTAGCCGTCGCTCATGCGAAACTCGCGGGCACGAACCATTCCGCTTCGGGTTCGCTCTTCGTCGCGATACTTCTCCTGGAACTGGAACAGGAAGACCGGCAGATCACGGTAGCTTACCAGACCGCTTTGTACCAGTTCCACCATGGTTTCTTCATGCGTGGGTGAGAGGACGAGCTCTCTCCCGGCGCGATCGCGAAAGCTCACCATCTCCGCTGCGACAAGCTCGTTCCGGCCGCTTCGCTTCCACGACTCCATGGGAGTGACAAGCGGAGTGTGCACTTCGATCCCGCCAAGCGTCGCGAGTTCCTGCCGTATAATCTCCTCCACCCGCGTCGCAACCCGCAGACCAAGCGGCAGAAGCGCGAACAGCCCCCGCCCGAGGGCACGCACATAGCCGGCACGGTGCAGCAGCTGGTGACTTGGTGCAATGACTCCTTTGGGAACCTCGCGCCGCGTCTTGGGAAACATCACTGAGTATCTCACTGAAACAGCTTAGGGAGCTCACGGCGAAACCGTCAAGGAAGTTTCCCGACAAATCGTTTCTGCAGACGACGGGAGGCGGGGTCCTGCTCTGTTGCACCGTGTGCCTGCAAGCCCATATACTGAACGGGCCTGTTTCAGGCAATTTTAGAGAGGAGAATGACATATGAGTTTTATTGAAGGTGTAGAGGCTCGCGAAATACTGGATTCACGCGGAAATCCGACCGTTGAAGTGGATGTCCTGCTGGAAGACGGTTCGCTTGGTCGCGCCGCGGTGCCCTCCGGTGCGTCGACGGGTGAACACGAAGCGGTCGAGCTTCGGGACGGCGACAAGAATCGCTACAAGGGCAAGGGCGTTCTCAAAGCTGTAGACAATGTGAACTCCATAATAAGCGCTGAACTTGAAGGAATGGATGCGCTCGATCAGGTCGGTATAGACCGCATGCTGATCGATCTCGACGGTACGGAGAACAAAAGCAAACTAGGTGCAAACGCAATGCTTGGGGTCAGTATGGCCGTCGCACGCGCGGCGGCGGTATACCAGGACCTCCCCTTGTTCAAGTACCTCGGAGCCTACAAAGCGTGCACCCTGCCGGTTCCCATGGCGAACATTCTCAACGGTGGGTCGCACGCGGACAATTCGGTCGATTTTCAGGAGTTCATGGTCATGCCGGTGGGAGCTGAGACTTTTCATCAGGCACTGCAAATGATCACCGAGGTTTTCCACACCCTCAAAGGCGTGCTCTCCGATTCGGGGTATTCGACAAGCGTTGGTGACGAAGGCGGCTTTGCGCCGAACCTGAAGAGCAACGAAGAGGCGTGCGAACTGATCCTCCAGAGCGTGGAGAAAGCCGGCTACAAGCCCGGGCAGGACATCTTCATTGCCCTTGACCCCGCCTCGAGCGAGTTCTACGACGCGACGAAAAAGAAGTACGTGTTCAAGAAAAGCGACGGACGCGAGCTTTCCAGCGAAGAAATGGCATCGTACTGGGCCGACTGGGCATCACGCTTCCCCATCATTTCCATTGAAGACGGCATGGACGAAAACGACTGGGACGGGTGGAAACTGCTGACCGAGAAGATCGGTGACACGGTACAGCTTGTCGGCGACGACCTGTTCGTGACCAACACGAAGCGGCTTTCACAGGGTATCGAGCAGGGTATCGCCAACAGCATACTCGTGAAGGTCAACCAGATCGGAACGCTTACCGAGACCTTCGAAGCCGTGGAAATGGCCAAGCGCGCCGGTTATACGGCAATCGTCAGCCACCGAAGCGGTGAAACCGAAGACTCATTTATCGCAGACCTCGTGGTCGCGCTGGAGACCGGTCAGATCAAAACCGGGTCGCTGAGCCGAAGCGACCGCCTCGCAAAGTACAACCAGCTGCTGCGTATAGAAGAGATGCTCGGTGCTGCAGCCGAGTATCCCGGCCGCGCTGCGTTTTACTCGATTGCGAAGTAAACCCCGCCGGAAGCGGTAACACTACCGTACCGAAAAGCGCCGATAGGTTTCTGTCGGCGCTTTTTTTTGCACGTCCACCGACTCGACTCGCGCGGGAGGCGGACCGTCGTTCAGCCAGCTGAGAAAGCTGCTCATGGCAGCGTCGTCACCCTCTGCTTCAACGAGGACGGTGCCGTCAAACTCGTTCCTGACCCAGCCTGTGATACCCAGTTCCTCTGCCTTCTGGCGTGTGGAATAGCGAAATCCGACCCCCTGCACCCTGCCGTGTATGCGCGCACGTACTGCCGTCACTCCGTGTGGCCTCCTGCCTCAAGTCGGTGCGTCGAGTGTTTCGTCTATGAGCGTTTCAAGCTCCGCGTAGTCATACGGTTTGTAGACTACCTTGAACGGAATCGGGAACTCGGGACGCAGAAAACCGCTGGTAATCAGAACCTTCTGCCGGGTGCAGTACTCTTTGAGAAACTTGATCCAGTAATCACCACCGAGCACGTCCATCCGGTAGTCGGTGACAATGAGATCGACGCTATGGTCGAGCAGCTGCTTGATCGCCCCGACGCCGTCGGAGGCGACAAGGACCGTGTAGCCTTTGCCGGCAAGGTAGTCACGCAATGTGAGCCTGATCGCGTCTTCGTCTTCAACTATGAGGATTGAAGGCTTTGTATCGTGAATCTTCGCCTGCCATGACATAAACCGCTCCTGTGTCTCAGGTCATGAACCCTTCGATTGTTGCGATAAGTTGATCAAAATCGGGTGGTTTTGAGAAAAATGCGCTCGCACCTTCTGCAAGAATGGCCTCACGCTCGGCCGGATCGTCGAGCCCGGATACCGAGACGATAATCGGGTTTCCAAGCGAGCTGTCCGCCTTTATGTTTCGACACAGCTTGTGCCCGTCGATCCCGGGAAGATCAATATCAAGGATAATGACCCCCGGCCGCGATTCGGCCAGAATTTTCCCTGCTTCGAAGCCGTCGAAGGCCTGCAGCACCTCAACAGTCTCGAAATGGTTCCTCATAAGCTGCGCCATGAGGTTGTTAAGCTCTGTGTCGTCGTCCACGATGAGCATGGTATTGAACTGCTGCTGGGCGTCGAGGATCGCCTGCAGTTCGTCAGGAACCCGCATTCCACGGGAATGGAGAAACTCCACCAGATCCTCGGAATACACCCGATACTGGCCCCCCGGGGTCGTGAAGGCTTTCAGGTACCCGTTCTTGATCCAGTTGATGGCGGTCTGGTTTACCACGCCGCATATGTTTGCGACTTCGAGCGCTGAGAATATCCGGATTTTTTTATCGGCTTTGCCCATACGTGTTCCTTGAGGAATATAACTATAGCTTCCTTAGAGTAGAGCGGTCCTGCCCTAATGTCAAGTTCTGGAGAGATTAGGGATTCATAATTAGTCGTCGGGATTCCGACGCCGGATGTATGCCCTGACCGCGGCGTAGGAAAATCCTTTCCGCACAAGGCGTACAATCTGCTTTTCCGGGTCGTGCGTGGAAAGCTTCACCTTGTCGAAGGCTCGCGACAATGCGTCTGACTCGGTCTGGTCGTCGAGGAGCTCCTCAAGGACTTCGTCGATAATGTGACGGTCGACACCGCACCGGGACAGCCGTGCCGAGAGCACCGTGCGGCCCTCGGGGCGGCGGCGAAGGCGGGATTCGATAAATGCCCGCGCAAAGCGATAGTCGTCGACGTAGCCCGCCTCGCGGAACTCGCGCAGCACTTCGTCGACAAGCAGCGAATCGTATCCGCGCTGTATCAGTTTTCGCGTAAGCTCCTGTCCGCTGTGCTCGCGCCGACCGAGCAGATCGAGCATCTTGAGGCGCACCAGGGTGCGCTCGTGCCGCGCGCTTTCCTCCTGCAGCAACGAATGCAGAGCCGCAGAGACGTCGGTATGTGCCCGCAGCCCGGGTAGCAGCGGGGAATCCTCCGGAAGCAAAAAAAAGGACCCGTCCGACACTTCTATTCGTCGTGTCGAAGGGCCCTGTTTCCGGTTCGAAACAACTGTCACCGGGACAACGCGTTCCTTTACCGCTTGGAGAACTGAAACTTGCGCCGTGCGCCGGGCTGACCGTACTTCTTTCGTTCAACCATACGCGGGTCACGAGTCATAAAGCCATTCTCACGAAGTGGCTTGTAGTTTGTCTCGTCGTACTTCGCGAGGGCGCGGCTTAAGCCGTGGCGGATCGCGCCGGCCTGCCCCGACTTCCCGCCGCCTTTCACGTTCACCATGACGTCGAACTTCCCGATACTGTCGGTCACGTCGAGCGGCTGGTTCACAAGGTACGCGAAGTCCCCGGATCCGAAATATTCGTCCACAGGCCGACCGTTAATTCTGATGTCTCCGTTCCCGTGCCGTAAATATACACGCGCAACCGATGTTTTTCGTCGACCGGTTCCTAAAGCTAGATTTTCTGCCACAGATACTCTCCTTGATCCCTGACTGAACAGAGCCGTTACAGCGCGAGCGCTTCGGGCTTTTGTGCCGCGTGCGGATGATCGCTACCGGCGTACACCTTGACGTTGTTGAACAGCTTGCGGCCAAGTCGATTCTTGGGCAGCATGCCACGAATGGCATCCTCAAGCGGAGCTTCGGGACGCCTTCGTATCCGTTTCTCAAAAGTCTCGGACCTGATACCACCGGGATATCCGGTATGTCGCCAGTACATCTTGTCGGTGCGCTTGCGACCGGTTACGTCGACTTTCCCTGCGTTAATAACAACAACATAGTCGCCGTGTTCCATGTTTGGTGCCCAGGTAGGCTTGTGCTTTCCCTGCAGAATAGACGCGACGCGAACGGCTACCCGCCCGAGCACCTGATTCTCCGCGTCGACTATGTACCACTTTCGTTCTATCTCAGTGGGTTTCAGAAACTTCGTTCGCATATATATACCTTCTGTGGTTCGTATGACTGCTGTCCGTAACGGGGAAAACGAGAATGCCACGTGCTGACAGAAAATGTCAACGCCCCGACCGGACAGCCGGAACCAGGAGATGGAATGTTACTGCTTCGCCGCTTCTGCCGCTTCCTCGGCCTCTTCTTTCTTTGCTTCCATCTTGTCCTTGATGTCGGCAATACCAATGAAGACCGCGATCAGACCAATGAACAGCGCCATAATGGGTACACCGCCCATAAGAAACTGCACCACCGGTTCGAGCCAGTTCAAGGCCCAGCTGAACGGAAGAACTGCGTATACCGCGAAGAGTATGAAAACAAATCCAACAATAAGTGCTACCATATAGAATATCCTCCAGGATAATTTCGGTTTACATTCGAGTATTTCATGTCCGGTGTCAACCGGACGGCTCAGTAATTATACCCTGTTTCGAACCACCATAATAACAAAAGCACAGACGAAAAACAGCATGGGGGCGCTGTTTATAAGCACCCGCCCCAGGGGAATTCCCGACACAATCAGCCCGTCGAGATTCACCAGCCCGAGAATCTCGAGGCCTCCAAATACCAGTGCCCCGTAATGAGCGATGGTTCCGATAACAATAAGCATCCACGCCGCGTCACGGGTTCGGGACCACAGGAGTATCGCGAGAAACGTAGCGATCGCGCCAATGACAAGCTGCGTGCCAAGGACGGCTGCCGAACCACCCATTCCCACCGTTATGCCTCCGTTTCGCCGATGAGCCGGATAACAAGCGCCTGCTCGCCGTCCGACATGACCCGGGGCACGATGCTCACGCCCCCGGCTTCGGGTGACAATACCACATTCGCCTCGAGAAATCGAGTAAAGAGGCGACGGTAGTCGTCGGTCCCGAGAAGCGACCGCAGGTACAGCCCTCGCCGCCGCCATGAGCGTGACCGGTCAAACGCCGCGAGCACGCGAGCACAGGCACGCTCTTCGCTGCGAAGACCCGGCAGCTGCTCGATAACGTCGTACGCAGCGCGGGTCGCCGCGGCGAGCACCGGCTCTGCGGGGGGTTGCCCCATACCGGGAAGGGCCGACACGACCGGCGACTGCGGGTCAGCGGCATCCGGGCGCCACAGCGCGTAGACGCCGCTGCCCACCATGACCGGCACCTGAACCAGAAGCGGGTCAGCGCGGTTCGACTCCGGGGTCGAGAGCAGCGGACGAAACAGCGCGACCATCTCGACCCCGGACACACCGCTCTCACGACGTTCGTCCACCGGGTCCGCGAGGGCCCAGCCCGCCCGGCCGTAGACGCGGTCGAGCGCCATGTGCGCTGCCTCGGCGGAGGCAAACAGGGTCCACGGACCGGGAGCTCCGGTCATGACAGTCAGGGCACGCTCGAGCCGAACCCGCCACCGCCCCGGGAGCACCCCACCCTGTCCCCGCGCGAGCGTGTTCTCGAACGCACGCCGGACCCGCGCGGGCGCATGCCCGCAGATTGCGCGTCCATCCTGCTGCCACAGGTCGAGATAGCGCACGCCGCCTTCGGTGTACAGACGGTACCCGCGCGCGCGACGTATCGGTGGAATGCGGTCGTAATTATTCATCTATACTCACTCGCTCAAGCGGAGTATATCGCGGAATGAAGGTCGCGGTTCTTCCGTTCTCGAAGCCGACGCGAACCATGATGTTCGTCCCCTTGCGCCAGCGCGACTGCACGACGCCAAGGCCGTAGTCCTCGTGGTATACCCCGGTACCAGGTGGCAGATCCTCTGCCTCTTGCCAGTCCTCTTCAGGACCGTCTGCGTGGTGCCCCGGTATACCCTGTCGGCCGAAGCCGGGACCACCGGCGCTCCCTGGAGTCGGCGGTCTGCGTTTCGGACTGCCACTGCCGACGTGTTCGAGGAGGTGTTCGGGTATCTCACCGAGAAAGCGCGACGGCATGTACTCGGTAATGCGCCCGTACAGACGCCGGTAGCGGCAACTCGTCAGGTAGAGTTCGTTCTCCGCCCGGGTTACCGCTACGTAGAACAGTCGACGCTCTTCCTCGATCTCGGCGGCGCTCTCGTCTGCCCCCCGAGGGAACAGCCCGTCCTCGAGCCCGGTAATGAATACACGGGGAAACTCAAGCCCCTTGGTGTTGTGCATGGTAATAAGCGTCACCGCTTCGCCGTCGCTGTCCTGCGTGTCACGATTCGCATCGAGCTCGATCATTTCGAGAAACTCGGCGAGCGCTTCGCGACCCGCGCCGTACAGACCGGCGGCGTTTATGAGCTCGTCTATGTTCGCTACCTTTCCGCTGCCCTGGTACTCGTCCTGGCTCTCGTGATACTCGCGCAGGCCGGTTTCCTCGGCCGCGCGTTCCACGAGGACCGACAGCGAGCTCCCGTCGACAGCCTCGCTCAACGCCGCAAAGATCGATGCAACCGAAGCACGGGCAGACTCTGCGCGGCGGGTAAGACCCGCAACCGGTGCGGACAGGACGGCGAGAAGATCGCTGCCGCTTGAGACGGCAGCTTCGACAAGCCGGTCCACCGACTTCACGCCGAGACCGCGGGAGGGTTTGTTTATGACACGCCGAAAACTCACCTCGTCGCGGGGGTTCGCCAGCAGGCGCAGCACCCCAAGCACGTCCTTCACCTCTTCGCGCTCGTAGAAGCGCAGCGTACCGACGATGCGATACGGGATACCCAGCCGCAGAAACTCACTCTCGAACAGACGACTCTGGGCGTTCGTCCGGTACAGAATCGCGGTGTCGCTGTAGCGCCTGTCCCGTTCTATGATCGTACAACAGAACTCCACTTCCGACTCGGCGTCGGAGAGCAGCGCGAGCTGGGGCACCGGCCCGTCTTCGCGCTCGGTCCACAGCCGCTTGCCGAGACGCCCTTCGTTTTTCGCAACCACCGCCGAGGCGAGATTCAGAATACTGCCGGTAGACCGGTAGTTCTGCTCAAGGCGTACCGTGGTGGTCCCCGGGAACTGCTCGTGGAAGGTCAGGATGTTCCTGACCTCCGCCCCGCGAAAGCGGTAAATGCTCTGGTCGTCGTCTCCGACAACGCACAGGTAGGAGTCAGGCCCGACGAGACTGCTGAGAAACTCGAACTGCGCGACGTTGGAGTCCTGATACTCGTCCACAAGCACAACCTGAAAGCGCTGCTGTATTCGCCTCCGCACGCCTTCATCGCTTCGAAGCAGCTCAAGCGGGCGCAGAATCAGGTCACCGAAATCGACGTTGCCGATCTCCCGCAAGCGCTCATGATAGCGCTGGTATACATCGCGAAGCTCTTCGGGCTGGTGCGTGATAGCGCGCAGATCATCGGTCGGGTACAGCGCATAGTCCTTGGCCCGGCTTATCGCCCTGGCCTGGGCGGTGAGGTGCGGCTTTGACTCGTCGGGAAACAGCGACCGCAGAAGCTGCACCACGTCGTCGTCGTCATAAATGCTGAACCCGGAGGGAAGGCCGCAACGGTCGTGGTTTCGCCGCAGGAGCCACGCGCCAAAACTGTGAAAGGTACGGATCATGCAGTCCACGGCTCCGGGCGCAAGCGAGGCCGCGCGCTCGCGCATCTCCGCTGCCGCCTTGTTGGTAAAGGTCACCGCGAGGATGGAATGAGGCGGTATACCGTGCGCCCGTATCAGGTAAGCGATCTTGTAGGTAATGACGCGGGTTTTCCCCGAACCGGCACCGGCGAGAATCAGAAGGGGTCCGCCGGTGTGACGCACCGCATCGAGCTGTACGGGGTTCAGACCCTTGAGATAGTCAGGAATAGTCTCGGACGCGGATCCCACGGTGTCCCGTTTCAGTAGCTCGGGATCGCAGCGAGCCGCGGGCTCCCCGCGTTTCGGTCTGCAAGTCCGACGAGCACGCTCGACACCTGCCCCGGACCGCCGAGTTCGACCTCGGTCCCTTCCACCGAAAGCGATATGGACGAACCGTTTGACGCCGATATAAAGGCATGGTTTGACGCGGTGAACGCCAGCCGTTCCCCCGTTTCCAGTACGTGCTGCTGCGTTTCAGCGTCGTCAAGCGAAACCCGGATCAGGACCGACTCCAAAGCCTCCAGCTCAAGCGAGAACGAGTCTTCGTTAAACGTGGAACGGATTGTTTCAGTGGGTCGTTCCCGCCACTCGACGCCGGCCGAACCGGTCGGCGGTAATTCCGTCGCAGGAGACTCCGGCTCGTTCGCGGCAATATCCGAACCCGCTTCCACCTGACGGTCTATGCGAATGACCGCTTCGGGGGGCGTCGTATCCAGGGCGACATTGCGTACAATAACGCGTATATCCGGAGTTCCGGAGTTGTCGAGGTCTACAAGCCCTGCTGTGCCCTGTGGAATGGAGACCGTTCCCCCCGGATACCGGACACGGACCTGTTCGCCGATGTCGTCGAAGGAGAGCTGTACCTCCTGCCCGTCAAGGTCGACTACAAAGCGCTCGCCACGGAAAAACGAACGCTCAAGCACGTACGAGCTTCCGGACTGTAAGGCCGGGGGCGTGTCTGAGACACCGTTACTGATACCGCCGTTACCCTCTACGGTATCGGTATCGGCATCTGCCTGATCCGGGACCGCTTCAGAGGCCCCGCGGTCGAACCATTGCGAGACCCCCGAGCCGACGTCCGTAAGCATGGCAACCGCCGAGGCCGCCGCAATAAGCACAAGGACCGCGATTACGACGATGAGCGTTGTCCGCAGCTTCCGTGAACGACCGGTGTCGAGCAGCTGATCCATGGGTGCAGGTTGTTCCTGAAGCTTCAGGTTCCGGTAGCGATTGAGCACCTCTTCCGAGGACACGTCAAGGTATTCTGAATAGTTTTTGAGGAATCCGATCAGATACGGCTCACCGGGGAAGACATGATAGTCGTCCTTCTCCATGGCTTCGATATAGCGTTTTGCAATGTGGGTATCGCGCGCAACCTGCTCGAAGGAATAACCTTTACCCTCGCGCGCAACGCGCAATCGATCGCCGATGGATTCCATAGTCACCTGTATTCTGTATTCACGTCTCTCGTGTGTATCAATTCGAGCTGTCAAAGAGAAAATCTTCGAAGGTGCTCGACGCCGGCGGCGCTACATACTCGAACCGACTGTCGGGCAACCCCCGATTCACCCGAACGTTGGTGAAATCGAACTGCACTCTGTCCAGGTCGACCGTTGTTCCTACAATTCTCCGAATTCTGTAGTCAGCGTTCACACTCACGATCAGCTGCCGGTATCCCTCTTCCGGCGTTGAGGTATCGAAACGCAGGTTAATGACCTCGGTATCCGGCCCGACCGGCTCTATGAAGTTGCCGGTCGAGTTCACGCCGACGAAATCCGGCGAACTCTGAAACGCAACGGAGAAGTTTCGCTGTAACAGCGCGAGCCCTTCGGCGGTTGCGATACCCCCGGGAGCGTCGGCCGATGTTCGAAGCCGCTGCGTGAGTGTTGTGTTCAGCGACGGAACGTGCACCCGGAGGTACTCGCCGTCGGTAATAATGAACTGTTCGTCGGGACGGGTAAACTCGATATTCAGCAGATCTGGTCGCCTGTGGTACAAGGTACCTTCCATGCGCTCGTTCTCGGTGGTGAACACGATATCTGCCATGTAGTCTTCAAACCCGGCGTACTCCTCGCTCAGCCGCTGCAGAAACTGACTTGCGGTCTCAATCTGCTGTGCTGAAGCCGAGGTAATAGTGATGCAGAACAGAACACATACAGCGGCGAAGCAATTGCGTAGACGATTGTGAAGCAACATCATTCTAGCAAAGAGTGTAGTATGCGGAGCGCCTACCGTGTCAATCACCGTGTTAATCACCGTGCCCGGAGATCCCTGATCCGGTCGCGAAGCTCAG
Source organism: Spirochaetaceae bacterium (assembly GCA_046542845.1). Lineage (GTDB taxonomy): Bacteria > Spirochaetota > Spirochaetia > DSM-27196 > SKKC01 > SKKC01. The sequence goes on from JBKHAN010000055.1 coordinate 14,949, forward strand.
CGGCACGCTCGTAGTTTTCCTGGACGACCGCCTGTTCAAGCTCTGTCTCGAGCACCCCGTTTTCGGTTTCGGCCTCGTGATCAACGAGCTGACCTATAGCCGTTTTCAGATACGTAACGCTGCGTATGCGTTCAAACTGAAATGCGGGTGAATCGAGATCCTCCATTGCTTCGATCAAATCGATCGCATTCCTGATCAGCATCACCGCCTCCTCCACGCGATGTTGACGCATCGCGATCATGGCCCGCGCCATTGCGTGCAAGCGCACGATGTAGGGCTTGTACTGAACCACCGGTTCCCGAAGCTCCACAATCGTGCAGAACTGCTCGAGCACCGTGCATATGCGCAAATTGTGCTCCGTATCTGCGGCGACCCGCTCAAAGTCGTTGCGCTGGAAAAGAAGCAGATAGCGGTAATAGAAGAGGATCGCTTCGTCCTGCAGCATCTCGCATTCGGACCGGGAAAGCTCGTATCCGGTTTCGGTTCCGTGGAGCATGCGGTATTCGGCAAGCTGCGATTCCAGGTGTTCAAGGATGCTGCCGCACCCGAATGGACGCGCGCCGTCCGGGCGACCGACAAGCTCGTACTGCTCGATACCGAGGGGCAGGCGTACCTGGAGCACGTCCCGACCGTCGTCGGTGGCGACGACCCTCGTTGTGTTGTCCGGGTCGTACGGCCAGTCTTTAAACATGGAGCTCAGATCATAGTTCATTCTCACTCTCACACGGTCTCGCAGCAGATTGGATATAACGAAGATTATAGCGCAGCGGCGGCGAAACAACTAAGAAAGTGCTCCGGAAAGCCGCCATTCCAGCCTTGCCGCTGCCGGGCATGAGCGTCTAGGATGCTACATAGCTATGAAGACACACGTATTATCGCTCGGTGGAAGTATCGTGGCTCCGGATCAGGTCGACCTGCCCTTTCTGCGCCTGTTCAAGGAACGCATTACCGGCTTTCTGAACCGTCACGAAGACCAGCGACTCATTATGGTAATAGGTGGCGGCGGACCGGCCAGGCAGTATCAGGACGCGCTTCGCTCGCTCGCAGGTGACGCCCCGCCTGAACAGCAGGATCTCGTCGGAATCGCAGCCACGCGACTGAACGCGGAGCTCATTCGCGGTATGTTTCTTGCGTACGGAGACAATCCGCTCGTAACCGACCCGACCGCCGACTTCGCGTTTGAGGGCCGCGTGCTCGTCGGTGCGGGGTGGAAACCCGGTTTTTCCACCGATTTCGACGCCGTGTGTCTGGCAGAGCGCTACGAGGCTCCGACCGTCGTGAACCTGTCGAATATAACGCAAGTGTACACTGCAGACCCCGCACAGGATCCGGATGCGCAGCCGCTGAAGCACATCTCATGGACAGATTTCAGAAAAATGGTCGGCGTCACCTGGAACCCGGGAGCAAACGTCCCCTTCGACCCGATCGCCGCCCGAAGGGCGATGGAACTCGGTTTGACCGTTATCGTGGCTTCAGGGCGAGACCTCGACACCGTCGAAGCAATTCTCGAAGGACGGACCGACTTCCCCGGCACGACCATCGGGTAGCTGCAGAGCGCCCGCGGTGGAGAATCCAACCCGGCGTCAGTTTATCCCGCTTATGTCCGCGACCATCGCCTGAAGCATCACCGTCTCTTCCTCGGTGAGCCCGCCGGCACGCAGGCTGTAGCGACCGATCTCCACAAGCGCCTGCCCGAACACCAGCGGCGACACGATTTGATCGAGCTGCTCGATCGCCTCCTCGTACAGCCCGAGTCGCGCAAAAAGCTCAACGAGTTCGGCGCTGATTTCATCAGTCTGATATTCTGCCAGAAGCCCCGCCGACTGTGCGTCGGAGGCAATCGCGAAGGCCTCGGCCGCCTCTTCACGATTCAGCGACTCCAGCGCGATCGCGATCAGAAGCCGCGCTTCCTGCGCACGATCGGGCAGCGCGTCGGCGGCCTCGAGGGCGAGATCGGTTCTCCCCGCGCGCACGAACAGCCGGCCAAGCCGACGCAGCACATCCGAGCGCGTAAACTCATCATCCACATCACGGATAACCAGAAGAGCCACCTCCGCATTCTGCTCGGCGGTTGTGTTCTGACCCGCCTCAAGCAGCCGCTCGGCCACATCGGTAATCACATCCGCGAGCTGTGCATCGTTGCCGTCGAGCGCAAGGAAGTTGACCGCTGCATCGAACAGCCGTTGTGCTTCCGCAGGCTGATCGCTGTCGAGATAGCGGCTCCCAAGCTCGGCCAGCCCGCGCGCGTAGAGACCCGGAAAATCGATGGTCTCAACGACCTGCTCTGCCTCCTCCAGGCGCCCCATACCCGAAAAATCCGCGGACACCTGGAGAAGAATTGCCGCATCGTCCTGCGACCTGCCGAGAGCCTGTGCGTTTTCGATTTCGCGAAGCGCGCGGGACACGTGCAGCGCCGCCTGCTCGGTATTCCCGGCGACATGAAACCGCCGCGCCACCGCTGCGAAACCCTGCGCCCGCTGCAGCGGGTTGCGCATGCCACCGACCGCCGACAGCGCCTGCTGCACGAGCGTGTTCACCTGCTGCCCGAGACCGCTGTCCTGATACTGCCGCGCGATATCCGTCAGAAGCGACACCCGCGACGGCAGATCGCTGATGATATATACCTGATCGACCGCCCGCACGAGCACATCGAACAGCTCTTCACCCGCGATAAAGGAAGCGTTAATGACCTCCTGCAGGACGACCCCCCGAACCGTCTCCCGGGCCCCCTCGCTTTCCTCGAGAGCCCGGTTCAGGAGCGTCCGTGCCCGCTCCATTCGACCGAGACTAATGAAGGGAAACGCGAGCTGCGCAAACACCTCCGCCCTCGCCTCCCCGGTGACCTCGGTATCCGCGAGTCTCACCGCCCGCTCGAGCACGCTCGTCGCCGGCAGAATAAGGCCAACCTCTATGTAGGCTTCGGCGATACGCGTGTACAGGAGCGAGCGGGTAAACACGTCCGGCACCGCCGCCGCGGTCTGCAGACTGAAGGCGAGCGCGCTGTCGGGATCGCCCTCCACCGTGACCGACGCTGCCTGAGACTCGCCCCCGGTTGCACAGGAAGACAGCAGCAGTACCAGAGAGATAGCCAGGAGGATGATGAGCGGGCGAGAGGGTACGTGCATGCGAACGAGTCCGCCCCAAGCGTAGACAATCGCGGGTGCGTGGTCAACGTGAGGGCGAGGGTGCGTCGCGGGGGCGGGGGTGCGTCGCGGGGGCGGGGATACGTCGCGGGGGCGGGGTTGCGTCGTGGGGGCGGGGGTACGTCTCGGGGCGGGGATACGTCGCGGGGGCGGGTAACCTCGCGCGCGCCCCTCCCCGCTTGCCTCGGGCCCGCCTCCCTGATAGGATTCGGCCTTAACCGTTCAGGCAGGCCGGCGTGGCGGAATTGGTAGACGCAGCAGACTCAAAATCTGCCGCCCGCAAGG
>JBKHAN010000017.1:0-56709 GCA_046542845.1 Spirochaetaceae bacterium
GTCCGCGTCTGACATGAGCCCGACCAGCTGTACGAGCGTGAAATAGGTCTCTTCAAACTGCCCGAGCGAGCTCCGGGTGCTCAGGACGGAAACGGCGGCTTGCGTACGCAGGTTAACCGCGTCGGACGCCCTGAGTTCCGGGCGAAAGACCGACTCCTCCAGCCGCTCCCGAAACGGCAGCAGGCCTTCGGCTGCCGTCTCCAAGGTCGGATACTGTCGGTCAAAGCGTTCGAGATACGGCTGCACGAAGAGAACAGGATTCGAGGAGAAAGCCTGAGTTCGAAGGTCGAGCCAGACTTCGAAATAATCGTCCATTCGTTCAACCGGCACGTTCACCGAGCTCATGACACCGGAGGACAGAACCTCGACCACAGTACCGGGTTCAGCGACCTGTTCGCCGCGGTCGGTCCGCGTCGCCACACTTCCCGATCGGGTCCCGACGATTACAGCTCCGTCGGGAGCAGTCATAACGTCGAACTCGGTACCGCGGACCCCGGCGACCACTGCTCCGGAGCGCACGTTGAGCGACCTGTTTTCACGAAGCCCGTCGGCGACAACTCTGACACGGCCAAAGAGGAGATCGACGCCGGCCTCGGTTTCGCCACCGCCCGCACCATTGTCGCGCAGCGATACCGTATACGCGCTGTTCGCCTGTATCAGCATCGAAGCGCCGACGCTGTCAACGAACACGAAGTCGGCGGTGCCGGTTGCACCGGTCTCAACGACTTCACCTTCGGACAGTGGTTCCCCGAAACCAAGATCCCACGCATCAAAAACCTGATTACCCCGGGATATCCGGACCTCGCCGTCAAAATAATCAAGATTACCGACGACCTGCGCGGACAGTGAGACTGCAACATGGAGCATCAGGACCATAGCCACGCAACGCGACACCATTTTCATAATTGATTCCTGCCCACCCGCACCCGGGAGGGCCGACCCGCTTCATACAAGCAGCGGGGCCCAACCCTCCTGTAAAGCGAATGACTGTTGAATATGATCAGTTCTGACTGCCACCCTGTGGCGGGTTCTCCTGAAGCTGACGATCAAGAGCTTCCAGCGCCTGGTCTGCCTGGAACTGAGCAAACGCTGCATCCTCGTTTCTCGAAAATGCTTCGGCAGCTGCCTCGGTAAAGCCTCCGACAGGATAGCTCAGAAGCGCGTACACCGTTCCGTCGTCCCCGATAAACACTTCCTCGGTTCGTGTTCCCTGAAGTGTGGTCTGTGTGACCTGACGCGAGACGTTTTCAACGAAGTTTACAACCTGGGTCTCGCCATCCGCACCGGCTTCCTGAAAATAGTCGATCATTGCCGACTCTATGGTCGCGTTCATCTGGAAGGCGATATCGTCGCGTGCCCGCGCAAGCGCTGTTCGTCTGGACTGGTCGAGACTGGACAGACGCGCCGTTCCTACACCGTAGATCGCGTCCTCGGCTACCGGCGGATTCACGTAGAACTCCGGCAGGTTCTGCATTGCAGACGGCTGTTCCGGTTCGGGTTCGGCTGGTGGTGGTGGCGGGCTTGCACAGGCTGCGATGAACGCCACCCCAAGAACTACTGCACCAAATATAACTGATCGTTTCATTTCTACGATCCTCCTTTCTCCATGCTTCGGGGTACCCCCGGGTATGAGAGAACTATAGCAACATTCCTGCCATTTTTCATTGAATTGCGAAACGAATCAATTATTTATTCTGTATGCCTTCATGATACTGTGTTCCGCTCGTCGTTCGCCGGAATGGGCGTACGTCCACGGCGAGCCCCGTGAACGTTTCGTGTACTCGGTTTTTCGTTTCGTGTAGCCTTTTCACGCTTTCGCATGAGTATATTCAAAGGTATGGGAACGACGACAGCAAAAGAATCTGTATGGGATTACCCGAGGCCGCCGGTCGCTGTTCCGGCAACGTCTGAGATTTCGGTCGTGTTTGCCGGGGTTGAAGTTGCGCACAGTAACAGAACAATACGGGTGCTCGAAACCTCGCACCCGCCGGTGTACTATATTCCACCCGAAGATTTTCGCGAGGATCTGCTTCGTCCGGTATCCGGTTCAACTCATTGCGAGTGGAAGGGAGCGGCGCAGTACTTCGATCTGACGGTTGAAGGTCTGCGAGCGTCCAGAGCGGTCTGGTGTTACCGGTCACCGACAAAAGCCTTCGCATCGATTACGGGGTGGTACGCCGTGTATCCATCGAAAATGGACGGCTGCTCGGTCAACGGAGAGCAGGTACAGCCGCAGGAAGGAGACTTCTACGGCGGCTGGATTACGTCGCATATAGAGGGTCCGTTTAAGGGCGCCCCCGGAACGTGGGGTTGGTAGACCCGGACCTGCCGCTTGAGCGTGCACCACGCCCGCGGGAGGCATTCGTTCGCACCCCACCCCCGCCGTGCCGACGTCCTTTCGAAGACCCCGACGGACCCATGCCGGATTTTCTGCCGGCGGGCGGATCAAAGTGGAAGGGATGATCGCTGTCGACCGATATCGTTATTCCGGTGAGCTTTTCGATTGCCCGAAGCGACGCGACCTCGTCCGCAGAACACAGGGAGATCGCCGAACCGGAGGCGCCGGCGCGGCCCGTTCGGCCTATCCGGTGCACGTAGGTCTCAGCTTCCGCGACGGCAGGCATTTCGAGATTAATGACGTGAGAAATGTCGTCGACGTCAAGGCCGCGTGCTGCAACATCCGTTGCAGTCAGAACGTGGACTTTACCCGAGCGAAAGTCTTCAAGCGCGCGTTTTCGCTGCGACTGGGTGCGGTCGCCATGGATTGAATCACTCTTGATCCCCCCTTTCGACAGCATTTTTGCAAGGCGTGCTGCTTTGTGCTTGGTCCGTGTGAACACGAGGACGCGGAACATGCCGCGATCCTGTATGAGCTGTTTTAACAGGGTAATCTTGGAGGTCGGCTCAACAAAGAGCACCGACTGATCGATTCCGACAACCGTCATGTCACCGGCCTGGCACTGAACACGCTCCGGATTTTTCTGTATCTGAGCGGCGAGTTTCTCGATTTCAAGGGGCATGGTCGCCGAGAACAGCACCGTCTGCCGCCTGCTCGACGTCATATCCGAGATTCGACGGACGTCCGGAAGAAACCCCATGTCAAGCATGCGGTCAGCTTCGTCGAGTACGAGGTACGTAACCTCGCTCAGATCGATAGCCCGCTCCTGAATGAAATCGAGAAGACGTCCGGGTGTCGCAATCAGGAGTTCGGGCTGTTTCGAAAGCTCCCGAGCCTGCACGTGCTTCGATGCTCCGCCGTAGACCACTGCCGATGTGACGCGAGAGTGCGTACCGTATGTTGCTACACTCGTGAAGATCTGCTCGGCGAGCTCGCGTGTCGGGGCGATAATGAGCGCCCTGGGTCTGGCCTGGCGGCGGTCACCGCGCCGACCCTGTGCAGTGGATGCATCAAGATCCGCAAGGTTGTGAAGAACGGGAAGAACGAATGAAGCGGTCTTACCACCTCCGGTCTGTGCCGTTGCAAGAACGTCGCGTCCCGAGAGCAGGAGTGGAATGGTACGAGTCTGCACTTCCGTAGGGGTGTCGTAACCGCAGGCCTTCACAGAAGACAGCACATCGCGGCTGAGACCGAGATCCGAGAACAAAATATCTGGCATATATATCCTTTGAGGGTGTGTGAAAACGCACTTCCTCGTCAGGAATAACTCTATAACGGAGTGCGTAGCGGGCTAGTACCACAATAAGAGTACGTATCACGCCTGTCTGTCAAGCGCGCCGGGATCGGCGGTAGGCGCGACCTTCGCTCGCGGCGATCGCTGCAGCGTGATCGGTGGCTCGTCGCACCTGTTCAAGGAGTTCAGCTTCACGCGGCCGGAAGTCACGGGGGACAACAATAGGTTCGCCGAAATGAAGGTGAAGGCGGGAAAACGGAAGCGGAATCTGATAGTTGTCCCAGCGTTTTCGAAAGACGATAGAATGACTGAACCAGGCTCCCGCGGGAATGATTACGTTGCCGCTTCTTGCTGCAATGTGAATGATGCCGGGCTTGGGGACCCGCGCGGGACCCAGGGGACCGTCCATGGCGATCGTCCCGTCGTGCCCCGATTTCAGGTATCGGATAAAGCCGAGCACTCCCCGGGCGTTTTTTTTCGGTCGGTTGCGCGAACTGATGCGGAAATCCATAAACCCGAAATGGTTCAGCACATACGCCAGAACGTCGCCGCGCCAGGAGTCCTCGACCAGGGCCGACCCGCCTCTGTGCCTGTACCAGTAGATTCCAACGACCGAGTACTCGTGCCACACACCGAAAATCACCCTCGTTCCTTCCCTGCGGTACGCTCTGAAGCGATCGATGGGATCGTCGATTATCCGGACCGACGCACCAATGACGCGATACAGAGCCAGAACCACTGAACGGACAAAAAATGTGAGAAGCCTGACCATGAGGGTAAACTATATTAAAGTTCTGTTAGCTCTCTCAAGCTGCCGAACGCTGTTCCAGAGCGCTTTTTTTCCGGTAGCGTTTCGCGAGGCGCTTCGCCCGCTTTTCGGCTTCGTTGGTAGCGTCGTCGATGCGCTGCAGCAGCTCAGCCTCGCGAGGACGATAGTCGGAGGGCACCTCGATCGGGTCCCCGAGAACAATATGCAGACGGGAGAAGGGCAACGGAATCCGGTAGTCATCCCACCGTCCCCGTACCTTGATTGCATGGCTGAAATACGCGCCGACCGGCACAACAAGGTGTCCGGTCTTTGCCGCAATCTGCAGTATGCCCGGCTTCCCGCGACGGGCCGGTCCGAATGGACCGTCCACGGTAATTGTCCCGTCATGACCGTCGCGTAGATACTTCACGAACCCGAGTATGCCCTGGCCCTTGTTCAACGGCCGCTTCGAGTCCCTGGCGCGAAAATCCTGCGTGCCGAAGTGACGCAACACGTTTCCAAGAACATCCCCTTTCCAGGAGTTTGCCACGAGTGCCGATCCACGGCGGTGTTTATACCAGAATATTCCGACGACCGAATACTCGTGCCATAAGGCAAAAATAACCCGTCGCCCCTGTCGGTGATAGATGCGCACGTCTCGTACCGGATTATCCACAATGCGAACCGTACTGCCGATAGCACGGTAGACGGCGATCAGAACGAGACGGGTAATGATACTGAAAACGCGCATGACTGGTCCGTCATGCTGCGATCCTGGTGTTCGGGAACTCACAAAGAACGCTCCGGATTCCGGTTCAGGCCCTGAATACGACCGAGACGTAGCTCTCTGCGAATCCCGGCAGTTCGCGTATCCAGACGAGAAACTTGTCCGCTTCCTGTCGATCAGAATACGGTCCGACGCGCAGCCGGTAGAACCGCCTTCCCGCGATCTCGATGGGGAAGATTACACTGCCGAGGCTTCGCTCCTCAAGCGTTGCGCGGGCCTGCTCAACGGTGTCCCGGTTCGGCGATGAAACGACCTGTATCCAGTACTCGTCGTCCGCTTCACTCGCGGCAGCCGCCTGCGTTGAAGCAGGGCGAGGCTCCCTCGGTGGTGTCGAGGACGGCGTCCGTGGCGGTTGCTCCACGGGGGCCGGCTCCCGAGCCGGTTCGGTCGCCCGTGCCGAAGGCTCGTCGTCCTGTGGGGCGGGCGTGGTGCGTGCGACCGGAGCGTCGTCGGCGGCATCATCGTCGGCTGCGGCATCGTCGTCGCCGGCGGCGTCGTCTCGATCGGCATCCGTGTCCGCCTCCTCCTGCCGCGAACCGTACACGATTACAACATCGCCGTCTTCGTCCCCTTCGTCATCAGACTCCTCATCTTCAACAATGCCGAGCGGGCCGTCAGAGGATCGAACGTATTCTATGGGGTCAAAGGCATGCCGGCTGTCTGCCGTCTGCACGCTTTCAGAAGTCCCGTCACCGCCCGGATACAGTGCGAGCAGGCTTATTCCAAGGACAAGCGCTGCAAAGAGGGTAACTGAAAGAATGACTACGAGAAGCTTTCGGTGATCCATGCGTGATTCGCCCCGCCTTGTTTAGCAATCGATTTGCAGATTCCGCAGGAGTCGAGCGACCCGTCGCTGCAACGCAGACCGTGTCGTCGAGTTTCCCACAATAGATATATCGACGCGTTCCGCAGATAAACTTAGGCTGCGCTGCCGTCTGAAACGGGCAATCGTATCGCGTAATCCGTTCTTATCGCGTCGCCACGCCCGCAGAAAGCGTACCGGCGCCCACGCCTTGACGACGACGGCGTGATCGCAGAGCGTGTGAAGTCCCATATGGAACAACAGCGCAGCGTTAATAACGATACGTTGATCCGCGGGCATACTCTGTATCTGAGACCGGATTGTCTCGACCATGCGGGGGTGAACAATCTGCTCGAGCGCCCGGAGCGCATCGGCGTCCGCGAAGACGATCCGACCGAGGACCCGCCTGTTGACCGTGCCGTCGGAGGCCATTACGGCGCTGCCGAACGCGGCCTCTATCGCAGGTGACTGCTCGGTAAGGACGGTATGACCGACCGCATCGACGTCGATCTCATGGAAGCCGCACGCGCGCAATGCCGCGGTAAGCTCGTTTTTTCCGCTGCAGATTTTACCCGCAACGCCAATGATGCGGTTCAATGAAACTCGCCCCAGCGACTGCCGCTTTCAATCTGTACCTTCAGCGGCACCGAAAGCTCCACCGCATTCGTCATTTCCCGACCGAGGATCGTTTTGACCGTGTCGACTTCATCGACCGGGCATTCGATCATGAGTTCGTCATGAACCTGAAGAATAAGTCTGGCCGACAGTTTCTCCTCGCGCAGCACTCTGTCTACGTTGAGCATCGCCATTTTGACGATATCGGCGGCGCTGCCCTGTATGGGGGTATTCACCGCGATACGCTCCGCCCCCTCGCGCTCCACCCGGTTCCTGCTCTGAAGCTCGGGTATCGCCCGCCTCCTGCCGAGCAGCGTCGTACTGAAGCCTTTCTGTTTCGCCGAAGCCACACACTCCTCTACAAAGCTGCGGATGCGGCTGTAGGTCGAAAAGTAACTCTCGATAAACGCATCCGCGTCCTTGCGCGAGATTTTCAGGTCGCGCGCGAGCCGGAACGCGGACATCCCGTACATGACACCGAAATTAATGGTCTTTGCGATCCTCCGCTGGTCCGCAGTCACCTCATCCGGGCTGACTCCGAAGATTCGCGCACCGGTCGCCGCGTGCACATCCGTGCCGGATTCAAACGCTTCTGTCAATCCGGGATCTCCCGACAGGTGAGCAAGGACGACGAGTTCGATCTGCGAATAGTCGGCGCTCACGAAGGCGTTCCCCTCTGCCGGTACAAATGCGTCGCGAATGCGTCGTCCTGCCTCCTCGCGAATCGGAATGTTCTGAAGATTGGGATTCCGGCTCGCGATACGGCCGGTCGCGGTACCCGTGATCACCAGGCTCGTATGCAGCCGCCCGGTGTCCGGGTTTACCATTTTCGGGAGCGAATCGACGTAGGTGCTCTTGAGTTTGCTGAGACCGCGATACTGAAGCACGAGTTCCGGTACCGGATCCTCCGCGGCGAGTTCCTCAAGGACCGATGTATCGGTCGAGTACCCGGTCTTGGTCTTTTTTCGGGGTTTCAGGCCCCGCTCCTCGAACAGCACCTTCTGCAGCTGCTGCGTCGAGCTAATGTTAAACTCACGTCCGCACAGACGGTATATCTCGGCTTCTATGTCGGCGAGCTGCGAAACAAGTTCTTCCGAATAGCGTTCGAGCGACGGACTGTCCAGGCCTATGCCGCGATATTCCATCTCCGCGAGCACGCGTATGAGGGGCATGTCGAGCGTAGTGGCAAGGCTGACGAGCCCACGGTCTTCGAGCATGAGCGTAAAGAGCTCGCCGAGACGAAGGGTAACGTCTGCATCCTCGGCTGCGTAGTCGGTCGCCCGCGCAAGGTCGACGGTGTCGAAGGTCGCTCGCTCCACCCCGCGCACGGCCTTCGGCACCACATCGTCGTAGTGTATCGTACCGTACCCGAGATATGTCGTCGCGAGCTTATCCATCCCGTAACTGCTTGTCACCCCGGGCTCGAGCAGCCATGCGGCTATGAGCGTATCGAACAGCGGCCCCTTCATTTCGACGCCCCAGCGCTTCATGATTTTGTAATCGTACTGCAGGTTCTGCCCTATGATGGTATTCGACGGGTTCTCGAGCAGCGTTTTCAGACCTGCTCTCACCGCGGCTGCCTCAAGGACAATACCATCTGGTCCTTTCAGGGGTATATAACACGCCGTCCCCGGGCTTATGCACAGCGAGAAGCCCACGGGCTGGGCCCGCATGGAATCAAGCCCGTCGGTCTCGGTATCAAAGGCAAAGCGCCTCGCCGCCGCGGCGTCGCGGATCCAGCTCTCAAGGGTCCCGGAATCGGTCACACAGACGTAGCTGCCCGCCTCCACCGATCCTTTCAGAGCCCCGAGTTCCTCTGCGAGCTTCTCTGCCGCTTCGCTCATCCCCGTCCCGGCGGCTGTCACCGCGGCTGTCGCAGCGGCTGCCGCAGCGGCGGCTTCGGCGATCGGTTCTCCGTCGGCGATCGGTTCTCCGTCGGCGACCGGTTCTCCGTCGACGACCGGTTCTCCGTCGGCGACCGGCGCGGCGGCCGCTACCGACGCGTCGCCCGACCGATCCCGGGGTATCATGGTTTTTACGTCGCGTATCAGGCTCGACATGCCGTGGTCTTCGAAGTACGGAATAGCCCGATCGTAATGAAGCTCCGGAGGCATGGCGAACTGGAGCAGGCCCTCGTCTATGGGAGCGTCGAAGGCAAGCGTCACCAGTTCCCGGCTCGTGAACGCGTCCTCCCGGCCCGCGAGGAGTTTTTCGCGCGTGCCCTTCGCGGAAATCTCCTCGACGTGCTCATAGATACCGTCGAGCGTTTCGTACTCGCCAAGCAACTTTTCGGCGGTCTTTTTCCCGATACCACGGACCCCCGGTACATTGTCGACACTGTCGCCGACAAGCGCCAGGTAATCGATAATCTGCGCCGGAGAAATGCCCCAGTGTTCGGGAACGCTTTCGGGCGTAAGCTCGACAAAGCCCTGTGAATCGGGTTTGAGAACCGTAGTCGTGGCGCTGACCAGCTGCAAGAGGTCCTTGTCCCCGGACACGATCCACGCTCGCCTCGACTCGTTGACCGCCCTCGCGACAATTGTCGCAATGCAGTCGTCCGCCTCATACCCTTCGGAACGCACCATAGGTACGCCGAGTGCCGAGCAGATTTCTTCAATAACGGGAATCTGTGCTTTCAGATCCTGCGGGGTTTCATCCCGCGTCCCCTTGTACTCCGGAAACCGTTCATGACGGAAAGTCGGGCCATGCGAGTCGAGCACGACGCAGAAGTGGGCTGGTTCATACTGTTTGAACAGCAGGAACAGCGAGCGGAAAAAGCCGAAGATTGCGCTGGTGTTTTCGCCGCGCGCGTTACGGAGCGGATTCCGGATGAATGCGAAATAGCTCCGATAAATGAGACTGTACCCGTCAAGAAGGTACAGATCCTCGCTGTTGTCTCGTGGCATGTCGTATTATAGCCATGAAGCGTGGCCCGGGTCACCCGGCGAAGTTTATGCCTTTGTGGTTTCGCGCTGCCTCTTCCTGGTCGTGTCCGGCACCCTGCTGCTGGACGATCTGCTGCCAGCTTTGCCGGAGTTCGTTGAGCATTTTCCGAACCGACCGAAGCGGACCAACGTCCTTTTTCAGATTCGCCTCCAGGAGCTGCCGGTTGAAAAATCGGTACAGACTGTAGAGGTTTTCCGCGATTTCACCACCCTTCTCAAAATCCAGCCCGACCGTCAGCTCGGTAACGCAGCTCTGAGCCGCCACAATGGCGTTATGGACGCGGTCGAGCTGCTTCGTCTTCTCTTCAAGCAGCGATGCAGCGAGGTCGAGTTGCTTGATCGCTTCATCGTACAGCATCACGATCATTTGCCCCGGACTCGCTGTCTTTACCCTGGTTTGACGATATGCGTTCAATCGATTCGTTGTTGTCTGATAGCCCATGTGTTCTCCCCTCCGCTCTCTGCGTCACCGTGCTTTTGAAAGTAGCGTTGATACCGGTTGTATGGTAAATCCCAGATCCTGAAGTTCATTAAACAGCGTTTCGGTGCGTTGCCACAGATAGTCGGGCCTGCCCGGAAAGGGCCCGGACTCATCCGGCACTCCAAGAGTCAGGTTGATGATGGAGCCCGGCATCACGTTGCGGACGACCCGCTCAAGCAGAGCGGATGTAGGCTGGTACAGCGCTGAACGGCGCTCACCGGTCCACAGCGGCACCCAGTCAAGACTGTCAACATCGCGCCCGATGTATCTGTATCCGATGGCCTCACCGGCTGATCGTATCAGCGGTGAGGACGCGTAAAACGGCGCATGCCAGATCGGACTCAATTCACGCCCCGTGAGATTGAAGTACAGATCCTGGGTCTCAGCGAGGCCCTGCTGAACAAATGCCTCGTCCGTGCCAAGCTCGGCATCCGTCAGATCCCTGTAGACCGAAAACAGGTTTCCGATTTCATGACGACTGCGCGCAAGTGCTCGCGTGGCTTCGGGGTTGCGGCGAATAAACTCACCACTCACGAACATGGTTGCCGTAATGTCGTAGCGGTCAAGGACATCAAGAACGTGGAGCAGTCCTTCAGAAGACCGGGTAAGATTAATCACCACCGCAACGTCTCGTGCGCGTATTCTCGACCCGTGGCGAAAATACTCAAAATCAACGGGTTCTTCGCTCTCGGCAAGAGGGCGAAAGCCGTGATCCGGCATCTCGAACAGCGACCTGGTTTCCAGACTTTCAATGTTTCGAACCATAATGCGGTTATCGAATCGCCCCTGTGAAAGCACGTCGAGATACACACGATACCGCTCGGAGACGGTGTTCCGCAACCCGAACTCGGGCGTTTCGTCCGGTGAGCTGAGCGCCGACGAATCGGCGTCAATCCGGAAGGAGCGCAGGTTTGTGACGAGGTCCACCGTATCGCTGTGTTCCTCCCCGTCCGCCTGCGCAAAGGTCAGGCGGTCGGCTCGTGAGAGGGCGAGGACGTCTTCGGAGGACGCAGATACGCCGACGCGACGTATCGTTTCGCGGTCCCCAATGACAAGGTCGTCTGCCGAAGCCCACAAGGCATGCATGGGCCTGTCGGCGGATATCGTGGCGACGAGATCGAGCATATCCGCATCGCGAACGACAACACGGTCGCGCTGCAGAACCGCAATACGGCTGCTGTCGGGCGAAACCGCCAGACTTCGAATATCCTGCGATCCGAGCGCCTCTTCGGTAGACCATGTGTCCCCGCTTCTGCTGATTCGATACAGAGAGGTGCGCTCGGCCGTAAAGGGGCTTGTGACGAGCAGGTACACAAGACCGTCACGGACCCAGATCGTCTGACGCACTTCGGTACCCGGCGGCAGTCGAAGCGCGGGAAGGTCGGTCAGGTCGGTCGTCGGTTGCGTGGGCAGGAGCTGTACGTGGTCGGTTCCGCGCTGAATCAGAACGGAACTGCCGTCGGGTGCCGCGGTCAGAACATCCATGCCGGGGTCGAAGAAAAACGGGAGCAGTGCGACCGCCGTGCTCGACGTAAACCCGTCGGTGATAAGGCTCCGGGCAAAGAGGGAGCTCAACGAGGTGCGATACACGACCCGCCCGCGGACAAGAAACATGTCTCCGTCCCGGCTGAAACTCGCCTGGGACACCGTCCCTTCCCCGATACGACGAAAACGTTCGCTGGTAAGCCTTCCGGCTTCGTAGGCGGGAATGGAGAAATAGTACAGGTATGTATCGTCGGCATAGATAATGACCGAGCCGTCGGGAGAAAACTGTGCGGGCAGCCCTGCATCGGTTCGTTCGACCGAACGACTGAGGATTGTTTCGGTACCGCTTTCTATATCGCGAAGGATCAGACGAGCCTCGGACGGGGATTGTCGTTCAAGGCGAAGCAGGTAGGCTCCGTCAGGTGACACGAGCGTTTCGGTAAGCGCTCCGAGCGCGATATCGACCGGCGCCTGGTCCGCAGAATCGAGACGTACATCCTCAAATCCGGAATCGCTCAGGTTCAGCCGGTAATTCCCGAAGCGGTTCTGAACATGGACTTCGTTAATCGCACTGAGATACTGCATACGCTCCGGAAATACCGTCAGTGGTCGGGCATCTCCGCTTCGAACATCCGCGAGAAATGCCGTGCGGTAGCTGCCTGTTCCGGGCGCCTGTACCTCGACCTGAAAAAGCAGGTGGTCGTCCGACGAGAGGTGCAGGTCCGAAAACGATACATCTCCAGCGAGATTCGCGGCAGCAAAGACTGCCATGAAAGTAGCGATGAGGGCTGTACGGTTCCGGTTCATTGTTCGCATGAGCGTCTTCTGTAGATTGTCGGCATTCGATGCCGAAAAGTTGAGGGTTCCCGTGAACCTGCGGTTCGGACGAACAGGTCCAGTTCAATTTCGAGCGCTTCGAGTTGCTCTATCATGTGGTCGTACCGGTCTTCGATACAGGCTCCGGCAATTTTTTCCAGACGCTCAAAGGGTGCGCCGAGAATCGCTTCGAATGTGTTGTCTTTCGCCTGATGCTTGTTCATTGGTATAATCATCGGCATGAATATTACACTCTTGGACTCTGCCACACTCGGAACCGATATTGATACGAATGTACTCGCGGAGTTCGGCAATTTTCGCAATTATCCGGCAACGGACGCGAAGGATGTCGCCGAACGGATCAGCACCTCGGACGTCGTTGTAACGAACAAGGTCGTCATGGATGAGGCCGTACTCGAGGCGGCGGAGTCGCTCAAGCTGATCTGCCTGACTGCAACCGGCGTGAACAATATTGACCTCGTGGCAGCGAAGCGCCTTGGAATTGCGGTCGCGAACGTCGCCGGCTATTCAACGGCAAGCGTCGCCCAGCACACCATCGCAAGTACGCTGTCGCTTCTTGAGCATCTGCATTATTACGACGACTACGTGAAAAGCGGCCGGTACTCCGGGAATACCATGTTCACGCATCTGACGCGCACCTTCTGGGAGCTAGACGGGAAGCGCTGGGGAATAATCGGGCTCGGTGCGATAGGAAAGGCGGTCGCGACGGTAGCCCGGGCACTCGGATGCACGATTTCGTACTACAGCACATCCGGCCGGAACACCGACGCCACGTATCCACAGGTTGCGCTCGCAGAGCTGCTTTCCCAGAGCGACATTGTCAGCATACACGCGCCGTTGAACGACCGGACGAGGGGGCTCCTCTCCACGGAGCAACTGTCACTCATGAAGCGCCATGCAGTGCTGGTCAATGTAGGTCGGGGGGGCATCGTGAACGAAGCGGACCTCGCACAGGCGCTTCGAGACGGGCGTATACGTGCTGCTGCGATTGACGTGTTTGAGCGCGAACCTGTTGAGCCCGGCAACCCGCTTCTCGCTTCCGATATCGCTGACAAACTGCTTCTGACGCCTCACATCGCGTGGGCGAGCGTGGAGGCGAGAACACGGGTTATAGCCGAGGTAGCAGCTAACATACGCGCGTTTCTTGCCGGCGAACAACGCAACCGGGTCGTATAACACGAGGGGCGCTACAATAGCTCTGCGGCAAGCTCGGCAAGGCGGCTTCGTTCGCTTCGCTGCAGCGTAACATGACCGAACAGATCCTGGCCCTTGAACGCCTCGACGAGAAACGAGAGCCCGTTTGAGCTCGCATCGAGGTAGGGACTGTCGATCTGCTGGGGATCGCCGGTGAGCACTACTTTGGAACCTTCGCCCGCGCGACTGACGATGGTCTTTATCTCGTGCGGGGACAGGTTCTGTGCCTCGTCTATCACGATGAACTGCCCGGGCAGGCTTCGACCGCGTATATAGGAGAGCGCTTCAAGCTCGATAACGTTACCGGCGACAAGCTGATCGACCGTTTTCATGTTCGGGCGTTTAAACGAAGCGATTATGTACTCCAGGTTGTCAAAAAGCGGCTGCATCCAGTGGGACAGTTTCTCGTTTTTGGCCCCCGGCAGGTATCCGATGTCCTTGCCCATGGGAATCACCGGCCGGCTTACCAGAACCCGCTGATAGGTCTTCTCTTCAAGGGTCATATGCAGCCCTGCAGCGATCGCAAGGAGCGTTTTCCCGGTACCGGCTTTTCCGATCAGGGTCACGAGGTTCACATCCGGGTCGAGCAGAAGCTCGAAGGCCATGCGCTGCTCGGAGTTCAACGGTCGAACCCCGGCGACCGACGGCATTTTATAGTCGACGAGGTGAAGCGATCCTTCATCTGCATGATACCTGCCTATGACCGAGTCCTCGGCGGCCTGCTGTTGCAGCAGCAGAAAATGGTTTGGTGGTAGCGTAGCGTTCCATGGAATGCTCCCGGTCGAAACGAGCCGCTGCACGTCTTCGGCGGACGCGTTGATCTCGGAGTACCCGCTGTAGAGCGTGTCGGCGTTTACCTTCTGTTTGTCGTAATCGACGGCCTTGATGCCGAGCGCGGTTGCCTTGATGCGGGCGTTGATATCCTTGGACACGAAGAACACCTCGCGCCCCTCCTGCTGCAGCTGATACGCGGAGAGAATAATGCGATTATCCATCTTGTCGTTGAGAAACCCGACGTCCACCGGGTCCGCGTGGGTCAGCGCTACCGAGAGCCGCGACCCGTTTTCCATTTTCGCACCTTCACGCAGGTTTCCGTGCTTGCCGATCGTGTCTATGAGCCGAATCGCATGGCGGGCGTTTCTGCCGCGCTCGTCCGAGTAGCTTTTCAGCTGATCGAGTTCCTCGAGGACCCACACGGGAATTACGACGTCGACACCCCGAAAACTGAGAATAGCGTCCGAGCGGTGAATGAACACATTCGTGTCAATGACAAAGGTCTTTGTCGCTCGTTCAGCGGCCATGGGTCCCCCTCATATGCGCAGGTACAGATCTGAACAGGCGATACTGGGCGGCCGCCTGCGCCGTAAACATACCGCTTCCGTTTATCGTTCGACAGCCCGCCGCCTCTGCCCGCCGCAGAACCGCCGTGACCGGAGGGCTGTAGATCATGTCGTAGACGATCTCGGTGCCGCGAAAGCGATAATCCGGTATTGGGTCACCGTCGGTGTCGGGATGCAACCCGACCGAGGTGGTCTGCACAATCAGACCCGCATAGGTCCCGAGATCGCTCTTTTCTCCGGGCAGCGGTCCGGCCTCTGCCCGCGGGAACGGTCCCCGCCGGCCGAACAGGGCGTTCAGCCCGGCGGCGAGGGCATCCGCCCTGTGGCGCGTCCGGTTACACACGAGGACGGGCTTTCCCTCGCGCATGAGCGCATAGGCCGCCGCGCGTGCTGCTCCCCCCGCCCCCACGATCGTAGCGCCCGAGACCTTGTGCAGCAGCTCCCGAATCGGGCTCAGGAAGCCGTCAATATCGGTGTTAACCCCGCGGTACTCGCCGTTTTCGAGACGGATGAGTGTGTTACATGCCCCGGTTGCCGAAACTCCCTCGTCGACAACCGCCGCGCTCCGCGCGGCGTCTTCTTTGTAAGGAGCCGTGACGCTCACCCCGTGCAAGGGCACCTCGCGCGCAAAGTTCATAAAAGCGGCGAAATCATCAACCTGGACAGGAACGTACACCGCATCGACACCGTCGGCTCGAAATCGGGTGTTGTGGTACTCCGGCGACTTCGAGTGCGCGACGGGATTGCCGATCACGGCGAAGTACTGCGTATTGTTTGAGCAGCCTCTGTGGCCGTACAGATCTCGAAGCACGTCGGGGGCTACGTGGCCGCTTGCCGCCTGCCGTGTGTCCGCCGCGCTGGTAAAGGTAAAGAGATTGCCAAAGGCGTGACTCATAACGCGACTCGGAAAGCCGTATGACCCCATGCCGAGGACGACGTGAGGGTCGTGGTGAGCCCGTGCCGCGTTGAGCATGATCCGCAGATCCTCAATGCCCGCAGGGGTCGCCGCAATTTTTGCGCAGTCGCCCATCCGGGACAGGAGCGCAAGCTCACGTGCGACGTCAGGCGGCACCTGATCCATGAAGTGACGACTGGCTATGACGCGCGTGCCTGCTTTACGCGCTTGCCCGGCGAGCTTCAGGCGCTCGGGAAGGTCGTCACCGTCCGACTCTATGTCTATCCATGTAAAACCCGCCGCAAGGAGGGACTGCATAAGAGCGTAGCGGTCGGACTCGCTGCGGTTCCATTGACCGCCGTCGCGGGTTCGGCGCACCGTCAGAATCGTCTCAAAACCGGAGAGAGCGCGTGCGACGACTCGAACATCATCGCTCAGGCGCTGCTGCTCTGTGTCCGACAGCAGATCTACGCGCAGTTCAACCAGATCAACTTCGTTGCGGTACGCACTCGCGAGTTCGATGTTGCGGGCCATCGTGGATTCGGTCAGACAGAGACAAATACCTGACATATCAGAAATCTGCCCTGTACAGATATATGTCGTGCACACGCCCCCCGGAATCTACAAACACGCGAAGTTCGAGCTCGTAGTCGTGGTCGCGCAGCGGAAAGGTCGCACTTGCCATTGTGTCCGGTTCCCAGCGCGGTGGCCCGAGTTCGAACGCCACCGACTCGATCGTGTCGCCTATGTTCACCCCATGGAGCGACGTCTGTGACCGCTCGTCGACTCGCAGCTGCCAGACCTCGTTATTGAAGAAGTAGACGTAGGTATAGTCCTCGTAGAGAAACACGATGAAAACGTCCGTGCGCGTGGCGGTTGGCTCAGTAAACATCCGGACCGGCGCACCGAAGGACTCGATGACGTCCGCGGTTTCGCGTCCGACCAGATCTGAATCGAAGGAGGTGGCGCCGACGCCTGGTCCGAATACCAGGAGCGCGAAGACAATACGCACGCGAAGTGACGGGACCCGGTACATGTCACGTCCCGCCTGCGACGCGTCCATTCTTCAGATACGTCTTCATGAGATCACCGTCTACGGGTCCGGAAAAATAGTATCCCTGTATCAGATCACACCCGACCGCTTTGAGAACTTCCAGTTGACACTCATGTTCAACGCCCTCGGCGAGGGTCTTGAGACCAAGGCTGGAACCGAGCGTAACAATGGCCTGAATGATCGCCTTATTCGACACGTCGTCGCACAAGTCGTCGACAAAACTCTTATCGATCTTCAGGGTATCGACGGGAAGCTGCCGGAGGTAGGCAAGCGAACTGTAGCCGGTACCGAAGTCGTCGATCAGCAGTGAGACGCCAAGCTTTCGAAGCTCCTGCATTGCCTGTATCGTCTGCCCGGGGTCGTTCATGACCATGGTCTCGGTAAGCTCGATCTTGAGGCTCTTCGGCTGTATACCGACCGCGCGCATGGTCGCCTCGATGCGTCGCGTGATGTCCGGCTGCAGAAATTGCGCCGGCGAGAGGTTGACCGAAAGCCGCATGTCGGTAAATCCCTCGTCGTGCCAGTCCCGGATGGTTCGACAGGCCTGAAAGAGAATCCACTGACCAAGCAGTCGTATGTCCCCGTTTTCTTCGAGGATGGGAATAAACACCGCCGGAGAGACCCTGCCGAGCTCTGCGTGCTCGAAGCGGACGAGCGTCTCCGCCGCGACGAGAGTGCCATCCGGCGAAACGATAGGCTGGTACACAAGATGGAAACCGACGAAATCATCGGCGATTGCCTCTCGTACGGCGCGCTCTATGTGCTGTCGCCTGCGACGCTCCTCACCGAGCTGACGGCTGAAGGGTACCACGATGGACCCTGTGTCCTCCGAGCGATCGACTGCGGCGTGCGCGTACTCGAGCAGGGTATCGAGGCTGTCCGCGTCTTCGGGGTATCGCGCGAACCCTATGTGGGCGGCGAGCGTCAGATCGTCTGCCGGTGGCTCGTGGGGCTGGGCGACGACGTCGGCAATTGACCGCGAATACTGGAGCGACTCCCGGAGATCGCCCGGCTCGGGCACGAGAAACACGAACTCATCCGAGCGGTCCGACTGAAACAGCAGAGGCCCGGTGAGCGACCGTACCCGTACGACGGTCTTGAACAGAAGGATGTTATCGCGGTCGCGTGTGGAGCGTATCTTGCGATAGTCGCGCCCGAGGCGTATAACTCCGGCGAGAAGGCGGGTAACGGGGCGGTCGGTGTAGTGACGGCCATTACCGTTTTCGAGAAAAAACGGGGCGCTTTGCGGCAGGGAATCGACCACGTCTTTCAGCGAGTCGCCGGCGAGAATCTTTGAAAGCGCGCGAAACAGCACCCGACGGATCGGGAGACCCGTAGTCGGGTCAAGGTTTACGATGTTTTCGAGATCGGTCAGATGCTCTTTCAGTCGCGTGTGATCGTCCTGCAGGCCTCGAAACTTCTGTGTCACGACAGCGAGTGATCGTTTCAATGCGAACTCATCTGTGTCATCTCGCGGGGAATCCGCCGGTTCCACATCCTCAAGCTCGTCGAGCCCTTCGAGTGAGTCGTCTACATTGTGCCGAAGATTACGTGTGGCCACCGCCGAGGAGCTCCTAGACTACACTATAGCGTAAGGAGGTTGCCGAAACAAGAAAGCTATATTTCCTCGCTGCGTACCGGAAGCCCGCAGAACTCGCTGATAGCCTCTCCAATGGTCCATAAATCGGCGACGTCCGTGGATTCCTCGAGAAACTCCGGCGCGTGTGATTTTGAAATCAGATACAATTTTCCAAGCTCTTTTCGACGGGGAGAGAGCGCTCCCCGCCCTGCCGTCAGCATGCCTCCCCGCGAATAGTCGGGAGCTCCCTGTTGCCTGAACCCCCGAAACAGAACCACTTTACGGATCAGGATTTCCTGAAGATCGGGGAAAATCAACTGTTTCCGGGCAAGGCTGATCCCGAAAAGCCGTTTACTCAGTTCTATCGTACCTTTCCTGCGATCTACCGAAGTAACCGAGTTCCAACCCGCGACGCCGAGCGATACGAGAACCATGAGCGAATAGAACACGAGTCCGGCGGTCAGACCGTTCATGAATACAGCATGCCCGCCGCTCACGAGACCCGCAATGAGCACTCCCGCGATGGCACCATATAACACCCGTCTCCAGGGACTGACCTGAATTTTCAGGGAATCTTCCGTCGTCTTTCGCAGGCTCAGACGCGACCTCACAGAAATCATAGCGACTCAGCCATTCGGAGGGTTGTGACAGGCGATAACGTGACCGTTCTGGTTTTTTTCAAGAGCGGGAATAACCTTAGGACACACGTCAATGCGGTTTGGACAGCGGGGGTGAAAGGTGCATCCGCTCGGGGGGTTAACCGGACTCGGCACGTCACCTTCGAGGATGGTCCCTTCTGTTCGGATGTCCGGGTCCGCAACCGGTATGGACCCGAGGAGGCTTATGGTATACGGATGCCGCGGATTATTGTACAGCTGATCCCCGGTGCCGAGTTCTACAATCTTGCCCAGATACATAACCGCAACCCGGTCCGAGACGTACTGTACGACACTCAGGTCATGGGCAATGAACAGATACGCAAGGTCAAAGTCGTCCTGAAGACTGATCAGAAGATTGAGTATCTGCGCCTGTACCGATACGTCTAGGGCACTGACCGGCTCGTCGCATACGATAAGCCGCGGTGTAAGCGCGAGGGCGCGTGCAATGCCAATCCGCTGCCTCTGTCCGCCGGAAAATTCATGGGGATACCGGTTTGCCGCATTCCGCGGAAGTCCTACTTTATCGAGCAGCTCCATGACCCACTTGTTCAGTCGGGCTCCCCGGTGCGTACCGTAGGTGTACGGCCCCTCCCCTATGATATCGGACACCACCATTTGCGGATTCAGGCTTGCCCAGGGATCCTGAAATACCATCTGCACGTTTCGTCGCATCTTGTGGATCTGGTCCGGGCCCATACTCAGGATATCCGACTGAGCCGCCTTTTTTCTCGATACGTTCCGGTTTCGACGTATCCTGTTTTTCAGTTCTCTGATTTTTTTGCCGCTGCCACGAACGTGACTGGATGAAAGAACCTCATCGAGTTCATTCTGAAGCTGCTCATATTCCAGATCGAACTGCTCTATCTCTTCCACGAGAGCCGGATCCGGGTCCAGCCATACGCGACCGCGGTCAGGTTCATAGAGGCGCAGAACGCATCGCCCGACAGTGGTCTTCCCGCAGCCGGACTCTCCGACGAGTCCAAGCGTTTCACCTTTCTTGATCTGTACATTAACGCCGTCTACTGCCCGCAAGGGTAATGATTTGCTCGAAAAAACACTGGCCTTCACCGGGAAGGTCTTCTTGAGGCCACGGATGTCTAAAAGGGTATCGGTATTCGAACTCACTGTATTAGTTCCTCGCTGTAGGAGTATTGGTTGTCGCGTTATCTCCAGAACCTTTCTCACTTCGCGACCGCTTCCGCTGATTTTTCAGAACACGCTCACCGGCCGCCCCGAGATCACGTTTCGGCAGCACACGCACCACGTCGTGATGGAGATAACAGCGGACCTTGTGCCCGGGCGCGACTTCGACCGTCTCGGGCTCCGCCTCCCAGCATTTCTTCATTACTTTTGGACAGCGGGGAGCAAACCGGCACCCGCGAGGAAAGCGACGCGCGTCGGGGAGCGACCCCGGAATCGCGTTGAGCAATTTCCGACTGCCGTCCGGGTTGATTTTCTTGTCCCCGAGTACCGGCACCGACTCCAGCAATCCCTGTGTGTAGGGGTGAAGCGGGTTCTTGAAGATCTCCCGGACCGACGCCGTCTCAACCGCAACTCCCGCGTACATGACCATGACGCGGTCGGTAAAGCTTGCAATAACCGCGAGGTCGTGGGTAATAAAGGCAATCGAGGTATCTTTGGTCTCTTTCAGTTCGCGCATAAGACGCAGAATCTGTGCCTGTATGGTAACGTCGAGCGCTGTGGTCGGTTCGTCGGCGATCATAACGGTCGGTTCACACGCCATTGCAATCGCAATCATGGCGCGCTGGCGAAGCCCTCCCGACAGCTGAAAGGGATACTCATTGACCCGCTCTTCCGGATCCGACATACCGACCATACGAAGAAGGCGCGCCGCTTCCTTCAGTGCATCCTGTTTACCGATATCGCGATGCAGGCGCAGTACTTCAGAAATCTGAAACCCCACCGTGTAAACGGGATTAAGACTGGTCATGGGTTCCTGGAATATCATCGATATTTCATTTCCCCTGACTTTCCGCATGTCCTCTTCGCTGATACCCAGGATGTCCCGGCCCTTGAGACGAACTTCACCTGAGACAACCTTGCCCGGAGGGTCCGGCACAAGACGCATCAGGCTCATAGACGTAATCGACTTTCCGCACCCCGACTCTCCAACGATTCCCAGGGTTTCCCCGCGGCCGAGCGTGAAATCAACACCGTCCACCGCGCGAATTATGTAGTCGTACATAAAAAAGTACGTCGCGAGATCCTTTACTTCCAGTACATTATCCATAATCTAGTGTTTACTCCGTGGGTCGACGGCATCCCGGATTCCGTCACCGAAAAAATTCCAGGCCAGTATCGCCAGAAAGATCAGAAAACCGGGCCAGAGTATCCAGGGAAAGTCCCGGACGACCCGGTAGTTGCGCGCAACCGACAGCATGTTGCCCCAGCTCGCCTGCGGCTCGACAATTCCGAGGCCCAGAAGGCTCAATGCCGCCTCACCAAGAATGAACGACGGTATCAGCAATGTGACCTGGACTATCGAGTACGAGAAGGTGTTCGGGAGCACGTGCCTGCGAATGATCTTCCAGTGCGACAGACCGAGCGTACGTGCACTCATGACGAAATCCTGAGTCTTGATAGACAGGACCAATCCCCGGATTATGCGGGCAAAACTCGCCCACGCGATAAAGGCGGTTGCAATAACAATCAGGAAATAGACCTGTATCGAATCGAGATTGGCCGGGAAGGCGGCGCGCAGCGTCAGCAGCAGATACAGTCCCGGGAACGCGATAATGATTTCGCACAAGCGCATTATGAGGTTGTCGACTTTTCCACCGGCATAGCCCGCGATACCGCCAAACGTAAGGCCAAGCGTAAAGGTAATGGCCGCACCAATCAGTCCGACCGTCATGGACACACGTGAACCGTGGATCAGACGCGAAAGCAGGTCCCGCCCGTTACGGTCTGATCCAAACGGAAAGAACCCCCCGGTGCTTGAGGCAATAAAATGCCGGCGCGTTTCGAATCTGCCAAACATCTCATAGGGTATGCCTTCCTCGAACAGACCGACAAAATTCTTGTTTCCGCGAGCGAGATATATGACTCGATCACGTTCCTCGCCGTCTATCGTCACGGTCTCAATGACGAACTCTTCGACCTCGTCGACCCGCTCACCGTCTTCCAGATCCCGAATGGCCTGCTCAAGTCGCTCAAGTCGCTCGTCGCCCTCCGGGATGCGGAGCTGACGTTGCACCCCTGCGACGATATCGCGCTCCCGTTGCGCACGATCGCTGCCAAGCGCGATAATACGGTGCGTTCGAAGACCCGGCTGAAGCGGGACGAGAATTGCCCGGATCGTATGCTGCGGTACAACCTGATACGTTCGCCGGGCGATATCCGTCTGTATAAACTCCCAGACAAAAGGCCTGAACTCTCTTGAGCCGTCCGGATTCGTGTAGAACCACGTTATCTGACTCGGTGCGTGGAAGGGCTTGCGGCTGTCGCTGTATGTCATATCGTAAGGAGCCAGAAAGTCCGCAAATATTACGATAAAGTACAGGAACAACAGTATCGCGAGGCCCACACGACCAAGCGTATGTTTCCGAAAGCGGCGTACGTATATAGTCCAGATCGACTCCCCGTGTTCTTCACCCTGGGTCGTGTACTGTTCGAGCACTTCTGCCGAGGTCGGATCCATATCAATCGGGTCCGACGGGGCTCCCCCGACAGGGGGCATTGAGTTCATCTGTTCCTTATCAGACATCAGTTTATCCTCACTCGCGGGTCTACAAGGGCAAGCGCAATATCGGCAAGCAGGTTGCCGATTACGAGAAGCACGACACCGTACACCAGACTTCCGACCACCAGGTACAGATCCTGACTCAAGACCGCTTCCAGCAGAACACTCCCGAGCCCCGGCCACGCCACGACGACTTCTACGAGTGCCGCACCGCTCATAACGTTACCCAGCTGAAAGCCGAGCAGCGTTATCATAGGGTTGATCGCGTTACGAAGCGCATGCATATACACGACCTTGTTCTCGGTCTGTCCCTTCGCTCGTGCGGTCGTAACGTACTGCTCGTTCATAATTTTCAGCATTTCGCCGCGCATGACACGAGTCAGCGTCGCCATGACGCTTGTACCGATAACGACTACCGGCACGATCATATGTCTCAGGACGTCAAAATACTGCTGTATCGGACTCATGTTCCGATATCCCACACTGGTCATGCCCCCGAGCGGCAGCCAGTTACCCGTAGAGGAAATCAGATACAGCAGAAGAAACGCCAGGAAGAAATTCGGTATGGCAAGGCCAAAAAAGGCAAAAACGGACACGAACTGGTCTTTCCAGTTGTACTGATTTGTCGCTGCGAATACGCCCATGGGGATGCTCAAGACCCACGCAAACACGAGCGAGGTCAGCGACAGCAGGATTGTGTTCCACGCTCGCTGACCGACCACTGCAAAAACGGGGGCTCGATACGTCCGTGAAAAGCCGAAGTCTCCCTGGAGGGCATTCCAGACATACTGGAAAAACTGCGCGTACCAGGGTTGGTCGAGTCTGAACTGCTCGCGAAACACATTCAGCTGTTCCTCACTGATCGCCGGGTCAAGTTCCATCTGAGAAAACATGTCGCCGGGCGCGAGCTGAATGAGCGCAAAACCGAGCGCGAGAACCGCGAGCACAATCGGAACCATCTGAGCCATACGCCGCAGGATATACGCAAGCATAGCAGGTGATATCCAGAGCAGGCGGACCATCCACAAGGCCGCTTCGGTAAATACGACGACGAAGAACGGATTCATTCCTCCGGCTGCGAGCAGAATAATTAACGCAATGTCGAGTATGAACGTGAGTCGCCAGTTAAATTGTTTCAGTGCTTTCATGCAGACCCTTCCGCTGTTTCTGAAGGAATGACGCCGGCCCATCTACCGGTTCGACGGGCACGACTAATGAACGCGGCTGAGGGACTCAAGCGAACGTGAGTCCCTCAGCCGCGCGTGCACTATACAGTACACGCGCGAAATCCGGCGACACCTGCTGGTGCCGCCGGCTGCGAATCGCCAGAAAAAACTGACGGTTAAAAGCAGGATTAGCGACGGAACAGACGCGAAGTGATCGCAACTGCCTCAAATCCGTTAATAGGCTGTGGCTTCATGTTCCCGATGTCCGCTGCCGAGGCAACCATGACGGCCGGGTTAAACGTGAAGACCCAGGGTACTTCCTCGATCCAGATTTCCTGCAGCCTGTGGTAGCCCGCGGTGCGTTCTGCCTCGTCGAGGGTGTAGTTCGCGTTCAGCTCGCCACGACCGAACCAGATGTCGTCAACTTCCTGTTCCCAGTCACGCTGCGGCGATTCCTGCAAGGGATGACTCATGTGGAGGTTTCCGGAGCTCGGGTACACGTTCGCACCGCTGATCGGGTCAACACTGCCGGTCAGGCCGATAATGATCGCGTCCCAGTCGAAGCTGCCGGTCAGCTGTCCGACGATCGCGTTGAAATCGCCGGGTCGGAAATTGACCTCGATACCGATTTCACGAGCTTCCTGCGCAAAAAGTTCACCGATACCGACTCGCTGGCTGTTGTCGGAGTTCGTCTGCAGGGTGAAGGAAATCCGGTTTCCGTCCGGGTCTTCCCTCCAGCCGTCGCCGTCGTCGTCCACATAGTCGATTGAGTCGAGGAGCTCAGCTGCCGCTTCCGGATCGTAGGGGAAGGCAATTTCGGGTGAGTTCTCGAGATAGAAGGGGCTGAACTGCGGGACAAAGCTGTACTGCGGAAAGCCGAAACCGAACGCAATGTTATCGATTATGGTCTGGCGGTCCACAAGGTGAGCCATTGCCTGACGGAAGGTCCGGTTGTTGAACCATTCAAGCTTGTATTCGTCAAGCGGTCCGTCGTAGTTCTGGTTGAAGGTAATAAACTGGGTCGAAGCCGCAGGTCCAACCTCGTAGAGGCGAATGTCAAGCTCTTCCTGGCGGTCTACGAGAACAGCATAGTCTTCGCCGCGGAAGGCGGAGCTGCCGCTACCGTAAACGTCGATCTCTCCGGCGAGGAAGCGCTGGAGCGCGGTGTCGTTGTCCGGTACGACGCTGAAGACAACCTCGTCGAGATAGGGAAGCTGCGTCCCCTCGTCGTCGCTCTCCCAGTAATTCGGGTTGCGTTCGAGAACGATCCGCTGACTCGGAACGTAGTCCGCAACGATAAACGGACCGCTGCCGACGAGCGTCGAGATGTCCGTGTCGACACCCCAGTAACTCTGCATGCGGTCGTAGCCTTCCTCTTCGATAACCGGCTCGAGGATATGGCGCGGAGCGGGAGGAAGCCCTGAGAGAGTCAGGAGTCCTGCGTACACTTCGACGACGCTCACGCGTACGGTGCGGTCGTCGAGCGCTTCCCACTCTGCCATTTCACCGCCGACAAGCTGTGAAGACCGGGCGTTACTGCCGACTTCTTCGTTCTGCGTGAGTTCCGCACTGTACACAAAGTCTTCTGCGGTTATAGGCTCGCCGTCGCTGTAACGCAGTCCTTCTCGAAGCGTGAAGGTTACGGAAAGTTCGTCGTCCGACACTTCCCAGCTCTCCGCCATCGCAGGCTCGAACTCGAGTGTGTGCACGTTACGACGAAGCATGCCTGAGTGCATGAGGTCGGTAATGACAGTCGATGATGTCTCTGCCGCCACCCATTGGTTGAATGTTCGGGGATCGGTGGTCGTCGCGTAGGTAATGCTTCCACCCCGCTCGCCGATCTCCCAGCCTGCTTCGTGATCAATGGCCAATAGACCTTCGATCTGGGATACTGCTCCTTCTTCGTCTACGTCGAGAATATCTGGAGCTTCCTGACCACCTCCGGCAAATGCAGTTGTCGCTGCAAACAACAGAATGGTCAGAACCGTTACGAAAAACCTGAAGTTCTTCATCCAAGCCTCCTTGTACTGGTGTGGATGTATTTCACGAAACTGTATCAGAGGTTGTAAAGTTTTGACAAGCGATTGTTCACAGGACGAGATACAGAACTGTAGTTTTTGTACAATGGGCCTACGTATATGTACGATCACAAAATTACATTTTTAGAATTGTGCATTCAATTAATGTGATGCGTTTCGTATTATCTTGTCCGTATTCGCAATATGCGCGTATACTCGCCGTATATGCGCGGCTATAAGGACATCTCACATGGCTGAGGGTATTTCAGAACACATAATTCTCCGGCTCGCACGCTACCTCCGGGTACTTCAGAAACTGCGATCGCTCGGCTTCGTGAAGGTTTTTTCCAACAATCTCGGAGATGCAATCGGCGTCAGCCCGGCCGTCGTCCGCAAGGACTTTTCCATGATCAGCATCACCGGAAACAAACGCGGCGGCTACACGATCGATCATCTGATACCCGAGCTCGAACGCATACTCGGAAAACGCGCGCGCCAGGATGTCGTGCTCGTCGGCTGCGGCAAGATCGGGCGCGCGCTGATCGAGTATCAGGAGTTCAAGAAGGAGGGCATCAACATCGCGGCGGCCTTCGACGTCGACGCGAAACAGATCGGAAGCCACGAAGATATTCCGGTGTTTCATACCAGCGAGCTTGCAGGCTACGTTGTTGAGCACGGAATCCGCGTCGGGATACTCGCGGTCCCTGATTCAGCTGCGGCGTCGGTGTTTGAAGTCATGATGCAGGCGGGTATCCGGGGTTTTCTGAACTTCACGACAGTCGAGCTGAAGTGTTCCGGAAAATGCCCTGACGACGGCTGTGAAAGCGAATGCGTCGTCCAGAATGTGAATATAAGTCTCGAGATTGAGAACCTGTTCTATCTCGTCAACCTGAAAAGTACCCTCAAGTCCGTTGTCTGATACGCACGGGATTCGCTCATGCACCACGCCATAAAGCCCGCGCCGCTCGGAGACGTCTCCGACGCCGAAGAGCTGCTCCTGAATAACGAAATCGGCTACAACGCGCTCCATACGCACCTGATCGATCTCAGGAGCCGCGCGGCGACAATCGTACACCGGATGGACCGCTCATACTGGCTCGGTCGCATCGAAATGATACTGGGCATGCAGGAGTCGCTGTCGAGGCGCCGGGCGGCTGCGGTCGCCCATTTTGTTGCCGCGCGGCATTACGCGCTGGATACGCTCGAACAGCAGGAGTTCAGCGATGCATGGCGACTGCTCTCCGACGCTATAGCGCAGCTGCTGATTTCGAGGGGGCCGATGTTTCAGTTCATGTACGGCATGCGCGCGCGGGACGCGGCGCTCCGTGCGCTTGATCTTGATTTCAGCAACATACGGGCGCACATCGCGACAGCGGGTTGGTATTTGAACGCACCATCCTTCGCCGGTGGCGACGTCTCGTACGCGGTGGATATCCTTGAGCAGGCCGGAAGCAGCGATACGATTACGCGGGTAGAGCAGTTTCTCGTGTGCGGACTGCTTTCATACGCATACTACGAGAACGCGGATAGCGAATACTCGGCTGAGTTCTACACCCGCGCGCTTCACCTGTATCCTCGAAGCGCGTGGCTGAAGAACATCGGCGAGAGCATAGAACTTGTCCCGTAAAGACTACCCGGGAAAGCCTACACGTTCATGAGAATCTCGCGCGGTTTAGAACCGTTCTGAGGTCCGACAATGCCGACCCGTTCCATTTCCTCGACCATGCGTGCGGCGCGGTTGTAGCCGATCTTGAGCCTCCGCTGCAGATAGCTCGCGGACGCCTTGCGCGAAGTCTGTACAATCTGTATGGCCTTCTCCATAAGCGGGTCTTCAAGCTCTTCCTGCACGAAATCATCTTCGTCGTCTATGAATATCTCGTCGTCTATATAGTCGGGCTCTCCGAGCGTGCGCACGTGCTGCACGACACGTTCGATTTCCTCATCACTCAGGAACGCCCCCTGTATGCGGTTCGGGGCCGGATCCCACGCACTGGTCAGAAGCATGTCACCACGCCCGAGCAGTTTTTCTGCGCCCTGACCATCGAGAATGATTCGGCTGTCGACCTTGCTCGAGACCATGAACGCGATCCGCGATGGTATGTTCGCCTTTATAAGGCCCGTAATGACGTCGGTACTCGGCCGCTGCGTAGCGAGCACCAGATGTATGCCGACGGCGCGACTCATTGCCGCAAGCCGGGCAAGCGTCTGCTCGAGCTCCTTGCCGCTGGTTGCCATAAGGTCGGCGAACTCGTCGACGATCACGACTATGTAGGGGAGCTTCTCGGTAGCGAGTTCGCGTTGTTCGATGCGCCTGTTATAACTTTTCAGATCACGGACCTGCAGCTTGTCAAGCAGCTGATACCGCCGCTCCATCTCGTAGAGGCACCACTGCAGCGCCTGAAACGCCTTCTTGGGCTCGGTAATGACCGGGGTGAGCAGGTGCGGGATATCGTTATAGAACTTCAGCTCGACGATTTTCGGATCTATCATGACCATCTTCACCTCTTCAGGTGAGCGGCGATAGAGAATCGAGCAGATAATCGAATTGACACAGACGCTCTTTCCGCTGCCGGTGGCACCGGCTATCAGGAGATGCGGGGTCTTCGTCAGGTCGATGATCTGTGCGTCGCCCGGGATGTCCTTGCCTATCGCAAGCGGAATATCCTGGCTGCCGTCCTTGAACTCTTTTTCCTGTATCAGATCGCCAAAACTCACGATGGCGCGGTCGTGATTCGGAACTTCGATCCCGACGGCGTGTTTCCCGGGAATCGGGGCGACGATACGGACCGTCTGGGCCGCCAGCCGTAATGCGATGTTGTCCGCAAGGTTCACGATTTTCGTAAGCTTTACACCGCGGGCGGGAAGAATTTCAAACATGGTAATGACCGGACCGCGTCGAATCCCGGTGACTTCCGCTTCGATCCCGAACTCCGCGAGCGTGACGCGCAGGGTTTCTGCCGCGTCGCGTGTCTTCTGGTCTATCTCCCAGTAGTGCTTGTCCGGGTATTCGTCGAGGAGGCCCTCGATCGGCACGTGGTAGCGGCGTCCACGTTTCTTTCGCGCGGGCGTGCGAACAACAGGAGCGGCTTCCTCGACCGGCCGCGTCGAGTCTTCCTCGGCAGCTTCCCAGAATTCCGCTTCCCAGGAATCAGGTGGCAGCAGATCGGAGGACTCTTCATCCTCAGGTTCCTCTTCGTCGGATTCTCCCGCCTCGTCGGCTTCAAATCCCATGTGTACGACCAGATCATCCGTCTCGTCTACGCTGTCAAGCAAGTCGGCCTCAGCAGACTCCTCGCCCCCTCCGTCGCTGAGGAACGCTCCGTCGCGGTAATGAACGACGAGCTCCTCGTGAGCGACGGCGTCGAGCGTCTCGTCGACGTCATCGGCGAACGTGTCATCGTCGTCGAAGCGGACACGTGTCCGGCCGTCGGGCCATGCTATTCCGAGCCGGGACTGAGCGTATGAGAATGCGGGATCGAGGTATTCCGCCTCCGCGGTGTCGGTTTCATCACTCGGTTCAGGTGCATCGAAGGCTGCATCGTCGCGGGTCGCTTCATCGGGTGCGGCTTCGGTCGGGAGCGTCTCGGTCTTCAGCGCCTCTTCGCGCCGTCGCGCGGTCGGGGTCCCGGGACCGGCGTAGGCTGCCGCGGGCGCAGGGAGCGTCAGCACGGTATCCTTCGCAGGATTCGGTTTCTCCTCGCTGTGTTGCCGCGCTGTGCCTCCATCGGACAGGTTCTTCCAGAGGTGGACGAGCGCAATCACCGCCGCGATCAGAAGCACGGTCAGAAGCCCGAAGGCCCAGGCACCTCGCATTCGACCGAGTACCGCCACAATGCCGGCGGTCGCGGGACTCGCTGTAACCGCTGCATCAAACACCAGCCGGAGAGTAAGCGCCAGCGTCACAAACGGTAGAACGCTCAGATTAAGACCAAAAAACACGACCCCTGGCGCATCACGCCGGACAAGCCATGCGCTGAGCCCGAAATACAGCGGAACAAACGCGGCCGCGGCGTGAAAGCTGCGAAACAGGTAGTGCGCGGGGTATCCGAGCACGATCACGATCCCGACCGAGGTCAGCGAGAGCAGTGGCAGCAGCGCGAAGCTCAGGCACAGAACTGCCGCAACGGAAGCGAACACATTCGATGTAGTAGTACGTACGGATTCCTGCACGGTAACGAAGACCCTCCCTCCAGTCTATTTAGACTATCGGTTTCCACCGCAGGGCAATTTAGAAGGAACTCGGGGCTTAGCGGACGGTCCCTCCGGTTTCCGGGAACAGGAGTTCAATGACACGCGTCCCGTCGCCGCGACCGGAGAGCGCTTCGTAGAACACGGAGCTGACCACAATGTTACGAATGTAGGAGCGGGGCTCCTGAAACGGGACCGACTCGTGAAACAGAAGCATGGGCAGCCCCTGACGCTCCGCAAGCCAGGTTCCGACCCGACCCTGTCCGGCATTATACGCGATCAGCGAAGGCACCCAGGCTTCAAAGCGCAGCAGCAGATCACTGAGGTAGCGTGCGCCAAAGCGCAGATTCGTATACGGGTCGCTCAGGTCATATTCGGTCACCCGCAGACGCGTCGCTACATCCGCCGCGGTCGGCGGCATGAGCTGAGCAAGTCCGGTGGCACCCACCGGCGACTGTATCCCCGGACTGAAATAGCTTTCCTCGCGAACGAGCCCGTAGAATATGTCCCGCTCAAGAGGAAACTCATCCAGCACACGGTCAAAGGCATCGGGAAAGGCCTCGGGATACACAATGCGTGCGAGGCGATCATCCAGGGTTGCCCCCTCGGTGACCGTGAGCCGGTTCGCGATCCGCAATGATCGGAGGTAGTCGCCCTGCTCCGCCAGTGCGACAGCGAGTCGGCGCAGCACAGGCGCTCCGGGCCGTAGGCCCTCGTCGCGGATCGCCGTGTAGGCGTCGTCAATAAGACCATAGTCAAGATATCCCGCGACCAGCAGATCGTCCGGCAGGCCGGCATCGGGTTCGAGAACCGCCGTTTCGTCCGGAAGCCCGCGAATCGGATCGTCGAGCATGGCGGCGGCCAGCATTCGGTAGTAGATACTCTCCTCTTGCCGATACGCTGCTTCAAGCAGGTATTCTCTCGGGTCGTCCCGAGCGTCCGGAATCCATGAAGCCTGCACCAGCCCGGCATCAAGGGCCACGGCAAGAACAACCCCGTACTGCGACATGGTACGATCGGACGCGAATTGCCTGACAGGCTCGTAGACCCCGGCGAAATCCTGCCAGCGCCGGTTCACGATCAGGTTCGAAAGCAACCGCTCCCAGATCCCGTTAAATGGGCGTGGATCGCTCACCAGCGGGAGGTAGCGCTCCGCAGCGTCTGTCGCCTGCCTGTAATCGTAGCTGATCTGTGCGTGAAGCAGATGGTAGAGAACCCGGTCCCGGTCTTCACCCGGAGCGGCGTCGTCTACAGCCTGCCGGAGCACGTCAACGGCGCGTCCGTGTTCGTTTACAGCTCTCCACAGCCGGCCCGAAGCCTCAAGCGCGTAGGAAGCGCTCTGCCCATCAAGCGAAGCGGAAATCGCCTCCATACTCCGGGCACCTGCGGATGACTCCCGTCTGCGAAACCACGCCTCGCGCAGGTCGCCGAGGACGGGCCTGTACCACAGGGGGTGCGTATCGTCTCCGGCGGCGGCGGAGAGGACACTCTCGTCGCGTACGACCCGAAGCAGATCAGCGGTGAACTGCCAGTCGGCTTCCGCGACGGCGGACCGGAAGGCAAGCAGATCCCGCTCAAAGGTCGTGAGTTCCGCAGCCTCCGGTGTGTCGTCAAGATAGTCTGCAAGCAGCACGATTCCCCGCCCGCGCGGGGCAACCCGAATCGCGCGACGGACGACGTCATACGCACTGTCGGGGGCAGCCTCACTGACGGCGACAGCCGCCCACGCAGCGAGCGAATCGGGCTGACCGAGTTCGGTGTACCGCTCTATCATGTCGTCGTGGCGGTCCGTCCGCCAGAGCGTCTCCATGTACGCGTCCAGGACCGCTTCGTCGCTCAACCCGGCGGAGAGAAGCTCCCCGACTGCGTCGGCGGCTTCGGTGCGCTGCGCGGCGTTTCCTGCGGTATCAAGCATGCGAAGCGCTGAACGACTGGCCCAGGGCTCGACATCGTGGTTGTGCTGACGAATCAGGAGCTCGAAGGAAAGGTTCCGCCTGCCGAGGTCGTGGAGGATAACCGAGGCATAATAGGCGCTGCCGGAATCAATCGCGTACATGTCCAGATCGCTGATGCTGGACCCCGTTACGTCGACCTCCCGCAGAAACTCATAGGAACCCCGGGACATGAGGTCCATCGCGGGGGCAGGGTCAAGGCCGAGGAAGGTCGGATCTGTCTCGCAGGCGGAGAAAACCATCGGCAGGGCTAACATCGCAGCAAGGTATCCGCAGCATCGGAAAAGTTTACGCATAGATGGTGAACACGGACACGCGGATAGTTTCAGCGGGGGAACCGCGGGCGCCGTCCTTTTTCGAACCTTAGTGGCCGCAGCATGCGCGCGGGTACCGCAAGAGGGGCAAGCGCTTCCAGCGGTGGGATCGGATCGCCCTCAAGCAGACGGTACACGATAAACACAAGACCGGTCAGAATTGCAACCGCAAGGACAATGTAGGCGACAAAAAGAAGACGTGGTACGGACACCTCCTCGGGTGCCGCCGACGCTGGTATGCGCACCGTCTCGTCCACCGACACCGGCTCGGCAGCGGCATCGTCTTCGAGATCGGGGAGTTCGAAAGGGTCTTCGTCGTCCTCGTCAAACTCAAAGACCGATTCGTCTGTATCGTCCCCGGCGTCATACTCGGCAAACTCGTGACTTCCTGCATCCTCGTCTTCGTCCGAATCCTCGTCCGAATCCTCGTCCTCGTCCGCCGCGGCGTCAAAATCCACGATCCCGGGCTCGTCGAAGCCGGAAAGGTCGAAGTCATCGAAGGTTTCTTCTTCGTTCAGGGAAAAGTCGGGAAGATCCTGCATCGCGCCTTCGGCCTCGCGAAGGCTGACCGAAAGGCTCTGATAGTCGCCGGAGGTTGAGTCACTCGCCGTCGCGTTCAGGTTGCCCTGTTCATCGATACCGATAACAAGCGAAATATCGGGCTGTCCCGCGGCTGCGGGCGTAAGGTTCTCAATGACGAGACTTCCTATGTAGTCCGACTGTTCGTCCGCTTCGGATGCCATCTGGAACAGATCAATATGCACGCTCGACTGGTTCTCGTGAACGGTCGTCAGCACGACGCGCTGTTTTGCGCCCTCTGAGCCGTTGAGAACCGGTACCAGCTTTCTGTCTGCGGTTCGAATCGCAATCACCGAATTACTCACTTCTGACCCTCCGTCCCCCGTGCACGAGTGGGGCATGTCACATCTTACGTTTGAGCATCGGCGTAAATCAAGATTCATTGACACCGCAGGTGCGGAACAGGAATAATCTCTCCATGCTTCCACTCCCGGTCCTGATCGGGCTACTCATTGTTGGCGTTCTCCTGCTGCTTGTGCTCACGGTTATAGTCGCACGCTCGACCGGGACGGGCAGCGGTGGAGGCAAAAAACGGCAGAAACAGCGCGACAGGAACGCCATAATCCGGGATGCGAATAAAAAGCTGAACCAGAACCCCAAGGACACCGGTGCACTGAGCGACCTGGCTGAAGTGTACTACCAGGATAAGGACTGGGATCGTGCCTACTCGACCTACACAGCGCTTATGCAGCTCGTTCCGACATCGCCGGATCTGGACGAGTTTACCATTACCCTCCGAAGGGGTGTGTCCGCGCTGAACCTGAAGAAATGGACCGAAGCGTACAAGGATCTCAGTGTGTGCCGCAACTCGCGCCAGGACGTATTCGAGGTCAACCATAACCTCGGGTATCTGGAGTTCAGACGTAAGCGGTACGAACGAGCCGTTTCGCTGCTCAAACAGGCGTCGGAGCAGCAGCCCGAGCACGCCGACACGCTTCGATATCTCGGCCAGAGCCTGTTTCGCATGAAAGAATACAAGACTGCCGGTTCCGTTCTCAGGCGCGCCGTCGAACAGGCGCCGGGCGACAAGGAGTCTCTGTTCACAATGGGTCAGTGCGCATTCGAGCTCGGTCAGCAGGAGCAGGCGCTGCGGACATTTACGCATCTGCGAGGGGATCCTGTCCTTGGCCCGAGCGCGGCACTGCGATCAGGCACCATTCGCATGCAGCATCGCCGCTTTCGGGACGCGATCACCGATTTTCAGATCGGACTTCGACACGAGAAGATACCCCCGGAGATATCCGTGGAGCTCCGGTACCGGCTCGCGGCGGCGCATTCAAAGAACCAGGAGCTCGATCAGGCTCTTCCACTGCTCCGCGAGATTTATTCGGTAGACCCCAAGTATAAGGATGTTGCAGCACAGCTGAGCCAGGTGGAGGAGCTGAACAGTAACCGCCACCTTCAGACCTACCTCATGGGGGCTTCAAGCGACTTCGTGACGCTGTGTCGCCGTATTGTCGCGAACTACTTCAAGCGGGCCCGCACGAAGGTCACCGACATCCACGTTGAAGGCAGCGAGTACGTCGATATACTTGCCGAAGTGGAAACATCAAGCTGGGAAGACCTGATTCTGTTCCGCTTCATCCGGACCAACGGCGCGGTCGGAGAGCTTATGCTCAGGGATTTCCACACCCGGATAAAGGACGTGAAGGCGGGACGGGGTTTGTGTATCTGCGCGGGTAGTTACACCGACGGCGCTCAAGCCTTCGTGGAAGCGCGGCTCATTGACCTTCTTGGAAAAGACGACCTGAACAAACTGCTCGAACGTCTCACCGTTCGCACCTAAGTCCGCGACGACCCGCGACTGTGCCTGATTCGCAGCAGGTGCCGCGAGCCGGAGGGCAGGAAGCTCGCCTCGAGGGCGATCTGTTCGTAGCTGAACGTAGCGCGAACGCGCTCGGGAAGACTCGCGATTTCACCCGCGGTTCGGTCCATACGCCCGCGAAGGAAAAGCCCCTCGCCTGCGGTATCCAGAATCGCCAGGACCTCCCGAATGAACCGCTCGTCCACCGGCTGGTACGCGCGGGCGGTCAGCGCGTTGAATCGCCGCGGTGGCAGATCGACCGTCTGAAGGTTGCAGACCTCGACCTGCGACAGGCCGAGTATGGCCGTCGCGTTGCGCAGGAAGCCGCACCGCCGCTCCATGCGTTCCACAAGGCAGACTGATACCTGTGGACGTGCGAGTGCTACGGGTATGCCAGGAAGACCCGCGCCACTGCCAAGGTCTGCAAGGCGGAGCTCACCCTGCCTCCCTGCACCGGATGTACGGTCGAGATGAAGCACAAGGGTCAGTGAATCAAGAATGTGCCGCGTGACCAGATCGGTCCCCGAGGCGTCTACAAGACGCAACCGGGGATTCCATAGTTCGATTTCTGTCAGGTACTTCTGAAGCCGCAGTGAGAGCGCCTGCGAGTACAGACCCAGCTCGTCGAGGCCCGATTCAAGCACGCTCACCATCGCGGCGTTCATGACGGGCTCAAGGTCTCCGGCGACCGACCGACGCCAGAAGCACGGTTATATCGGAGTTTCTGACCCCCGATATGCGACTTGCCTGTCCCACGTTCAGCGGTCTGATTTCCTTGAATTTCTCACGGCTTTCCGTCGAAAGCCCCGTAACCCCGTCGTAGTCGAAGCCGTCGGGGATGCGAATCCTTTCTATCTTGTCCATGCGCAGAATTTGCCGTTCCTGGCGGCTGACATAGCCCTCGTACTTGACATCGAGCTCGACCTGACGCAACCAGTCGGACGGGAGACCTCCACCACCGGCGATCAGATCCGGGGCCACATACTGCACATCGGCAAGGGAGAGCTGCGGGTCTTTCAGCGCCTGATACAGACTTTTTCCGACATGTCGCTCGAAAAGGCGTGCCTTTCCGTTCATGGCAGCCCGAGCGTCCGCCTGAAAGTCATTCTGCGAAAGGTGGCGCTTGCGCAGCAGTTCCTTGATCTCCGCTATGGTGTCCCGCTTCCTGCAGAACGCTTCGTAGCGTTCCTCCGAATGAAGGCCAAGCTCATATCCTTTTTCAAACAGGCGCATGTCACAGCTGTCGGCGCGGAGTACGAGCCTGTGTTCCGCCCGCGAGGTAAACATCCGGTACGGTTCTTTGGTGCCCAGCGTCACCAGATCGTCGCAGAGCACCCCAATATAGGCCTCGGCCCGCGAGAGCACGAAGGCAGGCGCATCCTGAAGCCGTCGCGCTGCGTTGATACCGGCTATAAGCCCCTGTCCGGCGGCTTCTTCGTAACCCGAGCTTCCGTTGGTCTGCCCGGCAATAAAAAGGTTGCGGCACAGTTTCGCTTCCATCGTCGGGTACAGCTGCGATGGATCAATGTAGTCATATTCGACGGCGTAACCCGGTCGCATCAGTTCCGCGTGTTCGAGACCGGGTATTGTATGAATAAACGCTTCCTGCACATCTTCCGGCATCGAGCTGCTGATACCGTTCAGATACATTTCCTCGGTATCGAGCCCCTCGGGTTCTATGAAGATCTGGTGTCTGTCCTTGTCCGGGAACTTGACGACTTTGTCTTCTATACTCGGACAATAGCGGGGTCCGCTGCCGACGATCTTTCCCGAGTACAAGGGGCTGCGTGGCATATTGTCCTGCAGAATGCGGTGAGTGTACTCGTTGGTATACGTTATGTAGCAGGACAGTTTGGGCCGTTGTACGTTCGCATGAGAGAAACTGAACGGCACAACCTCTTCGTCGCCGAACTGCTCCTCCATTTTATCGAAGTCAAGGCTCCATCGAGCCACGCGTGCCGGCGTCCCCGTCTTCATGCGCCCCATACGGAACCCGAGCGTGGCAAGGGTGCGGTCGAGGCCGAACGCAGCAGGCTCGGCCAGTCGCCCGGCTGTTTCCGAGTATTCGCCGATGAAGACCTTACCGTTCAGAAATGTACCGGTGGTCAGAACAACAACGGACGCCGTCATTCGCTTCCCGCGTTGCGTGACGACGCCGGTAACGGTTCGACCGCTTGAGTCAAACATCAGATCGACAACCGTATCCATGTACAGGTGCAGATGATCCTGACGCTCAACGGTTTTTTTGGCGAGAACCTCGTAGGCTTTCTTGTCCGCCTGCGCCCGTGGCGCCTGGACCGCCGGCCCCCGGCTACGGTTGAGGACGCGGAACTGAATCATGGTCGCGTCGATCAGACGTCCCATTTCCCCACCGAGTGCGTCGATCTCGCGAACCATGTTCCCCTTGGCGAGTCCGCCCACGGCCGGGTTACAGCTCATCTTGCCGATCGTGTCGAGGTTCTGGGTGACCATCATTGTTTCAAAACCGAGACGGGAGAGCGCCATTGCCGCTTCGATGCCGGCGTGCCCGCCTCCGATGACTATTGCGTCAAAATCCATGGTGAGCCGAGTGTACCAAATGCACCCTGTGGATAGCAATTATCAATTAGGTAAGATACGTCACTACACTGTCGCCGAGCAGGTTACACGCAGGGAGATCTGCGGTCTCAAGACAGAGAAGGGAAGGTACACCGCCGTATACTTTCGTCGCGCTCGTTGTTATGACCCGACCATCGTGCTCGGAATGCGGCCGCTGCGCGGCTTTACGCGGCTCATGGCTTCGAATTATGTGCCTGACCGACAACGCCTCGCAGACGGTCGCGGATATATCGGGACCGAAGCTCTGGCCGACGCCCCGGATACTGACGTGTTCACCGGATGCCGGCACGGGATCGTTCCACAGAAAAGCGGTCTCAAGATCCGCATCGGGCTCCGGAAGCTGATTCTGTGAATGCAGACGGGAGTTCACCCCGGCATGCACACACAAGGCAAACCCGGGAATGACTGCGGTCAGGCACAGTCGGCCCACGAATTCCTGAAAAAACGGGAAATAAGACTGCCAGCTCCCTCGCTTGAGCCTGGCTTCCGATACAAGGTCACAGGGATGGAACTTCGGCTCACCATGTTCCGAGTAGTCTTCGTGATTACCCTTGAGGGCAATGGTACGCTCCGGTTCGTCTGCGAGGCGCCTGAAAACCCTGTCTATGACCTCGACGCCTTCGGGGCCGCGGTCCGCGTAGTCCCCGAGAAACACAACAAGGTCCTCGCTGTCTGCCAGGGCCAGGCCTGCTTCGAGCGACGCAAGGTCACCGTGTATGTCACCGAATATGAGTATGCGCCGGCACCCCTGCGGGTCTATCCGAGCCGTCTGTCCCTCTCTGAAAAACATACCGTCCCTCGCTATTTCCCGACGCAGAATCCGCCGAACATGGTTTCCAGCACATCGTCGGTGGAAACCTCGCCGGTTATTTCACCGAGTGCGGCGATCGCGTCCTGCAGATCGACCGCCACGATGTCGGCGGGCATACTATTCTGTACCGATTCACACGTTCTCTCAAGGGCGTCCGCCGCGCGCCGCAGCAGATCGTGCTGTCGGATGCTGTCGACGACCGTCTCCTCCCCCGTGAGTGCGGCATGGTCTGTGGCGATCTGCCGGAACAGCTCGTCGAGGATCTCCCCGAGGCCGCTACCGGCTTCGACGCTCGCGGGAATATATCCCTCCGGTACCGGCGCCCCCTCCGCGAGGAGGTCGACCTTGTTCCAGACCTTCACAACGGGTTTCCCCGGGTCAAACGAGGCGAGGTTCGCCTCGTCGCGCGGCGACAACCCGGCCGACGCATCGACGAGATACACAACTGCCGCCGCGCGGCTTATGATCTCGCCGCTTCGCCGGATTCCCTCGCCCTCGACGCGCTCATTGACCTCGCGCAGACCGGCTGTATCAAACAGCTTGACGGGTATACCACCGACGTCGATCGCAGCCTCGATGTAGTCCCGTGTGGTTCCGTGAACATCGCTGACTATGCTGCGATCTTCTCGCAGGAGAGCGTTAAAGAGACTCGATTTACCGGCATTCGTCATTCCTGCAAGCGCCACCTGTACGCCCTCCTGATACAGGGAGCCGGTTCGAAACGTTCCGGCAAGC
Organism: Spirochaetaceae bacterium; assembly: GCA_046542845.1. Classification (GTDB taxonomy): domain Bacteria; phylum Spirochaetota; class Spirochaetia; order DSM-27196; family SKKC01; genus SKKC01. Next base: position 38,922 of record JBKHAN010000017.1, read on the forward strand.
TGCAGCACCTCCTCGAGCGCATGCTCGAGCGCGGCGCTGTCGTACGGCACCTCCCCGGTGTCTTCTTCCGGGTAATCGAGCTGTATTTCCACGGACGCGAGGACGCGCACGAGGGATTGCTTGACCGCCTCGATGCGTTGCTCAAGCCGGCCCGCGAGGCGTCCGAGCGCGAGGGCGGACGCTGTCCGGGTGCGCGCACGCACGATCTCGGCAACAGCTTCGGCCTGGGTCAGTCCGATCTTCCCTGCGAGAAACGCGCGCAGCGTAAACTCGCCCGGCCCTGCCGGACGAAAACCCGCGGCCTGAAAGGCTTCGAGACAGGCCTGCACCACAGAGAGACTGCCGTGACAGCTGACTTCCACGCTGTCCTCGCCGGTATAGCTCGCGGGAGCGCGGTACACGGTGAACACCGCCTGGTCTACACGCGTCCGGCTCTCGGGGTGGACAACGTAGCCGACATGCACGCGTTTTCCCTTCGATGAACGAAGCGTCGTCGGTCGGGAAAAACACTGCGATGCCCGTTCAATGCAGTCAACGCCGCTCGCGCGGATCACCGCGAGCGCGCTTTCGGCGTAGGGCGTTGCGAGCGCAACGATACAGTCGTCGGTCATGGAATAATTCTTCTGCACAATGTTCCTCTCTGTCTGGCCTCCGGCCCTGTGTACAGGGTATAAAGTCGCACGTGACGCACCTCGGAAAAAGCCCTCACTGGCGACAATATAGCCTCTCAAGCGTACTACAACCCATCGTGAACCTGAAAGACAGGGACATTGTCGGGGTCGAAGCGCTTGCGCGCGGGTACGACAACGCGGGGGCCCCCTGCGATCCGCTATCGCTTTTCGCCGAAGCGGCACAGCAACGCGACATACTTTCCCTCGATCGTCAGTGCCGCGAAGCCGCCTTTGCTGCGTACGAGGCAGCAGGTCCCGGACGACCCGACGTCCTGTTCGTGAATCTCACGTCGTCGCTTCTCGACGATCCCTCAAGTTCGGACAATTACCTCCTGGAGCAGGTGCACGCCTGGGGCATACGGCCCGATCGGGTCGCGATCGAGGTCGTCGAAAGCGGTGTGCGGTCCATGGATACGCTTCGATCCTTCGCCGAGCGGTACAGGCGCCACGGGTTTCTGATAGCGCTTGACGACTTCGGCGCGTCGCACTCGAATCTCGAACGTCTCGTAGAGCTCAAACCTGACGTGGTCAAGATCGACCGCAATCTGGTCTCGGGCGTACACGAGAACCACTACAAACGCGCCGTGGTCGAGGCAATCAGCGGTCTGTGCCACAGTTTCGGCGCTATAAGCCTTGCAGAGGGAGTCGAGCACAGCGCGGAGCTCGAATGCCTGACCTCGCTCGGGTGCGATCTGTTTCAGGGCTACCTGCTCGCACGCCCGATTCAGGATTTCGCATCCGAACGGGACCGTGCGCGGGAGACGGTACGGTTTCACGCGACGCAGGCGGGATCACGGGTGGCCGAGAATGCCCTGCTCGAATACGAACACACGAAGGCGATCGTGCGCACGGGGCAGGACGTCGCAGACCAGCTTCACCAAATGGTCGGGGACGACAGCGAACTCGCGAGCGTGATTGCATCGCTTCCTGACGTGCAGTGCGCGTACCTTACAGACCTCGGCGGCGAACAGATAACCGGAACCATATTCAATCCGTCCACAGAGGTGCGGGAGCGCGCATTGTTCCGGCCGGCAGAACGTGGAGCCGATCACGGGCTGAAGGACTATGTGTATCACATCCGGACCCACGGTGCCCCCCACTATCTGACCGGGCCCTACCTCTCCCGCGCAACGGGAACCCTGTGCCGGACCCTGAGTCTCCACACATATACGCGAAGCGACACACCTGTTATCCTGTGTCTCGATATCGTACAGCAGCAGTAGGACGGGAGTAGTACATGGCGGATTCTTTCGATAAACCTCTTCCACATGGACCCGGAAGTCGGGCAGAACAGGCTGATTTATCGGGCATGGACCGGGCCGATGCGGCAGCCTACGTCGGCTCGTATATCACCTCGCTTCACCAGCTTCGAAAGCAGCGCCAGGAAGCCGAGGAGCGCGTTGCACTCTGGAAAAAGCGGGCACAGCTTGCCTACGACAAGCAGGACCGCGACCTTGCCGCGACCGCGCTTGCGGAGTGGAAACAGGCAGAAGCGACGCTTTCACGGCTTCAGAGCGAAGAAGCGGACCTCAGCGAAACAGTGGCTCTGATGAAACACAACCTCGAGCGCCTGAAACGAACACCTGAAATGACGGTAGATGCCGCAGCGCTTGCGCAGCAGCTGCAGGAAGCCGCGGGGAATACAAAAACGCAGGAAGCCATCCGCAATCTGAACGTCGAGTCCGAACTCGAGCAGCTGAAACGCAAGCTGCAGGAAGAACGAGAGCAATAATGGCACGACGACGAGCGATATTCCCCGGCGTTGAACGGCCGGTAATTCTCGCGCACAGAGGTTTCTCGGCGGAGTACCCCGAAAACACCATGGCTGCCTTCACCGCAGCACGGGAGGCGGGAGCCGGCGGAATCGAGCTTGACGTGCAGATGTGCAGCACAGGCGAGATCGTCGTCTTTCACGACTACACGACAGACCGTGTCACCGCCACGCCCGGTCGTATTGATGCCCAAAGCTGGAAGGCGCTGTCCACGCTGCGGGTGGGGGGTACCGAGCCGATTCCGCTTCTTCGGGACGTCCTTGATGCTTTCGGCGACAGCCTTTGCTACGACATCGAAATCAAGCATTCGGTTCGCGGAGCGACAGGCATAGAAGATGCGCTCGTGTCCATGATCGCTTCGCGTGGTCTTGAGGACCGCTGTCTTATCAGTTCATTCAATCCCTATGCCATCCGTGAAACGCGGAGGCGGTCGCAGCGACTGCCGGTCGCGATCATTTATTCGCGAAGCTCAGGAGTTCCGTGGTTTTTACGAAACGGATTCGGGCGCTACATGAGCGCAGCCGACGCGTTGAAGCCGGAGCACGTGCAATACACCCGCGGCCACGCGCTCGGCGCCGCTGTGCAGGCCCGCGAAGTGTTTGTGTGGACCGTCGACGAGGCGGAGGACATGAAGCGCAGCCTGGCCCGGGGGGCCGCCGGAGTCATAACCAACCACCCCGCACGCGCGTACGAAGCTCTTCGAGGGTCAACCCCGCGTTGAACTGAACCGGTGTCCCTAATTGTCCTCGTCGCGTTCGGACGAGGAGAGGCGTTCTGCCAGCGATACCCTGTCGCGGTGTGCGACGACGCTGCGTATGCGAAGCGGTACCACGCGAGCTTCGCCCTGCATCGCTGTCAGACGAACACCCTGAAAGCGGGACGTTTCGAGTTCGACCTGCGTTTCAAGCCCGTTCTGACCGCGCAACTGAACGACGCCGTCCTGATGTGTCAACCGGACGACAATCACGGGAGGATCATCGACGAGTTCGAGAGAACCGACTGTTTCACCGGACTGCCGGACTTCACCCGAGGAGCTTATCTCGGCGACCATTTGCGAGCTCGTCTCGTCGGATTCGATATCGAAACGGAACAAACCCTCCGCCTCGGGCGCATCTGCTCCAAGGGCGAGTTCGACTACAAGCTGCTCGTGCTCGAAAAGGAAGGCCGGGAACAAAACAGATGCACCAGGCTCCAGTTCCAGCGCACCGCGTCGCATCGTCACGCGCCCTATCGTCTCGAGCTCGTCCGGAACGAACATCCCCTGGAAACCCCTCGCGTACGCCAGGCGGCCGGCGTAGCGGCTTTCCATGGCGTCGCGGAACACCGACGCGTCCGTGCCGATACGGCCGTTTTCGTCGCGAAACAGGATGCCGATTTCAGCGACCAGGCCCCCGAAACCCTGCTCCGCTGCCCCGACCCGGGTAAACCCTTCGCCGGCGCTCAGTTCCGACTCGTTTATCTCGATCTGGGCATTCCCGCCGGCCTGCCCGTTCGATACCGGCGAGGCGGGAAAGGCTACCGCAAGCTCTGATATATCCACGAGCCGACCGTCGAGGAACCATAAGACAACCGTCCGGCTTTCGGCCGGGACGACCGACGTTGACAGTAACGCCGCTTCCCCTTCCACGAGGAGACCGGGAGGTCCCTCCGCGCGCGCGGTCTGTGCTCCGTGCTCAAGAATGACGGCCGGAGTTCCGTCTGCGCCTGTCTCAACCGCGAATCGGAACTCGCGGGTCGTCGCGCGGGTATCGAACAGCGTACCGGAACCCCCGCCCTGCGGTACGATCCGTGCGTGAAAGGTAAACGGTGCGGGCGTTTCGCCTATGAACGGGATCGCCGCCCCCGGTGACTCGAAGCCACTTGACCCGTCGAGTATGTATCCGAACAAGCCCTGCGACACCCTGAGTCTCGGCGCACCGATGAGCTCTGCGACCGGTTCTTCCGCCATTAAAGCGCTTCTCTGCCCGTCGTCGGTAAACCGGCCCTGCAGCCGGTACAAGGAAAAAAACGATTCTACGTCACCGAGACTCGATTCCTGCAGAGCCCGCGATGAGCTTACGAGTACGTCGGTGGATTCTCGAACCGAAGAACGAAACGCTTCCTGGCCGCCTTCAGCCGGTCGCCCGGGAAACATCTCCAGTTCGACCGTATAGTGCGTTGCGGTCTCGTGGTCCGGAGCAGTCCACTCGATTTCGTCGTACCCGTCTGCCGCGTACCCCGACTCGAGCAGCTCGCCTCCTACCCACCAGCGCAGAAACGGATCGCTGCCGGGGGGTATTCGCAAGGAAGCCCGAAGTATTCCCGAGGATCCCGGACTCATTGCTGCGGGATACACCGAAACGCTGTCCACCGCGAAGCTGTCGGCGAACTCGTCGTCCACCACAAAAACCGACCGTCGCAGCGAGTTAACCTCCTCTGCTCCACGAAATACGTGTACCTGTACCGTATACAGGCCGGTCTCAAGATCCTCAAGCGATTCGAGCAGAGACAGCTCTGCTCCCAGCTCGTCGCGATCGTACCGTCGCTCACGACTCCCGGAGAGGCCGTTGCCCGACAGTGACGCGATTTCCGACTGCGGCTCGACGTGAACGACAACCGAGTCGAAATCACCACCGGCGTCTGCTGACGCGGCTACATCGAGCGATACGGTAAGTCCTTCGGATTGCCGCAGGATCGAACCGGATTCCGCCATCTGAATAGAAACATCGGGCTCGAGGCCTGAGTCCGGGAGAAACAACGAACCGGAGTCGCACGCCGTCATGACGACGGCAACCGCAACAAGCGCGAAGATGCGAGTACGCGAAATAGCATTACGAAAGCAGCGCTGTAACCCGAGCATTCGGCAATAGTATACCACACACGGCAGCAAAACCGCGAGTCTGCTTACCGTACAGTCTGGAATTCGGCGGTTTTTCTAGCCGAAAAGCACCAGAAAGAGCCCGTACCCGGCGAGGACGGTCAGCACCAGCGCCAGCAGCACGGGCAACAATATGCGCCCGGCTACGGAGAGCATAAGCAACACCTCGCGAGCCCGGATCCGGTCTCCGCTCATTTCAATGCGCCTCGTCGGCGGGATCGTGCACCAGGTGGCACGCGACCTGCCGCCCCTGGGGCGTTTTTTTCAGCTTCGGGACTACGGTTTTGCACACCGGCATGACGTGCGGACACCTCGTGTGAAAGGGACAGCCGGACGGCGGATTCGCCGGGCTTGGGACGTCTCCGGTCAATATTATGCGCTTTTTCTTTTCAGCCGGGTCGTTCACCGGTATCGCAGACAAAAGCGCCTGGCTGTAGGGGTGAAGCGGTTCGCGATAGAAAGATGCCTTGTCCGCCACCTCAACAAGCTTGCCGAGATACATGACACCGACTCTGTCTGCCATGTGGCGCACGACACTCAGATCGTGGCTTATGAACAGATACGTAAGCGCGAACTCGTCCTGCAGGTCTTCGAGCAGGTTGATGACCTGGCTTTGAATACTGACGTCGAGCGCAGAGATGGGTTCGTCGGCGACTATGAACTTCGGATCGAGCGCGAGGGCACGAGCGATTACCACACGCTGTCGCTGACCGCCGGAGAACTCATGCGGATAACGCATTGCGTGATAGCGCTCAAGGCCACAGCGCATCAGCACTTCTTCAGCGCGCTTTTGCGCTTCGGATCCGTGGGCAACGTCGTGCACGCTCAGGATCTCGCGTATGGCCGTACCTACCCGCATGCGCGGATTAAGCGCGCTGTACGGATCCTGAAACACGATCTGCATATCGCGGCGCAGCGTCCGCATACGCTCCCCCGTCGCGCCGAACACGTCTTCGCCCTGAAAGCTCACCTCGCCACCGGTCGCACCCTGCAGACGAAGAATCGTACGACCGGTCGTGCTTTTTCCACAGCCGCTTTCTCCCACGAGGGCGAAGGTCTCTCCCTGCGCTATGTCGAAGGACACGTCGTCGACCGCTTTCACATGACCGACCGTACGACTGAACACGCCGGTGCGGATGGGGAAGTACTTTTTCAGGTTCCGGACAGACAGTACGGGATTCGTGTCAGTCATACTGCCCCTCCATACTTGCCTGCGCGACGGCCGCTGAAGGAAGCGGCTGTGCGTCGCGGTCGGAAACCTTCTCGTGCCGCCAGCAGCGTACGATGTGCCCGTGGCTCAACTCCCGGCGGGGAGGCATCTCACGGCCGCAGACTTCCATAGCCTGAGGGCAACGCGGATGAAACGGACAGCCCCCCGGCATTTCGAGGGGATTGGGCACACTGCCGGGTATGAAGCGCAGACGCCGGCTTTTCTGATCTATCCCCGGACGCGAGTTAATGAGCCCTTGCGTATAGGGGTGCTGCGGGTCATGGAACAGGGTCGTCACGTCTGCCTGTTCGACGACCTTCCCTGAATACATGACGACGACTCTGTCAGCCATTTCCGCAATGACCCCGAGGTCATGGGTAATAAAGAGAATAGCCGTATTTATCCGGTCCTTAAGGTCGCGCATGAGTTCAAGAATCTGGGCCTGTATGGTCACATCGAGCGCCGTGGTCGGTTCGTCTGCGATAAGCAGCTTCGGATTGCAGCTCAACGCCATGGCAATCATCGCCCGCTGGCGCATGCCCCCGGAGAAACGGTGCGGGTACTCGTCTATGACTTCCTCCGGCCGGGGAATGCCGACCAGTTTCAGCATCTCTATCGATTTTGCCCGCGCGTGTGCGGCACTCAGACCCTGATGCAGACGTATGGACTCGGCAAGCTGATTGCCGATCGTGTACACAGGATTCAGACTCGTCATGGGTTCCTGAAAAATCATGGCAATGTCGTTCCCTCTGATTTTCCGGATCTTTTCCTTCGACATGCCGAGCAGATTCTCACCGTCAAAGATAATCTGGCCGCCGTCGATCGATGCGGGTGGTGTCGGGAGCAGTTGCAGAATGCTCAACGACGCGGCAGTCTTGCCGCACCCACTCTCGCCGACGAGGCCAACGACTTCGCCGGCTCTTATGCTGAAGGAGACGTCGTCGACGGCTCGGACAGCTCCTCCCTCCGTTTTGAAACTCGTCTGAAGATTCTTGACTTCGAGCAGTGTCTTCATGGTGTGTGCATCTTCCTATCGTGTCTTCGGATCAAGGGCATCACGCAGCCCGTCACCCACCAGATTAAACCCGAGCACCATGAACAGGATTGCAAGGCCGGGAAAGGTAGTGAGGTGATGCGACGTGCGGATATACGCCCTGCCGTTACTGAGAATTGCGCCCCACTCGGGCGTCGGAGCCTGTGCCCCGAGTCCCAGGAACCCAAGCCCCGCTGCCCAGAGGATCGCGGTCGCGATCTGAAACGTGCTCTGCACGATTATGGGCGCGAGGCAGTTCGGCAGAATATGTTTGAAGATTATACTGAAGTCTCCAAGACCCGCGGCACGCGCGGCGGCGACATAACTCTGTTCCTTGACCGCAAGTACAGACCCGCGAACCAGCCGTGCATAGACCGGAACGCTCGCAATGCCGGTTGCAATCATGACGTTCTGCACGCCCACTCCGAGTACCGTCACGACGACAATCGCGAGGAGTATACCCGGAAATGCGATCATAATATCGATAAAGCGCTGCGTCACAATATCGAGCTTACCACCGTAATATCCGCTGACAGCCCCGACGGGCACGCCGAAGACTACGCCGATCAACGTGGAAATGAGTCCGATTCCAAGCGATATCCTGCTGCCGAACACCATACGACTGTACAGATCCCGACCGAGCTCGTCGGTTCCGAGCAGATACTCGGCACTTGGTGTCTGCAGACGCGACACGAGTGAGGTATCGGTCGGGTCATGTGTGGCAATGACCGGAGCGAAAACCGCGACAAGCAGAAAGAAACCGATAATCGCGAGACCCACCACCGCGGCGCGATTTCGAAAGAGGTGCTTGAGAACTTCTTTAAGTTCACTGGTCTTCTGTACCGTTTCTTCTATTCGTACGGCATCGCCTGCTGTTGCGGTACTCATGAGTTACTCCTCCGCCCCGCCCTGATAATGAATCCGCGGGTCAAGAAAGGCATATATGACGTCGACGACGAGGTTAATCAGCACAAACAGCAGCGCGAGAAGCATGACCGTTCCCTGAACCACCGGGTAATCCCGCCGAAGAATGGCGTCGACGAGCAACCTGCCGACCCCGGGCCATGCGAACACTGTCTCGGTCAGAACGGCGCCGCCGAGCAGGATACCGAACTGAAGACCGAGCACCGTGACAACAGGAATAAGCGCGTTTTTCAATGCGTGTTTGTAGATTATGACGCGTTCGTTCAGCCCCTTCGCGCGGGCGGTCGTAATGAAGTCGAGACGCAGAACCTCGAGCATGCTCGATCGGGTAATCCGGGCCATGAGCGCCGCGCTGGCGCTTCCGAGGGTGACTGCCGGCAGCACCAGATGCCGCCAGCTTTCCATCCCGGTTGCGGGGAGCCACCTGAGCTGAACCGCAAACAGCAGCTGCAACATGAGCGCCAGCCAGAACACCGGCGCAGCGACACCGACAAGCGCGAGCATCATGCTCGCGTTATCGAAAAGCGAGTTCCGTCTCGTAGCCGAGATTATGCCCGCTGAAACACCGAGCACGGTCGCAAATACGAGCGAGACCGAAGCGAGCAGCATCGTCCGTGGAAATCGTTCCGCGATCTCGGTCGTTACCGGCCTGCGCGTGAAGGTCGATTGCCCAAGATCGCCCCGGGCCAGACCCTGCAGGTACAACACGAACTGTACGTGCAGGGGTTCGTCGAGAGCGTACCGTTCCCTGACCTGCTCTATAAATTCCGGAGTCGCCTGTACACCCGCAATGGCACGGGCCGGATCACCCGGAAGGAGTCGCACAATGGAAAATACGATTACCGCGACGCCGAATACAACGGGGATGGTCAGCAACAAACGGCGGGCAATGTACTGATACACGTAGGATCGTCTCCATAAAAAGAATCGACGCCGCCGCAGCCATAATGACCGCAGCGACGTCGTGCACCGTGCCGACTGAAATCAGGAACGTCTGAAATCAGTCGATGAAGAATGCATTCCAGGCGCTCAGATTTTCGAGCGGGTGATGAATCAGACCGCCGACATTCGAGCGCGATGCGTTAATCTGTCCCTCGTTGTAGAGGTAGATCCAGGGCGCGTCGTCCCAGATAAGCTGTATCGCTTCAGCGTACATCTCTTCGCGAGTGCCGGGATCAGTTTCTACGCGTGCCGCCGAAAGCAGTTCGTCTACGCTTTCATTGCTGTAGAAACCACGGTTGTTACCGTTGGGATTCCACTGATCCGTGTGCAGCAGCGCGAACAGCCCATAGTCCGAGTCAAGAGTAACGGTACCCCATCCGAGCATAAACATGTCGTACTCGGCCTCCTCGGGAGGCTGACTGGTAAAGCTCAGGTAACTCGACCATTCGCGGGTTTCAAGTGTGGCCTCAACGCCGACCTCGGAAAGCATGTCCTGCACGGCTTCCGCAACGGTTGCGTCAAGCGGATACCGTCCGGTCGGGTGATGTATCGTCACCTCAAGCCCATCGGCGAAACCGGCTTCCTCGAGAAGCTCGCGAGCGAGCTCGGGGTCGTACTCGTAAGGTCCAACGGATTCATGACCGAACACCGCGTCGACAACCGGCGCGTCGGCGACAAACGCGTTTCCGCCGAACAGACCATCAACAATAGCCTGCTTGTCTATCGCATGGTTCATGGCACGACGGACAAGGGGATCGTCGAAGGGTTCGCGAACGTTATTGAAGCCTACGTAGATCGTGCGCACGCTTGTCTGGTACACGACATCTATGTCCGGGTCGGACTCGAGTCGCTCGGCATCCTGCGGCGGCACGGCCATGATCGCGTCTGCTTCGCCGGTTTCAAGGGCGACGATACGCGCCGACGCTTCCGGGATGAAGTTGAACTCAAGGTTTTCGATCTGCGGTACGTCGCCGTAGTAGTCGGCATTGACGCTCATGGTGATGCTGTCGCCACGATTCCATTCGTCCATGACATACGGACCGGTACCAATCGGGATATCGATGGCGTCTTCGGGTCCGAGACCCTCAAGCTGTGCAGGGCTGACGATACCGATGAAGCTGTGCGAAAGGTGTGAGAGAATCGGGGCAAATGGCTGCGCCAGGCGGAGTTCGAGCTCGTATTCACCGACGGCGGTAATTTCCTGCACGCTACCAAGCAGAAACGCATACGCGGCACCTACGTCCGGGTCGACAAAGCGCTGCAGGTTCGCGGCAACCGCTTCGGCGTTCAGAGGCTCTCCGTCGTGGAACTCCACGCCCTCTCGTATGTTAAAGGTCCAGACCGTGCTGTCCTCGTTCGCGCTCCAGCTTTCGGCGAGCATGGGAACGAGCGATCCGTCCTCTTCCATGTAGATGAGCCGCTCTATGACGTGCTCGCCGACAGTCGCTGCCGGGGCAGAGGTCATGTTAACGGGGTCAAGCGACTCCGGCTCCGCACCAATCGCAATGGTGAGGGTGTCTCGGGTAACGGTCTCTTCCGCTTCTGGTTCCCCGTCGTCGGTCTGGGCCGGACAGCCCATGAGGAACAGAAACAGTACTGTCAGACTGATCGCTGCCACAGTCGTCAGTCGTGACGTGAAGGTCGTACGCATATTCACTCCTTTGTGATTTTTTCGTTCGAAGGAGTATAAATTTTGCATAAACATACAGTCAACGTACAGGACGGAAAAAAACCTTGTTTTATCGAGCCCTTGCGGCGAACACGATATGCATCTTATGGTCATGATCTGGCACAACAAGGCGCATGTAATGAGACCGACACGGGCGATCATTCACCTCGAAAACCTGAAACACAATATTCGCAGCGTCCAGGCCTGGACAGCCGCGCACAGCCCCGGTCCGGCGACTGCACGCCCGAAGCTCTGTATCGCGGTGAAGGCGGACGCCTACGGTCACGGGATCGTGGAAACCGCTCGCGCGGCGGTGGAATGCGGTACCGAGTATCTCGCGGTCGCAACCGTCGACGAGGCGGTACAGGTGCGCGAGGCGGGCATTTCCGTACCGCTCCTGCTGTACAGCCTGCCCGGAACCAGTGAAGTTCCGTTGGTGGTGTCGCAGCGCTTGACACCGCTCGTAACCGACAGGGCCTACGTCGACGCGCTTGCAGAAGAAAGCCGATCCCAGGGCGTCCACACGTCCTGCCATATCAAGGTCGACACGGGCATGGGGCGCATAGGCTGCCGTCCGGAAGACACGCTCGATCTTGCACGTGCCATTCTTTCGCACGAAGCGCTGTCGCTCGACGGTGTGTCCACGCATTACCCCATGGCCGATCACAGCGACGACAGCTACACCCGGGAGCAGACCGGACGCTTTGCCTCGTGCGTTGCAGATCTGCGCGACCACGATATAGACCCGGGCATCGTACACGCGTCCAACTCGGGCGGGCTCCTGCGCGTGCCGGAAGGCTACTTTGACATGGTACGGCCCGGAATACTCGTCTACGGGTATTACCCCGCCCCCGAGCTTGAGCGACCGCTGGACCTGAAACCGGTTATGGAGTTTCGCTCGAGGCTTGTGTTTATCAAGAAGGTGCCCGCGGGCACCTCGATCAGCTACGGACACACCTGGACGAGCACGCGGGAAACCTGGATCGGTACCGTGCCCTGCGGCTACGCCGACGGATACAGCAGGTTGCTGTCAAACAGGGCAAGCGTCTGGATCGAAGGCAGACGATGCCCGGTGGTCGGGGCCGTCTGCATGGACCAGTTCATGGTAGACCTTGGCCCCGGACCACCGCCGGAACGCTACACCGACGTTGTGCTGTTCGGTCCCGCGCAGGAAGCCGGGGGCGAAGCGGTGCCGGATGCAGCCGAGCTTGCCGCGCTCTGCGGAACGATACCCTACGAAGTGACCTGCAGTCTTTCCAAACGGGTACCCCGCATATATACCTCAGACGCAGGCGCGTGAGGCCACCGTCCTATGAGGCCACAACGGCCTATCGAGCCCAGGCCTGAACGAGCTTCAGCGCGACGTCGGTAACGCGGGCAAGCGCTCCCACCGGCACCCACTCCAGACGGCTGTGCATGTTGAACTCCCCGGCACTCAGGTTCGGTGTGGGAATGCCCATTTCCGTGAGGCGCGAGCCGTCGGTGCCACCACGAATCGCGTGCATAAGCGGTGTGTAACCGGCCTCGGTCATCGCTTCGCGCAGCTTGTCCATGACCAGAGGGTCTTTCTGTATCGTTTCGTACATGTTCAGATACTGCTTCTCGCTTTTCACGGAGACCGCTCCGCCGGGAAAGGCTGCTTCAACGGCTGCGGCGAACGCGCTGAGCGCTTCGATGCGGCGTTCTATCTGTGTACGGTCGTGATCGCGCAGATAGACGTCGAGCTCTGCCTGTTCGAGGTTTCCGCGTATTTCAAGCGGGCAATAATAGCCGAAGTATCCGTCGGTCGCCTCCGGGCTTTCACTGCGAGGAATCATTGTGATGTAGGAGGCTGCCATGCTGACCGCATTTACGAGCTTTCCGCGGGCATCACCGAGGTGAATGACGCTGCCGGTGAAGGAAACTACGCAGCGCCATGCGTTGAAACATTCAGCCTCGATCCGGCCTTCCGCACCGCCGTCGAAGGTGTAGCACGCACGCGATTTGAGCTTCTCCTTCGGGAAGCGGTCCATGCCGCGACCGGTTTCCTCATCCGGCGTAAAAATGATTTCTACTTCACCGTGGGGTACGTCGGGGTGGTCGACGAGCCAGTGGACAGCCGTCATGATCTCGGCGATTCCCGCCTTGTCGTCGCCACCGAGCAGCGTTGTCCCGTCGGTCGTGACGATCGTGTCGCCGACATAATCCAGCAGAGCCGGGAACTCGCGCGGGTCAAGCGTATACTCGCCCACCGCGACCGCTGCTCCGTTGTAATGCTCTATAACCTGCGGCTTCACATTCTCGCCGGTCACGTCTGAAGCGGTGTCGACGTGGGCCATAAGACCGATCACCGGAGACGCCTCATACCCCGGCGTGGCCGGCAGCCGGGCAATCAGGTAGCAGTGCTCATCGAGTTCGATGTCGGTCAGGCCCAGCGCGGCAAGCTCCTGTTCGAGCATGCGCGCGAGATCCCACTGTCCCGGGGTCGAAGGCGTCTCGTCGGACTTGCGATCGCTCGTCGTACCAACGCGCACGTAGCGAAGGAAGCGCTCGAGCACTTCCCTTTTGATCATGTTTTCATCGAAAGGTGTGGTGTTCATAGACCACCAAGCATAGCCCGTGTCGACAGCCATGAAAAGCGCGAGTAGGATTCTATCGTCATGGCATCACGAGAACATATACGCCGCGCGATCCGGCGCTACGAGGGTGAAGCGGCGTCGCGGGACCGTTTACTGCATATAACGGATAGGCTCCCCGAGCCCTATCTCAGGCGATACGGCGACGATGAGGTCATGGCGCACCTGACCGAGGTCGTCGGCCTCAGCCGTGAAAAGCCCTTTGCGCTTTCGCTGCAGCGCCTCGGCGAACAGCGGGAGTCGCGTGTGCGGGTAACCGTTATCTCCGCCGATCGCCGCGGCATGTTCAGCCTGGTCACCGGCATACTCGCAGCGGCCGGGCTCAACATAGAAAGCGGTCACGTCTACACGCTCGAAGCGCGGAGCACCCCGGAGTCCCGGCTGCGCCGGGGAGGACGCTTCACCGACCGCAGCGGTGCGGCGGTCGGCAGCATATACCTGCCGCGTCTCATGCAGCAGAAAAGCACGGTCTCCTGGGCCGGCGACGATGCAACATCCGGAGCGCCCGGGCGGGTCATTGTCGACGAGCTTGAGGGCAGCCTCGAGCGCGAGTTCAGCGGCTTCGAGGACGCGCTCGCGAAGCAGTTCAACGCGCTCTTTGAGTACCTCAGCAACGGCGACGAGAAAGGCGCGAGACAGTTTGTTGCCGAGGAGGTTGCGACGCTGGTTGGCAGCCTGAAACCTGGAACACGTCAGGTGCTTGCCCCGATACAAGTGGTGCAGGAGGAATCAGACGACGAGACGCTGACCCGGATTTCCGTCACGAGCGAGGATACCCCGTTCTTTCTCTACAGCATCAGCAACGCGCTGAACCTGCACGACGTCGTCATTGAGCAGGTTCTGATCCACACCGATGGACGACGGATTCGCGACGTTTTCGATATTCGCGCCGCATCGGGCGAACGCATACGCAGCGAAGCAAAACTCGAGCAGATCCGTCTCAGCATCCTCCTGACGAAGCAGTTCACCTTTGTGCTCGACCGGGCTCCCGACCCCTACGCCGCGATGCAGCGCTTCGACCGTCTGATCGGCGACTTCCGCGACATGGATCGCGGCGAGGACGTGACGCGACTTGTTTCTGACACCGTACTGCAGCAGGAACTCGCGCTCCTGCTCGGGGCAAGCGACTTTTTGTGGGAAGACTTTATCCGTCGGCAGCAGGATCAGCTGCTTCCGCTGCTGACGCGCATCGAGCACCGGACACAGCTATCGACACCCGAGGATGCACTCGACAGCGCGCTCGAGACGGTGCTCGCCGAGGCGAGAAGCGCGGCAGAGGAGGCCGGACGGGATCCTGTCGAGGAGCAGGTTGCCGCGCTGAACGAGTTCAAGGACCGCGAGTCCTATCTCATCGATCTGGATCATATGCTGCTTCCCGACCTCGACTTTTTCTTCCTGAGCAGGCGGCTGACCAGGCTCGCGGAGCGAATCGTGCAGGCTGCGTGTGTACTTGCCTGGGAGCGCTGTGAAAAGCGCTTCGGCCGACCTCGCACCGCGGCGGGGCTCACCGCGCGCTGGGCAGTTTTCGGGCTGGGGAAGCTCGGGGGCTCGGCCCTCGGCTACGCGTCCGATATCGAGCTGCTGTTCATGTATTCCGACTCCGGTCGGACAGACGGAAACTCGGTCGACAACGCGGTGTTCTTTGAGAATTTCGTGCAGATCGCGGTGAGCTTTATTCATGCCCGCCGCGAGGGCATTTTTCAGACGGACCTCCGTCTGCGTCCTCACGGGGGTGACGGACCGCTCGCGGTGAAGCTGGACCGCTTTCTCGAATACTACAGCGCCGGAGGACCAGCGCATTCGGCCGAACGCATCGCACTCGTACGGCTTCGCCGCATCGGCGGCGACAACGAGCTTGGCCGGCAGGTGGAACGAATTCGCGATGAGATTCTCTACGAGAGCGACAGCATAGACGTGCCGGAGGTGCGAACGCTCCGCGAGACGCAGCTGCGGGAAAAGGCCGCCGAGCGTGTGAATGCGAAGTTCAGCCCCGGGGGACTCGTTGACCTGGAATACAATGTACAGCTGCTGCAGATCATCCACGGCCGCCGGAATCACGCCCTGCGCTGCCCGGGCATACACGACGCGCTTGCTGCGCTGAGCGCCGAAGGAACCATAGACGAGCGCGAGTCGGTGAGCATGGTCTCTGCCTACCGTTTCCTGCGTACACTCATAAACGGACTGCGCATGCTCAGGGGAAACGCACAGGACCTGCTTCTACCGCCGCCCGGGTCGAGCGAGTTCAACCATCTTGCCCGGCGCATCGGGTATCAGGGGACGGCAGATGTGTCCGCCGCAAAACGCCTGGAGATAGACTTCCAGACGCAGACGGCCATCGTCAGAGACTTCGTCGAACGCCACCTCGGCGAGGATGCGATACCCGGGTCCCGAAGCAGCGGCCCGGCCGACCTTGTGCTCTCGGATCTGCTCTCAGAAGAGCTCAGGCGGGAAATCCTCGCCCGCGTCGGCGTCACCGATCCGGGTCGTGCGTCGCGCAACATACAGGATATGAAAGCGCGCGTGGGCGATTCGCGACTCTTTGCAACCGTGGTTCTGCTCGGGTGGGAGTCGCTTCGTTCCCTGCCCGACCCCGATATGGTAATCAACAACTGGGACCGTTTCACCGAGTCGACCGACGACCCGGCGCTCCACTGTCAGGAACTCGCTGAACAACCCGAGCGCATCCGGCTGCTCCTGACCCTGTTCGGCACGAGCCAGTTTCTCAGCGACATTCTGATCCGCGACCCGGCGCTGTTCCGGTGGATCACCGATCCTCAGACGGTCGCCCGTCCCCGCACCGAGGGCGAGCTGCTTCAGCAGCTCACATCAGCCTATAACAACAGCAGCAGCAGACGTGAATGGCAGAACGGGATACGGCGGATACGAAAGCGCGAAATCCTTCGCATTGGAATGCGCGACCTGTGCCTCCGCATACGGGTCGCAGAAGCGGCCGCGGAAATCAGCAACCTTGCCCGCTCGATTCTCGTGGTCGGACTGCAGGCGGCCTGGAACGACGAGGAGAACGGGGCCGGACGTCCCGATTCAGTGAACCCCCTGAACTTCGCCATACTCGCCTTCGGCAAACTCGGCGGCATGGAGCTCAACTACAGCTCGGATA
Source organism: Spirochaetaceae bacterium (assembly GCA_046542845.1). Taxonomy (GTDB): domain Bacteria; phylum Spirochaetota; class Spirochaetia; order DSM-27196; family SKKC01; genus SKKC01. Next base: position 55,733 of record JBKHAN010000017.1, read on the forward strand.
TCGATCTGCTCGCCGTGTACGACAACAGCGAGACCGGTCCCGACGCTGATTCGGAGACATACTACAGCGCGGTGTTCAGACGTCTCGTGCAGGACCTGACCGAGTTCACCGACGAAGGCCAGGCATACCGCGTGGACCTGCGCCTGCGCCCTCACGGGAACGCCGGCCCTCCGGTGGTCTCCTGCGCCTCGGCGGCCCGGTACTACGAATCCGACGCGGAGCTGTGGGAGCTGCAGGCCATGATCAAGTGCAGGCCCGTTGCCGGGGCCATGAAGCTCGGTGGGGCGCTGGTGAACGCGGTGCACGAGGCCGCCGCGCGACGTGCGACGGCCTCCGAAGTGGTGGACTCGGTTACCCGCATGCGGAAGACCGCGCAGGAGGTTCACGAAAAAGCCGGGCAGACCGACGTGAAAAACGGCGCCGGAGGAATCCGGGACGTCGAGTTCCTTGCCCAGGCGCTTCAGCTCGTGTACGCGAAGGACCACCCGGGGATCCTCGTCCCCGACACGCTTTCGGCCCTCGCGCGTCTATCCGAGATCGGCATCCTCGACCGCGACGAGAGCGCTGCCCTGAGCACCGACTACCAGCTTCTGCGTCAGGCCGAACACTTTCTGCAACTCGCCGAGGACCGGCAGCTTCACAATCTCCCGGACGACGACAGCGGGCTCGCGCGCCTGGCGTTCACGCTTCGGTTCCCGAGTGGCGGAGCCCGGGTTGCAGACCATATCCGCGAACGCATGGCAGCTGTTCACCAGACCTTCCGCACCTATATGAAACGACTGACGTAGAACAGGCATCCTACATTACCGTAGTTTTTTGCTGTGTTTATAACGAAAATGTGCGATAATTACCTAAAACCTACTTTTCTTTCTGAAACGTGTATGGTAGCTTCCATTCAGCAACAATGCAGTAGCGAAAAAACCTTGCGGTATGTGCCGTCAAAGAGGCGGGGTACACATGCACAGCAATCCCACAGG
>JBKHAN010000056.1:0-18145 GCA_046542845.1 Spirochaetaceae bacterium
CTGCAGACAATGCAGATTTTGCAATGGCAGCTTAATTAATCCTGCCACGGATTCGTGAGACGCCGCCTTGAGGCTCACGTAATCTGACATAAACCAGGGCTTGCTGCGCGGTCTGTCGGGGGGCTGCGCGGGACACAACACCTCGGCTGGAACGCTGGATGGCATGTCGGTGCGCCAACCGGTGTTTGAGAACTCAAGCACTGACTAAGCCTGTAGACGCGTGCGGACGGCTCCGCCGGACAGGGGTTCGATTCCCCTCACCTCCATTTCTCAGTTCAAAAGGTGGCGGCGCATCGCGACCCTCACCTCGTGTTCCTCAAGTGCCATGGCTATCGTCTCCATTCCAGTTTCCGTATGGGTCTGAGCATAGGCCTCGAAAAATGCTCGCACGTCTCCGCTTCGCGCGGCATCTGCGGAACGAGCAAACAGTACGAGGGCGGTAAGCAGGTGGAATCGGGGCAACCTCGTCGCTTCTTCCTGATGCGCAATAAACCAGTCCCACATAGCGTTACCCGTCGCGGTGTTTGACGAGGCTGTGACAAGTGCGAGGAATCGGTTACGCACGGGAATTTTTTCCATCGTGAAATCGAGAACGCTCGATAAGAGTCCTGCGTCACGAACGAGACCGAGTGCGCTCGTTATTTCCTGTGCTTCGCTTTCCGTGATCGCCGTATCGCCCGCACGGGCCATCATGTTCTCGACAAAGGTCTTGGATTCACAGGCGGCTACCCTATAGTACAGGCCACGCAGATCGTGGTGCACCGCACCGTGGCTGTCGGCAGCCGAAAGCAGAATTCCTGCCTTGTGTACGAGCTCTTTGCGTACGGCTGCTTCGCCGAAAGAGTACAGTGCCCACAGAACCGCTTCCCGGAGAATTCCCCGGGTATGCATTTCACCCGCTTGGGGCTCGAAACCGACCTTGGCAAGAGTTTCCTCAAGCACACGTGTGCCGGTTACCGCGACGTGCGCGCCGTGGTCGCCCGCGAAGGTATGGATTTCAGTTAACGAGCGTGCTATCTGCAGCGCAGGAAGAAACGATTCTTCGCTCGCGAAATACTCCTCAAGGTAGGTAAGATAATCGCTAAGGTGGATGGATCCGGACACGACACGAGCGTGAAGGTCGTACAGGATGCCGAAACGGTCACGAGGTCCGAGGATTCCGTCACGGCACATGCGTCCGAGGCCCGCGAGGGTATCGGGGTCGTATGCGACGCGATAGAAACCCGCCTGATCCGCGTTCAGTTTCACCGCATCCGTGTTGTCAGGAATTTCGATGCTAAGCTCGTCGCTGGTCATGAGCGCCGTGGCGTCTGTGACCGATCCGTCGGTGGCGATGTACCGAAGTGTCAGAGGGACGGGCGCGCACGCGGACGGCGAAGCTTCCGGAAGCCAGGTAAAACGTGATCTCTCGAGCTTCAGCGAGCGGCCGGTTCTCGTTGCCGACACTATGGGGTATCCGGGGGTCCGTATCCAGGCCGCAAGCGTGTCTGTGCTGAACTCGGGAGCCTCAGCTACGCGATGCACCCCTCGCGAAAACGCTTCGAGAAATCCATCCGTGTCTGCGCTTCGGTGGGCGAATTCGGTGATATATGCTCTGACACCCTCGCGAAAGGCCGCGCGTTGCGGTTCAACCGTCGCGTCTCCGTCCGACGCCTCCTCAAGGGCGCAGTCTCCGAGATAGAGACGAAACATCCGCAGGATGGATGCAGCCTTTCGGTAAATGATCGGCGTTGTTGCCGGTCCAAACTCCAGCTCCTGACCGCCGGGAAACTCGACGGGCACGGTAGGTCGCAGCGCGTCGCGGTGAAACGCCACGTCCATCTGATACGCGATAAACTGTTCGAGCCCCTCAAATTCCGGATGAAAGGTATCGGTAATCACGTAGCCGAAATACGTCGCGAAGGCTTCGTTAAGCCACACGTAGCTCCAGTCCTTCGGTGAAACAAGGTCGCCGAACCACATATGAGCCACCTCGTGGTTCGTAATCTGGCACACGCGTTCGCGTTCGGTAGAAGACGTTACCCCGGGCCATATCAGAACTCTGTTTTCCCGGAACGATATGGCTCCGTAGTTTTCCATCGCGCCGAAGGCGAAGTCCGGGCAGGCAATGAGGTCCATTTTGTCGATCGGAAACCGATGCGACGTGTATTCTTCTCCGAAACGAAGCGACTCGATTGTCCACGCCATAGCTTCGGCGCCGAACTTCGATAGACCAGGACGCGTCGCGCAGCGCACAGGTATGCGGTAGCTTTCATCCTGCGAAAACTCGAAATCGCCCACGCCAAAAAACAGAAGGTAGGTAGACATGGGTGGTGTGGTGGCAAAACGAACAAGGTGGCGATCGTCGTCGAGTATTTCCTCGTGTACGATGGGCGTATTGCATATACCGGTGAGCTCGCGGTCGAGCACAAACTCTATATCGAAGACGGCTTTCGCCCCGGGGCGGTCGACGCAGGGGAACGCGGCGCGAGCATCGATTTCCTCGAACTGTGTGACCGCCATGTACCGTAAAGACCCGTCCTCGCGGTACGAAGAGCGATACAGCCCGGAAAGTCCGTCGGAAATCGCAGCGGTGAAACATACGGTGGCGGTCACACCACCTGAATACGCGCGACCGAGGTCGATGTCGAGAGCCTGTTCCTCGGAGTTTACCGTGAACCCCACCTCGGGAAGGGCATCATCATCTACCTGAATTTCCACACGATCGATTGAGAGCTCGCGGGCGTCGAGGCGAATTGAAGACGTTTCGTGTTCGAGCCGTCCGTGTATGGTCACGACTCCAGGACAGCGAAAGGACTGGAGATCCGGTTCGATGCGGAGATGGTAGCGTTCGGGAATGAATGTCATGTTAGTCCGTCCTTGTACCTGCGTGCTTCCCGGCGGATCGCTTCGCGTTCCTCCGGTGTTTTCCGTTCCAGATTCTTTACCTGAAGCGCCATGCGTCGATTGCGTTTCAGCCGCGACTCGTGGCGATCGAGAAAATCCCAGTAAAGTGTTGTGAAGGGGCATGCATTGTCACCGGTGGCCGCAGCGGGATTAAAGCGGCATGTCGTACAGTAGTTGCTCATGCGCTGTATGTATTTTCCCGTGGCTGCGTAGGGTTTTGACGCCATTATTCCGCCGTCGGCGTACTGAGACATGCCAACTACATTGGGGAGCGTGACCCATTCAACCGAATCGACGAACATACCCATATACCAGTCTTCAACCGCCCGCGGGTCAGCCCCGACAAGCATGGCGTACAGCCCCGTAACCATGAGTCGCTGGATATGATGTTCGTAGGCATATTCGTTGAGTCCCCCTACCGTGTCGGCGACACACTTCATGTCGGTCTCCCCCGTCCAGAAGAACTCGGGAAGCGGTGAGGCCGCCGAAAGCTCGTTCATATCCCGGTATTCAGGCATGTACAGCCAGTAGACCCCGCGGACGTATTCGCGCCACCCGAGAATCTGCCGAATGAAACCCTCGGCCGCCGCGATATCGACCCGACCAGTCCGGTATGCCTTCTCTGCCCGATTTATCGCCTCTCGCGGATCCAGTAGCCCCGTGTTCAGCGCCGGTGACAGCCGGGCGTGGTATAAAAGCTGCTCACCCAGCCACATCGCATCCTGATACGTTCCAAAGCTGGATAGCCGGGTCGTTATAAAGGTCTCGAGGTCCGCCATCGCGTCGTCGGGGGTTACGGGCCAGATAAACCTGTCGATTCGACCGGGAAGATCCGGCAGCAGGTTCGCGACATCGCGTATGACCTGTTCGGTTATCTCGTCCCTGCGGTCGGGGGGCGGCTCGAGCGCGTTCGGTGGGCCGGTTCGGGGAAAACTGCCACGGTTCTCCGCATCGAAATTCCACTCCCCGCCCGCGGGGTCCGAGCCGTCCATGAGTACGTCGTAGCGGCGACGCATCTCACGATAGAAGTGTTCCATCCGGAGCGTTTTCCGACCGGATGCATGCGCTCGAAACTCATCCCGGCTGCAGAGCACGGACCGGTTCGGTCTCCATGTCAGAGACAGGCCGGCGTTCGACGCGCAAGCTTCGAGCATGCGTTCGATATCGTACTCGCCGGCCTCGCCTGCGTGGAGTTCTTCCGGCGCGACGCGTTCTACAGCCTCGCGCAAGCCCTGCTCCAGGGTTGGAACGGTCCCGAGAGGCGTATAGTCCACGCGGTAGCCGCGAGCGCGCATATCCTCCGCGTAGTGGCGCATAGCCGAAAGGAAGAATACGACGCGTTGCACGTGCGAGTGCTCGCGGATGGCCTGATCGGCGGCTTCGACCATTATGATGGTATCGACGGACGGGTCTATACCTTCGACCGCCAGGGCGTCGCGATCAAGCTGGTCTCCGAAGACAACGAGTGCACGTGCCGTACGCTACTCCCACTCTATGGTTGCCGGAGGCTTGCTCGACACGTCGTATACAACTCTTCCCACCTCAGGAACTTCGTTCGTTATTCGTGCGCTGATTTCGAGTATGTCACGACTTTCGAAGGGGTACACATCGGCGGTCATTCCGTCGGCGCTGACCACCGCGCGCATCGCTATAACCCCGCCGTAGGCTCTGTCGTCACCCGCCACGCCCACCGAGCTGACCGGGAGCAGGACGCAGAAGGCCTGCCAGATCGAGTCGTACAGACGCCGTTTGCGAAGTTCCTCTATGTAGATCGAATCGGCGGCCTGCAATACGCTGACCCGGTCGGGAGTCACCGCCCCGAGTATGCGAACGGCGAGTCCCGGACCAGGAAAGGGATGACGGCCGACGATATGTTCCGGGAGACCGAGTACGCGGCCAAGATCGCGCACTTCATCCTTGTACAACCATGAAAGCGGTTCAATGAGCAAGCCGTCATCGCGCTTCTGCTGAACCAGTGGACTTCGGACGTTATGGTGACTCTTGATAACTTTCGCGTAGGTTCCAACGCCCTTCCCTGACTCGATCATATCGGTGTACAGCGTTCCCTGCGCGAGAAAACCCTCGCCTATGCCTCGCGCCGCAAGCTCTTCCTGCTGCACGGAAATAAACATGTCACCGATAATCCGGCGCTTTTCCTCCGGGTCGGGTTGTCCGGCGAGTGCCCGGAAGAAGCGGTCTTTCGCATCTATGACATGTATGTTTTCCGCTCCGAGCGCTTCGAGGGTGCGGGTTACCTCTTCGGTTTCACCGCTGCGCATGAGCCCCGTGTCGACGTACATCAGATGCACCTGCGTTCCGGGGAGTGCCGAAAGGATGAGGGCTGCAACAACGGTGGAGTCAACGCCGCCGGATATGAGTACCAGCACGGAACGGTTACCCGCCGTTGTGCGAATGCGTTCGCGGGCGGTGTCGACGTACTGTTCCATAGACCAGGATTGCGACGCTCCGCATATCCCGACCGCAAAGTTCTTCAAGATACGTGTACCGTACTCGCAGTGGCTTACTTCAGGATGAAACTGTATACCGACGATGGAGGTGTCGGTGTTCTCAACGGCCGCGGGCAGCCCGTGTTCGCTCGAGGCGATCAGGGAAAAACCTGGGGGGAGTTCGGCAAGGCTGTCGCCATGACTCATCCAGCTCGTGAAGCCGTCGGGCACGCCGTCGAAAAGCGGGTGATCGCGCGTAATCGTGAGCCGCGATCGTCCGTATTCGCGTTTTTCGGCTCGTGATATGCGACCACCCGCCTCGTGGACGATCTGCTGCAGACCGTAACAGATTCCGAGGACGGGTACCCCCAGGTCGAGGACCGATGGGTGAACGCGCGGCGACCCGTCTTCGTGTACCGAGGCGGGACTCCCGCTCAGGACGATACCTTTAACGTTCTTCCGGAGCGTCTCCGGAATCGGGTCTGTTCCCGAAAGTATCTCTGCGTACACGCCGCATTCGCGTATGCGCCGCCCGATGAGCTGCGCCGTTTGACTTCCGAAGTCGAGAACCGCAATCGTATCCATCATGACTTCCAGGGGTTTCGGCGGATAATGGTCTGATCGCGACTGCTGCCGACGCTGACAATATCGATGGGCGCCTCGACGAAGGACTCTATGAATCGAATGTAGTCCTGCGCCTTGCCAGGCAGGTCTTCGTATCGGGATGCCGTACCGGTTGCCCGTTGCCACCCGGGCAGGCGTTCGATAATCGGTACGGCCTGCTCGTACTGCCGGAGATTGGCCGGTACGTTGCGCCAGGTTTTTCCTTCTATCGTGTACCCTGTACAGACGGCGATTTCGTCGAAGCTGTCGTAAATATCGAGTTTGGTAAGGACGAGTCCGTCGATGCTGTTCGTGCGTACCGCGTAGCGCAGCGCTACAAGATCCAGGTAGCCGCAGCGTCGCGGTCGTCCCGTGGTTGCTCCGAACTCGTTTCCTATGGTCTGGACCTTTTCGCCCAGATCGCCGTCACGCTCGGGCAGGAACTCGCTCGGGAACGGTCCGTTCCCGACGCGAGTGGAATAGGCCTTGAACACGCCGATAACCCGGTCTATACGCCGTGGTCCGATACCGCCTCCGAGCGACGCCCCTCCGGATGAGGACATGCCGCAGCTGACGTAGGGATAGGTGCCGAAATCGAGGTCAAGCATAACCCCCTGCGCTCCCTCAAGGAGAATACGGCGTCCCTGGTGTGAGTGCATCCGGTCGCTGAGATCGCTCGCCATGCGCTTGAGGCGTTCGCGGTAGGGTTCGAAGTGCGCCTGTTCGTCTGTGGACAGCGTTGCGAAGGTCGCGTCGTCGACGAGGTCGCACACGCGTATACCGTCCCGGGCGGCTTTGCGAACGTAGGCGACACCAATGCCGCGCCCCGTTGTACCAATCGGGCGCCGACGGCCGGCGTCAAGCCGCGTGTCTTCCTCGCGGTCGCCCGGGAGCAGGACGTGGGCCCGGTCGCTGACGAGTACGCGTCCCTTCCATTCGACGCCCTGAGACTCGAGCGTTTCGAGCTCCTGAAAAAGCGACGGGACGTCAATTACCATTCCAATGCCGAGCGTTACGACGGTATTCGGATACAGAATTCCACTCGGTACGAGATGAAGCGTAAACTTTTCGCCGTCACGAATAATGGTATGGCCGGCGTTTGCACCACCGGAAAACCGGACCACATCGTCCGCCTGTTCGGCCAGAAAATCGACGATTTTGCCTTTCCCCTCGTCGCCCCACTGGGCACCAATGACCGCAATTGTCATGAACACATCCTATCGCGAATAATTTGGCGGTTCCTGGGAAATCGCAACGTCGTGAACGTGTCCTTCCTTCAGACCGGCCGAGCTAATCTTAATGAACTTGGAATCCGCCCGCAATGCATCGAGATTCCGACACCCGGTATAACCCATTCCTTTTTTCAGACCAGTCACAAGCTGATGAAGAAACGGCTTCAATTCGCCTTTGTACGGAACTCTCCCCTCGACACCCTCGGGTACCGGGTCTTCGTTCGGATCTGCCTGGTAGCGGTCGCCGCTGCCCCGACGGATCGCACCGATACTGCCCATTCCACGATAGGTCTTGAAAATGCGCCCCTCGTAGATCACTTCCTTTCCAGGGCTCTCCTTGAGCCCCGCGAAAAGGTTCCCGATCATGACTGCGTGTGCCCCGGCGGCCAGAGCTTTTACGATGTCCCCCGAGTACTTGATCCCTCCGTCGGCGATGACCGGGATTCCGTGGCGGGCGGCGACTTCTGCTGCGAGTTTTACCGCGCTGAACTGGGGAACACCGATACCGGCGACAACACGGGTCGTGCATATGCTGCCGGGCCCTACCCCTACCTTGACGCCGTCGGCACCGGCTTGAATGAGCGCTTCGGCAGCCTCACCGGTTGCGACGTTGCCCGCGAGTACGGGTATATCGGGGTAGTGCTTGCGCACGAACTTCACCGTATCGATCACGCTTTTCGTATGCCCGTGGGCCGTGTCGATGGCGACGAAGTCGACCCTGTTTTCTGCGACGGCAGCCATGCGTTTCTCGATCTCGGTTGGTGACACAGCAGCGCCCACGAGCAGTCGGCCGGAGGCGTCCATCGCTGCGTTGGGAAACTGCTGGTGCTTCTCGATGTCCTTGACGGTGATAAGGCCAATGAGTCTGCCCTCGTCGTCGACGACCGGGAGCTTCTCTATCTTATATTCGTTGAACTTCTTCTGTGCGGTTTCGAGGCTCGGTATGCCCTGAACGCTGACCGGATTCGGCGTCATGACTTCCGCTACGGTACTGTCGAAATCGTGACAGAAGCGGAGGTCACGACTGGTAATGATACCGCACAGCTTCTCGCCGTCGAGCACCGGTAGACCGCTGATGCGATGCGAGCCCATGAGCTCCCATACCTCGCGTATGCGCTGATGCCGGGAGACGGTCAGCGGGTTCTCGATGACCCAGTTCAGATAGCGCTTTACCGTTCCGACCTGCTGTCCCTGTTCTTCGGGGCTCATATTGCGGTGAATAACACCGACTCCCCCGTGGAGGGCGAGCGCGATCGCGAGGGTCTGTTCCGTCACGGTGTCCATTGCAGCGCTGATGATGGGTACATTCAGAGAAATACCGCGTGCGATTGTCGTCCGTACATCTGCCTCGGCCGGCAAAAAGTCCGCGTATCCCGGTAGCAGCAGGACATCATCGTAGCTGAGAAACTCGGTCATCTGATTTCCGGTTGACATGCTGTCCATATCGTGTGTCTCCTTCGTGTGTTTCACGCGAGTCCGGCTATACGACTGCGCGAGGCTTCGACGTTCGCCAGTGCCTGTTCGACGGCCCGGCCCCTGTACGCTTCCGGACGGGCAAAGAGACTCCCGGCGTCATGGTTCAGCCGTTTTCGGCATTCATTGTCAACGGCGCTCCAGGTTTCGGGCTGCGATTTGAGCGCGTCCAGGAGCGATGTCCGCTCTCGTGTTGCGGTCAGCGTCGCACGGCGAACCTGCTCGTGCGCGTCGGATTCACCAGCGAGCGCCAGCAGGATATAGGCGGGCTCCGCCATGCACATGTCTCCCGCTGTTGCAAGATTTCGACTCATGTATTCGGTGTCGGGCTCGATACGGGAGAGCACCTTCGCAGTTCGATGAACCGCTGCCGTGTAGCCGGCGAGATACTCGGTGACGAAGCGGGTACTCGCCGAGTTGGTAAGGTCGCGCTGATGCTCGGAGATCTGATCCATATAAAAGGTAAGTACCCGCGGTGCGTAGGCTTTCCAGAGGCTCTTCACGTGTTCCCAGTTCCATGGATTCCGCTTGTGGGGCATGGTTGAACTGCCGACCTGTGTGTCCGTGAACGCCTCACGCGTCTCGGAAATCTCCGATCGCTGTAAGTTGCGCATATCATCTGCCAGATTGGCAAGGACGCCGAAGGCGATGTTGATCTCGAGGAGGACCCGGAGGCTGTGTTCGGGTTCAACGAGCTGGGTCGAGTGGTCGCTGGGTTTCAGGCCGAGTCGGGAAAGCACCCGCTCTTCAAGCCCCGTCGGATCCCCGGTAATAATCGACGTGGCGTTGTATGCGCCGACTGCACCAGCGATCTTGCCGCGCAGGTCTTTCACCAGACCCGACACATGGACTATGGATTTCGATAAACGGGACGCGTACTCGCTGATCGCAAAGCCGAAGGTAATCGGAACAGCAAACTGCCCGTGGGTACGTCCGATCTGAGGCGTCTGCGCGTGCGCTTCGGCGAGGTTGCATAAAAGATCGACAACCCGCACCGTTTCGGGGATGAGAACCGACACGACCGCGTCGCGCAAACGAAGACTCGCCGCGGTGTCGAGGATATCCACGCTCGTCGCGCCGAGGTGGATATATGGTGCGGCCGCATCCGGGACATTCCGTTTCAGGACATGGACGAGTGCTCGCACATTGTGTTGCGTCTTTTCCTCTTCTGCAGCAACTTCGGCGGGGTCTATGGACTCAGCAGCGCTGCGTACCGCCGAGAAGATTGCCTGGTCGTGTAATCCCTCGATCTCAAGCAGGGCAATACAGAGTTCCGCTTCCACCTGTGCGCAATACCGGACCGATGCGAGCTCGCTGACAATACTCGAAAGACGTTCGAAGACCTCGCGGTTGGAGAGCCAGTACCTGTGATCAAGCGGCGAGAGGTTTCTGTAAATATCACGGGATTCCATAGCGAACAGTGCCACAGGCAATGTGGTATTGTAAAGGCGTCGAATGCCGGCATTCACATTTCGCACCTGTTCAGGTCATACTTGCTGCATGAGACACCTGCGGATACACCATGCCTTGACTGCGTTTTTTCTTGTTCTCGCTGCCTGCAGCGCAGATTCACCCGTTCCCGAGCGGAGCGTGGGTAACGGTCCCCGTCGGGTGACACCGGCTGCGGCTGAAAACATACGTCTTTCCGGACAGGATGCGCTCGAGCAGGCTCCGAGTCGTGAGGAAACGGAACCGGCCGTCCGGGTTGATCTGGTACCCGGGTCGCTCGTCGCGGACGTGCTCGAAACGAACCTGAACGGGAACAATTTTGAAGAACAGATTGTGGCATATCTGGACTCGGGCGGCGAGTCGGGAACAATCGAGGTCGCGGTTATCGAAAACGATATCGTAGACAGCGGATATCAGCTGGTCTGGACCGCGCCCACGCTCGCGACGAACCTTCGAGGACTGCGTGTAAGCGCGGAAGACGTCACCGGAAACTTTGAACCGGAGATTATCGTAAGCGGTGTCGATGACGATGGTCGCGAGACAATGAACGTGTTTTCCCGTGCGGACGACTCTACTGAACTTCAATACGTCGAGATCGCCTCGATCACGAGTACAGGCACCATCGAAATCGAGCGTTCGAGCAGAGGAGAAGAGTATAACCTGCGCGAACAGCGAGCCGATCCCTACGTCATAATCGCGCAGGCCGAGGACCCCGACAGCGAAAATGTTCTCGACCTGATCGAGACCCGCTACGAGGTATCCCCCTCCGAAGGCGCGTACGTTCAAGTCGACGAGCGTCGCATATCCGGTGGTGTTGTCGAGCAGAACCAGCTTCAGATTCTGTTTCGAAGCGGATCAGACGCGTTCGCCGAGTTCCTGTCAGGTCCCTGGTACCGTGAAACCGGCGAGGGATTGAGTATCGTGACCTTCGATACGCGTGGTGAACAAGTCGTATTCAACGGCGGTGACATGCAGGAAAGTTTTGACTGGGAGCTCTCACGAAAGACAATATCCAGCGGTGTGCAACTCATGTTGCGAAACCGGAACATTCGGAGCATGAATACGTTTGTCCGTGTACGCGTTCGCGCGCTCGACCAGATTGTCGTCGATCTGCACGACCGGAGCCGATGGGACGGAACCTACCGAAGGGTCTCGAGTTCGCTCCTGACGACGCTTACGCAGGCAGACGAGGGTCGAATCGAGCCGGCCCCGCTTGAGCTCAGCGGTACCTACACCGACGACAGCGGTGTCGACATACATTTCCGCGGTGAACGGTTTGAACTGACGGAGGACGAAGAACGGTTACAGGGTACAGCCTCCGTGTACAGGATTCCGGAGGATGATCGCTACGTGCTGGAGCTGGTTATTTTCGATGAATCAGCGCGGAGAAACGGCAGAAGAGTCTATACCTTCGAACACGATATTACGTCACACTCAGACCGGATAGTACGTACTCTTGAACTTCAGCCGGCGCGCTTGACCGTGAATGGCGTTTCAAGCGCTCCCGGAAGCCGTCTGCTGCTGGAGCAGATCGAACTCGCCGGGTCGGACTGACAGGCGTTCTGCCGGTCACGGCGAATCTATCGGTCCGAACAACAGAAATCCCTCGAATCCCGCATCGCGGAGCTCCAGTTGCCGTAGCTCTGCTTCGGATCTCGGCAGGGCTTCCTCGAAGCGCACAAGGACACGAAAGGTCTCGCCCGTGTCGTCCTCCACAGAAACATCCCAGCCCTCGTCACGAATACGTTGCGCGTGGCGACGGGCGTTCTCCGAGGATGAGAAGCTGCCGAGTTGTATGCCGAATGCGTCAGTATCCGAGGTCTGCGTGGCTTCGTGGGGCACCGGCTCGGGCGAAGTGTCGGTGGATGCATCCGTTTCCACGACATCCTGTATGCGGGACGCGGAAAACAGAAGCGAGGGGAGCGCAGGAAGCGAGATCCAGTCCGAATCGGATGCAAGCGCACCCTCGAGGCTGTCCGGAAAACGCTCAAGAAGACGTTCGATAATGTCCGACAGTTCGGGATCGCGCATTTCACGAGCCATGTGCGCGGTCAGGAACATGCCTGTGGGATCCGTGGGAGCAAGCCGGCGAATGCGTTCGTAGGCGTCTTCCGCCCGGTCGAGGTGGTACAGTGCCCGTATGCCAAGTAACGACGCATCGCGGCGTAGAAGCTGATTCTCAGCCGCGGATTCGAGCACAATGGCCCGCTCGAGTGCTGCTCGATGCTCGCCGGTTTCGATCAGGAGTTCAGCGCTCTGCAGCATAAAAGCCTGGGCGCGCTCGACCGAATTGCTCGCGCGGGCGGCATTCTCGAATAGTTCTATGGCTTCGGGAAAATTGCGTCGTGTCAATGCTCTGAGAGCCTGATGCTCAAAGTCTTCGGAAGTCGCAGGATCGTCTGCACCGACGGGGCTTCCTGAAATGCATAGAAGGAGCAGCGCCGCAATGAGAACGTTGTCAACTCGGCCGTGGAGGAACCGGGGGGTCTTTTTCAGTAGCAGTCGTTTCGGGTCCGCGTGCGGTACTCTCATTGCCGGTAATCGCCTTTTGCCGCGAGCGTTTGAGTCTGGAACTCTTCGGCTTCTCATTCGCTTCCGCGGATTTTTTCCTGTCTTTCTTGTATCTCGTCGACAGTTCGCGGCGTTTCTTGAGCGCTTTGGTGAGGGTAAACGGCAGAATTGTCAGCGCGCCGAGCAGGTACGCCGAACCGAGCCCCATAAACACGGGTACATCCTCGAAGGTGTGAAATCCGAACGAGATATCTGTCGAATTACTGATATTCAGACCCGCGAAAACGATTACGAGCGCGAGTCCGACGAGAAAGAGCAGGAACTTCCATGGCATGGGGACCTCCTAATGAAGCTTTATCGACGGCTCTGCATGCCTTTCAGGAACTTGTACAGGTTGTAGCCACCGTATCCGAGAAGGCCGAACCCTCCGAGGGTAAGTAACGCCCCGCCACCTATGCCTATAGCGGCAAGTCCCGTAATGACCCCTGCTGCGGCCATAACGCCACCTGCGACCCGGTCTTCTTTCGATGACTTTGCGATCGCCGCTCCGCCAAGGGCGAGCGCGATACCTATGATACCACCAATCGGAGAACCTGCTGCAACACCAAGAATCAGAAGGGCCCCGCCTCCTCCAATGCCACCTATGGCCCGTGTTGCGTTTCGCGCGAGTGTATCAGTTGGGACTATTTCGTTCATCGTGTTCCTCTCTCATGAATCAAGTATACTGCGTGCCCCGATACGCGGCAATTGTGCTAGTGTCTGAAGCTTCGCTGTTCGGTAAAACACATGGTCGCCCCGTATTCATTACAGGCTTCTATAGACTCGAAGTCCCGAAGCGACCCCCCCGGTTGCAACACGGCCCGTACGCCTTCCCGGAGGCCCACGTCTATACCGTCGCGAAACGGAAAAAAAGCGTCGCTGATCATGCAGCTGTCCCGCAGACCCGCGTGCTCTTCTTCCGTACGTTCGGCGACCGTCGTTTTCTCGGACTCCGACAGGTCGCGGAGAGACTTGCCGTACATTTCGACGGCGAAGCGTTCGGGCGCTTTCCGGTATGCCTTGTCGCGAGCGATCTCGGCGACCCCTACCCTGTCCTGCTCGCCGGTTCCTATCGCGACCGTCGCCTCGTCGTGCACGTAGAGTATCGAATTACTCGTAACGCCTGCTTCGACGAACCATCCGAAGATCATATCCCGTTTCTGCGCTGCCGTCGGTTCCCGTTCGACCGTGTACCGGGTACCCTGCCGTTCCGTCGCTGCGGGGACAAGTTCTTCAGGCTTCAGTCGCCTCGGCTGAAAGCTCCACTGAAGGACGAGACCTCCGTCCATGAGAGACGAGATGTCAATGACACGGAGCGGCTCGTAGGCGGCGAGGCGGTCCATGGCCTGTATGCGCATGACACGAAGGTTCTTCCGTGATGCGAACACGTCAAGCGCGTCGACGGTGTAATCCGGCGCGACGACAACTTCGGTGTAGGCGTCCGCGATCGCTCGCGCAGTCGAGGCGTCGATCGTGCAGTTTATGCCGACGGTACCACCGAATGCAGCGATGCGATCCGCGTTATAGGCGCGTGTGTAACTGTGCAGCGCGTCATCGCCAAGAGCTACACCGCAGGGATTATTGTGTTTGATGATGGCGGTCGCCGGACGATCGCCGAAATACCGGAGGATGCCGAGTGCCGCGTCGGCGTCGGTGATATTGATCTTGCCGGGGTGTTTTCCGCTTTGCAGCAGCTCCGCCTCGGAAGCAAGCCCCATCCCGGGGCTCAGCGTCTCCACGTCGCCGAGGCGCAGATTCCCGTTCACGAGGCGGTACAGGGCTGCCGGCTGGTCGGGGTTCTCCCCGTATCGCAGCCCCTTCTCCTCCCCGTCTATCGTCCAGGTGACCTTTTCGTACTGAAGCGTCTGATCCCCGTCATCGAGATGCATGGTCAGGCTGATTCGCGGGGCAAAATCGTCTGAATGGAACCGGCGGTACATGTTTGATAGTTTAGCCACGGTTGAGGTATCCCCCCGAAAGATCCATTGCGGTTTTTCCCAGAAACCAGGCCGAGATCGACGCGTCGTAATCGGCAGTCAGCGCAAACGCGCTCTGAGCGAGTCCTGCGCGGTATTCGAGGCGTGTTGCCCCGCCGGTGGACGCGAGTTCATGCACGAGTCCTTCGTAACTCTCGGGTGAGGCGATCACCGCAACGCGCAGGTAGTTCTTGGCAGCCGCCCGGAGCAGGGTAACGCCCCCGATATCGATGTTACTGCGACCCTGCTCGGTATTGCCCGGATCCTGCGCCACCGAATCGGAAAAGGGGTAGAGGTTCACGATGACCGCGTCTATAAGGCCTGCGCCGGTGCGCGATCGGTCGTCCTGATGGTGAGGGTTATGCGCTTCACCGAGTATACCGAGGTAGAGCTTGTAGTCGAGGGTCTTGACGAGTCCTCCGTCGGTTTCCGGAGAACCGGTGTACGAAGCGACATCGCGCAGCCCAGGGTAATCCGGCAACAGTTTCTGAAGGCTTGCGTATGTCCCTCCCGTGGACAGTATTTCGACCTCCGGGCAGTGTTTGACGAGCGCCGGCGCGAGGGTGTCAAGACCGCGTTTGTCGGATACGCTTATCAACACCCGTTTCACAGGCACTGCATCATCAACTTTTCCTATCGTGTGAGTGACCATGTCTATAGTGTTCCTTTCTGTTTCAGATGCATTTTCGCCGCTTCAAGCGTGTTTTTCAGGAGCATGGTGATGGTCATGGGGCCGACACCGCCCGGCACCGGGGTAATGGCGGAGGCGCGTGGCGAAACGGTCTCGAAGTCGACGTCTCCAACGAGGCGATACCCGCGTTTTCGAGACGGGTCGTCGAGGCGGTTTACTCCGACGTCAACGACCACGGTGCCGGGACGTACCATATCGCCCGTTATGGTGCCCGGACGCCCGATTGCTGCAATGAGAATGTCGGCCTGTCTGGTGTGATATCCAAGGTCTCTGGTCCGGCTGTGACACACAGTCACGGTGGCGTCGCGACCGGCACCCTTCAGCAGAAGCAGGTTCGCGAGGGTTTTCCCGACCAGGGTACTTCTTCCGACAATGACAACGTGCGCCCCGGAAACCTCCACGCCGTTGTGTTCGAGCATCATGGCGACACCGTACGGTGTACAGGGTATGAACGTCGGTTCGCCTTTCAGAAGCGATCCAAGGCTCTGTGCGTGAAGACCGTCGACGTCCTTGTCCGGCCTGATGCGAGCGAGAATCTCCTGCTCGTTGAGATGACCGGGGAGCGGAAGTTGTACGAGGATGCCGTCTATGTCTTCAGCGGTATTCATGGCCTCGACGGAGGCCAGAACGTCGTCGTGCGAGGCGTTTTCCGGGAGGCGGACCTCACGGCTGAGTATTCCCACCTCCGCGCAGGCTTTTTCCTTGCCTTTGACGTAACTGAGACTGGCCGGATTGTCTCCGACCAGAATAACGCCAAGGCCGGGTTTTCTCCCGGTCAGCGAGGCAACGTCTGTGCGTATGGTTTCGCGTATCGCCGCTGCCGTTTCCTTCCCGTCGAGTATGCGTGGACCCATGCTGATTGATACCACGTCGGAGGCTTTCCTTCAACGGACTGCGGGTGTTCTTGGCCAATCCAACCCGCAAGTGATACACTCCTGAGTATTATGCAGCACTACTTGCCGGACCGCGCAACGCGGCTTGCCTGTTTCACCTTCGTGTCTATTCTCCTGCTTCTCGTCGCATCGCCGCTTCCGTCGCAAATTACCGAGGAGGAGATCGTCGTTCCGCAGTACGATCTTGGCGATCAGTTTTTCACGATCAGCCTCGGACCTTTGTTTCCCCTGTTTTTCCAGAACCCCAACGAAGGTTTTTTTAACGCGAACCCGGACATGAATCTGAACTTCGCCGGTGGAACCGGATCGCTAGCCTGGCACGGATTTCTGAACAACGAATGGAGTATAGGCGGAAGGCTCACGGGGAGTTTCACAAACAGTGTGAACGGACGTACCCTTTACATCGTGCCGATTACCTTCGAGGCGAACTACCTGATAAGCGCCTTCCCGTTCGAATTTCCGCTTAGTGTCGGGACCGGTATGAGCTTTACCGGTCTTTCAGGCGATACCTACGTCGGGCCGGTTGTTTCCTTTGGTGGAGGCGCCCACTGGCGCTTCACTGAAGACTGGGCCTTTGGTCTGAACACCAACTGGTTCTGGGTGCCGCAGTTTTATACGAACAGCGAGCGAACCCCGCCGCCGTCGGACAGCCGCTTTGGTAATTTCCTCGAGCTCGGATTGAGCGCTCGCTACAGCTTCTGATGCGGCGCAGGACGTTTATCGCACAGGTTTCAGGAGACCACACACAATGAATAGTACAGCAATGAAACGAAACACAGGCACCGCGCTCGTTGCGCTTGCATCCGCGTTGTTCCTCGCGCTGTCGTCCTGCAGCCACGAGGTTGGACTCTTCGCGAGTCTCGAACAGGAAATACCGGTGGACGAAGAGCGGGGATTCCCGAACGACGGTTCGATTCACTCGCTCGAAAGGTCCGGCGAGCGGTACTTCGCCGGTGGTTCAACGCTCTGGGTCAGGAATGCGACAGACGATTCAGCGTCAGACCTGGCGAGCTGGGATCGTATAGCGCCGCCGTCTTCAGGGCTTACGCTTGCGTCCATGGCGCTCGTGGGAAGCGAGCTGTACGCTGTGTACGGGCAGTCGCTGTACTCGCGCCCGGCAGACGAGAATATCGCTGCCGACCGATGGAAGCCGGTGACCGCATTCGAATCAACCGAAATAACGGCCGTCAGCCGCGTCTTCGGCGTGGAAGTCGATGGCACACCCGACTTTGTCGTGTCGGCGCCACGCGAGGACGAAGCCGGTGAGCGTCTGCTTGCCTCGAACGGCGACGAGGTGCCAGGACTCGGTGAGTCGGACAATCGCAACACGATCTACGGGGTAGCAAACTTCGGTTCGGAGATATACGTACTCACCGGGACGCAGCTTCTGAGCATTGACGACGCCCTCAGCGTGGCAGCGACCGAGGTCACGATACCGGGGAGCACATCGAGCAGCTTCCGCGATATACGCGTCCGCGGCGCGGATGCCGAGCTCTGGGTCGCCGGCAAGGGCAAGATCTACGTGGCCACCGACCCAACAGCCGAAGCGAGCTGGGAGAGCACCACGGAGCTTACCCCCGAGGACGCGAGCAGCCCTGCGCAGTTCCTGACGCTTGACTTCGTGACCGTCGGGGGGAGCGAATACGTACTCGCCGGCACCGAGTCCGACGGGCTGTACGAGGGTGTGGCGAGTGATTTTCCTACCTTGAGTGAAGAAGGCTCGGGCGGCGTTCTGATCGGACGTAACGGCAACTACTTAACGACCGAAATCCCTGGCGGCAATGTCGAACACATCGTCGTCGACGAGTCCGGCAGCGCGCGCGGAGAGGACGGTCCGCTCGTGTTTCTCGGAGCGCGCGGTCGGGGACTCTGGCGCGGTCAGCCTGCAAACGGCGATTTCATCTGGCGCCGGGAATAGCAGCGCGTCGACAAATGCGCGGTGCAC
>JBKHAN010000134.1:0-3354 GCA_046542845.1 Spirochaetaceae bacterium
TGCTATTGACCGGGTTTCCGGCCGACGGCAGCGAATGGAACGAGATAGAGCCTTTCGATGATGAAAGCGCGACCGACTGGGAGGGCTTCACGATAGAGCAGATCGCGCTCGCCGATCGGGGCCGGCTGGTTCTTCTCGGTAACGACGGCGATGGAAACGGCCGTATCCTCGTCACGGATAGCGAAGGCCGGGTCCTTCGGGCCTTTGGCGACCCTTTGGGCACCGGCACGCTCAAAGTCGACCGTGTTCGGGGCATAGCGTACGTCCTCACGAGTAGTCTGGAGACGGCCGAAATCCGTCAGCTCGACCTGAACGATCCTGATTCGGAGACCACGCCACTTACGAACCTTACAGCTCCATACGCATTTGCTGTTGCACCGAATGGATCGCTGATCGTGTACAGAATCGACTCGGACAAGCTGGAACGCTATAACCCCGCGACCGGCGACGCTCCCGTTGCTATTTCCGTGACCGGTGAACTACCGTTGGGGGACGGCGTTGAACCGTTCGACCTGACCCTGGTCGGAGACACCCTTTTTCTCCTTAATGGAACACCGCCCGATCTTGTCTACGGCATCGACGATACCTTTACCCTTAGCGGTTCCTTCGGTAGTTTTATCGACGGATCGACTGCGCCGGGATCGTTTTACGGTCCGCTGCGCTTCCTCGACAGTAACGCGGATGGTGTCTTTGTCTCGGATATGGACCCGACGCCTTCGCCGACCGTCAGCCGTATCGTCGGCTTCCGCGACGCGACGGGGGCCAACTGGACAACCTACGGGACGCAGGGGAGTGGTGTCGGCCAGTTCGATTTTTTTACTGAAGGCGGGCAGATTATCGATTAAAACCGGCTGCCAGTTCACGTTCGCGGACGAGCCAGCTCAGTACGCCGAACTACTCGTAGCCCACGACCACTAACCCCGGAATACGGGAGAAGTGCGTCGTGTCGCGGGTCAGGATTCCGAGCCCGTGTGATTTGGCGGTGACGCCGATCAACAGATCCATAACCGGTATCGGGGTACCCTGCTTCAGGAGCGCTGCAGCACATTCGGCGTAGATGACCGGAAACCCGGTTTCCGGGTGCAGAATATTCAGCCGCTCAAGAAGGTGTGTCAGTCGACGTCTCTCTTCCTCGGGGCGGTCGGAAAGTTCCATACCAGTGCGCAATTCGCATTCGGTATACACGGAAATGCTCACCGGGGCAGGTCCGAGCGCAGCGAGCGCCTGTCGCGCGGGTCCTTCGATACCTCGAGCGGTCTCCCGTAGCAGATCGACGCACACGCTCGTATCGAGCATCATTGATTCAAGGGCTCCTCTGCTGCGAGCATATCGTCGGATCGCGACGAAAGGACCCGCTCGTAATCAGACAGAAGCGCGTCACTGACGACAAGCGAATCGAGATGGTGCAACAGTCCGTGCGCACTGTTGGAGGTCGGGCCGAGCGTCTGCTTTATGACCGAGCTGAACGATTCGTTTCCACGCCGTGCGCGGACAAGTGTATCGTAGGCTTCCATGTCTATGGTGATCGTTTTTACAGCCATCGCAAAACCTCCATCAATCTAAGTGCACGGTAAGTGTATGGGCAACGTGATGTATCGGTCAATACTATGCAGGTGTCAACACAGACCCCACGATTGTGGTAGTGTGACAGGTGAGGCACGAATATGAGTCTGTCGCAGCGCTACAGGAACCCGAACCCCGAGCCCGTACCGTTTTCGCTGTCGACCCTCGCGCAGGCGATAGAAACTGAAGCACCGGAGGTGGTGTTCGCCCTGCTTTTGGGCTCGGCCGCAGAGGCGCAGGACCTCGGTGGCGATCACGGTGCTTCCGATACCTGCACGGTGCCTGCCCGCAGCGACCTCGACATCGCAGTATATCTCGGCGCTCCTCCCGAGGCGAACGCCGCCTCACTCCGCTCTGAACTCGATACGATTCTGGCGCTTGAGGCAGTGTGCGAGCGCGTCGTGCCCGGCGTTCGCGCCGACATCGGCATACTCAATTCTGCGGGGGTGGTGTACCGATATGAAAGCCTGAACGGGCGGCTCCTAGTAAATCGCGACCCGGAGGCCTACGCGGCGTTTTTTTCACTGACCTGTCGTTTGTACGAAGAGCAGATGCTTCACTTCGAGCGGCAGCTGCGCTACAGACGCGAGGCTATGAACGCACCATGAAGTACAACGGCGTCATACAGAAAAAGCTATCCATGCTCGACGATCACATTCGTCGCCTACAGCGTCGCATGAGCTCCGTCACCATTGAAGAGTTTCGCGATGACTGGGTTCTGCGCGCCATGGCCGAGCGCATGGTGCAGGTATGCGCGGAAATCATGATCGATGTGGCCGAACGAATCATCAGCCTTGAACAGGCAGGACCGGTCGAAAGCGCCGCCGCGGCCATAGTCAAACTGCACGACCTCGGCGTGCTCGCGAGCCCCGACCCGTACCGCAACATGGTACGCATGCGAAACCTGATCGTGCACGAATACGACAGCATTGATCCCGCAATTCTCTACGACGCAGTGACGCAGCACACGTCTGATTTCCTGTCGTTCAAGGCAGAGATCGACGCAGCGTCCGAATGATCCACAGCCGCAGGCCAGCAGTACAATATGCGAAGCATAATGTACGAGAGGCCGGAGGGAACTTTTCTGGCTATGCCAGAAAAGCTGCAACAGCCTCCGCACTCAACCGCTGCCGGTATAGATCAAACGGACTCAGATCGATGAGTGTATATTGCAGCTCGATGGCCAGTCCGGGAAACGCGAAATGTCAACGATCACCGCACACCCGCTTTGTAACAACGATTCTATTGCAGTATCGTTAACGCGTGAGTCCGACCGTTTTCCCGATTGAAGTGGTTCAGTTGACCCCTCACGGGGTATGGCTTGCCTACTACGATGAAGAGTTCTTTCTCGACCATGATCAGTTCCCGTGGTTTTGGGATGCTACTGCGGCACAGGTATTCAACGTACAGGAAATCTCGCCACAACACTTCTACTGGCCGGATATAGATGTTGACTTGGACCTGGAACGGATTCAACATCCCGACCGATTCCCGCTTGTCGCGAGGGATCGCCCATGACCGCCTCGTTTTCCCAAGCCAGCATCATGTGCATCTAATCAGACTACTCCAATAATCTGTACCGTGAAACCCGTGGAGTTGATTGGAGGAATGGGTAGAAAAATCTAGTCTGCCGGATTCGCTGACGGAGGAACGTCGCCTGTTTCCTGTATGGACCTGACGTCGCGCTCGCTCAGCTCGGTCGTTTCGCAGATCAGCTCTACATTCAGGCCCCTCATAAGCATGCGTTTGGCAATGGAGACCTGAGCCTCTCTCTGGCCTTTTTCAAGGCCT
>JBKHAN010000057.1:0-18098 GCA_046542845.1 Spirochaetaceae bacterium
GGGGTTCTCGACGATCGGCGACGTATTCTCGACACAACTCAACCCCGAGCGCAAGAAGCCGTTCGACATGCGGCAGGTCATGACAGCAGTGGTCGACCAGGATTCACCGGTTCTGGAACGCTGGAAAGGCCTGCGGGACGGTGAAACCGCCGTCGTCTGGGAGTCACGGATCGGCGGATATTCGGTCGGGCTCATCGGAATAGAAAGCCGTTCGCTCTCACGAATCGGGGAGGTGCCCCACGACGGTCCTGAAAGCTGGAGCGGTGGCACGTTATTTCCCATCTCGAGCAAGAAAGTTGCGCGCGGTATAAACGCCTTCAGCGGTCGTCTGCCGGTGGTGATTCTCGCAAACCTCAGTGGCTTTGATGGTAGCCCGGAATCGCTTCGGAAACTCCAACTCGAGTACGGCGCCGAGATTGGACGGGCTGTGGTGAACTTCAACGGACCGATCGTGTTCGTCGTAATGGCGCGATATCACGGGGGAGCGTACGTCGTCTTTTCGAAAAAGTTGAACCCGCATCTGCACGCGGCGGCACTTAAAGGAGCGTATGCTTCGGTTATAGGCGGTGCGCCCGCCGCGGCGGTCGTATTTCCGGGGATCGTTCGTAAAGAGACGTATGCGGATTCACGAGTTACTGAAGCCGCCGCACGTCTGCGAGAAGACCCCGCCTTCACGCAGAAGGATTACGAGAACGTCGTGCAATCGGTTCAGAGCGAGAAGCAGGCAGAACTCGCCGCGCGATTCGATCGAATACACAGCGTCGAACGGGCGCGTGAGGTCGGCAGCATCGACAGCATCATTTCGATCGATGAATTACGCCCGTTCATCGTCGGTTCGGTCGAACGCGGAATGGCCCGCTTCCCCGATTCACCGCGTCCGTCGAACTGAAAGCCTGTACGACCTCGTCCGGTGTCCGGGAGGCAAGTATCGCCTCCCGGGCATTCTCCTGACGTAACCGTTGCACAAGAGCAGCGAGGAACTGCAGGTGTGGACCCTTACTGTTCTTCGGCGATGCGATCAGGACGACTATATTCGAAGGCTTCTGGTCGACGGCCTGAAAGTCGATCCCGTCAGGAATAATTCCAACGGCGCATACCATTCTCG
This sequence comes from Spirochaetaceae bacterium, assembly GCA_046542845.1. GTDB lineage: Bacteria > Spirochaetota > Spirochaetia > DSM-27196 > SKKC01 > SKKC01. The sequence goes on from JBKHAN010000057.1 coordinate 1,106, forward strand.
AGACACCGTCGGTTTTGGCGTGCGGAATAGCAAGGCCGTGCTCCATGCCTGTGCCCGTCTGTTGTTCGCGGCGAATAACGTCGGCGGCAACCATCTCCTGATCAAGAACCGCGTCGGCAGGCAGGAGCGCGGCGAGCTCATGTATCACCTCTTCGGGGGATTCGGCATGCAAAGGAATGCTGACCTGCTGCGGGCTCAGGTAGTCCCCGATTCGGATGCTGTCGCGTCCTTTCGCCTCGGCAGCACCTCGACGAAGCTCCTCGGGAACCGTCATCTCGGCCATACGGCTCACGCGCTCGGAGACATGGACGAGCGTCTCATACAGCGCCGTGCGCAGCATGCCTTCATCCCGACTGTCGCCCGAGAGTTCAATACAGGTACCTTTCAGCGTGAAGGTAAACATCACGTTATCCCGGCGAACCCGGTACAGCACTTTGTCGAGCTCGAGGCGGTGCACGATGTATCCGTCCGCGGTGAACAATCGCAATAATCCTGCCCGTACCAGATCTGCAATCTCTTCGTTCGGGACATCGAGAGACACAACTGCCGGCTGCACCTCGGTATCCGTATCCGACCTCCCCGTGCCCGCGTGTTTCGTAAGCGCCGAAAACAGGGGAGATCCGACCAGGATCGAGGTAATCGTCATGATCGCAATAATATCGAACCGTTCCGATGAAATGAGACCCGATGCGTCACCAACGAGTCCCATAATCAGTGCAACCTCCCCCCGTGAAACCGTTCCAACGCCAATACGAAGCGCTCCAGTCAGGTTGAATCCCACCCTCATTGCAGGTATCCCCGACCCCACCACCTTTGCGAGTCCGGATACCAGCGCAAACAACAGTCCGGCAAACAGCACGTGAGGGGTCAGAATAACTGAAACATCGATGAACATACCGAGGATTGCGTACAGTAATGGAACGAAGAAATCGGCAACCGGTCGCATCCGCTCCTGAACAAGATCGACCACGTCTGTCCGTGAAAGAGCCGCTCCAACGCCGTACGCACCAATGATAGACGCAATGCCCGCGAGCTCAAACGATCCTGAGAATAACAGCGCAAGTGCGAGAGCAGGAATAGCCGCGACGGCGGCCGGCGCTCCGAGGCGCTTAAGCAGATTTGCGATCTGCGGTGCAAAGCCAATCACCAGCGAGAAGCCGATAATCCAGACGAGGAGTGCCTGGACAAAAATCGGAACGGCACCGGCAAAAAGACCCGCTGCACCGGAATCACCTTCGAAACTCAAAATCGCCATGGTGATCGCAAGGATCGTGATCGCCAGCCCATCCTGCAGGAGAGACGACTCCATAATCACCCGTCCCTCGGGTGTATCGAGTTTATGGTAGTCAGACAGTATTCGCGCCTGTACACCGAGCGAAGTAGAAATAGAAATCCCCGCAAAAAACAGGACAACCGGATTCCCGAGTTCGTACCCGAGTACCAGGACCGGGAACGCGGCACCGACAAGACCCGGCACAATAATACCACCGATCGCGGGGCGAACAGCGACGGCCTTGAGCCGGGCAAGCGAACGGATGTCCGTTTCCAGTCCAACAAGAAAAATGTGAACCACCGCACCTACGGCAGCAAACGCATACAACTCGATAGAGATCGGAAGGATGCCCGTTGCAAGTGGAAAAAATCCGTGTTCAAACCCGGGGAACGACAACGATCCGAGGGCGTACGGTCCCAATAAGACGCCCGTTATGACCTCCCCTAAAAGGGTCGGAAGTCCGATCCGCTTCGCTACGATCCCCGCGAACCTTGCCACGATAAGAAGAGCGCCGATCTGGAGGAGCAGTAAGGCCAGTTGGTGAGTCAGTTCAGTTCCGTGCATTATCTGGCAGAAATCCCGGATTCGCCTGTCTTGTCAAGACTGTATCGAGTAAGAATGGGACCCACAAGTTCAAAAATGACGCTCGTTGCGGTAATGGTTACGATGACCGTCCGTGCGACCGCTTCGCCTTCGGGACCAAGTGGCGAAAGCTCCTGAAGGGCAATGAGGGCAAGACCAATGGCCAGACCGGCTTGCGACAGGATGCTGAGCCCGAGGTATTTCTGTACGTTCTCGGGAGCTTTTCCCCGTCTGGCACCTATGGAAGCACCAAAAATCTTTCCGCCGGCCCTGCCGATCACATACACCATGCCGGCCGCACCAACCGACGGAAGCAGCGAAAGATCAAGATGAGCCCCGGCGAGGGCGAAAAACAGAACGAACACCGCGGGAGTGACCTCAGATATGTAACCCGCTATCGGTTCGACGACTGTTCGGGATTGGGTATTGGTGATCATGGCTCCGGCCGTCATAGCGGTCAGTACCAGCGACATGGGAACCACTTGCGAAAGTCCGGATAGAAGAAACACCGTGGCAAGGGTCAGGATAAATACGTCCCGGGACTGACCGAGTGTCCGCGAAAGCAACCCCGCAGCAAGGCCAGTCGTGATTCCAATCGCCACGCTCAGCCCTATTTCGGTAAAGGGTGCCGCGATCAGAGGAATAACATCAACGCCCTCCCCGAGCCCGGCCTCTACGCCCAGAAGGAACTTCGTAAGTGCGAGCGCGAAACCAAAAATCAGAATAGCCGACACGTCGTCGAAGCCCACAACCGCGAGCAGCGTCGAGGTAAAGCGTCCCCGCGCACGGGTCTCCTGCACCACCGCGACAGTTCCGGCGGGCGCCGTCGTGACGGCTATGGCGCCAAAGAGAACGGCGAGCGGCAACTGGAATGTCACCAGGTACACCAGAAGCGTGACAAAAGTGAACGCGAGCACGCTTTCCCAGGCGACGATGCGCACCAGCTGACCCGCCTGCCCTTTCATCTGTTTCAGGTTGAACTCGAATCCAATCGTAAGGGCAACAAACCCGAGAGCGATTTCGGTTACGAAGGACAGGTTCTCCAATGTGTCACTGTTTATGATTCCCAGGACGGCAGGTCCCGTGATAAGGCCGAGGGCCATAAAACCCATAAGCGATGGCAAGCGGATCGATTTCATAAGACGACCCGCAAAAACGCCGAGAAAGAGAATTAGCCCGACAATGACGAGGACCGGTATACCGGCGGTGCTTTCTACTCCATGATTCATACAGCCGGCCTATAGTTCCACGTGACCCGAAACATAGAATACGTCTCGTGCGGTGATAAGCACCTCTTCCGACGCGTTCTGTTCGGCAAGCAGGCTTTTCATACTCCGGATCGCCTCGTTCACCAGGCGTTTGTCTAGCAGTGCGACCACCAGGCGTATTGATTCATCGACGTCGCTCGTCCAGAGCGAAGCAAAAAGCGGTATGCGCGTCAGAAGGCTCGATGCTTTTTTGAACTCATGCACAAAGACATTGCCGGTGGTGCGTGAGGTCAACTCCTCGAGAATGGTTACAATTTCGACCCGTAGCGGTACATAGAGTTGCACCTCGCTCCATTGAATCTCTTCGTCTGTGTCCTGCGGCTGAAAGACCACCTCGCTGATTTGTCGCAACGAAGTATCGTCAGTGGCATCGCGCAACTGCTGCCGGGAGGATTCAGACCGGACAAATCGGGAAATTCGCGACAGCAGGGCAACATGTTCGCTTCGCTGGTCCGACGGCGCTATTATGAAAAAGAAAAGGTCCACGGGAGTACCATCCGGTGCGTCGTATGAGACAGGTGATTCTGTCGTGACCAGCCCTGTAACGAAACTATCTATCCCGTCGAAAAAGCAATGAGGAAGTGCGACTCCGTGACCGATCGCCGTGGGCGTCAGTTTCTCGCGTTTTAGCAGCTGATCCTTTATCGCGTCCACCGTATGCTGCGGCATTACCGGGCCTGCGAGCTCCGCAATGGTCTCAATAACCTGATCTCGCGTAGATACAGCGACGCGTGGTCGGAACAGCGTAATTATCTCTTTACTCATTGCATACCTCGCTCAGGCATACGCTAACGTATACCTGCAGGGATGTCGATCCGAAGCCCAGGCACAGGCGAATAGTTTCGGAAACTCCTTGCGAATCTCTCTTCTGTCCTCCATACTCCCCTGAACGTATGGTGGTGCTTACGGAATTCATTCAACACCTCGCACTTATCGACTTTCTACGCATTCATCCGCTTTTCGCAATCGGATCTATGCTCATACTCGGATACGTTCTTGCACGAATCTCGGAGACGCTGGGACTCCCGGAAATAACCGGTTTTATCGTCGCCGGTCTTATAATGGGAAGCGGTGGACTCGCGGTTCTCGGGTCAAACGCGTCCGAAGACCTGAGCGTCATAACCGAGGTGGCCCTTGGGCTTATTGCGCTGACGATTGGAGGGGAGCTCCGGCTGTCGAAGCTTCGACGTGTGCTCGGTTCCGTGGCGTGGATCACCGTCGGACAGTTTGTGCTTCCATTTCTGCTCGTCTCGTCGACACTGATTTTCCTGCAGACCTCAACGCCATTTGCGCTGCTGCTTGGCGTCGTCGCCACCACCACATCACCGGCCGCTATAGTGGCGGTGGTACAGTCCACGCGTGCACGAGGCACAATAATCGACAGCCTCTACGGGACGGTTGCTCTGGGAGACGCGCTTTCTGTTGCCGCGTTCGGCATCGTTCTGTCGCTTGCCCCGTCGCTGCTCGGTGCGTCGGCTTCGGCCACGCAACTCATGACGACCGCGTTGCTGGATGTCGGCATGAGCCTCGTAATCGGCGGCGCCTTCGGGTTCTTTATCTACGTCTCAACCAGATCTCAGAACAACAGCGGTGAGGTCATGATCCTTTCGCTCGGGTTTCTGTTTCTGTCCACGACAACAGCTATTGTATTGGACTTCTCCCCGCTTCTGGTGAATATGGCTGCCGGAGCGGCGTTGACCAACGTGAGTCCACGGTCGAGCAAGGTGTTTCGAACACTCGAGCCGTTTACCCCGCCCGTATACGCGCTTTTTTTCGTCATCGCGGGAACCAAACTGAATCCATCACTTCTGTTCAGCGCCGACATTCTTCTTTTCGGTATCTTCTTCGTTATCGCGCGGTGGGCGGGGAAGTACTCAGGCGCCTATATCGGCAGCCGCCTGAGCGGAGCGAGCCCTGCAATTCGCCGTTATCTGGGCCTGGGGCTCTTTGCGCAGGCGGGGATTGCGCTGGGACTGGTCGTCCTCCTTCAGACAGCCACGGAACTGCACGGGCTCGAGAATATACCTGCCGGTGCGGTTGAAACCAGCATCAATATCGTGCTCTTTTCCGTTTTCGTGAACGAGATAACGGGCCCACCAATAGCAAAGTTCGCTATACAACGTGCGCTCACAGTGGAGGCATAATGGACCTGAGTAACGCAATCGATCCTCTGGCATGCGGAGTCGGCCTCAAGGCTCGAACCAAAGACGAAGCGCTGTGGAAACTTGCAGAGCTTGCACGGCGGTCGAAAGCGCTCGAAGGGGTAGACGCACAGACAATTTACTCGGCACTGAACGAGCGCGAGCAGCAGGGTTCTACTGGTTTCGGCAAAGAAGTTGCACTTCCTCACGCGCGTATCCCGGGAATGGATACATTCCTCGTAGGGATTGCCGTGTTCGGGAGCGGTGTTCCTTTCGATGCCGTGGACAAGAAAAAAGCGAAGGTCTTCTTTGTTATTCTTGGGCCGGCAGAGGATGTCCAGAATCACCTTCGTCTGCTCGCGGCAATATCGAGGATCATTGCCCATACGAATGCCAAACAGGAACTCCTGAAAAGCCGCTCGGTAGAAGCCGCTGTTGAAGCGTTCCAGCGCCATATTGTACAGAGCGAAGGCCCGGCGGTCGGAACTACATCGGGACCCGGCGCCATGAAGATGGTTCTGATCACGGTATACGAAGAGCAATACATGTATGACATACTCGAACTGCTCCTGGAGTTCGGCGTAGACGGTGCGACTATCATGGAATCTACCGGGATGAGCCGATACATTTCAAACGTGCCACTGTTCGCCGAGTTCATCGGTTTTATGAACGAAAGCAAGAACGCGAGCAAAACGATTCTTGCCCTTGCGCCGGAGCGTCACATACGAGCAATCGTCGAACGTATCGAAGAAGTGACCGGAGATCTCGACAAGCGCGAGGGAGCGATGATACTCGTGCTTGATGTGAGCTTCTACAAGGGTACGATGAAAATGCTCTAGCCTGACCCCTCTGCCGTCTGCCCGCTATTGATCGCTGCCAATTTTTCCGAGCGCTTCCATACATGCTTTGTGAACCGCAGAATGGTCGGGTTGTTCGAGGATGCGCTTGAGCACCACCCGGGATCGGCCAATGTCCAGATCGCCCATGGCACGACACAGCGCAGTCTTCAGTCGCCATTCGCAGCGATGTTCCATGAGACCGGGTCTGGCGTCTCTGAGCCATACATAGCGCTCGTATATGTCGCCGTAGCTATGGTTCGCTTCCGACGCGAGTATTTCGAGCAGTTTTCCGGAACAGGATGTAAGGCCGAAGTGTGCGGCGCAATCTACAGCTGCGAGTCTGTCCTCCCATTGTGCCGATTGCAGCATTTCCTGAAGCAGTTCCTCCACATCGCCTTCGTGTCTGATGGCTGCGGCATAACACCGGTCGTGCGCCGACTCAAAATCATTTGCCGCTCGAGCTTCCCGGATTGCCGGCGCCGGCACGCTTTCCACGTGCGACGTGTAATCCGCCCGAGCTGAGCCGACCATAACGACCCCGGCCTCTCCCTCCAGCGGAGCGCCTGCACGTTGCAGCTGCCGCAGATCCAGGCTGTGTATCCCTGCATGGTCGCGGACGGTCAGACTATCTGCTACACGCGTAACATCCGGTGCTATCTCGGTATCCGGGCGCGCAGCCGACAGAACATGCACCAGACGACACCGTGCAGCGTGAAATGTAACACCGATCCGGGTCGAAATACCTTCAAAAACCCGGGGATAGCCCGCGATACGCTCTGACTCGATGCCGCAGCGATGATCGGGAAACAGGTAGGCATGTGTACCGTCGAGAGCGGCTTGGAAATAGTTCGCTCCCTCCGGTCCGACCCCGGGCTCGACATCGCCACGGAGAAAGAACCGCGACTCGAAGCGGTGCTCCTGCTCGAAGCTCAGATCGTCTACAATAACCACCGAGAACGGCGAGATCATGATCATAGTCCGCTCAACGCGATGCGCGCCGGGAATATCGCGGTAGAACTCGGTAACATCCGCCCGAATAGCGTCAAAGCGTCCTTGTATGACCCCTGTCACTCCGGCCCCGACGGCGGACTCACGCGGACGATAAAACTCCTCCCCGTCGACGATCACGACATTGTGACCCGCCAGTGTACCATATCCGAAGTTGTAGGCCAGACCGTCCTGGTTTCTGAACTCGGTATCGGGACTTGAAAACCGATCACAGTCATCCGCGGGCATGCCGTCCATCAAGAACGGTACTCCACCGAACTCAAACAGAAGCGAATTCGGGTTTGCCTGCTGGCGAACCGGATTAGTACCTGCGCATCTATCCCACATCTGAAACGCGTATAGTCGTGTTTCCGACCCACCGTATAAGGCCCCACCAACGTCCGGATGTATCCAGCTGCTGAATTGATGTTGATGCTCGTGTGCCTCCGGCCAGAAAACGGCGGCAAGGACCTGATCGTCTCCTCCCCACATGATCTCGTGATTGTATTCGAAGATACCGAAGTCTCGAATCATGCCGAGGATGTCCGGCCGTGAGTCTCGTGACAGCCAGGCGAGGGAAGCCGCCCCAAGCGCCCGTACGTAGTCGTAGTGGTCCCATGGAAGGAGGTACCCTGATGGTGTTGCACAGCGGTAATTCATCTCAAGAAGATCCCTGATGCACGCACCGTCGGGGAGAAAGCGCTGATCGATGATACGATAACCGGCGATGTATTCGATGCTCGCGTCGAGCAAGGCGAACGATGGAGCTGCTACGACCGCCATATACGTACTTCCCTCGCCCGTATATCCGGTAGCCGGCATGCTTCCGAGCAGGGGACCGAGCCTTTGAAAGCCGTATCGCATAATCATTTGTGAAGATGCGCGGGTATCAATAAGATGACCGAGGATGTATCCCATTATGATACAGGAAATAACGAGCGCCGCGGTCTGATTATTACCATCGTGAGCGGACTTCAGCCGGGTCGACTGGTACACGTTCAGGTACAGATAATCCGCAAACGACTGCTCGACGTATCGCGAGTCAGCGTCAGAGAACACTCCGCTGTTTCGCACCCAGGTATAGTATATAAGCACCCGCGCCACAGGCAGTGCACCCACCCAATGGTCGATCTGCCCTTCGCGGTACAACTCCCGTTCGCGAAGTTGCGCCGTAAAGTGCAGTATCGACTGTCTGGCCGCCAGAGCGTATCGCTCCTCGCTGCTTATAAGCCAGGCGAGCGGCGCGTGCCAGTTGAAAGGAGGATTAAGCGGTGACGTGACTGAATCCGCCCTCCCGGCTTGTCCTGCGCGGTGTATGATTGTACGCAGATAATCGGAAGGAAAGTAATCGTTCAGTTTCGCCTTGAATTGCCCCAGGTCCGGTATCAGAAACAGCGACGTATCCACGAGACGTTCCTTTGCTACGCATAAAAAAAATGAGCAGACACCATTGTGGTGTCTGCTCTTTCGATCAGAAGATCAGGCGTGATTTATTACATGCCCCAGGCGGTACGGTTGGTATCGTACCATTCCTGTACAATCTCCTGAATCTCAGCTCCTCCAAGACGGTCCCATTCTGAAAGCGTCTCCTCGTACGCTTCCCGCGGACTCAGATTGCCGAGTTGTACCTCGGTCAGGATGTCGGCATAGACGGGGCCGAACTCTTCGTAGAAATTCAGCACTTCTTCCTGTGTCGGTCGGAATGGGGTATCTCTGCGAAACTCCGTAGCAAGCTGTGTTTCGATCGCCTCGCCCCGCATGAGCGCTATCTCCTGGGATATACGATCCTCTGCAGCAAGCGTCGGAAGCCATTCGGTCTGCAGCTGCCACTGCTGAAGCAATACATAGTCCCAGGCGTATCGAAGCTGCTCGTTATGCTCTTCGCTCGACAGCAATGTGCGCGGCACACCGTCAACCATCTCGTGATGCTCGCCCTCTATACCAAAGCGAAGCGTAAACCACCCCTCGTCTATGAGCCAGTCGAGATACTCCATGGCTGCGCGTGGGTTCTCTATGTCCCGGTTCAACGCAATGAAGCGCTCCGGAGGCGGTTCCTGAAGAAGACCAAAACGGCCGTGCTCGGTCTCGAAAGGCCCGAGAGGAATAATCTCAGCGTCGGGGACGTTTGAGAGCAGTTCCTCGTAATGCGGAGGATTAACTCCGGAAAAATGTATTCCGGCGCGACCGGTGACCCACAGTTGTCGCTGACGTTGACGCTGGCTATCGGTAATGAGTTCAGGGTCGACCCAGCCTCGTTCGTTAGCGAGCTGGTGAAAGTTGAAATAGTCTTCGAGCCTGTCCTGGTTACGGGCCTCGGCGATCACGCCGTCATCGTCTACATACCACTCGCGGCTGTACACGGCGTACAGGGCTTCGACGATCGGGGCATACGCATGGTCGGCTGCGAATGCAAAGGTATCGTCTTCGCCGGTGTCGTTCGGATCGTCGTTGACGAAAGCGTCAGCCACCTCGAAAAATTCCTCTTCGGTCGTCGGCACGTCAAGTCCAAGATTGTCGAGCCAGTCCTTGCGGATCCACATAAGATGGCCGCTGATCGAGTCCTGCGAACGCAGGGTACTCACCGCGTACAGCTGATTATCCTCGCCAAAGCGGAGATACGGCTCAAGCTCCGGATGGTCTTCCAGGTATTCGCGGAGGCTCGTGCTGTATTCTTCGATCCAGTCGTCGAGAGGGGCAAGAACTCCCTGGTCGTGCAGATTCGCTATCGTATCCCGGGAAAAATCGTTGATGATATCAGGCGCCGTGGCCGAGGCAAACCTCGTGTTCAGTACCTGGCGTACTTCCCAACGAGGCACTGAGACGAACTCGACGTCTATTCCACTATCTTCACGGATCCAGTCGACCCAGTCGTTGTCTTCGATCGTGCCGCGATCCGATGGCACCCACCCGCGCTCGTATACCATGACTGATACCGAGTTATCCGATGCGGCCTCGCCCTCTCCGGCGGCAAATACCAACCCGACTCCGCTTAGGAGCAGAGCTGCCGTTAAACATAGTGACGTGATCTTTTTCACGTTACACCTCCCTGTAGATTGTAGGCTGTTTCCCGACGCAGACACGTGTGTCCAGCCGCCGGATTACAGATTCAAAACACTGAAACCCTATAAACCACCAGCAGTGTCACCTACCCCTTGACCGAACCGATAAGCGCACCTTTTACGAAATAACGCTGGAGAAACGGATAGACCGACATGATCGGAATCGTTGCAACGACAATAGCACCGGCCCGAACCGCTTCGGGTGTTAAGCTCTGCTGAAGAAAACCCAGCCCCTCCGTTCCAGAGGTCTGCTCAACCTGCAGCATCTGTTCCTGAACGGTGTTGATCATTCGCCTGAGCACGACCATGAGGGTCTGCCGTTCAGGCGCGTTAATGTAGATCAGAACGTTCATGTAACTGTTCCAGTGACCCACCGCGTAAAAGAGAATCAGCGTTGCAATAACCGGAACGGAAAGCGGAAGAACAATACGCGTTAGAATGGCAATGTCGTTCGCACCGTCGATCATTGCAGAGTCCTCAAGACTCTGCGGCAGGCCCTGAAAAAACGTCTTCATGACAAAAAGATTAAAGGTGCTGACAAGGCCCAGAAACCAGATCGACCAGTACGAATTGAGCAGGCCAAGGTTACGGACAATGATGTACGTGGGAATCAGCCCACCATTGAAGAGCATCGTAAAAAGGACGAACCAGATAAAAAACGTCCGTCCCCGAAGCCTGTTTTTTGAAAGAGGATACGACGCCATTATGGTCGCAACCATGTTCAACGTTACACCGACACCGGTCACGACGACCGTATTCCAGAATGCCCTGAATATCTGTCCGTCACTGATTAATGCATTGTACGCGTCTACGTTGAACTCGACCGGCCAGAGATACACTTCTCCGGAAACGATAGCACGGCTGCTGCTGAAGGACGTCGCGAGAATCTGCAGCATAGGGTAGACGCATATGAAAGCGAGCAGAAGGAGCAGCACCGTGTTCAGAAAGTAGAAGATTTTTTCACCCGTTGTAGCTGTGTTTACCATTGATGTACTCCTAGAACAGACCGCTTCCGCCTGTCTTCTTTATGATCTTGTTTGCCGTCCAGATCAGAAACAGCCCGACGAAAGACTGAAAGAACCCAACACCGGTGGTGTAGCTGAACTGAGCTCCCTGAAGCCCTGCTCTGTACACGAAGGTCGGAATCACTTCCGACACGCGCATAACGCGCTGATTCTGCAGCATGAAGATGTGTTCGAAACTGATGTCCAGGAAACCTCCAACGTTCAGTATCAGCAGGATTCCGATTGTGCTGGAGATGCCGGGTATGGTGATGTGCCAGATCTGTCTCCACTTGTTTGCACCGTCAATAATCGCTGCTTCATACAGTTGCGGATCTATATTGGTGATGGCGGCAAGGTATAGAATTGTCCCCCACCCCGCAGTTTTCCAGATACCCGACACGATAAAAACGACCACCCACCAGAAACGATCGGCCATGAAAAAGATCGGGTCGATGCCGAATACCCGGTCCAGAATAATGTTGAGAACACCCGTGCTCGGAGACAGAATCGCGATCAGGATACCCCCGAGGACGACCCAGGAAATGAAGTGGGGGACGTACAGCAGACTCTGTATGGTGCGCTTCATGTGTTTTCTGCGAACTTCATTCAGTAGAACAGCCAGAACGATCGGAATCGGAAACTGAAAAACGAGCTGATACACGTTCAGTATGAGCGTGTTCCAGACGATTCGGAAAAACTGCTCGCTCCTGAACATCCGCTCGAAGTGCTCAAAACCAACCCACTGACTGCCGATGATTCCGTCGACAAAGCGAAAATCCTTAAACGCGATAATGAGCCCATACATGGGTACATAGCGGAAGATCAAATAAAAAATGAGAACTGGAAACAGAAGCATGTAGAGATATCGATCGCGATACAGGTCACGCCTGAGATTTCCGAAGCGTTTTCCGCTGTGATCAACCTGCAGATCAGCAGATAAATCAGATGAGTTCGTGATGTCCAAGTGCCGCTCCTATCGTGATGTATTGTTATGTATTACATGACATTGACAGGTACGCTATGACGATTTTTTCGGATAATAGTCGTTTATTGGTGCAACGCGTCGTTGTTTCGCGAAATATGGACAATTTTTGCGCGGGCTCGATTTGTGTTCGTCGGGATTACGTAGGGGGAGCACGTAGTTTAGCTTTGACAATTTGTGCGGGAAGCGCGTATCGTGGACTGGTAATGAACTCCCTGCGGTACCATTGGATTCGCGGAACCTTCATCGCTGTCGGTGTGCTTCTCGTCGGAACAGCACTGATTCTCGCCCATGCAACGAGTACAAGAACACTTCGGGAACAACTGACCGATTCGAACGCCGCCGTATTGAACGAAGTCGCGTCGCACATCTCTGAACGCATTTCAAGGCTCGACCAGCGTCTGATAGAGCTCGCCGGCCGCAGGGGCACTATAGATCTGATGCACTCCCGTTTTGAGAGCGATCAGGAACGTATAGACACCGCCAATATCGTTCAAACCGAACTGCGCCTGATTCGACTATCAGACGAGCTGGTTAACACCGCGGGTGTCCACAGTGCTCGGAGCGAGTACTTTCTGAGCGACAAAATTGGGCTTTCCTATCTGAACGACGGGGATCCTCGCCATGTCGACGTACCGGTAATGCGTAGCAGTATGGAAACCATACTGCATGCCGGGGCCGACTTCCGGCTACTTAGGGCAAGTACCGAACAGGGACAGATCTCCGTTGTGCCACTCCGTCGTCCCTACCCGCTGAGAGCGGGCGAATCCGGCAGGCTCGGAAATCTGTTCATTAGTATAGACACTCATCATATTTCGAATATGGTACTGCAGGCGTCCCGGGAACGCGTAAGCCAGGTGCTTCTCGCCGATTCATCCGGTCCGGATGCCGGTATTCTGACGGCTTCGAGTGCGTGGGCCCTGGAACGTCTCGTGCGATACGTGCATGCCGAAGACGGGCCGGCCGCCACACAGCGGTCCTTCGAGACCCGGCTGGGTGGAACTCGCTACGGAATTGCGCGCGTCACAATCCCCGAGACCGGGTGGGTTCTCGTCGGCGCTGTCCCCCTAAGCGGTGGTACGCCTCTCCTCATGCCCATGCAGCTTACCTTTCTCCTGATCGGTACCGGGATGTTGGTCACCGTTTTACTATCGTTCCTGGCCCTGTCACATATCACGATTGCTCCGCTAACCGGCTTCGTTCGACGAGTTTCCATGTGGGTGCCCGATACGGTTCCCGATTCGCCCCGTGCGGCGAGGTTTCCTGCATCCGGGAAAGACCTTTCCAGACTCGAAATGCGGTTTCAGGAAACCATTGACGAGTCCATCCGACTAAAAGATCGTTTCACGTCGACAGCGCCCATTATTCAACGCTACTGTCTCCGAAATCTATTCTCAGGAACTGAAGATGCAGACGCTCTGATTGCGCAACTTGCCGAGCACGGCGTTCAGCTTCACACGGGCGCCTTTGTGGCCCTGAGGCTGGCCTTGACCGAACATAAGAGCTCCGCACGGACGCCTTCGGGAGCTTCTTCGATGATACCACGAAACGCGCATGCATCCATCAGTGAAGCACGGTTAGGCAAACTGAGTTCCTGGTATCTTGCCGAACGTGGCCGGTGCGCGGTATTGCTGGAGAAAAACAACCGGGTCAGCGTTTTGATTTCCGCACCCGACCGCGCAGCTCTGGAAGGCCCCTCGCTCATGACGCTGGCAGAGCAGATTCGCATTGGACTCGCCTCAAGTCTCGGTGTCAGCGTCTCGGCAGGCCTCGGGTCTATCGAAACCGTTGCTTCGAGAATCAGCACGTCGTGGCGGCACGCAACGAAGGCACTCGATTATACGCTCATGTTCCAGACGCGGGCGTTGTATCGATACGACGATATTGAGCTCGTCGATTCGTCGAACGCCATGCGGAATTTGCTCCTCGAAGTGGAAGAACTGCAGGAATCTGTGCGCTCAGGGGATCGTAAAAGCGCTGAAGGTCGGGTTGCCACGCTGTTCCGTGACGCACGCACCGCGCGACTGTCGGGCGACTCGGTCCGACAACTCGGGGTGCACGTTCTTATGGAAGGTCTTCGAGTCGCACAGGAATCGGGTTGCCTTATCCCCGAAGATCACGCACGCGAAGTCGCTGCGGTGTGGCAGCGTTTCGACGAGGCAGAAACGATCGATCAGATCGAACAGATTACGCAGCAGGTCGTTACAGAGCTGACCACCGATGTCGGCAGGCAGAGGCAGGAACACCACAGGCACGTTCTGATCGACAGTATTATCGAGTATCTCGAGGAACAATACGGTAACCCCGATATTTCGCTGGCCTTCGTTGCGGAGCGTTTCAGCATAAGCCCGGCGCATCTGAGTAAACTCTTTAAGGAGCACGCCGGCCTGAAATATGTCGAGTTTCTGTCAAGGCTCCGGGTTACCGTTGCCAAGTCGCTCCTGGAACGGGGAACGCTCAATGTGAACGAGGTTGCACAAAAAGTCGGCTACACGAATTCACGAAGCTTTATACGCATGTTCCGAATGGAAACAGGATACACCCCGGGAGAATACCGGCGACTGTACGTGATACGAAACTCGGGTGCGAGTCACAATATAACCTCAGACGACTCGGACTGAACGCCCCGCCACCAGCGGAATGACGTCCTGCACACGATCGGGACCATACGTGAGGTGTATACGGCAGTCCGTTTCTGATTCGAGTTCAAGACGCACGAGGCTGTGATCGTTGATTTCGCCGTGAACTCGTATTGCCCCCGGGAGCCTGATGCCCGAAAACGACAGTTTTTCGAGCTTCACCGGCAGATCGGTCGCGATACAATACCCTTGCAACTCCTGCATGTTTTCGGCGTTCCACCATGTCTGATCGGTTCTGGCGATCAGTTCCAGAACAGCCGCGCTAAAACCCAGTCCGGCTTCAAGCTGCATGATATCGGGTCGACCATCGAGCACCGTGATTCCCGGCCTCCGTGCGTCGTGTGTGGTCGCATAACCAGCATTTGTGAAAAATCCAAGGAACGTTAACAGACTTTGGAGGGCTGCATCGGGCGAGCCGGTATGGCTGTGTATTATTGAAGCCCATGGGAAACTCCATCCCGACCACTCGCCGCATCCAAGCCGCACCCACCGCTTCAGGGAGTGGCGAACAGCTTCCGCGTCTATTCCTTCCGCGTCTACGGTCTGCAATGGCCACACACCGGCCAGATGCGAGTGATGCCTGTGGCTGTGCGGAAGCGGATGACCGTCAAAGACGAAAATTTCGTTGTGCCCGGCATTTTCGGCGTCGGGGCGTGCGTAGCGGGGAAGACGGTCCCCGACGAGGGCGGCAAAGGCAAGCATTTCGTCCAGATCCGGAATCGACCGCCGAAGCGCTTCGAGATTTTCGCTACCAATCATCCGTACCGAAAAGCGAAGATCCCGGGCACAGGCGTGAATCGCCGCGAGCTGGTACGATGCGTTTACACCCCATGCATCTTCCCCCGCGCCTCCGAGCTCGGGCGAGACGCTGACCTCGTATCGAAATGACCCGTCCTCGCCGCGTGTCAGCAGCGCGGCCGACACCCGCAACACTTTACACAGCAGGGAAATGGCAATGTCGCGATAGTGCTCGATACGGTGGGTATACCGGCAGAATTCCACGACGGTATGCACCAGCCAGGCCGTCGACCCGTGATCTATGCTCCCCGTCCAGAATCCGCCCATGCATGCGCCGGCATCGTCCACCGCGTGGGGGAGATGATACCCGTTGTCGACACCGGCAAGGTAGCGTGCGTACTCTTTTGCGACCGTGTCCTGCCTCAGGACGAAATCCACGAGGGGACGTGCGGCGCTTATGCAGTTTCCCGATAAGGAGGGCCAGTAACACTCCTGTAGGTTCACATTGAGATGAAAATCGCCCGACCAGGGCGGCATGCGATGATCTTCGATCCATGGTCCCTGCAGTCCAGTTGCATCGAAGCCTTCGACGCTACTCGCCCCGAGTCGGTACATGCCCATGAAATACTGACGGTCGAGCTCGGGGATGTTTGTACGAACCAGCGCGCACGAATCCCAGTAGCGCTGCCAGAACTCTCTCGTCGCTTCGGTCAGTATGTCGAATGATGATACGGGCTTCGTCTGCTCGCCGGCACTTATCAGGGCACCCGGAGCGGTTTCGTCGTACGCGCAGGAAATCCGCACAATCTTCCCGACCTGCTCCGCATTCGCGGCGGCGGCAGAAACGACGTCTACGGCAAGATATGCTCCCCCGGGTATCGCCTGGGTCCATTGCATGCTATCTGCATCCTCCTTGACCACGACCGGAGCCGGCAGACGCCACGCAGAGGTTCCGTATGACGCGGATTCCGAAGGCGGGTTACTCGGTACCGCCCTCATCGGCAACGAAAAATCTCCTTCGATCGCGATCAGGCACACCGGTTCTGTGCCCTTCATGGACACCCGCACCGTACAGCGTCGTGCCTCTACGTCTTCAAGTTCGAGACACGCCTGGCCATGTAGTAGCTCAAGCCGTGCGGAGCGGACTCGACACGTATCGGGAAGATCCAACTCGAGTCTACCCATGGGCAGTCGTGTCGGACGTTCGGGTATATCCGATGAGTCCTTTTTTCGGAAACGAGCTACCACGTCCGATGCGCGTCCCGAGTGAAGCAGGTCGACCAGCTCCGGGTAATACATGCCCTCGTTCCATGCCAGCGATCCGCGGTGGTCCCAGTAATCGCTTCTGTTGAAGGTCACGAAGATTTTTCCGCGGTCCGACCAGACCAGAGCGCCGGCGACTCCATTCCCGAGTGGGATGCCGCTGTGTACCTCGGGAAGCACGGCAGGGAAAGGAATAGTCATGCTGTCGCCCTGCAAAA
>JBKHAN010000135.1:0-3327 GCA_046542845.1 Spirochaetaceae bacterium
GCGAATCACGTGAGAGGCGTATACAGTGGTCGTATCGGATGGTTCGACGGCGACCCCGCGTCGATTCACCCGCCTTCGTTTGAGATCGAGGCGCAACGAGTGGTGGATGCGTTTGGCGGGACAGACGCGTGTCTGAAGCAGATCGATGATGCCGTTCAGGACGGCGAGCTCGCATGGGCCGCCCGAATCGGTCAGTGGTTAATGGCGGTTGAGCCCGAAAACAGCAACGTTCGAACCACGCATGCACGCACGCTCCGCCTGCTCGGTCAATCCACCACCGCCTGGACAATTCGCAACTATTATCTTTCACACGCGCGCGACCTTGAAGGATCTGTATCGATTCAGAGTCCTACGCATCAAGTCGATCCGCGTGCAGCGCTTTCAACACCACCGGGAACGTTTGTCCGGGGACTCGCGTATCGGGCAAATCCGCTGAAGTTCCCCGATTCCGAGCGAATACTCCGAATCCGATTTGTCGACTGCGACCATACCTGCGCCCTGATCCTGCGTCGAGGAGTTGCCGAGTATCGGGAGTCGCTACCGGGGCACATATCGCCCGACTGCACGGTTTCGCTGACTCGCGAGCACTGGATTACCGCCGTCTATAACGCGGCGATCCCTGCGGATGGTGTTGCAGGATCAGATGTAGTCTGTGATCCAGACGACAGGTCTGTCCGCATGGTGCTGGAGTCCTTTGATTAGAGATTGTGTTGTGGGTCCTGAGAAAACCACGATGGAATCAGCAACGAAGAAACGAAGCGCTCCGGATGCACCCGATTCGGGACCTGTACGAGATAGACAGATCCCCGCCGCAGTTGTGTTCGCGACTAAAACCTCGCGAGTGGCACAGCTCGTGATCCTGAGTAATTCCGCGTCCGGGTGCGGGAGGCTGATAGCCAGACCTTACGACCTGAAGCACAGCCGGATCTGCTCATCGAGTTTGATGGACCGGACACCGATACTGTGGACCGCCTGCTCCAGGCTGCTGCGGGATTGGCGGTCGCGACCGGGCGCGCTGCAGACACCATGGGTACACATGAGTCGACCATGGAGGCTGTGTGGAAGCTGCGAACACGGTATCGAGCGGAAGCGGGTGTCAAACCTGTCCGTGGCGCTCTCTGACGCCGAGCGCGCATCAATGATCAAAATCAAACGAGCTCTGGATCCGCGAAACGGTTGCTTAATCGAGGCGTGTCATCAGGCGGGCCTCTTTCACCGAAACGGGCCAATCGTCGCCGCAGTGCCAATCAGCGCGAGCATGAAACTGAGAACGCCGAACCATCGAATATTTGTTCGCCCCATTTCTTCGAAGCGGTGTTCCATGTGGCTGAACCCGTTGCGCGTGAGCTCGCGCTGCGACTTGAGTTCTTCTTCCACGCGGACGGTGCGCTCGCGTAACTCGAGCTCCCGTTCCAGATTGACATCTCGAAGCCAGGTCGAAAGGTTCCGTTGTACGTACCGACCGATGGTCTTAAGGATTTGATCACTTAGTTCCAAGGTTTTCTTCACGAGTGCCTCGGTATGTATGCTGTCTATTTAAACGCACCAACGAGAGGCGCCAACGGGAGCTTGTACTTGATAATATACGTGTTTTTTTCGTTGAATCTATCGGAATCGAAAGAAGTGTGGGAACCTGTGCGTGTACGGTCGCTTCATATCTACTTCGGCTAATACCCCGCCCCCGCGTATCCGGCTGCTCCTTCAGGGCCATAGCCGAGTTCGTCACGACGCTTCCGGAAGCGCTCCAACGCCTTCGCGCACGACGGATCGTCTATGACATTCGCCTTCTCTTTCGGGTCTCTTTCAAGATCGAAGAGAACCTCGGGGGCTTCAGCGCCGTAGGAGCAGTATTTCAGCGCGTCGTGTTTGATCATAACCCAGTCTTTCGTATAGGCGGAAATCGTCTCGTTTTTCCAGCCGGAACTGTCCCCGTTCATAAGGGGGACGAGCGAGCGGCTGTCCCGATTCTCGGGGACTGGAACGTCAGCCATGTCGCAGAGCGTCGAGAACAGATCGCAGAGATTCACGTTCTCGTCCACGACCGCACCACCGGCGAAGGCTTTCGGCCAGCGTATGATAAGCGGTACTCGAGCGCTGCCTTCGTAGAACTGTCTCTTTTCCCATATGCCGTGTTCTCCGAGCATCTCGCCGTGGTCGGAGGTGTACACAATGATCCACTCATCGATGTCCTGACCGAGCTGATCGAGGAGATCAAGCACGTGTCCATAGTGTTCGTCGACGGTTTCGATCATTCCATAGTACGCGGCGGTGGCACGACGTATATCTCGCGGTGTGGCCTCCACATCCGGCCCGGCTTGCGTACGCGACAGCACGGGATGGTCGGCACGCGTCTCCTGGTAGATCGGGACGCGGTTGAGATAGTAGTGAAATTTCGCTGCGTCTGTTTTGAACGCGTAGTGTGGCTGAGTGAGACTGAGCTTGAATAGAAGGGGGCGGTGTGATTCGGGTCTGTCGTAATACGGGTCGGCAAAATAGCGGCTGAGATAGTGCTCTGCGCCGAGAACCGAATACTCGTCTGCGATGGCGTTAACGCTCCGTCCTGCCCCGGCGCGCTCGATCTCTTTCTGGTTGCTCCACTTGCCGGTTCCCGGTTCAGGCGCATATTTCGCAAACTCGCTCTCCACCTTTCCGTCGATGTACCTGTCGGTTGTGTGCGAATCGGATCCTATCCTGACGGTCCAGCCCTGCATCTGGTCCACACCCGTGTGGTGCAGTTTGCCCGCGCAGGCGGTGTTGTAGGCGTATTGCGCGAACCTGCGCGCAAAGGTCATCGAGTTTGGCGCCAGGTCGTCCCCGAATCGGTGACACTCGCAGGTCATCGGCAATTGACCGGACATTAACGCCTGCCTGCCCGGGATACAGATCGGCGACGCTGTGTAGGCGTTCCGAAACACGACGCCGGTCTCGGCGAGGAAGTCGAGCGTCGGCGTCCGGACGACGTCGTTCCCTGCGTACCCCGTAACATCGAAGCGGTGTTCATCACTCATCAAAAACAGAATATTCGGTCGCATTTCAGATCCTTTCACTGGTCCTGCCGTCACACGTATCGTTTGTGCGCCCGGGTCTCGAAACCGCACGACTGGTTACACACCTACATTACATCGGGTGTTTCGATCGAAAAGGCGCTGTATCCCGGAAACCGTTTCGTCCCTGTACTCCATAGGCGTATACGAAGCGTTGGCAATGGTCATTAACTCGGCTTCGACGCGCTGCTCCAAAGGTTGCATAGTGTCCGCAAGCCTGGTGTTCATCGCTGGCTAACTCTCTATTAGTCAATGGGTTATGTATCTTCCCATGAGAAATGTC
>JBKHAN010000058.1:0-17627 GCA_046542845.1 Spirochaetaceae bacterium
ACTTGATTGCGGTGAATTGCATTCGTTACCACCAGAGTCGTGGACAGTAATGGAGGTTGATATAGCCCTTCGAGAAATATATAGTCACAGTCACAATGTTGGATTTAAGGTTTGTGCGCGAGAATCAGGATCTTGTACAGCGGAACGCCGAACTTCGGAATGTACAGGTCGATATCCCGGAAATCGTGGAGCTCTACGATCGACGCAACTCACTTCTTGGCGAGATCGAATCGCTGCGTAGTCGCCGTAACGAAAACGCACGGCAAATGAAACAGGTAATGTCCGACGAACAGCGAAGCGAGCTGATTCGAGAAGGCAAAAATATTAAAGAGCAGATACCTGCCTTTGAAGAGCAACTGAAAATAGTCGATCAACGTCTACACGAGAAAGCCGCGGCGATACCAAATCTGACACATCCCGACGTTCCGGTAGGAAACGGTGAAGAATCCAACAAGGTGTTCAAACACGTCGGTACTCCTCCCGGGTTTGATTTCCCCGCACGGGATCATCTCGAAATCGGAAGTTCCCTCGATCTGCTCGACTTTGACCGCGCGGCGCAGATAAGCGGAGCGAAGTTTTACTATCTGAAAAATGCAGCCGTTTTTCTCGAGTTGGGCCTGATACGCTATGCCATGGACATCCTCCGCTCCCACGGCTTTACACCCATGATCACTCCCGACATCGCACGCGAAGAGGTGGTCAATGGTATCGGATTCTCTCCGCGAGGACCCGAAAGCAATATCTACACTCTCGAAGGCGATGAAGGCTGTCTGGTCGGGACGGCGGAAATCACCCTTGGTGCATACGTCGGAAACAGGATCGTCGACGCCGACGCTCTTCCACTCAAGCTTGCCGGTTTTTCGCACTGTTTTCGACGTGAAGCCGGTGCCGCCGGTCAGTTTTCGAAGGGTTTGTATCGGGTACATCAGTTTTCCAAGGTGGAAATGTTCGTCTATACGACGGCTGATCGAAGCGAGCAGATGCTCGAAACTCTGCTATCGATAGAAGAAGAAATTGTTCAAGGGCTTGAGTTCTCCTACCGTGTCGTGGACACGTGCACCGGTGATCTCGGCGGACCCGCATATCGTAAGTATGACATTGAGGCCTGGATGCCGGGCCGAGGCGATGCAGGAGAATACGGTGAGATCACATCAACCTCGAACTGCACCGACTATCAGGCACGACGGCTCGGGACACGATATCGCGACTCGGACGGTAAACCACGACATGTACATATGCTCAACGGAACAGCAGTAGCGGTCAGTCGGGCTTTAATCTGTATTCTTGAGAACGGCCAGCAGAAAGATGGCAGCGTCCGTATTCCGGCCGCCCTTGTCCCGTATTGCGGATTCGATTCTATCGAACCCCGGGCCTGATCCATGGAGCTGGTGGCGGAGATTGGCACCGGACACAACGGGAGCCTGGATAACGCACGCCGACTGCTCGATGAGGTGGCCGACGCCGGGTTTGACTGTGCCAAGTTCCAGTGGGTCATCGCGGCGGAAATCATACACCCGCACGCGGGCCTCGTCCCACTTCCCGGAGGTCCGACTCCCCTCTACGAGCGTTTCAAGCAGCTTGAACAGACTCCCGATTTCTATCATGCGCTCAAGCAGGAGACCGAAGTACGCGGGCTGAGCTTTCTCTGTACCCCGTTCGGCCTGGGCAGTCTTCAGTCGCTCGTGAGCCTGCACGTTTCGCGAATAAAGGTGGCTTCACCGGAACTGTCGCACACACCGCTCCTGAACGCCGTAGCGGATCTCGGGCTACCCGTCATCGCCAGTACCGGGGTCAACACGCTCGGTGATATCGACGAGGCAAACCGGTGCCTGCGGTCTTCTGAGCTGACCTTTCTTCACTGCGTCACTGCGTACCCCGCTCCGGAAAACGAATACAACCTGCGTTCCCTGAAGACGCGGAGCGCCGCAACAGGACGCGAATGGGGGGTAAGTGACCACAGCCTCGATCCCGTCGCCGTTCCACTGGTCGCATGCTCGGTCGGAGCTTCCATGCTCGAGAAGCACGTCACGCTTACCCGTGCTGGAACTGGTCTTGATGATCCTGTGTCGCTCGAACCGCAACAGTTCAGGGAGATGGTTCGGGAGGTTCGCTCGCTTGAGAGAGAACAGGAGAGAGGTGAGTCGGTGCGTGAACGACTCGGGTCGACGCGGGTTGAACGTATCCTCGGAATCTCCACGATAGAACTCGCGGACAGCGAACAGGGCAACTACGGGCGTACAAACCGCAGTATACACGCAACTCGTGCACTCGCTCGTGGTGAGATAATTGACGAGTCCAACACCTCGGTCCTGCGAACCGAGAAGGAACTGAATCCGGGTCTGCATCCGAGATACTATCGGGTCCTGACTGGAAAAAAAACAACCCGCGCCGTATCAGACGGCGCGGGTATCACGTGGGATGACGTGCTGACCTGATCGCGCACGAACAAATCAGCTCGGAGTCAGTTCTTCTTATCTTCTATGAGGAACCGTCTGAGTACTGTCTGCAGTATCCCGCCATTCCTCACGTACTCGATTTCAACCGGACTGTCGATCCGGAGTGTTGTCACAAAGGATACGGTAGATCCGTCGGATTTTCGGGCAATGACCTGAACATCCTGCTTCGGTGTCACATCATCGTTGAGCTTGATGGTAAACATTTCAGAACCGTCCAGGCCCAGCGTGTCGGCCGACTCACCTTCCTTGAACTGAAGCGGGATAACACCCATGCCGACGAGATTCGACCGGTGTATCCGTTCAAAACTCATGGCGATAACGGCCCGTATACCGAGCAGGTACGCCCCTTTCGCGGCCCAGTCCCGGCTTGAGCCCATTCCATAGTCCTGACCGGCAAGCACGATTGTTGGAACGGACTCCGATTCATACCTTCTGCTCGCCTCGTAGATATCGATTACATTGCCGCTTGGGAAATGCGTTGTCCAGCTGCCCTCGGTTCCGGGTGCGAGTTGGTTTCGCAGACGTATGTTCGCGAACGTGCCTCGTGTCATGACGCGATCGTTCCCGCGACGACTACCGTAGCTGTTGAATTCGCGTTTTTCCACTCCCTGCTCTATCAGATACCGACCGGCAGGGCTGACAGGATCGATCGCTCCAGCAGGGCTGATATGGTCGGTCGTGATGCTGTCTCCGACTTTGACAAGCACGCGCGCGCCTTCAAGAGCTGTAATGGGTTTCGGTTCCGGTGCCATATCCTGAAAAAACGGCGGTTCTTGTATATAGGTTGATGATTCATTCCATTCATATACTTTTTCGCCCGAAAGCGTGATTTCGTTCCACTCCGGATTCGAGTCCTCCAGTCCGGAGTAACTCTCAATAAAGGCATCGCGGTCGAGAGCCTGCTTTACATAAACTTCCAGCTCCTCGTTGGTTGGCCAGATATCCTGGAGATGCACCGGTTCACCGTCTTTTCCGTGTCCCAGCGGCTCTCGTGTAAGGTCGATGCCTACGTTTCCCGCGAGCGCGTACGCAACTACCAACGGCGGGCTCATAAGGTAGTTGGCTTTCGTGTGTGGATTTATTCGCCCTTCGAAGTTTCGGTTACCACTGAGTACGCCGGCGACTATAAGGTCATTTTCCTCGACCGCCCGCGATACGGGTTCCGGCAGAGGGCCGGAATTTCCGATACACGTGGTACATCCGTAGCCGACGAGATAGAATCCGACTTGTTCAAGATAGGTCATGAGGCCGGTTCGCTGCAGATATTCGGTTACCACCATGGATCCCGGAGCAAAGCTCGTCTTGATCCACGGTTTGGGCTTAAGCCCGGCCTCAACCGCCTTTTTTGCCAATAGACCCGCACCAAGTAAAACGCTCGGGTTCGACGTGTTTGTGCAGCTCGTAATTGCAGCGATGGCGACGTCCCCGTGCTTCAGTGTTACCGTTTCGCCGTTGTCGAGCGTCGTCTCACCGCTGCGTGCGAGTTCGGCCTTATCAAGTCCGTAGCCCTGTGGACCGACCGGTGCTGTCAGCGACCTTCGAAAGTTCTCAGCCACGTAGGGTAAGGAAATCCTGTCCTGCGGCCGTTTCGGCCCGGCTACCGCGGGGTCGACGGACGAAAGATCGAGATGCAGAACCGCCTCGTAGTCCGGATCCGGTGTCTCGTCGGTACGAAACAGACCCTGATCGCGGCTGTACGCTTCCACCATCTCTATGAGATCGGTAGACCGGCCCGTGGAGTACATGTAGTCAAGAGCCTGCTGATCCACTGGGAAAAAGCCGCAGGTAGCTCCGTACTCCGGAGCCATGTTGCTGATCGTGGCGCGATCCGGAACCGTCATACTCGATAGACCGGGCCCAAAAAACTCGACAAACTTTCCAACCACGCCGTGCTTTCGCAGCATCTCGGTAATACGCAGAACCAGGTCGGTCGCGGTGATCCCGGTTTTCATTCTACCGTCGAGTTTAACGCCAACGACACTGGGTGCAAGCATGAAAATCGGTTGCCCGAGCATTGCAGCCTCGGCTTCGATACCGCCTACCCCCCAGCCAAGTATGCCGAGCCCGTTGATCATTGGTGTGTGACTGTCCGTGCCGACGAGGGTGTCGGGAAATGCAAGCTTCGCACCGGCACGCTCCTGCACCTGTACGGCACGACCAAGATACTCGAGATTAACCTGATGGCAGATTCCACTCGCCGGGGGGACAACACTGAAGTTGCGAAAGGCGCCCTGTCCCCAGCGAAGGAACTCATACCTTTCCCGATTTCGCTGAAACTCCAGACTCGAATTCTTTTTCAAGGCTTCGGATGAGTTGAAAAAATCCACCTGAACCGAGTGGTCAATGACAAGATCGACCGCAAGCTCGGGATTAATCCTCGACGGGTCACCACCGAGCCGTGCCATAGCGCTGCGCATCGCGGCAAGGTCAACGACGCAGGGCACGCCGGTAAAGTCCTGGAGCAGCACGCGAGCAGGCTTGAACGGGACCTCTATGGTCTGGGGAGCCTTTGGATCATACCGGGAAAGATCCCGCACGTGGTCAACGTTTATTTCCACGCCGTTTTCGTTTCGCAGCACACTTTCGAAAAGAACTTTCATACTCACCGGCCACCGCTCGATTGCCGGATTGTACTTTCTTGCGTATTCATGAAGATCGTAGAAAGTGAGCTCACCGAAGGCACTCTGTATCCGCTTTGTGACCCCAAAACTGTCCCTGATTGATCCGTTGCTCATAAAGAAAAAGGCTCCTCTTTTTTTTCGTTTCGGTGTATTCACAGATTTTATCTGCCGATACAGCATGAAACTGACATGTCGAAATGGTCGACCCGCTCGTTCTCGCGTGTTAGTATTCAGCAGATTTCGAACGCATCTGGCACCATAAATATGCACGGAGCTGTACGTTCGTGTCAAAGGAGCGCCGTGTGCGTTCAGGAATGGGAGTATGAGCAACACAATGGAAGACCGAAGCACTGAATCGCTTATCGACTTGTACCGTTTAATGTCTACATCCCGCGAGATGGATCTCATCGAGCAGGATTACGCTGCGCGGGGTGAAGCGTTCTTTCATGTCTCGGGCGCGGGACACGAGAGTTCAGCCACCCTTGCCGAATACCTGAAACCACAGGATTTTCTTCATTGCCACTATCGGGACAAGGCCCTGATGCTCGCGCGGGGTATCAGTCCTGAAATGTTTTTCATGGCCCTGTTCAACAAGGACGGCAGCCATAGCCGCGGTCGGCAGATGAATGCGCATATGAGCGCCCCCGACTTGAATGTACTCAGTTTAGTCGGTCCGGTCGGAAACAGCGCGCTTCAGGCAGCGGGTATTGCCGCATCCATCCGGGAACGCGACGGCAGCCCAATCGTGTTGTGCAGTCTCGGCGACGGCATGACGCAGCAGGGTGAGGTTCTCGAGGCCATCGCCCACGCCGTGCGTGCTGCACTCCCCGTGCTGTTTCTGATTCAGGATAACGCGTTTGCAATTTCTACGAGGACCGCGGGGAGTACGTTCTACGAGTATCCAGGCGGTCCCGCAAAAGAGTTTTACGGAGTTTCGATCGTCAGAATCGATGGACGCGACCCGATTGCTTCGGGAGCAGCATTCAAGCATCTGGTTAATGGCATGCGTTCCGGGGACAGAGGACCTCGAATCGCAGTCCTCTCGGTAGACCGCCTTCACAACCACACGAATGCCGATGATCAACGTGCCTACAGGAGCGCTGAGGAGATCGAGTCAGTCGGAAAGAGCGGAGATCCTTTGATTCACCTCGGGAAAGAGCTTGTATCCCGCGGCGTGGAAGCCGAACGACTGGAAGCGATTACACGCGAGGTTCGTAGCCGTC
Organism: Spirochaetaceae bacterium; assembly: GCA_046542845.1. Taxonomy (GTDB): domain Bacteria; phylum Spirochaetota; class Spirochaetia; order DSM-27196; family SKKC01; genus SKKC01. The sequence goes on from JBKHAN010000058.1 coordinate 6,301, forward strand.
TGATCGAGACTGCCAGTTCGGTTCAGAGAAGCAGCGACCCTGCTCCGGTATTTACCGCAAAAGCTCCTGTAGCAAAGCATCTGTTGTCCGACGAATCGGAGTACACAGGCACTTCCGACGATGATGAAACGCGTCTGACTATGATCGAAGCCATACGAGACGTCCTGGATTACCGATTGTCGCAGGATCCGAGGGTTCGTCTATTCGGCGAGGATATTGAGGATCCGAAAGGCGACGTATTTGGAATCACGAAGGGACTCACCAGAAAGTATGGCAACAGAGTCGAGAACAGCCCGCTCGCCGAAGCCAGCATCATCGGTGTTTCGGTAGGTCGTGCTCTCGCCGGCGACCGCCCCGTGGCGTTTCTCCAGTTCGCGGATTTCCTGCCCATCGCATACAACCAGATCTGGGCGGAGCTCGGGAGCATGTGGTGGCGCACCGACGGCGGATGGCAGGCCCCTGTGATTGTGATGATTACATGCGGCGGCTATAAGCCCGGTCTCGGTCCATTCCATGCATCGAGCCTTGAGGCACTCGCAACGCATACGCCGGGTGTAGACGTCATGATGCCGGCGACGGCCGGCGACGCCGCGGGGATGCTCAACACTGCATTTGAGTCGGCTAGACCTACCCTGTTCTTCTATCCGAAGAACTGCTTGAATAATCGCAACGCAACGACGAGTCCCGACGTCGCGCGACAGCTTGTTCCGATCGGTCGCGCACGTTTTGCACGCAGGGGAGACGATCTGACCTTCGTTGCATACGGCAACACCGTAGAACATTGTCTCAAAGCCGCAGAGTCACTGGCAGCACACGGTGTCGAGTGCGATGTCATAGACCTGAGGTGGCTTTCTCCATGGGATGAGACAACGGTTATCGAGCGTGCGCGAGCCACAGGACATATGATCGTCGTCCACGAAGACAATCACACGAGCGGGGTTGGCGCCGAGATCGTGGCTACGGTCGCCGAACACGCCGGAACCGAGATAAAGGTCCGTCGTGTCACCCGGGCTGATACCTTTGTTCCGTGTAACTTCTCCAATCAGCTCGAAGTCCTGCCTGGCTACAAGCGAACGCTTGAGACCGCAGTCGAACTGCTTGGCGGTTCGATCGAGTGGATACCGGACGCCTCGGCTGAAGATGGCTTCCATCTCGTTGAAGCTATCGGATCGAGCCCGTCGGACGAATCGATTACCATCGTCGAATGGCGGGTCTCCGAGGGCGACACAATCGAGTCTGGTCAAATCATCGCGGATCTCGAAGCCGATAAAGCCTCGGTGGAGCTTCGCTCCCCGCTATCCGGGATTGTGGAGTCATTCCTCGCACCCGAGGGTAACATGGTAAAGGTCGGTTCACCTATCCTGAGGGTCAGAACAGCAACAGACAACGACGGTGATCGTATTCCGATCAAGCAGATTACGCGGGAACAACCGGGCACACCGAGTATCTCCGGACTTGAAAGCAGGCATAGCGGGACCGGTGATGCCGCCCGTACACACGAGGCTTTGCCCGGCCGCCGAATTGTGGCACACGCCACAACCGACATACAGGTTGGGATTTGCGGGGTAAAGGCGGTCAGCGGCAGTCGCACTGTCTCAAATGAGGAAATCTCGGCCCGGTGCACCGCCTGGTCTCCGGATGATATCGTGAAGCGCACCGGCATACAGAGCAGACAGTGGCTATCAGATAATGAGACTGCGGTCGATCTGGCAACACGGGCGGCCGAGCAGGTCCTCGAAGAGACCGGCCTCACCATCAGAGATATCGATTTAATCATCTGCGCTACCGAGACACCGGAACAGAACACGCCTGCGGTCTCAACGCTCGTGCAGCATCGGCTTACCCGCAACGAGGAAGATCACATGCCGCAGTCATTCGACCTGAATGCAGCGTGTTCCGGATATCTGTACGCGCTTCAGGTTGCGTATGACTTCCTGCACGTACAACCCGATTCACACGTGCTGGTGCTGACCGCGGAAAGTCTCAGCCGACGGATCGATGTATCGGATCCGAACACAGCACCGGTGTTCGGCGACGCGTCGAGCGCAACCATCGTGTCTGCCGCTTCCGGGGGCACGCCCTCCGGAAGTCGGGCGATTCTTCATCGACCTTCATGCCTTGCGAAAGGAGAAGACGGAACCGCGCTCAGGGTTCCGGCAGACCTGCATGAACCGATCTTTATGGACGGTCCGAAGGTTTTCGTGGAAGCAATTAATGGAATGATGAAGAGTCTCGGCGACGCCTGCGCTGCTTCCGGCATTTCTCCCAAAGAACTGGATCTGGTAATTCCCCATCAGGCGAACCAGCGCATAATTAACGCGGTGAGACAGAAACTCAGAATGCCGAGCGAGAAAATGTTCAGTAACATACGACACCTCGGAAACACGTCGTCGACGACAATACCGCTATGCTTGCAGGATATCTTTCGTGAAGACACGTTTCGCGGCACTGCCGGGCTTGTCGCGTTCGGCGGAGGATACACCTTCGCCGGGGCGCTGGTCGATATTGTCTGACGAAGACATGTCACGCCTCTTCGTCTGTGGATGCGAGGCGGCGAAGAAATACGGCAACAACGTCCGGGAACAGGGCATCAGGCTCGGTACGTCCCGCCTCGGTCAAGCCGTACACGCCGCGCCGTATGCGAACAAACCAACCGTAGTGGTTGTCTCGCAGAATCGCCGCGGCTCGCTCGCTCGCGCCGCGCAACCGAAGACCGCTCGGCGAACAGGGGCCTGAGTCGGCAAGCAGTACCGTAAGAAAGATTGCTTCCTGCCGGTAGGTGGTCAATCGAGGTTGCCGGGTACTCCCGCCGACGTTCCCGTCGAGCACTCGCGCCTTCATCTCGGTAACAATAGCTTCGCGTTTTTTCCGATTCAGTCGCGGTATCTTTGTTTGGGGGTGAAAGACGACCCGAGCCAGCTGAATATCGTGCACAAGAATAAGACCAAGCCCCAGACGCCGAATGAGACGATCCTGCATTCGTCGTCGTTTCCTGTCCACCGACAGCGCGCTCGCCGGCATACCGATATACACCAGATCCACAAGAGATTGGCGATGCACCGCCTGTTCGAGTAAACGGATCGAATACATTCGTTTGAGCTCAACCGCGAGCAGGACATCGCCGGACGTAGCGGTTATGTCGCATGAACCGACCTCTCCCATGACGACAAAACCGAGCGATTCAAGCAGCTTCTTGACCGGCGCATAAAGCTCCTGTTCGCTGTAGTGCCACGCGGTACCGATACCGTCACCCCTTCTATCGTTCAAATGGATGGAAAATGTTATAAAACGCGCGTGGAACAATGAAGCGCATGGACTGAGGCAGAACCCTGATATTCAGGCGGTATGGCTCGCCCCGCCGCACGGCACGTGGCTCGACAAGCTCTCCGTCTATGTGATATCGGAATGGTGTTTCCGATATCAGTTCAATGCTTTTGACCTCGTAGCGTTCAATTACAGCACGGTTCGTTCGGGCTCTGAGGCGGTTTATTCGTCCATGACGGCCGGTCCAGATATACCAGGCGTTGCCGAGGATATCCCGACGATTCCGGAAATCGAAAACGTACACGTCACAGGCCCCATTGTTGCAGACTACATCGGGACATATTCGCAGCAGCTTACCGTAGTACGGGCGCGTTCCAATTTCGATCATGAATGGCGAACGCGTTAACTCCAGTGAATCAAACGGAAATTGTGCGTTCACACGGAGTCCACTGAAGGCATACCGCCCGTCGTTCAGAAGAAGTTTGAATCTCTCTCTTCGGGAAAAGCCTTTTCCGAGAAGAACGCGAAAGCCTGCTCGAACGTAGTACCGCAGGCCGCTGCGCACGTGCTCCTGTCCATTGCGTCGCACCGTTGCGAGCTGATCGCGTTTTTTAAGAATTTCTGCATCCGCACCTACCCCGATCAGCTGGCCATATACCGTACGAGCGCCGTCTCGTGCTTCAAGCAGATCCACATCGAGCGTCAGATCGTTCTGTATACTGTCTGCGAAGGCTTCGAGCTGCGGTCGCAGACGATACGGGACGCTGTAACTGTCCTGTATACCGTTACCGGTACCCCCGCGAAGAAAACCGATCCCTTTGAATTGCTCTATCGGCAGCGAAGCCTGCGTGCCATCGTCCGCACCGCTTGTAGAAAAGAGCGCATTGATGGCGTCGTGAGCCGTGCCGTCCCCTCCCCAGATAAGCAGATAGCGATAGGAGCCGGCAGTAAACGCACGAACTCGCTCCACGAAATCTTCTTTGCTCGTCGTTATAACCAGGTCAACACCACTGGCATCCTTGAGAATTTTCTGCATTCTACGTACCGCACGAGGCGTCCGTGTGGGATTCACCAGGAGTAAAGTAGAACGGAAGTGAAGTTTCATGTACCCTGCTTCCTTACGCAGTTTCGCGGGCGGCCGGGCTGCGCCCGCTTTGTACGTGGGGATACGCCTGCGTATTCACGCTGTCGTTACATTTTGAGTGTCTGCACGACCCGGTCGAGGACCTTTTTACGGTCGAGCGGCTTTATGATATAATTTTTGGCTCCGCTTAGAAGAGCTTTCTTTACCAGATCATCCTTTCCGATCGCGCTGATCATAATCACCTTCACGTCGGGATCAAACGCGACCAGGTGCGAAAGCGCCGTGAGTCCATCCATTCCGGGCATTGTTATATCCATGGTGACACAATCGATGCTGTCTTTATGTTCCTGATACCGCTTAAGCGCGTCCTGTCCGTTCGATGCAGTTGCAACGATGCGAAAACCGGATGAAGTGAGTATCTGAGAGATTTGCTTCTCGATGAACATGGAATCGTCGACAACAAGCACGCCGTATGGGGTGCCGTCCCGTTTAATGCCCTGTGGTTCAGCCGGGTTGATATTCGGATAATCCGCTTTTGCTTTCAATGACCTTCACTCCTGACAACGAAACGATGCACAGCGTGAAGGTACCCGTATTTTACTGTTCCGACAAGTCAACGACCCGCTCTGCGGGTCGTTGAAAAGGCAAAGGAGGAGTTTTAACTGGCTTTTTAAATCCATTTTTAACTGGATATATACTTCTTTTTTTCGATCCTACGTTTTTGTTACTCGGTCCGGCGCAGTCTTCGAATCACTATTCACTCTGCCCTCCTTCCTATTAGCAACATGTGTGCCAAGATTTCATATGCCATGTAATTGCTTTGCATAAAAGGACTTACAAACCAATCGATAAGGTTCTGCCTTCGTCCCCCGCATTGAGTCATGCAATATGCAATGCATAACGCATACTTGAGGCACACCGCATTGCGTTTGTATGCGGAATGCATTAGCTATAGGCATGTTCTCGATAATTCTCCGAATGAAACCCTATGTATTGAGGCACAAACGACACATTCTGATGGCTGTCTTCGGTCTGATCCTGACGGATCTGATCACCTACGCGATCCCGGTCGGTATCGCCTACATCACCGACGAGGTTTATCCGGATCTCGAAGCCGGAGGGGGCTACGCACGTCTGTTTGTCGTCTGCGGGATTCTGGCAGCATCCGGTCTATTTCGCGGGCTCGCGGTTCACCTCATGATCCGAAACTTCTGGAGCCTCGCCGAGCGTGTTGTTCGTGACCTGCGAACAGCCACGTATCAGAAGTTGCAGCATTTGTCGCTCGCCTTCTATGACCGGTCGACAACGGGTGATCTCATGTCTCGCGTAACGTACGATATGCAGTTGCTTCGTAATTTCTTCGCCTTCGGCATCGAGCACCGCATACGGGTAATCCTCATTTCATTGACTGTTTTTGGCTTAATGCTCTACGTGCAATGGCAACTCGCGATTGCGGTATATCTGATCGTACCGGTCTTTTTGAAGATAACGCTTTACTACAGTAACAGAATGCGCACTGCTGTGCACGAACAGCAGCAACAGATGGGACGGCTTAACAGTAGAATACAGGAAAGCCTTTCCGGAATCCGGGTCATAAAAGCATTTGCGGAAGAGGACGAGGAAAGGAAGCGGTTTCGGGAGAAAAACAGCGACATGTACAACGCGGATCTACGAGCATCACTGCTGCAGGCTCACCTGAACCCGATTCTCCTGATCAGCGACGGGGTCGGATCGCTGATTGTCCTGCTCTATGGTGGGTTCCGCGTAATAGACGGTAGCATGTCCCTCGGGGTTCTTCTAGGATTCATTTCATATCTCGGCATTCTCCGCTTTCCAATTTCGATACTTGCATTTAACACAGCAACCATTAATATGGCCCAGCAAGCGACCAGTCGGATCAGGGAAATACTGGACAGCTCCGACCAGATACAGCTTGGAACCGGCACACACAGAGCCAGTATCTCAGGGCATGTCGAGTTTGAAAACGTCAGATTTCGGTACGATGAGACACAATCGATACTCCATGACGTTTCGTTCGAAATCAATGCGGGCGAAAGCGTTGCGCTCTTTGGACTGACAGGCTCGGGAAAAAGCACGCTTATATCGCTCATTCCGCGGTATTACCCTCCAAGTAGCGGTTCGATCCGCATTGACGGTATAGATACTTCAAAGTGGGACCTGCGGAACCTCCGATCGCAAATAGGAATCGTGCTGCAGGAGACCTTCCTGTTCTCCGCAACCATTGCGGAAAATATCGCCTTCGCCCGTCCGGAAGCATCATTCGAAGAAGTTCGTGCGGCAGCCCGGTACGCTCATATCGATGATTACATCATGTCGTTACCCAGGCAGTACGACACCATTGTCGGAGAATACGGGGTCGGCCTTTCAGGCGGGCAGAAGCAGCGGATCGCCATCGCGCGGACCCTGCTGCAGAATCCGGCGATGCTTATTCTGGACGACTGCACTTCAAGTCTCGATGCCGAGACCGAGCGGCAGATACAGGTTGAACTGGCCCGGCTGGCGGAGGGTCGCACTACCATTATCGTTGCCCAACGGGTCTCAACGCTTGCGCTCGCAAATCGTATAATCGTACTCGCAGACGGACACATCTCCGACATCGACAGCCACGAACGTTTATACGAACGAAACAGTTTATATCGGTCGACGGTACAGGCGCAGAGCGTATTCCCGGGTACAGGAGCAAGCGAGCTGTAATCACTCGCGAATGGAATGGCATTATGATTTCACGTACTGCAACTGAAAAGGTCCTTATTTCCCCTGAAACAGAGTCCGCACGATTTCAGACGGACCTGCTGAAGCGCTTCCTGGTGTATTTCAAACCGTATAAGAAAATATTGCTGCTCATGTACGTCGCGGCACTCATAAACGTCGCAACCTTCATCGCGATTCCTATTGTAATTCAGATAGGTATAGACCGTAACATCATGAACGGAGACTATGTCGGTCTCGTGCAAACTGGCGCTCTCCTGCTTGCTCTTCTGGTGCTCCTCTTTGTCGCCGGGCGGACGCAGGGCGTGCTCATGATGAAGGTCGGCTACCGTGTAATTCGGGACCTTCGAGACGATCTGTTCTCTCACCTGCAGGCGCTGTCTTTCAGGTTTTTCGACACTCAGAAAATCGGTAAACTTATGAGCCGCATCACGAACGACGTTCAGGTCTTCGAAGAACTCCTTCGTGCAGGTCTCGATACAATTGTCGTGGACGTCGTGCTCATTATCAGCATTATTGCAGCGATGCTGTTTCTCGATCCCTGGTTAAGCACCGTTCTTCTCTTCACTATCCCTGGCTTTGCCTTCGTTGTATTCGTGCTGCAACGCCATCTCCTCAGAGCGGGACGACGAATCCAGCGTGAGCTGTCCCACGTGAATGCCTTTCTCAACGAGAGCATCGCAGGAATACGGGTAATCCGTGCGTTTGCCCGCGAGGACGAGAATGTGACGACCTTCAAAACGATAAATGACGACTACTGGAGGGAAGCGAAATCCCTGTATCCGCTTCTGTCCCTTTTCTGGCAGAGCGTCGCAACCATAGGAACGCTTGGCCCGACGCTGGTATTATTGATCGGTGGCATCCTGCTGTCCCGGGGACTCGTGACCATAGGCGTAATTGCGGCTTTCCTCGCGTACGTGAATCGGTTTTTTCAGCCAATGCAGAAGATCAGCAACATGCTCAATCAGGTCAGTCGTGCAATGGCTTCGGCTGAGCGAATATTCGAAATCCTGGACATAAAAACAACAGTCGCAGATTCACCGCTGGCACGAGAAATACCCCGGATTCAAGGGCAAGTCGAGTTCCAGAACGTCTCGTTTGCGTACAACGAAGGAGAATACGTGTCGCGCGATCTGTCCTTTCACGTACAGCCGGGCGAAACAATCGCAATCGCAGGACCAACGGGGTCCGGCAAGACGACGATCATTAATCTGTTGTGCAGGTTTTACGATCCCGTAAAAGGCCGGATCCTGGTAGATGGCGTCCCGCTGACCGAGATTTCCCAGAAGTCGTACCGGCGAAAGATTGCCCTGGTTATGCAGGATCCTCACGTGTTTTCCGGGACCATTGCTGACAATATCCGCTTTGGAAACCCAGGCGCGGACGACGCGGCAATACGGCAGGTTGCCGAAACCATGGGAATAGCAGACATGATCGAGAGCCTCCCCGACGGTTATCAGCACGATATTGGAGAACGTGGCTCGCGCATTTCACTCGGGCAGCGTCAATTACTCGCGTTTGCGCGGGCCCTTATCCGTAACCCCGCTATTCTCATTCTTGACGAAGCGAGCTCCTACCTCGACAGCGAGAGCGAACGACTCGTGCACGAAGCCACTCGAACCCTGTGCAGAGGCAGGACAAGTTTCGTAATCGCGCACAGGCTTTCGACCATACAGCACGCCGACCGCATACTTGTACTCGATTCCGGGCGCCTCGTGGAACAGGGCAGCCACACGGAACTGCTGGCGTTAAACGGGCTCTACGCGAATCTCGTCAGGACCCAGTACGGCGGGTCCGTCGACTGAGCGTGCTTTGCGAAACCCCGAGCATGGATGCCGCCGTCGTTTGATTACCGCCCGCTCGTCTGAGCGCTTCGTCGATCAGAAAACGCTCGACGTCGGCGAGCTTGGGAAATGTACCGGTGAGTATGACCGGACCGTCGGTTGTCGATCCGTTCGGCAGACCCGGGGACATCGATGCTGTTTGAGCGCTCTGCGGATTGGTAGAAGCGGCAACCGGCTGAGCAACGGGTTCCATTTTCAGGGCATGTTCAAAATACGAAGCCGATAGCTCCGGCCCGGGCGACAGCGACACCGCGTCGTATATGAGCGACTGGAGTTCGCGAACGTTGCCCGGAAAGGAATAGCGCGAAAGAAATGAAACGAGCGACTCGGGCACTTGAAGGAGCGGCTTTCCGAGGTCATCGCAGGCAGCCACGACAAAATGCCGTACAAGCGGCCCGATGTCTTCGGGCCGGTTCCGCAGCGCCGGAAGTCTCACCGTATGCGCCATGAGCCGAAAGTACAGGTCACGTCGAAAACTGCCTTCTTCCTGACGCGAGACAAGGTCTGCATTTGTCGCCGCTACGATCCGTACGCGAGCCTTTTTCGGCACGTCAGAGCCGAGAGGGTAATACTCCTCTTCCTGAAGCAGCCTCAGCAGCTTCATTTGAGACGAAAGCCCGAGATCACCGATTTCATCGAGAAACAGCGTGCCATCGGCGGCCTGCGCAATGAGACCTTCACGAGCACGGTCCGCCCCGGTGTACGCACCACGACTATGACCGAAAAGAGTGTCGCTGAACATCGCGTCGTCAAGACCGCTGACATTCACCGGTACGAAGGGTCCTTTTCTGTTACTGACCGAGTGTATCGCGCGCGCAATCAGCTCTTTACCGGTTCCACTCTCGCCGACAATCAAAGCGCTTTTCGGGCTTGTTGCGACGGCCTCGATATAGGCGAAAATTGACTGCATTTTCGGACTGACCGTAACGATCTCAGCAAAACTCTCGGGATGGTTCAGCGTTGCGTCGTCGATTCTGCCGTTCAGGGAGACCAGTTCTTCCCGAAGACTTCGTATCTGCAGCGAGTGCCGTACCGCAGTGACAAGTCTGTTCGCATCCACGGGTTTCGAGAGGAAATCAAACGCACCGCGTTTCATACACTCGACGGCCGTATCGACCTTGTCGAGGCCGGTGACGACAATGACATGCAACTCGGGGAATCGTTCGGAGACACCGTCGAGAATCTCAAATCCATCGACATGCGGCATGTTCAGATCGAGCAAGACCAGGTCAAAGGTCTGTTCGGACAGGCGTTCAATTACTACGCGGCTGTCCGTACACGTCTCGGTTCGCAAAAGACCCGCTTCGTGGAGCAGAAGAGCGTATCGCTCCGCGATCAGTTCGTCGTCGTCTACAATGAGAATCGCGGGATCAAGATTCATGCCCTCTACCTTTCTCCACTATATCGTAAGCCTCTCGTGTGAATGATACAACTGATCCCTCAGTCGCGACACCTCCGAATCCTTAAGATAATCATCAAAAGGCATCATGCGATCGATAACACCGCCAGGTGTAATCTCGATAATACGATTTGCGATGCTGTGGACGAACTCGTGGTCATGAGATGTAAAGAGTATTACCCCGTCGAAGTCAATCAAAGCGTTGTTAAGCGCCTGAATACTTTCAAGATCGAGATGATTGGTCGGATCGTCCATAACGAGCACGTTCCCGCTTTCGAGCATCATTTTTGAAAGGAGAACTCTGACCTGCTCTCCTCCGCTGAGTACCGACAGAGGTTTGAGCGCTTCATCGCCGGAGAACAGCATTCGCCCTAGAAACCCGCGTACGTAGCCCTCGTCTACTTCCGTCGTGTATTGTCGCAGCCAATCGAGTATTGAACGCTCGCCACGGACCACACTCCCGGCATCTCGAGGGAAATAGCTGGCTTTAATAGTTACGCCCCACTCAAAGGTGCCGGAATTGTGCGACCGTTCGCCGCACAGCACATCGAATAGCGCCGACACCCTGACGCTCTGCCCGCCGACAAACGCGATCTTATCCCCGCGGTGAACCGAGAGCGAAAAATCATCCAGAAGGCGTGTGCCGTCGTCTTCCAGTCCCATCGACCGAACTTCAAGAACATTCTTACCGCACTCTCGTTCCGGCTTGAAGGCGATGTAGGGAAAGCGTCGTGAAGTCTGCGGAAGATCGTCGAGATTAAGGTTCTCCAGCTGGCGTTTCCGAGCGGTAGCCTGTCGGGCTTTCGAGGCATTGCTCGAAAATCGCTGAATAAAGGCTTTCAGCTCTGCAGCTTTGTCTTCGGCCTTCCGCTTTTCCTCCCGTTTCTGCTTCGCCATGAGCTGGCTTGCCCCGTACCAGAAATCGTAGTTTCCGACGTACATGCGTACCCGACCGTAGTCGATGTCACATATGTGAGTACATACCCTGTTGAGAAAATGCCTGTCA
>JBKHAN010000136.1:0-3243 GCA_046542845.1 Spirochaetaceae bacterium
TTGTCCATGGTGTGCTGCAGCAACTCGAAGCGTTTGTCCATGGACTCGAAGCGCTGGTCTACTGCCGCGAAACGGGTATCCATAGTCTGCTGCACAGCCTCGAAGCGCTTGTCCATATTCTGTTGCAGCGACTCGAAGCGCTTGTCCATGGCTTCAAAGCGCTTTTCGGTGAACTCCATGTGCTTCTCGAGAATTACCCGATTGGCTTTCACTTCTTCTTTTATCTGAACAATGTCAACTTTTACCTGGCTCAGATCGCCTTCGATCCGACCGAAGGCTCCCGAGTCCGATCGGACAACGGTATCCGGAAGCCATTCCTGGAGATGCGTTCTGACATATGCGCCGATCTGTTCAAGCTGTTCCTGTTCGAGTTTCATAGCGTACTCCGCCATTTCCTGCCTCCACGGTACTGCGTTTCGGGCGTCCATTGCAACGATGCCCAACTCTATATACACAGCGCAGGCGCGGGTTGATTGTACATTGACGGCACTTATAGAACCAAAATACACTCAATTTGTCGATTTACGCGCACGGAATTCAAAAACGTCACGGGACGGTGGAGCCATAAAGTGTCTACATATCCTGGAAAACGCATCCTGCTGGTAGAGGATGAAGCGCTGATTGCGATGAGCGAGACAGCGGAGCTTGAGGCCTGCGGCTATGAGCTGAATGCGGCGCCTCATATGCATAGCTCGATACGCCGGTCAGTCGCGGTATTCGCGCTTATGACGCTCTCGGCTGTTTCGCTTGTCGCACAAACTGATCCGGGCATTGCGGAGTCGCGGCTTTTCGAAGAACACGGCAGCGTCATGCTCATTATCGATCCTGATACCGGGAGTATTGTCGCTGCGAACGAGGCTGCACGAGCGTTCTACGGATACGATGATCTTCGTGAACGAACTATCAACTCCATTAACCAGCTGAGTGCTGCTGAAGTGTCCGAGGAAATGCGTCTGGCGGCAACGCAACAGCGGAACTTTTTCCGCTTCATTCACGCTACGCGAGACCGGGGGTTGCGGCACGTAGAGGTCTACTCGTATCCGATTGATTTCAACGGTGGTTCGTATCTGTTTTCGATTATTATCGACGTCACCGAGCGCATGGAAGCGGAGCAGGATATCGTACGGCTCAGGCGATCGCTTGTCATCGCGATTGGAGTGGGCACCGCCGTATTCTTTCTTTTTCTGTTGCTCGTTATCGTTCGCATTCGGGAACGGCTCGGGGCTACCAAAACGTCGCTCAAGCAGACAGAACAGCGGTATCGCACCTACGTGGATAACGCTCCGCTGGGTGTGTTCGTGACCGACCGTGCCGGCCGGTTTCTCGAGGTGAACCCGGCTGCGTGCGATCTGACCGGCTACGGCAACAACGAAATGCTGCGCATGACGATATCCGATCTGTTGCATCCCGATGATCTGGATAACGCATCAAAGCATTTCCAGAGTCTCCGGGATGGTGAATCCGCTTCGGTAGAACTGAGGTTCTGCACACGCTCGGGTCAAGTGCGATGGTGGAGCGTCAACGCGATACGATTGGCCGAAGACCACTACCTCGGCCTCGCCGAGGATACAAGCGAGCGGAAACAGAATGAGCATGAACGCGCAATGCTTGTTCACGAAAAGGAACGGCTTCTTCAGGAGGTCCGACATCGGGTGAAAAATAACATGAGCGCCATGGAAGGGTTGCTCGACCTGCAGGCACGCTCGCTCAGCGACACGGTTGCGGTGGAAGCGATCAGGGAGGCGCAGACCCGGTTTCAAAGCCTTCGGGTACTCTACGGGCAGCTGTTCCGCGCAGACACATCAGACATCGCGTCTGTGAACGAGTACCTTGCAACGCTCGTCGAGAGTGTCCTGAGTGTATTTCCACCGATCCCAGGCCTTGAGGTCATTGTGCGAACAGATCCGAAGGACGGTGACTGCATGCTCGATGCAGTCCGTCTACCGACCGTAGGTCTGATCGTAAACGAGTTACTAACAAACGCACTGAAGTACGCCTTCCCACCGTCTTCGGGCCGCGGACTATTGCAGCTTGATCTGCGCTACAACGACGAGGAGATCGAAGTATCAGTACTCGACAACGGCCCCGGCATCCCGAACGCAGTCGTCGCGCAGCCCGGATCCGGCTTTGGGCTTGGCATGGTGGGAGCGCTTGTCGAACAGCTGAAGGGGCGCATGGAAATTGATTCGCGCGTCGGGGAAGAAACAGGGACCCGGATCACGTTTTCTTTCCCCCGGTGATCAGTCACCGTTCTGCACGCCACCCCCCAGCCGCTCCCGCCAGGCCTTGCGGAAGGTGTGGCCGGGTATCCCGAGCAGGCGTGCTGCGCGTTCGGCGTTGCCGTCGGTGCGCCTGAGAGCCTCGACGTAGAGGGCGCGCTCAAGATTAGTGAGATGAGCGCGAAGGTCTATGCCGTCTTCGGGGAGCGTCTGTCCGCCTGACTCCCACGAACTGTCTGCGGCAGCGGGTCGCGACAGCGCCCGGGCGACGGCCGCTTCCGGGATGGTGTTCTCCAGTGATGAGGCGCAGAGGTTTGTGACTATGTTCTCGAGCTCCCGCACGTTCCCGGGCCAGTCGTAGGTTTCAAGCGCTTGAAGCGCCCGGGGTTCAAATCGCTTCGCTTCGTGGTAGCGATGATTCCACCGCTCGACAAAGGTCGAGACAAGCGGTGCTATATCATCGCGGCGAAGGCGCAAGGGGGGCAGTTCCAGCGGTACCTGCTTCAGCCGTTCGTAGAGGTCGCGCCTGAAGGTGCCGGCATCGATCATGGCCTCAAGGCTGCGGTTCGTCGCAGCGATGACCCTGACATCCACCGCCACGGGAGTGTCGCTTCCCACCGGGAGCACCACTTTCTCTTCGAGTACGCGCAGAAGTTTGGGCTGAAGCTCGAGCGGCAGGTCACCGATTTCGTCGAGGAAGATGCTGCCGCCATCGGCCGAGCGGAAGGTGCCGAGTCTGTCGCGGGTCGCCCCGGTGTAGGCCCCGCTGAGGTGCCCGAAGAGTTCGCTCTCGGCGAGGCTTGCGGTAACAGCCGAGCAGTTGAGCTCAAGGAAAGGGCCGCCGGCGCGGGGGCTCGCCTCGTGTATGTAGCGCGCGAGCAGGTTCTTGCCGGTACCGGTCTCGCCTCGCACGAGTATCGATACATCGTAGCGGGCGACCTGCCGGGCCTGCTCGAGGAGAACCGAGAACAGGGGTGATGAGCCGACTATAGGACGGCTCCCGGCGTTAATCCAGGCGGCGGTC
>JBKHAN010000018.1:0-55359 GCA_046542845.1 Spirochaetaceae bacterium
AACGGTTCCGAGGAACAGCACATTCCCCGTTTTCAGGCTGACGTCTCCGGCTACGACATACACCGGCTCGACATTCAGCTTACCTCCTGCGAGCACCACCTGCCCGTTAATCTCGGCGACCGCTTTCGACCCGTCCTCTGTAACCGCTACGTTCTTTCCTGCTTCTATGGTAATGTCTTTGCCGTCTTCTGCGGGTATAAGCTGATCCGTGACTGTCCGTCCGGCCTCGCCCCGCTCTGCAGGTATTTTTTTTGCGAGTGTCTGCCCTTCGACGACGTTCTGTATAAGATTGAGTTCCTTGAAGTCGACGCGTCCGTCTTTTTCCTTGAGTCGTACCTGCGACGGATCGGTCTGAAAGCTGTAGGCGATCGTGGCGTCGGCACCGTTCTTCGGCGGCGTTCCCTGGGCTACACGTATGCGATCGCGGAACACTGGAGCGTCCTCGAGA
Organism: Spirochaetaceae bacterium; assembly: GCA_046542845.1. Classification (GTDB taxonomy): domain Bacteria; phylum Spirochaetota; class Spirochaetia; order DSM-27196; family SKKC01; genus SKKC01. The sequence goes on from JBKHAN010000018.1 coordinate 449, forward strand.
CGTCGGATCTGTTGCTCGTCGAAGCCGTATACGACTCCATGACTCTGAAGAAATCCTACAATGGTATCGTAGGAAGGATCAGCTCCACCGACCCCCGGGGGTAGAAGCGTCAGCCACGCGGACATCTCGTCGTCCGAAAGGTCGACACTCATAGCCACATCGTTGGCCGGATTGTGGTCGTAATCGGCGACTTTTATATACTTTTCGTCGGCGAACTTTACGATCTTGGCGACCATCTTCCGGTCGAAGCTATCGACGCCCCGCTGTGCGAGGGCTTGTATTGCCTGTCGCTCGGTACACGCGACTCCCTTGCCCGTCGGCTTGGTCACTTTCAGCAATACACCGGACTGATCGAATCGCACGAATGCCGCACCGTCGATGTCGGTCGTTTCAAGGGAATCTGAAATGTAGCCGGATTCACCGGATGTATATTCTTCGTCCTCTGAGGTGCTCGCAGCAGGATACGCAAGAATTGAACAGTCTCGTTTTCCGACACCGAAGACGCCGCTGCGAGCTTGTTCAATAACCTCGTAATCAATTTTCTTTATAGCAATCCCGAGTTCGATGGCTGCCTGACGGAGCGCTTCTTCAACCGATTCGCCGGTTACATGCACATAGGTACGCTCGCGGTCCTGCTCGGCCTGTTTCTTCATGTAGGCCTGGAGCTCTTCATATGTGACCACGAAATCCCCCTTACATGATGCCCTTCTTCACATTGGTCAGCTTCGTACGTAGTCGCAATATTGCCTTCGTATGCAACTGGGACACCCGTGATTCGGTTACCTCAAGTACCTGCCCTATTTCCTTGAGGGTCAGATCCTCGTAGTAATACAGAACAAGTACCTTCTTTTCTTTTTCGGGCAACTCACCGATTGCCTGAACAATCACACGCTTTATTTCGTCTTTTTCTATAATTGTGTCGGGGTTAAGGCTTGCTGGTGACTCAATGCTGTCTGCAATCGAGACCTTATCGGTGTCTTCGCCCTGATACCAGACGTCGTTCAGACTGAGAATGGACGTCCCCGCGATCTTCTGCATGAGCTTTTCGAACTCACGTTTGGACATGGACATTTCCGCGGCAATCTCTTCGTCGGTTGCAGGACGACCGAGCGCGATCTCGAGCTTGTGCATGGACTCTTCGACTTCGCGAGCCTTCTGCCGCACCGATCGTGGCACCCAGTCTATGGATCGCAACTCGTCGAAAATTGCTCCCCTGATTCGCGTAACCGCATAGGTCTTGAACTTTACGTGCTTGTCCGGGTCGAATTTCTCTATCGCGTCAAAGAGACCAAAGACCCCATAACCGACAAGGTCGTCAAACTCGACATTTGCGGGCATACCGACCGCTACTTTTCCGGCCACATATTTGACAAGAGGTGCATACTGTCGAACCAGCCTGTCACGTATCTCCGGATTATGCGTCGAGCGATACATTCGCCATAGTTCCGCTTCGGTCTTGTCAGCTGCGACCTTTTCGCCCATTCGATCGTCCTTCTCACTCATCTCGCTTCAAGACCGTGCGAAGCGCTTCGGCCATTGATTTCGTGTCCATGCCATGTTCTTCCGCTGCATGCGAAGAGCTCCACTCCGAAGATACCGCACTATCGGCATCGGTCCCAACCGTCTCGAAGCTGTCCGAAAAACCGTCGAGCTCGGGCAAGCTGTCATCGTCAGCTTCAATTGCAGACCCACCCGATCCTGTGCCGCCGGAAGCAGGCTTCTGCTGCCCGGCTTTCTGTTCGCTCGGCTCCGTATCAGCGGCAGACGTCTCTTCTACCTCTTCTATCATGGAATCGTCAAAGACCGACGAAAGTCCGCCGCGCGACGCATTTGAGGCACTCGCCTCAGACGGCTCGTCCTGCTCTTCCTCGTCGTCGCCAACCGTCATATCCACGTGTCGACCCGTACCGGCCCCCGCATCCTGCGACAGGAGCTCCGGAAGCCACCGCTGCATGGAGTATGAGGAAGCAACCGTCCCGACCCCGAACAGAACACCGAAGAACACGGCTCTCCAAAGCAGGGCGTCGAACGTAACTCCGGCAATAAGGCCAGTGAGAAATGAGAGTAAAAATGCCCCGGATGAAGCTATGGCTACTGCTTTCCAGTTTACCGACATGAAATCGGTTTTCCCCTTCAGTGGCATGTTAGGCAAAAACAATCCTGCCGTCAAGCAACCGTTCTCCTGGCGACGGACACGGCACGGTATCAGCCTTCGCGGTTGAACAGCCGCTTCAGGAAGTTACCGACGCCACCACCCTCCCTGTATTCCACTTTCTCCAGCCGACTGACAATGTGTTGAACGCAAATACTGGCTTTACTCTTCGGGTTTGACACCAGAAATGGTTTCTGGCGCAACACTGCCTGGTGTACTTCCGGATCCTCGTATACGTAGCCGAGATAATCCACCTTGAGGTTCAGGAACTGACCGGCAATGTTAATGACCCGTTCAGCCACCTTTTTGCCCTCGGTGACAGAGCTGACCCTGTTCACGATAAGCTTCAAGCCCAGCCCAAGGTTGTCAATTTCGGTAGCGACGATCTTGATGATCCCGTAAGCGTCCGTGATAGCCGTCGGCTCCGGAGTCGTCACGATAATGGCCTCGTCAGCCGCGGCTATGAAGCTGAGTACGTTGTTTGAGACGCCCGCGCCGGTGTCTATTATGAGGACGTCGGCGTTCGAAAGCTCGGACAGTTCCTCGATGAAGCCCTGCCGCTCGTCCTCGGTCAGATTGGCGATTTTCGCAAAACCACTCGCTCCGGCGACAATACGGATACCGTAACTCGTATCCATGATGATCTCGTTCATGGTTTTCTGCCTGCGGATCAGGTGATACAGATTGTATTTTGGAATAATACCGAGAACCACATTCACATTCGCAAGGCCGAGGTCCGCGTCCATCAGGACCACACGCTTGCCGAGATGAGCGTATGCGATCGCCATATTTGTGGCAAAGTTCGTCTTGCCGACACCGCCTTTGCCGCTCGCGACCGCAATGATTCTGGTCTTGCCGGACGCGCCTTCGCCCCGGTCGCCCTGACTCTTCATTATCTCCCGCAAGGCATCTGCCTGGTCAGCCATGTGTCTGTCTCCCTTCGTAATGTCCGGTGCGGGCTATGCCCGATCGGCGTGTCCGGAACTGACCGTAATCGGCTCCGAGGCGTTGTCTTCCGAGGAGAACCGTTCCTCGATGTGCGCCCTGTCTATGTGAAAACCGTCGAGCTTCCGAAGCAGGGTTGTGACTCGTGCCGGTTCGATGTCTATCGGTACACGCTGCCCGACGGTGAGATAGCAGAGCGACTTTCCGCGTGCGTGCATGACGCTTACGAGACTGCCAATTCGTGCTGTTTCATCGAGCTTGGTGGCTACGACGGATCTACACCCGAACGGCTCGAACTGCTGGATGATCGAGTCCAGATCGCTGGTCTTTGTCGTAGAACTGACAGCAAGATGCACAACCGCCCCCTGACCACAGGCGTCAAGCTGTTCCTTCATTTCACCAATTTTCACGTAATCGCGCGGTGACTTTCCAATCGTGTCGACGAATACCACGTCAACGTCGCGATAGACGGCAATCTGCTTTTCTAGATCGGCATAATTTTCCGCCGCGTGAACGGGGATACCCATGATGTCTCCATAGGTCTCGATCTGCTGCCGTGCACCGATGCGATAATTGTCTATGGTTATCATGCGAACGTCTTTGGCCGGTCGACCGGGCTGCTCTATACCCCACATCGCAGCGAGCTTTGCAATCGTCGTCGTCTTGCCGACTCCGGTGGGACCGACGAGTATAAATACGTTCCCGTTCCCCTCAGGCAGATACCGATCGATCGCGATCGTCTCCCCGATCCAGTCGACAACGTGTTTCTCTATGCTCTCGGGATCGGACAACTCTTCGAGTGCGAATTCCCGCTTCATGCGCTCTACCATCATCCGGATATACGCCGGGGTAAACTCGTTCTGTTCGAGCAGGTTTCGGATATGTTCGACCGTCGCGTGCTCTTTTGAGGATACCGATTCGGAATTTTGTGGGGCTCGTGTCTCTATCGTGGACCGCAGGGTTTTCACTTCCTGCAGGAGGGTGTCGAGTGTTGCGCCCGTGCGCTCCGGGTTTTTGGCTGAATCCGTATCCGAGGTCCGAACGCCCTGCTGACCATCGCCCTCGTCCGTCCGAACTCCATTCACCGAGCCGAGGAAGCGCCTTTTCTGCTCCTCGAACGTGGGATCGACTGCCTTCCGCGCGTTGCGAGCTATGTATCCGGTGACCTCAACCCCTTCGTGGGTGAACAATCCAAGAAACCCACCCATGCGTACTGAGCGATGGTGCATGACCTTTGCGTTTGCGCCGTATTTCATACGGACTTTTTCCATTGCCTCCGTATGCGTCTTTCCCTGTTCAACAAAGTATTCCATACCCCCCATCCTTTCTTCTCCCCTTGATTAGACCTGCGCCTGCGTTTCAATCGTTGCGTTCTGTATGCTGATCTCGCCGACGCTGTTCACCCGTATGTCGTCGGCCACTTCGGGCACGCTCAACACGGCGACGTCGGGAAGATCGCGTGCGATACCGGCACGAACGAGCGGTCTTGCCTGTTCCGAGCAGAGAATGACCGGCGGAAGTCCCTGCTGCTGTATCTGCTGCACCTTGTTACTGACACTGTTAATCCACGCGCGCTGAAGCTCGGGCTTGAGCGCGGGGACCGCCCCGGATGCGGTATCGATGCGGCTGTCCACAATTGCCTTTTCGAGTCCAGGTTCTATCGTCACAACATTCAGCGCTCGGGCATCATCTGCATAGTGCAGGCAGATCTGCCGGCCGAGTGCCTGTCGAGCCTTTTCGGTCAAGAAACCGGTGTCCTTTGTAACACCCGCGAAATCCGCAACGGCTTCGAGTATCGCAACCATGTTTCGAATCGAGACCTGTTCGCGGAGCAGGCCCTGAAGCACTTTTTGTATCTCACCGAGGCCGAGGTTGCTCTGCACGTCTTCCACAACGGCGGGATAATCCCGCTTGAGCGTATCGAGCATGTTTCTCACTTCCTGACGGCCAAGAATCTCGGATGCGTGCCGTTTAAGAACTTCGGTGAGATGTGTTGCGATTATACTCGGCGAGTCGACCACCGTGTACCCGGCGCGTTCTGCCTGTTCGCGATAGTCTTCGGTAATCCACCGGGCAGGAAGACCGAATGCGGGATCCGTTGTTCGCTCACCCGGCAGGTCGTCCTGGTCACCGCCGGGATTGATGCTGAGGTAGTGGTTGAGCCTCAAGGTACCACGGCCGACTTCGGTACCGCGGATCTTGATGCAGTACTCGCTCGGTTCAAGCCTCATGTTATCGATTATGCGTATCCGGGGAACAACGAGCCCAAGATCCAATGCAGCTTCGCGACGAATCCTTGTGACGCGCTCAAGAAGTTCCGCCCCCTGGTCCCGGTCGACGAGAGGCACAAGTCCGTACCCGAGCTCAAGTGATATCGGATCAAGCGGCGCGACCTGCGTCGCCTCCGGCTCTTTTTTCGGCCGCGACTCCGCGTGCTTCAGCTCCTGCGCTGCCGCATCCGCCTTCGCTTCCGCTCCTCCGAGGCGAATACCGAGGTAGACGGATAAAGCCGCCAGCGGCAGTAACACATACCACGGAAAACCGGGGAGGAAAGCCGTGGCGGTCAGGAACATGGCTGCGACAAAATATGCTTTCGAATGTCGAGAAAACTGTTTTCCAACATCCTGTCCGAAGGTACCGTCGCTGATTGCCCTCGTGACGATAAGGCCGGTAGCCGTCGAAACGAGGAGAGCCGGAAACTGACTGACAAGGCCATCTCCGACGGTAAGGCTGACGTAAGTCTCGAGCGCGAGTTCGAAGGATTCGCCGAGCAGCGTCATGCCGATCACCATACCTCCGGCGATATTGAGGACTGTAATGAATATTCCGGCTTTGACGTTTCCACTGACGAACTTGGCAGCACCGTCCATGGCTCCGTAGAAATCAACTTCCTTCTGAAGTTCCTGCTTCTTATGTTTCGCTTCTTCGTCGCTTATGGCACCGGCGCTGTACTCCGCGTCTATTGCCATCTGCTTGGCGGGAAGCCCGTCGAGCGTGAACCTGGCGGCGACCTCCGCAACTCGTGTCGCACCCTTTGTAATAACGACAACCTGTACCACTATTATGATAATGAAGATGATGATCCCGATGACGAGCCCTTCGAGACCACCGGTGCCGACAACGAAAGTCCCGAACGCGCGTACCAGTCTGCCGTCGAACTGACTGCCCTGACTCAGAATCAGTCGCGTGGAGCTGATGTTCAGGGCGAGTCCAAAAATCGTCGTAACCAGAAGAAGCGCGGGAAAAATGGAAAAATCGAGCGCACGCTGCGTGTACAGTACAATGAGTACCACCAGCAGACTCATTACAAGGTTGAGCGCAATGAAGGTATCGAGCAGGAATGCCGGCAGAGGGACAATGAACATCACGATGCCCAGAAGCACGCCGATCGCAACCAGCATGTCGCTTCTCTGCTTCAGGAAGGCATTACCAAGAATTGTTTTCAGGTCAGACATCAGTTACCTCCCCACCACTTGCGGCGCTTCTCCGCGCCGCTGAGACTGTAAACGTACTTCAGCACTTTCACGACCGCCTCGTAGTATCGTTCCGGTATGGAGTCCCCGATAGCGACCTCTGCGTGAAGCGCCCTCGCCAGCGGCTTGTTTTCGACGATCGGAACGTTACTCTCGCGGGCCCGTTCCTTGATTCTCTGAGCTACCTGATCCTGCCCCTTGGCGATGACCGTCGGCGCGTCCATGCGGACACGGTCGTATTCAAGTGCCACTGCGAAGTGTGTCGGGTTTGTAATAACTACGTCGGCCTCGGGCACGCGCTGCATCATGTTACTGTTCAGGACCTCCTGCATGCGCTGTCGCAGGCGGCTGCGAATGAGCGGATCACCTTCGTAGTTCTTTCGCTCTTCCTTGACCTCTTCCCTGGTCATTTTGAGGCTTTCAATATGCTGTTTCCGTTGAAACACGTAATCGAACACAGAGAGGATCAGGAACAGGATCGCGGTCTGCAGAAGCACCTGAAACGCCAGCTCAGCGATAACCGCGACGGCGCTGTGCACCGTACTGTTCGCGAGATTCACCAGTTCGCCGGTCCGTGCCTCTATGTTGAAATACCCGATCGCTCCAATCAGGAGCACCTTGCCGAGACTTTTCAGGAGGTTGAATCCCGCCTCCTCGCTTGCAAAGCTCTTTTTCGCCCATTTCCCGAAGTTCGGTGCGATTCGTTTGGGATCGGGTACGAGCGGCTTGGTCGTAAAGAGAAATCCGACCTGCACGAGATTGCCGGCCCATGCCGCTATGAAGCTGACCGCAGCTATAGGCGCCGCCAGTCGAACACTGTAGTAATAGAACGCGCTCCCGAGCACGTGATCGACGGCAGGGTTCACTTCACCGACCTGCCTGAGGTAATAGCCGAGCATTTCCTGCATCCCGTTCCAGGTCCACCCTGCCAGAACGAAGATCGTAAGAACGCCGATAAGCAGAACGACCGCACCGGTCATATCCTGACTCTGCGCAACCTTCCCTTCCTCTTCACGAGACTTTCTGAGCTTCTGATCAGTCGGATCTTCGGTCCGGCCTTCATCTTCGGCGGCAAACCACTGCAGGTGCATCTGCCGGGATGCACGAAGCAGACTTTCGTTGACCCCTTTCTCCACAGGCCAGTCGGTGGACAGCGCCGTCATGACCGTGCCCCCGCGTAGACCGTGAACAGGCGCATGAGTCCTTCCCATCCTGCCTCGATGACTGCATCGAACGCGCCGACAAGGACCGGAAGCGCCAGAAGGATAAACAGGAAAGCAGTCAGGATTGATACCGGGAACCCGAGCATGAGCAGGTTCATTTGCGGCGCAGCTTTGGCCATGAGTCCGAGACTGATGTTAACCACGACCAGTGTTCCGAGCACCGGAAGCGAAATGATCAGAGCAGTCTGAAACATGCCGGCAAGTGAGCTCATCATAAGCGATGCGACCGCCTCGGTCTGGGTCAGCACGTCGATCGCACGTACGGCCTGGAAGGACCGATACACGCCGATAAAGAACAGACGATTGAAACTGTCGGTCGCAATGAACACGAACATGGCTACAAGATTGAAGTACTGTCCGAGCAGCGGTATTTCGACCTGGCTCAGCGGATCGAAAACCTGTGACGCCCCGAAACCCATCTGCAGAGAAAAGAACTGGCCTGCAGTCTGGAAAGCCGCAAAGATCAGGGTCGTGAAAAGACCTATGATAAGACCAATCAGGCCTTCTCCGACGAGCAGCGCAGCGTAGCCAAGCCCGGTTTCCGGTATCGGATACAGATCCGCGGAAGCCCACGGAAACACCACATACGCGGTCATGAGAGAAAGGCCGACTTTCGCAATACCGGGAATCGCCTGGCTCCCGAGGAGCGGTGCCGTAAAGGTGATAATGATCACCCTCGCAAAGAGGAGGAAGAAGACCTGACTGTCGGCGACGAGCTCGAACAGATTCATGTACTACTCATTACCGTACCAGCCCGGGAATTTGATCCATGATGTTTTCGGTGAAAACGACGAGTACGCTGAACATCCATGGTCCGAAAAACAGCAGTGCGAGCATGATCGCGACGATTTTTGGAACGAAGGTCAAGGTCTGTTCCTGAATGCTCGTTGTCGCCTGCAGTATTGATACGATGAGCCCCACGAGCATCCCGATAAGCAACACGGGAGCCGAGAGAATCAGAATCTGAAGCACCGAAGTCCGGAGCAATTGCACGACATGGCCTAATGACATCATCTTCTACATCTCCTTATAAAAAACTCGCGACAAGCTGTTGCGTCAGGAGTGTCCACCCGTCTATGAGAACAAACAGTATGAGCTTGAACGGTAAAGAGATCATGATCGGCGGCAGCATGATCATGCCCATGGACATGAGCGTCGACGCCACAACCATATCGATAACAATGAAGGGGACAAACAGCAGGATGCCGATCTGAAAAGCAATCGTGATTTCGTGAAGAATAAACGCAGGTATGAGAACATAGGTCGGGACGTCCGACAGGTTTGCGGGTCGGGGCAGTTCGGCCATGCGCATGAACAGACGGATGTTGTCGGGATTGCCGGTCATTTGTCGGTACATGAAATGCCGCATTGGCCCTTCGAAGTTCTCGTATGCTTCCTCAAGACCGATATCACCTTCGGAGAGGGGTACAAATGCCTCTTCGTACACCTGGGAAAGGGTCGGAAACATAATAAAAAGCGTCATAAAGAGCGCGACCCCCATAAGCACCTGATTCGGTGGCACTTGCTGAAGACTCAGCGCTCGTTTCACAAAGTCGAGGACTATGGCGATACGCAGAAAGCTCGTCAACAGTATGATGATGGATGGAGCAAGGCTCAGCACTGCGAGGAAGAGGAGGATCTGCAGACTCAAGCCTACTTCCTGATCCGTCTCGGCGTCGCGTACCGACAGGTCAATGAACGGGATACCGAGCGCTTCCTCTCCGGGGGCCTCCTGGGCGTGGAGTGTCAGCGACGGTACCGACAAGAGAAACAGCAGCGCAAGGGTAAGACCGACACGGGTGCTTCGCATACGTGCCGCCTAAAGTTGCCGCAGCCGTTCGCGCTGCTCAGAGTAGAACCCCCCGGCGGTGTCGACAGGGTCTTCGTCCGTCCTGATCATGGATACCGGCTGCGTGGAGCCTGCAACGGTCGTCGCTGATGAACCGCCCCGACTTCGATCGATCAGGTCGCCGAGAAGGTCTCCGAATCGCCGCGCACGAGTACTTCCTGTCGAGCTTCGTCTGGTGGCCGCCTGGAGCAGAAGCTCATCGACGGTTTCCGAGTTGGTTACTTCTGAAATGAGATTAACCGAGTTTTCGGAGGAGCCGACGAGGAGGACCTGACCACCGACTTCAACAAGGTGAAGGCTGCGTCCGGCGGCAAGCTGTGTAGAGCCGAGGACCTGAAGCAGATCAGATCGTGGCTGGTTCCGGTTGGATGCTCGCCTCAGGATATGGAAAAGGGCGTAAATCATGCTGACGACGAAGCCCAGCACAAGGAGCATGCGGATAAAGTCACCGGCACCGAAACTGGTAATTCCGCCGGCAGCCTCGTCCGTGTCGTCCGATACGTCGTCAAATGTCAGTGTTGTTTCGTCTATCGCGGACGACGTTTCGCTAACATCGTCCTCCGGTGGCAGTTGCGGCTCTGATTCCTGCGCAAATCCAGCTGCTGCGCACACAACCGCAAACACCACAAAGAGCATTGTGGTTCGTTTCAACGTTCCCCTCCCGTCACGTTGTTCGCTATGTCACACGGTACATCTGAAACGGGTCTGCAGTCCCGTTTCAGTTCCGCTGAGTAAGCCTCGCACTCAACGAGACTCTCTGTCCAGTCACCTCCCGGAAAAAACGCTATGTCATATTATTGACGCGTTCCATCGGAGAGACAATCTCCGTCACCCGCACACCAAAGTTTTCGTCAATAACGACAACCTCCCCTTTGGCGATCAGTTTATGATTGACAAGAATGTCGACGGGTTCACCCGCGAGCTTGTCAAGTTCGATGATGGTGCCCTCACCCATGCCGAGTATTTCCTTGATCAGCTTTCGAGTGCGGCCGAGCTCGACGGTCATTTCCATGTACACATCCATGAGCAGACTGATATTACCCTGCTCACCTGCGGATGCTCCCGACTGAAGACTCGGAAACTGTACACTCTGAACGCTCGGACCGCCGCCCTGCTGGCCGCCAAACATGCCTGCCATGGGATCCTGTGATCCACCGGCCATAGATTCTCCTCCGAAGCCGCCACCCTGCGGGCCCATGGCCTGCGCGCCAAAACCTGCCGCAGCCTGCGGTTGAGCCTGTCTTTGGGCAGGTTGTGACGCTTGCGGCGCGGGCGTCGCCTCGGGCATCGCGACTGCGTCGACTATATTGCTGTCAAAAACTTCGTAAATCGTCGCATCCGTTTCGTTTATGGAAACCGGGTATTCGACAATCAGAAACTCGCCCGAAGGAAGATCGAAATCGTCCTTCCCGAGCAGCTGCCCTTCGGGCGAACCAGTCATTGCCGTCACACCGGCGGTATCACCGATCGCAGTTGCGACCGGACCGTGAATCTGACTGAAGGCCTCCTGAAGCGCGTTCAGGGCCGCGTCGTCGAGTTCCACACCGGTCTGCCCCATCATGGGGCCTGCAATCGCCAGCGCGGTGTCAGGGGAAAGGAAAAACGCATGGTCGCCCTGTACACCGTCGGTGTACGGCATTCGGATCTGTACCATTTCGTCGTCCATCTCGCCGTAGAGCGCGTCTCGCCGGATAGACCTCACGGTGGGACGATCCATGGACACCGTCGTATTTACGAGCATGGAGAAGTTTGAGCCCTGCGAATTAACCGTACCGCGAATGACTTCGGTGAACGCGTGCACCTGTTCGTCCGACATGCCGCCTGACGCACCGGCCTGTGGCTCTTCATCGAAGTCCATGCCGCCGGAACCCTGCAACAATGCGTCTATTTCGTCCTGAGAAAGGCTTCCGTCGCTCATGTCCTACTCCTCTCCTTCGACCGCGAGTTCTTCAAACTCTTCCTGAGCTATATCTTCGAGCTGCTCAATTATCTGTACCGCGAGTTTGTTTCGTACCTGCCCGGGTTTACACCGGAACTTCGGTCGATTCCCGATGTTGAGATTCATCGGGTCGTTAATGTGAACGTCGGGCAGTCGTATAACATCGCCCGCTCTGAGACTGAGCACATCCCGCACGGTCAGATCCATTTTCCCTATTTCAGCAACGATATCAACAGCGATCGTCGAAAGTCGTTCGCGAAGGATATTCAGGTTTTCTGTGGTGGTCCCGCGTCGCACCGAACTGTACCAGTACTGCGCACTCAACTTTGAAATGATCGGTTCTATCGTGAGATACGGTATGCAGAAGTTCATCATACCCTCGACCTCGCCTACCTTGGTTTCCAGCGTCACGAGCACGACCATTTCGGTCGGAGGCACAATCTGAGCAAACTGCGGATTGGTCTCGATATTACCAAGTCGAGGTCGGAGGTCGATAACCTGGCTCCACGCCTCGCGCACATTCCCGAGTATCCGGACAATAATACCCTCCATGACCGAATTCTCTATATCCGTCAGATCCCGGGTAACTTTCGCCCCTTCGCCCTGCCCGCCGAACAGACGGTCAATAATCGAAAAGGTTATAGCCGGATCAATCTCGAGTATACTGTTGCCCTTGAGGGGATCCATGTTGATGATGGCGAGCGTGGTCGGATTGGGTATGCTGCGAATGAACTCTTCGTAGGTCAGCTGGTCGACGCTTGCAACGTGAACCTGTACCAGACTACGCAACTGAGCGCTCAAAGACGTTGTCGTCAGTCGCGCGAAGGTTTCGTGCATTATGCTGACGGTCCGGATCTGTTCCTTGGAGAACTTGTCGGGTCGCTTGAAATCGTAGATCTTTATTTTTCGTTGATCGGCAGGCTGCTGAACTTCTTCGGTTTCTATATCTCCGGAAGAAATTGCGGTCAATAGCTGATCAATTTCATCCTGAGACAGGACTTCCGTCATGTTCCCACTCCCCGCCGGTAACTATACCCGGTTTTTCACAACGAATCAATTCGTCTTTACATTCCCAGTACCTGGAACTCGTCGAACAGCACCTCGGCGATAGGGCTGCCTATCATGATCGCGTTCAGGAGTTCCTGAAGCTCGGTCTTCAACTGAACCTCGTTGTCCGGTTGCAGCTGCTCCACTGTTTGCGTCGCGAAAAACCGTCGCGCGCGGTCACGAAGCTGCGGCGTTCGCTGGGTAAGCTCCGCTGCCACACGAGCGTCTTCTTCGGCATATCCAAGTTGCAGCTCAACCACAAACATTGCTCCGTCGCTTGTCGTCCCGCGAATCTCGCCGAGTTCGTCAAAATACGAGCGCACGGGCAAGGCTTCTGCCATGACGCCACTGTCCGGGGTGAAAACCTGCCCAGCAGGCTCATCGCCCTGCAGTATATTCAGCGTCAGCACGACCACTGTTACAATGAACAGCACCGCCCCGATAACGATCGCAACCCACTTGAGAATCTGTATCGCCAGACCGGAAAGTACCCCGCCTTTTTTCTCGGGTGATTCCTCCGAGCCGATATCATCTTCACTGTCGAAAATGTCATCCGACATTGTCCCTGCTCCTTACGGTGTGACGGTGCATGTTTTACAGATTCCCGTCGCTGAGTATGATTACATCGACACGACGATTATACGCCCGACCTTCAGCCGTTTCGTTGGTAAACAGCGGACGTTGCTCCCCGAGCGACATGACCTGAAAACGCTCTTCGGGGGCGCCGAAATCGACCAGATACTGCAACACATTCAGCGAGCGATCTGCGCCGAGGTGCCAGTTGTCCGGCCAGGGTCCGAGTGGATCGGTCGGTTCACCGTCCGTGTGTCCTTCAATCCGAAAGGATCGCCCGGCAACCGCATCGCTCTGCAGGAGATCGGACAGATTCTGAAGCACGACCCTCGAGCGCTCAATATCGATCTCAGCGCTCGCGGTGCGAAAAAACGAGTCCGCGGCGAGCGATATCACGAGTCCCCGTTCGTCCCGGGTAACCCGCACCCGGTTCGATCGAATTTCGGGCTCGAACAGGCTTATGGCCTGACGTCTCGCTTCGTCGAGCGAACGCCCAACCTGTCGCGAAGGCAGCTGCATGATCGTGTTGCCAAGCTCGGCCAAAGGACCGACCTCGAGGGTGTTACCACCCTGAAACGTTCCGAGGCCGGGAAACGATGCCAGCACCAGGCGCAGCTCGTATCCGTCGACCTCTGCGGTCGTGAACAGGAGAACAAAAAATGTAAGTAAAAGCGTCGTCATGTCGCCGTAGGTCAGGAGCCAGTCGGCCGCGCCCTCGGATTTTCGCTTCTTTTTCTTCACACCAGGCATCGTTGTACCTCTACGGCGCTAATCGCGCACGCTCTCCTGCCGTATTGCTTCGCGCTGCTTCGGCGGCAGAAAACTCACCAGCTTCTCGAGGAGTATTCGCGGGTTGTCACCGCTCTGTATACTGAGTATACCCTCGACGACAACCTCCTTGACGCGGGTTTCGTCCCGGTCCCGGTCCTCGAGTTTGCTTTTTATCGGAACAAGAATCAGGTTGGCAAAAATCGACCCATACATAGTCGTGATCAAGGCGAGCGACATACCCGCTCCGATCGCGTCCGGGTCGCTCCCGAGCGCCTGAAGCATGGCAATGAGTCCGGCCAGTGTTCCGATCATACCGAAGGCAGGCGCTATTTTCCCCCAGTCGTCGAAAAGCTTTATTCCGGTATCGTGGCGCTCCTGCAACTGATTCAGGTCGTTATACAGAATGCTCTTGATGATATCCGGGTCCGTACCGTCGACCACGAGCTGTATGCCTTTTCGCATGAACTCGTCTTCCACCTCGTCGAGATTGTCTTCGAGTGCCAGGAGACCTTCCCGGCGTGCACGTTCCGAGAACGCCACGAGATCGGATATTATCTTTTCTTCCTTGAGATCGGGAGTCCTGATCGTCAGGTTTACGTAGCGCATAACGCCGAGCATGCGACTCAGCGGGTTGGACACGAGCATGGCGGCGAAGCTGCCGCCTATGACCATAATAAACGACGCGAGATCCACGTACGCGCCGAGGAGCCCGCCACTCGTCAATATGGACATGAGGATAAGCAGGAAGCCGGAAATTATGCCAATTATCGTACCGAGATCCATACCGTCGTCCTACTCCTCGTTCTTGAAACCACCGATGCGGCGCCTGTACTCGACGATTCGATCAATGATCACGCTGACCTGCTCTGTTACAATGAGACGCTTTCCGGACAACATGACAAGCGTCGTATCCGGGTTCGTCTCAATGTACTCAATCTGGTGCGGGTTTACAAAGTACTCCCGGCTATCCAGGCGTGTTACGCTGATCATCTAAACCTCGTCATCATACGGAATTACTGCTTCAGTGTTAATACTTCCTGCAACATCTGGTCTGTAGTCCGGATCGTACGACTGTTTGCCTGAAATCCCCTCTGCGTTACGATCATGTCGGTAAAAGCCTCGGAGAGGTCGACGTTACTCATTTCCAGGGCACCCGCGACGATCATACCACGACCGGCCGATCCGGCGGGGGCAATATCTGCCTGTCCGCTGTTGATTGTTGTCGCGAAGTTCGTATCGCCGACACGCTCGAGACCACCCGGGTTGGTGAAGCTCGCGAGAGCTACCTGGCCGATCGCCCTGTTGGTTCCGTTCGAGTAGATTCCGGTAATAGTACCGGTCTGGTCGACCCGGAAGTCTTCAAGATAGCCCATCCCGTAGCCGTTCTGCTCGAATACTCGCAGGCTGCTCGGTGAGCTGAACTGAGTCATGGCGTCGGTAAACGATCCGGCTTCTCCGAGGTTCAGCGTAAACGACTGAGTCTGCACCCCTTCCGCCTCCGGAAGTCCGGTTTCCGGGTCGATGGGTATGGCGCTCTCGGGTACCTCGAAGGTCATGTCGACGGTCAACTCGCCGTCGGTGTCTTCTCCGCCCTCGTCGTTGAATACGCGTCGGAGGGTACCGTCGTTCGCAAACTCCACGAAAAACCGCTCCGTGTCGGCGACGTCAACACCGGCCACCGAGAGGTTCTGCAGGGGCTGTTCGTCTTCGCCGGGGTTAATAACGACTGACACTTCCCATTGGTTCGGCTGATCCGGCACCCGTGTGAAGTCGAGACGTAATTCGTGTGTTGTACCGAAACTGTCGTAAATCTCCTGCGTTACGCTCCAGGTCCCGTCATTCGTTTCCGTTGCTGTCGCGTCGTCCGGGATGACAGGCGTGTTTCGATTCAGATTCGAGGCAAAGCGCACTTCGGTCGTTTCCTGGGCGCTGTCCTTCCCCCCGATAGGAATCACCAGTTCGCCCGGGGCGCCGGTGGTATTGATGGTACTCTCACCGTCCACTTCTTCAGCTGCCCACCCGAGGACGCGCATACCGTTTCCGGGGTTCACAAGTGTGCCGTTCGCGTCGAGGCCGAATGCGCCGGCGCGGGTGTAAAAGTTCTGATCACCATCTCCGAGAACAAAGAACCCGTCACCCTGAATCGCGAGATCTTCCCGCTTGCCCGTCGTCTGAAGACTTCCCTGCAGATGAAGCGTGTCAATAGACGCAACATTCATTCCGAGGCCGACCTGCTGCGGGTTTACTCCCCCACGCTCTGCTTCCGGACGCGCTGCTCCCCGAACATTCTGGGATATCAGATCCTGAAAGTTCACACGACCCCTTCGAAAACCGGTCGTATTTACGTTCGAAATGTTATTACCAATGACGTCCATACGCGTCTGATGGTTCTGCAAACCGCTGACGCCGGAATACAATGATCGCATCATAGTCTATCTACTCCCTTACCCGAATAACATCGTTGTAGTCAAAATACCGACCGTCGACGAGAACCTGCGGATCGTTGCCCCGAGTGACTTCGCTCACCCGCCCTTCAATGACGTCATCGCCGGAGTTTACCTCGACAGTCCGACCAATCAGACCAACCGCCTGACTGCCTGACAGAAGACCGGAGAGGCGACGAAACTCTTCGGACATATTGGTCACCTGCTCCAGCGATGAAAACTGAGCCATCTGGGCGATAAACTCACGGTCCTCCATTGGTTCAGTCGGATCCTGATTCTGCAGCTGGGTGATAAGAATGCTGAGAAAGTCATCGCGTCCGAGTTCGCTGCCGCTCCCCTCTCCCGAGGAAAGCTGATCGTTTAAGCGGCTGACCTGCTCTTCGGTCCGAGCACGGTCGGCGGAACTCATTTGTGTCGGAAGATTATTTATTGCCGTCGCGATATCCATACCCCCACGTTCTCCTTCTGGCACTTATGCCATTACGTTCACTGAATGTTCGCTGCCGTTGAACCCGAATACATCCGCGCTCGAGTATTCCCGGTCGTTGTACTCGTCCCCGACAGCGGGATGGCTCCGCCGATCCGGCGTCTCATCTGACGCCGCGTACTCACCGGAATCTCCCTGACCGCCATCTTCGACGGTGACCTCAACACTGCCGGTGTGTATACCGCTTTCCTCGAAACTCCGCTGAAGATCCGCGATGCTGCTGCGAAACGCATCACCCGCTGCTTCATTGTCGACATATATCCGGAGAGCTACACGGTCTTCGACCATTTCCATGCGAATACGAACGGTGCCGAGGCTTTCGGGTTTCAGCAGAAGACGCAGCTCGCCTTCGTTATTGTTACGCAGAATGACCTGCGCCTGGCGAACAATATCGGATGCTCCGCCGTCGCGAAGCGTTTGTGCCAGACGCAACGCCGCTTCGGACCGGGTATCGCCGTTCGTTGCCGACGCTTCCGGTCGCGATTGTGTGCCGAAATCGAACTCCGATCCGCCACCGTCCGCATCCGTCCCGCTCTCTCCGCCGGTTTGCGCCTGCGAGACGGGCCGTGTCCGCTGGACGCCAACTGCGTCACCGGAATCGTCCGCCCGTCGCGAATCCTGAACTCCGTCCTTCTCCGCACGGTTCGCGCGCTCGCGTCTCTGGTCGCGCACGTCGATGACGAGGCTGTTGCCCTCGCTGTCCTTCCTGCTGCGCGAGCTGACGGATTCCGCCGCATCTCGCTCGGACCGAGCGAAGGAATCGGGTCGCTTGTGATCCACGGTTCGAAGTTCTCGCTCCTCGCCGGCGTCGTGGTCGTTCACCCCTTCGCGGTGCATCGTGGGCCTGTCTCCGTCATTCTGTTGTTTCACGGGACCGGTTTGGGCATTCGTCGCGGTCGCTTCCGACGCTTCCAGGCGGCGCTTATGCGCTCCTGAGGTGACAGCAGCGGGTTCATTGTCCGCAGGCGATGAATCCGCCGTGTGTTCCATCTGCTCCTTATCGGCTCCGGGCGCGTCAGTACGGACCACGGCCGGGTCACCGCCGCGGTTGCGGGTTTCACCCGGCGTTTCGGGCGCCAGCCCCGACGTATCCGCGTTCATGCGCTTCTTGGCGCTAACGAAGCGTGAATCTGCATCCCGAGCGTCCGTTTCCGGCCGGGTGTCCTTGATTCGAGCTGCGAAAGTCGCGGCAACCGCGGCTTTCGCAGCTTCTTCGTCGACCGAATGATCGGAGCGAGTACCACTGCGTAAGAGCTGTATCTGTTTGACGATCCGAAGCAACTTCTGTGCGGTTTCACCGCTCGAATCGCTTTTCTCCGCTTCATCGGATGCGTGTGCCGCCTGCTGCTGTTCTTTGTCGGCACGCGTACCGTCCTCCGCGGACTGCCGGGACGTCGAGTCGTGCGATTTCTGCGAGTTGACAGCGGAGACTTCCCGCAAAAGCAATTGCGAAAAAGCGTCGTTCGCCTGTACCAGATCGGGTGCGTTGACCGCCAGTGATTGTGACACCTGAGGCATTACGCGTGAAGTACTCAATAAATCTGCGGTCACTTGTCCCCCGTCTCAGACAGTTCCGGCCATCCCGACCGAGTTCCGTTTGAAGACGCGGAGATCAGTTCGGGAGCTTACAACTCCGGTCTCTGCGCCATGAGGCGCTGTACGCGGGCCGCTCGTTCCGGTGGGAACTCTGCAAGCCAGACCGAAGACAACGAGAACTCACCTAACTCCTCGGCAAGTTCATCGGTAATCCTGAGTATGCTGACCACATCCTGGTCTTCATACCCTTCGAGAATTGCGACGGCCTGAGCGGGTGCCATGTTCTGAAGCGTCCGTGCGTTCTGCTCAAGGTTCGCTCTTCTATTTTCGTACGATCTGACCCGTTCATTGAATGAAAATTCCTGTTCTTCCAGCTGTCGCTCGCGGTCTTCCAGCTCCTCAAGCCTTCGATCGAAGTCTGCTTGCGCTTCATCGAGTGTTTCCTCACGCCTGTCGAGCTCCTGCTCCCGGAGATCGAGCGAGCTCGCGAGACGGTCGGTTCGCAACTGGTCGAGCAGAAGCCCGTCCTCGTTCTCGGGAAGCTCGAGACGCGGTGCGATACCAAAGAGCGAAAGAACGGGCCGCAAGGTCGAACGTGCGTCAACAACTCCGAGGAGGTCGAGCCAGAACGCTCCGCCCCCGAGCAGGGCGAGTATCAGGAGTATCAGGACAATGATTCGGGGTAGAGGACCCACTCTGTCAGGTCTTCTGGCCATATTCCACTCCTTCCTCGACCCTTCGCACTGCCCGTGCGCCGACAACGTCGTCAAGTTCGACTGCCTGCACTCTCCGCGCCTCTGCGTAGTGACGAGAGGACCGTGTTTCCCGAAGTCGTGCGAGAACTTCCGTCTCCCGGTGTGCCGCGTTAAATCGCTCCCGTGCGGAATCAAGCCTCGTCTCGACTTCTGTGCGGTCCCTGAACCCTGCTTCCAGTTCCCGCTGCATGCGTCTGACATACGCTTCGCGAGCGTAGAGTCCGTTTACATCGACCTGTCCGTCGGGCGACGGGTGGCCAGTGGCTCCCGTGACGGTCTGGTCAATCTCCATCGAAAGCCATTCGAGTTTCCGATTCACGGCTATAAGTTCGGCGTTCACGTCGGCAAGCGCGTGCTGCGCCTGACGTTCAACGTGCTCGCGGATGCGTAAAAGCGGGTCAAGCTTGAAGTGGAAGCGCTTCATGGGCCATCCTCTCCCGCGAGCCGCTGAATCTCTGCGACCGTATCTTCGATCGTCGTTGTCTCCTCGACGCCCTGTCGCAGGAAGGCGCGAATTGCATCGATCTTTTCTATCGCCTCATCGATTTCAGGTCGCGAGCCGCGAGCATAGGCACCAAGACTGATGATATCCTCGTTCTCGGTGTACACGGCGAGGTTCCGCCGCACGTCTGCGACCGCGCGACGCGTACGTTCGTCGGTAATGCGGTTCTCCAGCCGTGAGATGGAAGCAAGCACGTCGATCGCCGGATAGTGTGCCCGCTGAGCGAGGCGGCGCGAAAGAACGAGGTGCCCGTCGAGTATACCCCTGACGGTATCGGAGACCGGCTCGTCCATGTCGTCACCCTCGACGAGTATGGTGTAGAAGCCCGTCATGGTTCCAACATCGCTCGTACCACAGCGCTCAAGCAGCTTGGGGAGACCGCTGAAAACGCTCGGCGTATACCCGCGGTTCGCCGGAAACTCGCCGCGTGCGAGCGAAATTTCCCGAATCGCACGCGCGTAGCGGGTAACGGAATCAAACAGAAACATGACGTCGTGTCCCTGGTCACGGAAGTACTCGGCGATTGCCGTTGCCACACCGGCTGCCCGGTACCGGGCCAGAGGGGGCATGTCGCTGGTGGCAACCACCACCACGCTGCGTTTGAGTCCCTCGGGACCAAGATCGTTTTCTATGAACTCGCGGACTTCGCGACCACGCTCACCGATGAGCGCGATAACGTTTATCGTGGCGTCCGTGTTTCGCGCAATCATCCCGAGGAGCGTACTTTTTCCGACCCCGCTGCCGCTGAATATACCCATGCGCTGACCGCGTCCCACCGGTACGAGGCCGTCTATCGCCCGTACCCCGGTCTCAATCTGCCGTGTTATGCGACTCCGCGTCAGCACATCCGGTGGGTCATTGGTCACAGGATAATGCGTGACCGAGTGTACGTCACCAAGACCGTCTATGGGTCTGCCCCGACCGTCGAGAACCCGACCGAGCAGGCTCTCGCTTACAGGTACCCGCAGAACCGACCCGATAGCGGTAACCGTACATCCGACCTCTATGCCCTCAACGTCCTCGTAGGCCATGAGCTGAACCCGGTTTCCGTGCAGCCCGATCACCTCGGCAGATACGCTTCTCGCACCGTCGTCGAGTTCAATGCGACAGACCTCGCCCACGACAGCCTGTGGTCCTATGCTTTCGAGCAGCAGCCCCTGTACGCGGTCAACGATTCCGCAGTACTTGACCGGATCGATGTCTTCAACGAGATCACAGTACTTCCTGAACAGCACGCTTGACATGGCTGGCTACTCCACCGCATCGAAGCCCGATTCCTTATCCTGGCTTCGAAGCGTTTTTCGTCGTTCGGTAATCGGCACAAGCTCAAGAATCCGGTCTTCGATTTCGCGCAACTGCGACGATATGCGGGCGTCGATCTTTCCGAAGTCGGTTTCCACGATGCACCCCCCCCGATCGACGGTCGAATCTTCAAGCACGCTGATATTCTGCACGCGTTCGATGCGATCAATGAAATCACGGGCATGTTCGGAGACCAGGTTCAAGTCGTCGATATTCACACGAATCGTCACGTCGGCGCGGCTTTTGAGCTTACGCAGCGCCTGAGCAACGTTGTTCACGACAATGTTCTTCTGGTTCTCGCTTATGACTTTAACGACCTTTCGCGCGATTTCGAGGACAAGATGTATGAGCTGCGCTTCGCTTTCCTCGATAATCTCTTCGCGGCGTTCAATGGTCTTGTTTATGATCACGTGGAGACGGTCGATAAGGCGATCGACTTCCGCCTGGCCCTGCGCATAGCCCTCGTCCCGGCCCTTTTCGAAGCCCTCTTCGTATGCGGTGCGCGCCGTCTGTGAAGACTGATCCCGGGCATCGTGAAGGATGCGTTCCGCCTCTTCGCGAGCCTCAGCTCTTATACGATCTGCCTCTTCTTCGGCGCTGTTCTTGAGGCTTTGCGCGTGCTCGCTCTTGGTTCTGACCTCTTCGAAGGCCAGATTCTCAGCTTCCTTGACAATGCGGTCCGCCTCTTCACGGGCGGTACTGATCATCTCAGCTTTTTCCGTCTCCCACTGCTGTCGAAACAACTCCGCCTCGCGACGAAGGTCGTCCGCAGTCGGCCCGGAGTATTCTTCGGGCTCGATTTCCGGCACGTCGAATGCGGGAATCTCCCGCTCGGGCAGCTGAACAAATACTTTACTGTCTGCAAGGCGCACTTCGTGTGCGCGAAATACATTCTTTGCCACCGTACCCTCCACGTACCATAGACCGCTAAACGACCAGTTCGTCCTCTCCCGCACGTGCAACGACTATCTCGCCCTGCTCCTCGAGCTTGCGAATTATGCTCACGATTTTCTGCTGGGACTCTTCGACATCCTTCATTCGTATTGGACCCATATACTCCATATCTTCCTTGAGCAGGGTGCTCGCGCGCTTTGACATATTTCTGAAAATCTTGTCCTGAACTTCGGTATCGACGCTCTTGAGCGCCTTCGCCAGCTCGCTGGTGTCGACCTCTCGCATGACCTTCTGTATCGCACGGTCGTCGAGCATGACGATGTCTTCGAAGACGAACATGCGTTTCTTGATCTCTTCTGCGAGCTCGGGGTCCTCTTCCTCGAGGCTCTCGATAATGACCTTCTCGGTTGAACGGTCTACCAGGTTCAGTATCTCGACGATGCTTTCCACGCCGCCGGCCGCCGTGTAGTCCTCGCTCGACAGTGTGGAGAGCTTCTTTTCGAGTACACGCTCAACCTCGCGGAGCACTTCCGGGCTGGTGCGGTCCATGGTAGCGATACGCTTCGCGACGTCGCTTTGTACGTCGTGCGGCAGGCTCCCGAGGATGATGCTTGCCTTCTGCGGTTCGAGGTACGCGAGAATAAGCGCGATCGTCTGCGGGTGCTCCTGCTGAATGAAGTTCAACAGGTGCGTCGGATCAGTACGGCGGATAAAGTCAAACGGGCGGACCTGGAGGCTCGATGTGAGTCGGTTAATGATATCAACCGCTTTCTGACTACCGAGGCTTTTCTCGAGGAGCTCCCGTGCGTAATCGATACCACCGGTGGTAATGAAGTCCTGCGCCATCATGAGTTCCTGGAACTCCTGAAGCACTCGATCGCGATCTTCTGAATCGACGGTCTCAAGACGTGCAATCTCGAATGTGAGCGTCTCAATCTCATCTTCGCGGAGATGCTTGAAAATTTCGCTTGAGATCTCGCTTCCTATGGTTACGAGAAATACCGCTGCCTTCTGACGACCCGTCAGTTCCTTTTTATGGCTGCCAGCCTTCTTGGGCGCTCCGCCACCCGCGGCCGTTGGACTTGCTTTGGCCATATTATTCCTCCATGAGCCAGGTGCGAATCAGCTGGGCTACATCCTCGGGATGCTCGCGCGCCATGTTGATCGCATTCTCGTGCATCTCCATGCGCGCGCGCTCCTCGACGCTCATCTCCACCTCTGTACCCTCATCTTCGGCACTGCGGAGCGCTGCCTCACGCATTGCCTGATGCTGCCGCGCCAGCTCCTCTTCGCGACGACGTCGGCGCCGTTCGAGTTCGCGCTGTATAATGCGCACAACGATGAAAAGCGCAAGCAGCGCTGCAAGCCCGAGCAGACTGTACAGTATGATCTGCTGTATCTGCCGCTGCCTGCGAAACACATCATCCTCTTCCCGGTGCTCATCTTCTCGATTGAACTGCAGGTGCTGCACCCTGACCTGATCGCCTCGTTCGCTTGTGAACCCTACCGCCGCTTCAACGAGCTCCCGCGCGGTCTCGATATCCTCGGGTGTAATCGGCACGTACGTCCGCGAGATGCTCCCGTCAGGATTCATGACGACGTTCCCGTTGTCATCATACTCCCATTCCCACCGGCCATCGAGGGCCACACCGACGGAAATGCGCTCAACACTTGGGGCTCCGGTTTCGTTGGTAACAGTGCGATTCAGTTCGAAGTTGCGTGTCGTTTCATCGCGCGTGTAGCTGCCGACCACTCCGGCGCGGTCGAGATACTCCGGAGGCGTCTGCCCCTCCTGACCCGGAGGACCTTCGGGGTTAAACCCGGTTCCTTCGAACTCCTCCAGAAAGTCACGTTCGCTGCGGGGGATATTGAGAACAAACTCGCTGTCATCGAACGGTGTACGCGGATTGTCGACTCTCGTCGTTATTGGGGAAAACTCTTCCGATTCCCGGGTAAACTTGCCGAAATCAAGATCGACGTTGATGTTTGCCACACGAACGCGATCAGCACCGAATATCCCTTCGAGTGCGCTCCGGATACTTGAGATGTACTGTTCCTCGAGATCGCGGGTAACCTCAAGCTCCCGCCGCCTCAGCTCGAGGTCGTCGAACTCAGCGAGCGACTCGAAGTCATTCAGTACGACGCCACTCAGGTCGTTTATGGTAATGTTCTCCGCCGCAAGACCTTCGACGGCGAACATAATCAGCCGTTCGATGCCTTCGATCTTCCGCCTGTTCTCGCGGATATCGCTTCCCGGGCGGGGCTGAATAATGACACTCGCGGTCACAGGCTGCTGGTCTTCGGAGAACAACCGGTCGTCGGGAATGACGATCGTCACACTCGCCGTGTCTACTTCCTCGAGGGCCACGATATGCTGCTCAAGCGCGCGGGTAATGGAGCGTTGAAGGTTAACGTTGCGCTCAAAGTCCGTCTGTGTCCACCGCTCAATGTCGAACAGCTCCCAGGGGTCGGTATTCGGAGGAATGAGTTGTTCGCGCGTCAGAACCGAACGCATTCGGCGCGCGGTTGGCTCGTCCTCGACCATGATGCGGTTATCGTTCTCTATTGTATAGGGAACGTTTTCCTCGTCGAGACGAAAAGAGATCCTGTCGAGTAGCTCGGGGTCTGTCACTGGGCGCGTAAGCAGAGGAACCCTGCTTGGCGCCGCACTGATCGAAAGGAGTGCAATGACACCCGCGACAGCGGCTATGGCTATGCCTGCGAAAACGATTTTCTGGACGGTTGTCCACTTGGACCACAGCTGTGATAGCTGCTCCCGCCGCTGCTTAATCCAGTCACTCATGTCCCCTCCCATGGGTGCATGTATGCGGAGCGTTGTCTTCCGGCGATGCGAACGGACACCGCCGGAATTACAATCCGTTCATTATGTACCGAGCGCCACTATGTGGCAACACCTGCTGTTTACCTCAGATTCGAGATCTCCCGGTATCCCTGTATGACACGATCTATCACGTTCCTGGTCAGATTTAAGGCCAGACTTGCCTGATTCGCGGCAATCGTCACGTCGTGCGGATGGACGCTGTCCGGATCGATCACCGCCTGTACGCTCAGATCCGTGTGCGTCTGCTCGAGTCGACTGACTTCGTCGAGACTGTCCAGAAGCATCATGCCGAACGCCTGCTCACCGCTTGCTGCGTCGACAGGCTCACCCGGTCCCGCAAAATGACCAGCACGTGTCCGCGCGAGAAGAACATCATTCCCCCTCACCTGATCAGCGCTTAAACCCGGCGACATCATTGATCCAATACTGTCCATGTACATCCCCTCCCACAGAGATCGATTGCGCCCGCGTCAGCGAGCACACGCGATTATGCACGTCCTATCTGCAATGCTCCCTGGAACATTGACCGCGCGCCGTCTATGACGCGGGTATTTGCTTCGTAATTTCTCGAGGCCGATATCAGATCGACCATCTCGTCAACTATGTTTACATTCGGCATCTCCACGTATCCGGCCCGTGGTCCGTCGAGTATCGCATCGGGGTGATTCGGGTCGTAGACCAGACGAGGTTGGGCGTCCAGATCCTTTTCGATATCGACGACTCGAACGCCCTGACCGATGCCGTTATCCAGTGCGTCGGGAAGAAACTGGCTTCGCCAATAGGGTTGCTCCACGCGCGGGCGGAATATGACTCTGCTTCGCCTGAACGGACCGCCCTCGGTCGTACGGGTCGTATTCGCGTTCGCGATATTATCGGCGATCACATCCTGACGAAGGCGCTGCGCCGTCAGCCCTGTCGCCGCTATGTTCATGGTCGAAAACATTCCCATGTACGCCTCCGTTTACCTGAGCACGATGTTGAGTCGGTTGAAGTGCTCGCCGACGTTCTGTGCCATGAGCTGATAGTTCAGCATGTTACTAAGCATGTTCATGGACTCCACTTCTATGTCGACGTTATTACCGTTGTTGCGGGCAGTGGTCTCCCAGTCGAGGATTCTCCTCGGTCGCACGGTGCGGTAATCCGTCGGCCGCTCGAACGCGATATGCCGATCGTCGGTCAGCGTCTCGTTAAAACTCCGGGGCCTTCGCTCGCTTTCTATCGCACGGGCAAGTCCGCTTTCGAAGTTAACAAAGCTGCGTTTGAAGCCGGGAGTATCCGCGTTCGAAATATTGTTTGCGATGACATTCTGCCTGAGCATACTGACATCCATGGAACGTTGGAGCACATCCAGGTTTGTGCCCCATGAATTATTCGTAAACACGACTCTCCGTACCTCCAACTGCTGTGCAGGGTCTTTCTCTATGTTTCGGCACCTGTGCGCCAAAGTTGAACCCTACAGAATAAACCGGCTTAGATCCTGATCCTGTACGACCGAAGAGAGTCTCTCCTGCACATATCCGGCTGAAATCGGAATAGTCTGGCCTTTCAGGTCCGGCGCTTCAAAGCTGACCTCTTCAAGCAGAAGCTCAAGGATCGTATGCAGACGCCTCGCGCCTATGTTCTCTGTTTTGCTGTTCACCGTTGCCGCGATGCGGGAGAGTTCCTGAATCGCGTCGTCGCCGAACTCGAGAGTAACTCCCTCGGTCTTGAGAAGCTCGGTATACTGGCGTATAAGAGCGTTCTGTGGTTGTGTCAGGATGCGGACGAAGTCGTCCGCATCGAGCGCCTCAAGTTCAACTCGAAGCGGAAAACGCCCTTGCAGCTCCGGTATGAGGTCGCTCGGCTTTGACATGTGAAACGCCCCGGCGGCGATAAAGAGAATATGGCTGGTATCGACCATTCCATGTTTCGTGTTGACCTGGCTTCCTTCCACGATGGGTAAAATATCGCGTTGAACGCCCTCGCGACTTACGTCTACCCCGCTTTTTGCGGTGCTTCCTGCAATCTTGTCGATCTCGTCGAGAAACACGATTCCCATCTGTTCGACGCGATCGCGTGCAATTTCGCTGACCTGCTCCTGGTCAACGAGTTTCTCCATCTCTTCCTGCATGATTACTTCCCGGGCGTGCCGTATACTCATGCGCTTCTTTTTCTTCTTTCCACCGAACAGGTTCCCGAGATTTCCAAGATTCAGGTCCATCTCTTCAAAATTGCTGCCCTGAAAGATCTCGATGGCAGGCATATTGCTCTTGGTAACCGAGATCTCTACATCTTTCTCGTCGAGATCGCCGCGCCGCAGTCTCTCGCGAAACTTCTCGCGGGTGGCGTTCTGTGCCTCGATGGCGGTGGAATCCTGCGGTTCGGGTTTGAAGCCGACCCCCTCCGGAGACTGCGTGCCGGCAGGCTTCTTTACTCCGGGCAGAAGCAGGTCAAGCAACTGATCTTCCGTGCGTTTTTCAGCTTCGTCGCGAACTTCTTCCTGCAACTCAGCCTTGACGAGGCTCACCGAGACACTGACGAGATCGCGAATCATGCTCTCGACATCGCGGCCGACGTAACCGACTTCGGTATATTTCGTCGCTTCGACCTTCAGGAACGGCGCTCCGGTCAGTTTCGAAAGCCGCCGTGCGATTTCGGTCTTACCGACACCGGTAGGACCGATCATTATTATGTTCTTGGGCGCCACCTCATCCCGAAGCTCCTCGGGCAGCTTGCGCCGGCGCATGCGGTTACGAAGTGCAATCGCAACCGCTTTCTTTGCTTTCTCCTGACCAATGATGAACTTGTCGAGTTCATTCACGATCTCACGGGGTGTAAGGTCTTTATATTCTTTCATTGCTACTTCAGCTCCTCAACAATCACATTCGTATTCGTATAGATGCATATTGACCCCGCGATCAGCAGACTTCGCTCCGCGATATCCCGAGCGCTGAGATCGCTTCCGTCCAGGTACGCACGAGCCGCGGCCTGGGCGTAACTGCCGCCACTGCCTATTGCGAGCACGCCTTCTTCCGGTTCAATCACGTCACCGTTTCCGGAAATCAGGAACATTCTTTCACGGTTTGCTACCAGGAGCAGCGCTTCAAGCTTGCGAAGCATCCGGTCTGTTCGCCAGTCCTTCGCGAGCTCCACCGCAGCTCGCATCAGGTCACCGGAATACTCCTTGACCTTGGCCTCGAAGCGTTCGAAGAGTGTGAACGCGTCGGCCGTGCCCCCTGCGAAGCCGACCAGAATGCCGTCGTCGTAGACGGTGCGGACCTTCCGCGCATTGCCTTTCATGACGGTTTCGCCAAGCGTCACTTGCCCGTCTGCTGCCATGGCCGTCTTGCCATCTTTCTGAACTGCAATGACGGTCGTACTACGTATTCGTTTCATATCGATTTCTCCTGTGACGGCGACCGGGTTGCCGATCGCGCATGCGGATGAGCCTGAGAGTATACCCGTTTGAGACCGGCAATGCCCACGTGCGTATACACCTGCGTGGTAGATGGCCTGCTGTGCCCGAGCAGCTCCTGAACAATCCTGATATCCGCACCATCGTCGAGTACATGTGTCGCGAAGCTATGCCGGAAGGTGTGAGGTGTGACCCGTTTCGCTATACCCGCCTCTGCACACCGCTTTTCCACGATACCAAACACGCCTCGTGGACTCAATGTACCGCCGCGAAGGTTCACAAACAACGTCTGTACGCCCTGTTTCCCCAAACGTTCAAGGAGCGCCGTACGATATGGCATGTAGGCTGAAAGTGCCTCTCGTGCCGGCTTTCCGAGAAACACAACCCGGTCTTTTGAGCCTTTTCCATGGACGACTATGCGGCCTCGGCGGGTGTCAACCTCCGAAATCAGAATACCGCACAGTTCTCCGACGCGGCAGCCGGTCGAGTACAGCATTTCAAGAATCGCCTTGTCCCGATGAGCCTGAATGCCCGTTCCCCTGACGCTCAGCACCTGCTCAATCTCGCTCTGATCAAGAACTTCAGGGAGGCTTTTCTGCTGTCTCGGCCTCCTGAACGACTCGGTCGGAAGCGTGTCCCTGAGGCCCATACGCTGTTCGTAGCGAAACAGCCCGCTGAGCGCGGAAAGCGATCGCGAGACACTCCTCGCCGACTTGCCCTGCCGAGTCTGCGCAGCGACAAATGCGCGAAGCATTTCGCGGTCTTCGGGGACATCTTCGAGTGCAGCCTCGACGCGCCAGCGTGTGAACGCGCGTAGATCGGTCTCGTACGATCGAACCGTCTGTGGGCTGAGGTTGCGTACGACACGGAGGTATTCGAGATACCGCAGACAGGAGTCCGGAAGCAGTTCAGCCGCCATGTGAGCTTCCTTGATCGCGTCCTGCCTCGGAAAGACGAAGTTCCTCCTGCAGAGATCTCGACAGAAGTCCTGCGACATCGTTTCGCCCGCTCCCGAGCTTCCTCGAGCCGCCGAGCGTCCCGGTCTCGTATCCTGCAAAGGCGTGTGTGTCCGTGACATCGTACAGATCGTCGGCACGCCGGACACAACGCGCGCCCTCGGAGAGGAGTGCGCGGGTGCCCGCCGCACCGGGATGCGCAGACGCCCCGACCGCGTGAACACAGAGCTCCCGACCCTGGTCGAGCGCGTAATCGGCAGTAATCAGGGCACCACTGCGCTCCGGCGCCTCCATAATGACTACCCATCGCGACAGACCGCTGATGATACGGTTTCGCTGGGGAAAATGATGCTTCAGCGGTGGCGTGCCGGGCGGATACTCACTGAGGATAAGGCCGCCACCGTCGAGAATCCGCGCAGCGAGTCTGCGGTGTGATACCGGATACACGACATCGATTCCGCTTCCGAGTACGCCCGTGGTATGACCGTGTGCATTCACCGCACCCCGATGCGCTTCCCCGTCCACACCTGTTGCGAGCCCGCTAACCACCGGCACGCAGCTGTTTGCAAGATCCCTGGCGAAACGCCGCGTCTCCCGAAGCGCCTTTTCCCCGGGATTGCGTGTCCCCACGACAGCACACTGCGGTAAAGCTGTAGCGGGCAGCGCTCCTCGGACAAACAACAGGAACGGAGGATCAAATGTCTCGCGCAGCAGAGGGGGGTAGTCCGAAGACCAGACCGGGACAATCGTGGCTCCGAGCGCACGACACAATTGCACATCCTGCGCTGCTGCTCGAAGCAGCGCAGCCGGGTCCGGTATGCGGGCACGAAGTACGCGACCGACAATGGTCGAAATCCGGTCCGAGCTCAACGTTGAGAAAACCGCAGGCTCCGGAGCCGCTTCGAATAGAGCCTCTTTTTCAGCGCATCGCAGCGACATGATACGGTGAATGGCAAGTGCGGTTACCGGTATCGCTGTCATTGGCTGCGGAGCTCCTCCTGGAGCGCACGTGCGGTAGACCGCGTCTGTTCGTCGTCTGCGGTCTCGATTACCAGGTCGTACGCGCGTATGGCTTCCTCCACCCTCCCGAGCGCCGAAAGAGCGTACGCCCGCACCGCGTGGGCACGGTCGTTCTGCGATCGTATGTCTACGGCGATATCTGCGTATTCGAGGGCATCTTCAGGGCGGTCGAGTTCGTACGCGAGCAGAACCGAGAGCGCGTACGCAGCGGCTGCGTAGCGGGGTCGAAGTTCAAGCGCTCGCATGTAGGCTCGCTCGGCCTGTTCGAAACGCGCTTCCTGCTCGACCCGGTCGGTGGCTGCCTGTGCATGCAGACCGGCAGCGATTCCGACATAGTAGAAAAGCGTCGGATTTTCGGACTGTATGTCGACCGCGAGGGAAAACTGCTCGAGTGCGGGCCCAAACATCCGCTGGTCCAGAAAGCGCATTCCCAGTAACCTGTGAGCGTTGGCACTCTCGCCGACGGCCCGCAGGGCTTCCTCGACCTCCTCGCGATATCGTTCAACATCGCGTTCGAGTTCTCGTATACGTTCAGGATCCGCTTCGCTGCGCTCCACTGGATCGGGTTCGGTCGCGAGCAGACGGTCCACGGCACCGTCGCGCTCGGGACTGCAGGCTGCCAGCAGGAACGATGTAATGACCAGGCACAGCAGGGCCTTCGTGCTTCTTTCCGTTCGCGTTTTCATGCGGCCTCCTGTAAACATCCTAACCCCTCGGGTGATGCGTCCGGTGGTAGTCGGCAAGATCGTCCTTGTCCACGTGAGTGTAAATCTGCGTGGTCGAAATATCCTGATGCCCCAGCAGCTCCTGCACGCTGCGCAGGTCGGCACCCCCCTCAAGCAGATGAGTAGCAAAGCTATGCCTGAGCGTATGCACCTTGGCGTCGATTCCGGTCTTCCCCACGAGCTCACGAAAGCGTTTCCACATACCTTTACGACTCAAACCCTCGCCCCGATTGTTAAGAAACAGCATATCGGTGCGTTTTTTTGGTCTCAGCAACTGAGGGCGCCCCCGCTCGAGGTAGTCGGCGAGTCGTTGTACAGCTTCTTCGCCGAGGGGGACCAACCGCTCCCTGTCGCCCTTGCCCCGCACGCGTACAAGTCCTTCGCGCACGTGAATGCTGTTCAGACGGAGCTCTACGGCCTCGGAAATACGCAACCCGCAGGAGTAGATAAGCTCGAAGAGCGCTCTGTCGCGCATCCCGCGAGGCGTCGAGGTGTCGATGCTCGCAAGCAGTGTGTCTATCTCGTCGACGCGAAGAACCCCGGGAACCCGCTGTTCGGCCCTCGGGACCTCGAGAAGCAGGGCCGGGTTATCGGGACGATAGTCATCGATCACCAGAAACTGGTAGAGGGCTCGTATCGCGGAGATAATCTTTGCGACCGTTCTCTGGTCGACACCCTGAGCACCGCGACGTTGCACCAGGTAGGACACGATCTCATTCGCGTCGAGGTCGGCTACAGACTGTCCCTCATCCTCTGAAAAGCGGGACAGCATTCGGCACTCCCGCATGTACGTATCGACGGTCTGGCGACTGAGTCTGAGCTCCACCGTCAGGTAATCCTGAAAGCGTTCGAGCGTATCAGCCGATGTCGTTATGAGCGTCGACTCACGCACCCTGCCCTCCGCCGGAAGAACGTCGGTATCGAAGCACGGCAGGAACTCCAAGCTCATGATCCTCCGGGTTTTCGTGTTCGAACAGATCACCCCCACTCTCACGCTGAGTGCGCCCGCTCGTCATGCTGACCCACTCTTCCAGGCTTATGTACTCGCTCTTGGATCGCTCCTGCGTCTCCGGAGCCCGCCGTGGGACGTCGTCGGATGAAAAGCCGGTCGCGATTACGGTCACCTTGACCTCATCATCCATTGTTTCATCGATGGTCGTGCCCGCGATAATCAGCGCATCGTCGTCTGCGTTGTTCGTGATTATATTGAGAACTTCTTCGTACTCGGTCAGGGAGAAATCCGGACCTCCCGTTACGTTTACGAGAAGACCCTTCGAGCCTTCGATGCGGGCGTCCTCGAGCAGCGGATTGTTGATCGCGTTCGTCGCCGCGTCAACGGCTCTGTTGTC
Source organism: Spirochaetaceae bacterium (assembly GCA_046542845.1). Taxonomy (GTDB): domain Bacteria; phylum Spirochaetota; class Spirochaetia; order DSM-27196; family SKKC01; genus SKKC01. Next base: position 32,627 of record JBKHAN010000018.1, read on the forward strand.
GCCCTCGCCGTTTCCAATTCCCATGAGCGCGTCGCCTTTGCCGTTCATGATCGTGCGAACGTCGGCAAAGTCTATGTTGATGTCGCCGGGGCAGGTAATCAGATCTGAAATACCCTGCACGCCCTGCCGGAGCACATCGTCGGCTATACGCAGCGCCTGCGTCATAGGCGTTCGCCTGTCGACGATCTTCAGAAGGTGCTGATTCGGGATCGTAATGAGCGTGTCGCAGTGTTCCCGGAGGCGGGCGATACCGTCGTCAGCGAGACGTGACTTGTATTTTCCCTCGTGGTTGAAGGGCTTCGTAACTACAGCGACAGTGAGTATCCCCATCTCCCGGGCGATTCCCGCAATCACAGGTGCTGCACCGGTCCCTGTCCCACCGCCCATGCCGGCGGTAATGAACACCATGTCGGCCCCCTGTATGAGGTCCTTGATCTCTTCCCTGTCTTCCTGCGCTGCCTTCTCGCCGACAGTCGGATCGCCGCCGGCGCCGAGTCCGCCGGTAAGCTTGCTGCCGAGTGGCATACGCGTTTCGGCGTGGGACCGCTGCAGCGCCTGCAGGTCGGTATTGACCGCGACAAATTCAACGTTACGCAGGCCCGCGGCAATCATCCTGTTGACCGCATTACCACCACCACCACCGACGCCTATGACCTTAATGATTGTCGGACTGCCGACTTCCGGGTCAAACCCGTGGCCGTTATCAAGAATTTCGAACTTCATAGCCCCTCCCAAGTCTATTCAGCCTTCTGAACTATCTGTGTTACGCAATATTTATTCGAAAAAATTCCGAATCCATTTCCCCAGGGTGTGTAATGTGCGCCCCCCTTCCCTGCGCCCGACGTCTGAACGAATCGGATCCATATGAGCCGCGGCGTACTGAACCAGGCCCACTGCGGTTGCCAACTCTGCTTTCTGGTAGACGGCAGGCAATCCCTGCCTGTCCATTGGACGCCCTATGCGCGCAGGTGTTCCAAAAATATCCTGAGCAAGATCGACCGCTCCGGGCAGGAGTGCGCCGCCTCCGGTCAGCACCACGCCACCACCGATAGACCTGAGGTACCCCTTTTTTTCGAGTTTCTCACGAACCATGCCAAAAATTTCTTCCATACGCGGCTGTATGATTTCCGCGAGACCTCTCCGCTGTATAGACAAAGGAGGCCGTCCGCCGACGCCCGGAATAATTACCGGTTCGTTCTCTTCGACCATGTCAACGTAACAACAGCCTGCTTCACACTTGATCCGCTCAGCGCTCTCTACAGGTGTTTTGAGCATGATGGAAATGTCGTTCGTTACTTGTGCCCCGCCGATACCGACCACCCCGGTGTAATACGGCGCGCCGTCGGAGTAGACGAGCATGTCGGTCGTGCCACCGCCGAGGTCGAGAAGAAGAACGCCCAGTTCGCGTTCGTCAGTTGAGAGCACCGTGCCGGCCGCAGCGAGCCCGTCGAGAACCATCTGGTTTACCCGAAACCCGGCTCTGTTGATGCATTTGACCAGGTTCTGCGCGCTTGTGACGCTTCCGGTAATAATGTGCACTTCCGATTCGAGTCTGACACCGATCATGTCCAGCGGGTTTCGGATACCTGCCTGATCGTCGACGATAAACTCCTGCGGAATAACGTGAAGAATTTCCCGGTCCATGGGAATGACAACTGCTCTGGCAGCATCTATGACCCTGTCAATATCGGCTTGCGTGATTTCCCGACCCCGACCCGTGACGGCGACGACACCTCGCGAGTTCATGCCTTCGATATGTCCACCCGCGACGCCGGTTATAACGCTCTGGACCTCACGGCCCGCGTTCTGCTCGGCTTCCTCGATGGCTTCCGCAACGCTCCTGAGCGTTGCTTCGATGTTAATAACGACTCCGCGACGGAGACCGGAGGAGGGAGTGACGCCCATCCCGAGAAACTCCGGCTCTCCGGACTCGGTAAGCTCGGCGATGATCGCACAGATTTTACTCGTTCCTATGTCAAGCGCAACGATTGTCGAGTCTGCTGCCATGGATCAGCCCTCTCCTCGAAGGGTATAGACCACATCCCTGCCGCGCAAGTCGATTTCGGCTACATTGTCCTCGCCGTGTTCGGCGCGAACGAAACTCGCTACCCGCAGAGCCTGTTCATATGTCTGTGCCCGCGCACGGGCATCCAGGCGCACCGGAATCGTCGTCGCAATCGGATACAGTATGGTCTCATACCGTTGACCGACCGGCACCACCCGAATTTCACTGATCAGGTCAAACAGCTCCATGTGGTCCCGACGAAGCACACGGAGATCCTGAAAAAGTACTTCCAGTTCGTCGGGCAGGGCATCGCCAAAGGAGAAATTACGAAACTGCACGCCGCTTATCACCGGGAGCGTCAGATCTCCGGCGAGTGCCTCCCGAAACAGCACTCCGTCCTGGTCGCCTGCAACCGGGATCGTAGCGCCATCCGTCACCACGTCCACCACGAATAGCGGCGTTCGCGCCTGAATGTCGACCACAAGGGTGTCGGGGAACTCTTTTCGCACGCTCGCGCTGCGTACAAGCGGAACGGTTGCCAGACGCTCTTCGATTCGGGCAACGTCAACGTGCAGGTACAGCACGCGGCTGCTCAGCCCGGTTGCCTCAAGGAGCTCCTCCCGGGTCAGCACGGCATCGCCGTCCATGCGAATCGTCGTAATTGCGAGGTTCGGCGCTATGACGTACTGGAACACGATTTCCCCTGCGACAACGGTCACTAAGGTAAGGATCGCACCGACAAGCAGCGTTCGCGCAACTCGCATACGCGTCCGTGAAGTATCCGTGCTGGAGTCGGCATGGGTTCTGCCCGCGTCTTCGTATCCGCGCGACGACCGGACGGAACGGTACTGAGCGAAGCGAAACCGGGGGTCATAGGTGTTCTGCGTCCAGGATTCCGCTCCGCGGCTTCGAACAGCTTCATCAGCCATCAAGAACCTCCGGATTGGACGTGGAACGGGACACGTTGAGCAGCAGGCCGCAAGCAAGCAGCGTCACAAACATGCTCGATCCGCCGGAGCTGAAAAAGGGAAGCGGAATTCCGGTTGCCGGAACCGCACCGCCGACGACTGCAATGTTCATGAATGCCTGCAGAACAACCATAGTCGTGACCCCGAACGCCAGAAAGCTCTCGAACAAAGCAGGAGCTCGCAGAGCAATTAGATATCCTCTCCAGGCAAAGGTCACGTACAGGGCTATGACGGCAACAACTCCAAAGAAACCGAGTTCCTCGGCGACAACGGCGAATATAAAGTCCGAATGCACTTCGGGCAGAGCACCCAGCTTCTGGCTTCCGAGCCCCATCCCGACACCCCACGCGCCGCCGTTCACGAGCGCGCGCTCCGCCGCGAGGATCTGAAAACCGGAACCCGATGGATCAAGTGCGGGCTCGAGAAAAGCGAGCAGGCGACGAACGCGGTGCTCCCTGCTGAGGAGCAGAATTACGGCAAGCGGGGTAGTGACGACGCCAAGCCCGAAGAAATACCGTATTGGCGTACCGGCGACGAAGAACATTGCACCCCCGAGCACGAATACGAAGACGGCGGTCGAAAAGTCATTCTGTGTATATATCAGCAGTGAAAACAGGCCAAGCACAAGGAACGGAGGCAACAGTGTATTGACCGCATCGTCCATCGATTCCCGTTTATTACTCAGCAGGTGAGATAGATACACCACCATGACCAGCTTCACGAGCTCGCTCGGCTGAAAACTTCGCCCAAAAATAAAAATCCACCGGCGAGCACCCTGAAGCGAAGCGCCAATTCCGGGCACAAAGGTCAGAACCATAAGAACGAGCGTTATCAGAAGCATCAGTGGCGTAAATTTCCGGATCCGCTCAAGCGGCACCGTGGCCGGTACGATCGCAGCTGTGTATCCAAGCAGGGCAAAGAGTCCCTGACTTCTGAAAAACCGGTAGGGGTCGCCAAAGAGATGCCCGGCGCGAAAAAACGAGCTTGAGAACAGGACTGTCAGCCCGGTACCGGTGAGAAGCAGGATGGTCCCGAGCAGAATCGGATCCACGGAGTGCCTGAGGCGAACGCGTTCGGCATTGAAACTGTACGAGGCCATCAGGAGACCTCCCCGGCTTCTTCAGGGACGAGTGTCGTGAGCGACGGGTCCACGACCGGCAACAGTTTCTCGAGACCGACTGCGCGACTGCCTTTCAGAAGCACCACGTCGCCGGGACGGACAGCCTTTCGCACGACCGCTTCGGCGGCCGACACATCGGATGCCCAATAGCTCTGGCCGCCGAAGCCGGCGTGTGTGCAGGCTGCGTGGGCATCGCGCATGTGCGGTCCCACGAACACCACCGCCTGCACCGGCAACTGCGCAAGTCGTTTTCCGACCTGCTCGTGTTCGATGCGCGAACGCTCGCCGATCTCAAGCATCGAGCCGAGCACGCAGACCTGTCGGCTGCCGGCGCCGTCGGTCAGCAGATCGAGCGCCGCGTGCATAGATTGAGGATTTGCATTGTAACAGTCGAGTACGACCGTGCAGGCTCCGCGCAGTATCTGTGCGCGGCCAAACATAGGCACGACAGATTCGATTCCGGCCTGTATCCCGTCCAGGCCGATTCCCATCTCTGCCGTTACAACGGCCGCTGCGAGCGCGTTCAGCCCCATAGCGCTACCCACCAGATTGACCGCGATCTCGCGACCGCCGAAGGAGAGCACACCCCCGGTGAGCCCCCGGGTGCGGTATCCGCCGTATTCCGGCGTGGCACGGGTCCCGAATCGTACGATGCGTCCGCGGATGCCCGCGGCGAGCATGGAGGCATACTCGTCGTCGTCGGGAACAAATGCTGTCTCGGTTCCGGTGAACTGGGAAAATATCATTCGTTTCTCGCGAGCGACACCTTCACGACTATGAACAAACTCGGTATGCGCGAGCCCGGTGTTCGTCACGATTGCGTAATCGGGTTGCACGAGTCGGGTCAGAAGCTCGATCTGTCCTATGCCGTCCATAGCGATCTCAAACACAGCAAAGCGGTGGTCAGGACCTATTTCGAGGATGGCGAGAGGCAGGCCAATCTCGGAATTCAGATTGCCTCTGCTGCGCCACGTATGCCCCTTCGTAGCGAGAATCGAAGCGATGAGCTCTTTCGTGGTTGTCTTCCCGTTGCTACCGGTGACACCGACTTTTATCAGTTCCGGAAACCGGGCAAGATGGGCTTTGGCGATGCGGTGCAACGCACCCAGCGGGTTGTCACACGCGAGAAGCGTGAACCCGGAATCGGAGCTCACGGCTTCGAGTGAATCGAGAAACGCAGCGTCGGCACGGTCCGCATGGGCAAACACCACGGTGGCCCCACGGGACACCGCATCTGCTATGTAATCATGACCGTCGGCGAAGCGACCCGGCAGGGCGATGAACGCACAGCCTGCAGTAACGTTTCGTGAGTCCACGACCGCACCGGAGAACCCATGCGGCTCCGCCGCGCGTATTGCATGTACGCGCACCTCGGAATCAAGCACACGCAGATAAAAGTCGGCTTGTATTCGGGGAAGTTCCGATACACTCACTGGCTCTGCTCCAGGGCGGGACTCCGCACCTCAACGCGCGAGCCGGCAAAGGTTTGATCGAGATCGAAAACTTCGCGGGCAAGTCTGTCGATTCGCGCAGGCGAACTCAGGGCCGCAACACTCGTAATCGCTCGCTTATTCGCCTCAAGAAGCGCGCGTTGCTCGGATTCCGCTTCACGGATCTCGCCACGCAACTGATCGAAGCGAAACGCCTGATGCGCATTCGCAAAAAGGAGAACGGGTAAGAGTACGATTAAGACCCACGCAACGATCGACAGACGCTTCACCTTGACTCCTCGATACCGGTCTTCTGAATGACGCGAAGCTTCGCGCTTCGTGCAGCAGGGTTTCCTGAAACCTCTTCATTGGATGGTATTATCGGCCTGCGAGTCAGAATTCCGACCGACTCACCCTCCGGCATTACCACCGTATCTATAAGTTTCGGCGCGAACTTCGAGTGCGTCGAGTGTTTTGCCGTAACCGCCGATCGACCAATCGCAGCATCGTCACCCGCCGCCGCCCGAAATGCCCACTTCACGAGCCGGTCCTCAAGACTGTGAAACGTGATTACTCCCAGGCGGCCCGAGTCCGGCGAGAGTGCTGCTATCGCACGCGGCAATGCAGCCCGCAACCGCTCAAGCTCGGTGTTGACCGCGATTCGAATCGCCTGAAACGTCCTCGTCGCGGGGTTATGTTTCCCGTGACGGTAAGCGGACGGTACGGCGGACGAGACCGCCTCCGAGAGATCCCGGGTCGTGTGCAGACCACCGGAGTCCCGGGCGTTCAGAATGGCAGCGGCTATCCGTCTGCTGTAGCGCTCTTCCCCGAACACATAGAGTATGTCGGCGAGCTCCTCCTGCGTTACCCCGGCTATAAGATCCTGCGCGGTTCGAACCGAATCGGACAATCGCATATCCAGCGGCTCATCTCCCCTGAAGGCGAACCCTCTCCCTGACCCGGTGAGATGGAAGGTACTGATGCCAAGATCGAAGAGGATGCGATGCGGTCGCGGGCCGGTATATGAGATCCAGAACTCATCATACCAGGCATTCACGAACTCCACCCGCGACGACAGCGGACCCAGAAAAGTTCTGGCACGTGCAATCATATCCGCGTCGGCATCCACACCAATGAGACGTGAGTCAGGAGAGTGCTCAAGGAGCAGCGCTGAATGTCCGCCTTCTCCGAGCGTGCAATCAACCAAAAGTCCGCCTTCCACGGAGTCGAGTTTAAGAAACTCAACAACCTCGGTCGGTAGAACGGGCACATGTGACCGTTCCATTTATCGTGATTCCGCGTCGAAAAAGGATACGAACCCTCCCAGTTCTTCAGCCGCCTGCTGAAACTCCGGCTCCGTCTCTTCAAGGTACGCATCGTACGCTTCAACATCCCATATTTCCAGATATCGATTGATCCCGAGAATCGCACAGTCCCTCGTGAGACCTGCAGACTTCATCAGACTCGATGGAATATTTACGCGCCCTGCTTTATCGAGTTCCACCTCCTGGGCCGGTGCGATAATGCGTCGCTGCATCATACGCGCCTTTTTTGTGAACGGGCTTGCCGCCCGCATCAGGCTCTCACTGAGAGCCGTCCATTCAGCGGGGGGAAACAGCCAGAGGCAGTGATCCATGCCCCGTGTGAGCACAAGGTTGTTACCCGCGATTTCGCTCCGTATCCGAGATGGAATGAGCAGCCGCCCCTTTTCATCCAGGGAGTTCCGAAATTCGCCGGTTAGCATCCCTCTTTCACCACTTTCCCCTATATTCTCCCACTTTTTCCCACTGACACTGTCATCTTACGCGTGCTGTGACATGTGTCAATTGCAGTAGACAGAATAATTCCACTATATTCAGTCTACTCTTCGTGAAACGCTATATGGATGTATAGTATACGAGGGCTTTGCTGCCGCGGTCAGGACCGACCGAAGAGCCTGTAGTCGATCCGGGGGAAACAGTTGTTTCGACGCTCCACCTTCGTCAACCACTCCGTGGAGATCATTCCGCCGCTGAGACTGTCGTAGATATGGGTGAAATTGCTGATGTGCTCTTTGACCCGTGACTCGGCATAGCTGACAGCCGTGCCCGAACGAATTATGAAGGGCCAGTCGGATGCCTGGCTGAGCAGCACCTCTCGGGCGGCCTGGTTCAGCGCGCGTTGCTTCAATCCCGTTTCGTTTGGATATCGCTGTACGAGATCGATCATCCGTTCTACGGCCTTGTGGGTGTGGCGGTAGATCCAGTCGTTCGAGCCGTCGAGCCAGACCTCACTGTAGCCCTTGTTACCCCAGCTTGAGAGCACCGGCTCCAGAACCTGGAAGTCGTTGTGCGTGTGCATATACTGGGCCGGGCTCACGAACTCCACCCAGTCGTCATCTTCCACCGCTGCCTTGTGTGCCCGGCGAAACAATGCCTCCAGCCACTGTACTCCCTCGAACCACCAGTGTCCGAACAACTCTGCGTCGTAGGGACTGACAATGACCGGGACTTTGTCGATAAGCGGGGCAACGGCGCGGCATTGTCTGACCTGTTTGAACAGAAAGTTCTCAGCGTGCGAAAGCGCCTTCTCGGACGCACGTTCGGGTATATAGGGGCGCTTCTGGTCAGTTCGACCGGTGATTGCGTAGTACTTGTAGCCGGTGTTTATTCGTTCATTGCCAAGGTGTATGTACGGACCAATATACTCAATGGGAAGATCGTGACCGATATCACGATAGAACTCACGATACTCCGGGTCGCCGGGATAGCCCTCTGACTCGGACCACACCGCGTTCGCGCTTGCCATATCACGTCCGAAAGCAAGTACGCCGTTAGAGCACTGTACCGGCGCGTATACGCCCGATTCAGCTCGTTCCTCGCCGAACAGAAGCCCGTGGGCCGCGACAAAAAAGAAGTGTATTCCGGCATCATCAAAAAGCTGCTCGATCCCCGGATAGTAACCACATTCAGGAAGCCAGAACCCTTTCGGTTTTCTGCCGAAAACCGCAGCGTGTTCAGCAATCGCGACCTGTATCTGAACGCGGACCGTTTCGGCGCTGTGCTGATATACGGGAGCGAACGGGTGCGTTGCGAGAGTCGTAATCGCCTGTATGCGTCCGGATTCCGCATGATGGCGGAAGCGGGCGATAAGGTCCTGTTCATACGTATCGAGAAAATCTATCCGGCATTGTGCATACAGGTCTCGGTACATAGCGGCGACGGGGGCCAATTCGGGATCAGCGCTTGTGCGATCCGTTTCTTTCCACCCAAGTTCAATGAGACGGTCGAGATGTTGCACGTAGCGCTCGCGCAGCAGCGAGTCGTTCAGCATGGATACGAGCGTAGGGCTGAAACTCATGCAGAACGATCCTGCAATATCGTCCCGTTCGAGGCGGTCGAGCATTCTCAGAAGCGGTAGATACGTTTCCGAAATCGCTTCGAAAAGCCACATTTCTTCCAGAAACGAGTCATACTCCGGATGTCGTACGAAGGGAAGATGAGCATGAAGAACCAGCATCACAGAGCCATGTTTCATAGTATTGTACCGTCTGTGCCCTGTTTAATCGCTGTCGGCATAGCGATCGATGAGCGATATGATTCGTCCTGGTATATCGGAACCGAAGCGGGGAACACCAAGATGTTCGAGGCCGGACAGTGCGAGCACACGGTCTTTACGCTCGTCGACGGGACCCGCCTCCGTCACGGTATCCGGCAGCCCGCCTCTGGGTACCGAAATCGGGTTGCTGCGACAGATGGATATGTGCCGTTCCCCGCACAGTCCCGATAACTCCGTGTAATAACTCGCGTCCTGCCTTGGCAGGTTAATGTAGCGGCTCTTATCGTTCAGACGCACCGGAATTTCGAAAGAATCAACGACCGTGTGATCATCAAAATCCGGGTTGTCCATTTCGACGATCCTGAGAATCAGCTCCTGAAACTCGGGGTCTGCGGTTACCGCGACCAGCTGTTCGTCACGCACATCCCAGTAGCAGAACGCCCACGCGGGGTCACGAACCATCAGATGCATGCGCGTCTCGTTGTACCGATCGGGCAGGAGTATAGTGTCGTCGACAACCGTAGCCAGATCTTTCTCCGAGAAGAATCGAGCCAGCTGATACTTGCGCTCTTCCACGCGGATCGCGTTGTTGTTCGACTGTTCGTGTTCTTCACGCGCTTCTTCAAGCGCATCGGTCACGAGGTCTACGATTTCGTCCGGATGTGCTTCATCCGGTATATCAACATCAAGTTTGTCAGCCAGTTTCTGAAGCAGTTCTTCGCTTAAACCGGCGAGACGCTCGCGTGTCATTCGCATTCTCCCACTGCTGAAACAGCCAGATCGACATCGTAGGAAATTAGTCGCAGCCGCGTCAAGCGAAGGGCTTCCGCGCGAGAACCAGTACCACATCGCCGAACCCAAAGGATTTCGCGAGACGGTCCATGGGTCGTTTGATCCAGTTCGGCGCCATGCCCTGTGCAATACCGCCCCAGGTACGATGGGTCAGGGGTTCGAGGCCGCACGTGGATACAAGGCGTTTCAGGTTTTTGGAGGAAAAGAGGTTCAGATGGTCCGCGATCGCAGAGCGCCATCGCTCGCGGAACAGCTTCGCCTGAAACCCGGCCGTATTCGGAGTCACGATTACGACATATCCACCCGGCTTGAGCACCCTGCGGACTTCGCCGAGAAACGCCGCCGGGTCGGGAACGTGCTCTATTACATGCGAAAAATGCACAACGTCAAAAGACTCGTCGGGAAAGCGCACTGTATCAAGGGTACCTGTATGTATATTGACTCCGCGCTCGTTCCTTCCATATTCGGCCGCTGGAACGCAAATCTCTACGCCTTCAACCATCCAGTCTTTCGCCTGAAGATGCTCGAGCAAAGCCCCGGTCGCGCATCCGACATCGAGAAAGCTCCGCGGTCGCTGCAGGGAATCCGTGAGCATCTCAAAACTGATATCCGACAGCCCTCGCAGCATCAGATCGAGGAAAGCCGCGTCGTTCTCAAGTTCATATTCGAAATACTCATCCTGATACCGGTTCTGCAGGTCGTCGAATACCGGTTGCGGGTTTTGATACACGTGCCCGCACCGCGAACAACGCCTGAACCCGTAGCCGTCACAGTCCCAGAACGGACGATCTGCTTCGCTTCCGCACACCACGCAGCGCACCGTATCCGTGCGCTCATTCTCCGCAGGCTGCATGGAAAAGGTCTTCATTATGGTCCCTCCGGTGCCGGGTCAATGCTGATGTTGCGACGGATCGTATTTCCGACCATGTCGTGAAGAATAACCCCGGTGTTGATAGTCTGCGCACCAACCGTGACGGTACCGACACGCAGCCTGCCTGACTCGTCGTAGAGCTCCGAAGCCAGTCGCCAGCCACCGGGCCAGACAACAACGTCCGTACCGTTCGGAACCGGTGATACGTGCTCTGCCTCCATCACCGACTGGAATCGTGAACGCTGCTGCCCCTGGCGTTCCGGCGCAGGCGCAACGGCTACTCCGGGCAGTTGTGTTTCATCAATAGGCGCATTGACAGAGGGATCCTGAGGGACCACTTCAAGCGGAGTGTCTCCACCCGCCTCTTCGGGCTCCGTTGAGATCTCGTTCTCAGGAGCACTTTCGATACGCGCGAGGACCTGCTCCTGTGCGAGCACCCCGGGGAGCAGGCGGTCGACCGTTAATATATGGTATATCTCCGAGCCGACGGCGAACTCGACTTCGCGGGGAAGAACAGGCACGGTCTCGGCAACCAGCCGCGAACGCACCGCTACGCTGACCATCGCCGCGCCCTGCTCGAGGCGAATTCTGGGACCGGATACTCTGCGATTTTCGTTTTGCTCAAAGGCTACCGAATCAATCCGGGGCTCTCTGTCCGCCCAACGCCTCGGAAGGAGCTCGAGCGGGTTTGCATACACACCATCTACCATGTCAAAGACCGCGAAACGCACGAAATTCCGGTCCGGCCGACCCAGTATATCGCGAATCCTCACGTCTCCCGATCCAACGGCCGGCTGGAGACCCTCGTACAGGGCATGGAACCCGTTGCCGTGATCGACGACCAGGTATCCGCCCTGTGGTTGTACGAAGCCGGGGGCAAACCGGTCTCGACGGCCCGAAAACGTCACCTCGCCGGCGTGTGCCGACCGAATCGGCTCCTCTGAAGCGTCAAACGAAACCCCCCGGTTCGGTAATCCGGCGTTTTCTACGAGAAACCCTCGACGAAGCGTTGTCTCTGAAGCAGGCCATTCCCACGCCTCAAGCGAGGAGCGCCCTGCACCTACAAGCGTTATGAGGACAAGCAACATACCCGGCAGCGTGTTATCTCGTAAGTTCATATATCAGTACCATATCATCCAGCCCGAGGAATACGTGATTATCGCTGTGAAGCATGGAATACATCGATCCCGAAAAATCGAGCTCTGTAAACACCGTAAGATCTTCTGCGTATAGAATCGAAAGACGGCTGCGCGCCTCGTCGGGGCGTTCGCTCGCGACAAGGATCAGCTCCAACGCCTCGTGCCAGACAAGCCCGATGACACGTCCTTCGATGTCGTAGGCGTTCACGTCTCCGCCGTCGGTGTCCAGGGTGGCTATGCCGCTGTCCGTCTCAAAAAGCACCGTGTCGTCGGCCCACGCGAGATGCCTCGGACGGTTGATATCCGCGTCGAGATCGATCGAGACAAGTGGCTCGATCCTGCCCTGCTCGGGGTATACAACGGTAATCCGCGATGGTCGCAGACCCTCAACGATCGCGAGACGGCCATCGGTGTGGACCGACAGCGCGTATATCGCCGACTGTGTTCCAGCTTCCGGGCGACGGATGACCACACGCTCACCGGCTCGTGCAGTCTCGAACTCGTCGTAAAGGTACAGAAACCCGAAGGCATCCGCAGCCCAGAGCTGATCGGAACGAACTTCGAGCGCGGTCAATGGACCCGCAACTCGACTCCGTATTCCCGGTGACCCATCGTCTGCAATCCGGGTAAAACCGGCACCGTCGCCATCGATTGAAAACACGTGGTCGCCACGCAGCACCGCCGCGCTCGCCCGAGGCTGTAGAAGAACCGTCTCGCCCGGCCTCAACACGGCGGAAACCCCGTCTACAGCGGTCACGGCCCCATGAACCGAGAGGTCCAGTGTGCGCTCGTTTTCTATGGCAAGAGATTGCCAGCCCCGCGCGTCAAAAACGACAACGGAATCCGCGGTTCTCGCGGCTCCGACTATGTCCTCAGGCGGCTCACGGTTCCAGTCCAATGGACGTCGCGCGCCGGGCGAGCTCTCGCTCGGGTTGTCCGGAACGACACGAGCCACGAGAGCAAGCGAAGGCTCGGGTGACAGTCCGATCGGGGCGACCGTGAGAAACAACACGGTTAAAACGGGAAAAAGTATTGCAGTTACTATCAGGCGTGAGCGCATTGACATGAGGAATAAATAACCGTCTATTACCGTTTGTGCGATGATTCACGTTTGTCGTCTGATTCCATCTTCTGCTTCCAGACTTCAATACGTTTCTTTAACGTTTCTGCCGAGTCGGATTCTCCGAGCAGCAGATGCAGTCGCCGCAAAGCGGCCAGGTGTGCAATAGCCAACTTGAAATCGTCGAGACGAAGCGTTGACAGTTCGTATCGTTCGCGGTACCGGTCAGCTGCGCGCTGAAGGAGGCGCTTGACCATAGCCAGATGCGCGAGACGCTCGTCGTAATGCTCCGAGCGGGGGTCGAGTCCGGCGATAAGCGTTTTCATGTTCAGCAGGTTTTTTGATACTGTTGCGAAGCGACCTTCGAGTTCGACAAAGCTCCATTTCCACTTCGAATTATCCCCGAAGCTCTGCTCGACTGCTTCAATCGTAAAGCCAAGCTTTCTCGCAAGTTTGTACCGGGCGTCGTCCGGTACCGATTCTATGCTTTCAAGCTTCTCGGAATATTCGCTGTACCCTGCGTCTATGAGGTCGCTGACGACGTCTTCCAGAAAAATAACACTCTGATAGCAGCTCTTTCGGGCATCGTTGAGAAATGCCTCGCCGCGGACACCGAGGAGTGCAACCGATACCCGGTTCAGCAGGAGATATCGCGAGGCGAGATTAAGTCGTTCTTCGGCAAGACCAAGCCGCTTAAAACCGGAATCAGCCGAGCCGTCGTGTATGGTACTGACGATGCTGCGTTCCCGAACGAGCATCTGTTCGATTTCGGCCTTATACTTTTTAACTTTGTCGGAGTATCTCTGTTTTGCTACCGCCGAAATCTTTCCCATCTATCGCTCGACTCCCGTTTAGATGCCCTCTGCGTACGTTCGAAGCATATCTTCTGCGTGCGATCGGGATGCTGTGCCCGTCGTATCTCCGGCAAGCATTCGCGCGATCTCGTCAACCCGATCCTCACCCGACACCGCGCGAACGTCCGTACTGGTACGATCGGCTCGAACCCGTTTCTCGACTTTCAGGTGATTATCGGCGCGAACAGCTATCGTTGCAAGGTGAGTGATACAGAGAATCTGCTTGTGTGAACTCAGAGCCTTCAGATACTCACCAACCTGCAGAGCAACCTCTCCCCCGATACCGGCGTCGACTTCGTCGAAGATCAGCGATGGGACCTCATCCGTCGCCGCAAATGCGCTCTTCAGAGCGAGCATAACGCGTGAAATCTCACCTCCCGAAGCAATAGACCGGAGCTGTTTGACCGGTTCACCCGGGTTAGCGGACAGACGAAACGACACGGTATCGAGACCGTAGGGTCCGCACGCGGCTTTCCCGGACTCGTTCGTCCGACGTTCAACCGAGATAACGAACCGTGCCTTCGGCATTCCAAGCCTGGCAAGGCTTTCTACGATCGTCCTGTTGAGCTTTTCCGCAGTTGCTCGTCGAATGTCGGATATCGCTCGAGCTTCTGCGAGGACCTCGTGTTCACCCCTGGCGATATCGGCACTGAGCCGTTCCTTGTCTTCTTCCCAGTTCGAAAGATCCGACAGCTCCTGTCGAGCCTCTTCAAGATACGAAAGGATATCCGAAACCGAGTCACCGTATTTTTTTTCCAGCTTTCGTATCAGAGCCAGTCGTTCTTCGACCGCTTCCAGCCGCCCCGGGGAAAAACTCATGGTGCCGCGGTACTCTCCAATCGTCTCGGCCACGTCTTCGATCTCATAAAAGGCGTCGTCGAGACGAGTCGACAGCGATGAAAGATCGGGATCGATCGATGCAGCCTGTTCCACCGTTGTACGTGCTTCACGGAGGCGAAGAAGCGCGCCGCCTCTGTTTTCCGAGAGCAGGTTGTACACCGTCTCCACCGCGGAATACAGCTGTTCATGCTGGGACAGAATACGCCGCTCCTGCTCCAGCTCATCTTCTTCCTGTGGCGAAAGCGAAGCGTCTTCGATTTCCCGAACGGCAAACTCAAGGATATCCGCTTGCCTGAGGCGTTCACGTTCGTCGGACATGAGTTTTTCGAGCCGCCTGCGAAGCGCCGCGATTTCCTGAAACCGCCCGGTAAACGCGCGCACACGAGGCATGAGCTCGGCGAACTGATCGAGAAAAATACGGTGATTGTCTTCAACAAGAAGCGACTGGTGGGCGTGCTGGCCGTGAATGTCGAACAGCAGACTTCCGAGACTCTCAAGGTCGGCGCGAGTGACTGGCGTGCTCTGCACGTACACGGGTCCTCTGCCCTGAGACTTTATCGTGCGACGTATGACTAGACTGCCGTCCTCATCGGCGATCCCATGTTCGTCCAGCCACGCTTTGACCGCTGTGTGTGCAGTAATCCGAAAGACGCCCGTCACGACAGCTTCCTCCGCCCCTGCCCGGATCGCACCCGTATCTGCCTTGACACCCCGAAGGAGCGACAGAGCACCCACGAGAATGGACTTACCTGCTCCGGTCTCACCGGAGAGAACGTTCAACCCGTCGCCAAACCGTATAGTCAGACGATCCACGAGTGCGTAGTTCTGTATCGTCAACTCTTCAATCATGATTGTTACCGACCTCCGGACCAGTGAAGTTTACTGCGGAGGACCTCGTAGAACGAACGCTGCTCTGACTCGATAATACCGGCGCGGTGATCCGACCTGCGCACTTCAACCACATCATCTGCTTCGAGTGCGTGGATTTCCTGTCCGTCGACCGTCATGACCACGTCGGTGCGTTGCGTCTGGTCCACGTGTATCCTCACTACCTCATGACCAGGCATAACGAGCGTTCGATTGCTTAAAGTGAACGGACAAACCGGATTAAGGATCATCGCATCGAGGTCCGGGTGGAGAATCGGCCCTCCCGCGGCGGCGGAGTACGCGGTTGAACCGGTCGGTGTCGCCACGAGGAGACCGTCGGCTCGATACGAACCAAGTCTGCCGCGGGTCGTTGAGGCAGTCAGGTTCACAATTTTCGGTATACCCGAGGCCGCGATGACAACCTCGTTCAGCCCGATGCAGGTCGCCAGACAGGAGTCGTTCCGAAAGAGACGGATCTGTATCATGAGACGTTGACTGATTCCAACACGTCCATCGAGAAAGGCGTGGAAGGTATCGTACCATTCGTCCTGCCGAACCTCGGTAATGAAGCCAAACTGTCCGAGATTCACGGCGAGAATGGGTATATCGTACTCTGCAAGCGCACGTGCACACGAAAGAACCGTTCCATCGCCGCCAAGGCTGATCGCGACATCAACGGATTCGAGCTGCAAGGCTTGCACCGCGAAACGACCGGAGAAAGCCCGGTGTACGCGGACACCCTCTGCTCCGAGCGTGGCCTCGATGCGGTCAGCCAGCTCCAGGGCCTGTTCCTTCTCTCCATTCGCAAAGATAAGTACGTTGGAGACGTTAATATTGCGGGTACTTGAATACGAGTCGGTCCGGGTTTCCACGATCTGCACCACTATATCGGCGAGAGAAACCGAATGTACAGCCCTGCCATCATGGTAGCGTTGAAAGCACCTTACCGATGTGTTCGACTTCCCTGTTGGTCAGACTCGGATACAGGGGGAAAAGAACACATCGGAGGAACAGATTGTAGGCAGAAGGATACTGCTCGGCGGTCAGCGGATTGGCGGAAGCGGGTTCCTGTCTGTCCGTCGATTCAGCGTCCGGCTGCGCCGCACGTGCGAAGGCTGCGAGAATCGAATCTTCGAAGGCTGGAATCACTTCTACGTCGTTTTTTTTCGCGTAGGCAATAACATCCTTCACAGAACTGTTCAGCAACACCGGATACAGGTAGCCCGAGGCACCCTCGGTTGCAGGCGAGACGAGCCCGCGGTGCCTGCTCGAACGAAGAACCTGACCCGAAAAACGCTCAGCGATTTCACTCCGGCGTGCAAGGTATCGGGGCAATTCTTTCAGCTGCGCGATTCCCAGCGCCGCGTTCATATCGGGGAGAAGGCTGAAACTGCTCGCTGCGTCGAGCGCGCGTTTCAGCGCGGAACGCTCTTTCGGTCCGCGGGCAACCACCGCCGCTCCGCCTCCGGTCGTAATAATGTCATCGGGCTCGAGGCTGAGTACGACCACGCGTCCCGCACTGCCCGCTTTCAGCTCGCCGCGTTGCGCACCGAGGCTGTGCGACACGTCCTCGATAACCGGTACGCCGAGTTCAAGAATAGAGGTCAGGTCGGGGTTGATTCCCAGCGGAGCCGTTGATACCACCACATCGACCTTCTGGTCCTGTATGATGCGGACCGCAGCCTCGGTGTCCAACGTGCCGTCTGAAGCATCAACATCGCAATACACCGCAGTGTAATCGCTTGCCTCAAGCACTTCCCGATAGCTGTCCGGCGCAAGCGGCGAAATCAGTACGGTCGCCCCCTCGCCGCAGGACAGAGCCTGAAAGGACAGATCGATGGCGCGGGCATACTCGCGAACTGCAAGGCCCTGGCTACCGCCGAACAGTGACGACAGATTTTTGCCGAAATCCTGTAACAGTTCACCGGGTCCAAGTCGGTCCGAGACCATACAGGTCAGCACGGAGTCCATGTCTCTCCGCCGAATTGAAGGACGTACGATTGATATGGGCATAGTTTTCCCGCGTCAGCTGCTCATCCGTTCGAGTTGCTGAAGCTCGCGAACATTGAACAGTCGTCGGATGTTTAGAATGATAAGGTAGGTCTCGTCACGGTGCACGACACCTTCTATGTACTCAGCGCCAATGCCCGCGATCATTTCGGGTGGGCGCTGCACGCTGCTCGGCTCTACGGAGATAACGCGATCAACCTTGTCGATTATAACCGCGAGCTGAACACCGTCGAGATTGATGATAACGAACCCGCTGAGAAGTTCATCGCCCTCTTCCAACTCGGCGGCTTCGATCTGAAACCGGCGATGAAGATTAATGACCGGTATAATGTCACCCCGGAGATTGAAGATACCTTCCACATACGCGGGTGCGTTCGGAATAGGACGAACATCCTCCACTTTGACGATGCCTTCCACGTCCATGATATTGATCCCGTACTTCTCCGGTCCAAGTTGAAAACTGACTAACTGCAATTGATCCATAGGGGCCCTTATGCGTTCCGGTAAGGATTGATATAGCTCAAGCATATTCTGATACCGGCTACAAGACAAGAGACGGAAAGCCTTGCAGAAATGCTCTGCCAGGTGCACCATATGCCCATGCGCTACAAACTGCTCGGAAACAGCGGACTGAAGGTCAGTGAGCTTTGTCTTGGGACCATGACGTTCGGTCGGGAGACAAGCAAGGAGGAAAGCTTTCGCATACTCGACACATTTGCCGATGCGGGTGGCAATTTCATTGACACCGCCGACGTGTACAGCCGGGGAGCAAGCGAAAGTATTGTAGGAGAGTGGCTTTCGACCCGCCGGCGGGAGGATTTCGTGATTGCTACCAAGGTCCGCTACCCTATGGGTAAAGGTCCTAACGACACCGGCCTTTCCCGCAAGCACATAATGGACGGCCTTGAAGCAAGTCTCGAACGCCTGCAAATCGATGCCATCGACCTGTACCAGGTGCATGGGTGGGATCCACTGACGCCAATAGAGAGTATCATGCGATGGCTCAACGACACCGTACGACAAGGTATGGTTCACTACCTGGGAGCCAGCAACTTCAGCGGACACCAGCTGCAGAAGGCTACCGAAGTGGCTCGATATCTCGGCTACGAACGCTTCGAGTGTCTTCAACCGCAGTACAATTTGCTCGCTCGAGCGACCGAATGGGAACTTCTCGAAGTCTGCCAGCAGGAAAACATAGGGGTAATCCCGTGGAGTCCGCTCCGGGGTGGATGGCTCAGCGGTAAGTTCAGGAGAGGTATGAGCGCACCCCCATCGGACAGTCGGATCGCTCAGGCCGACAAACATGGGTGGGGCGAGCGCTGGTCGAGTTACAACACAGAGTTTACCTGGCAGGTTCTCGACGTACTCCACGAGGTGGCCGAGGATGTGGAGAAAGAGCCGGCTCAGGTTGCGATCAACTGGCTCATACAGAATGAAGTGGTCACGTCTCCGATAATCGGCGTACGGACCGTGGAGCAGCTGCAATCAAACCTGGGCTCTATCGGTTGGGATCTCAGCGAGACACAACTGATGAAGCTTAACGAAGCAAGTGCACCGTTTGTCAGCTATCCATACGACCGAGACGCGCAATGGCAACGAGAACGAGATTAACGGGGAGCGGAAACGACGTTGTGATCCTGCCCGGTAATCTTCTGCGTCACCGCTTTTTTATGAGGCGAGTATCGTGGAACCGGTTTCTCGGAATGATAAATCGTAATCGTTGAACACGCCGGTCCACCAGGACTCGGGCGACGGCGTTAGCTTCTGTCACCACCAGAGTCGCGGACAGTATGCGATCGATGATGCCCGTCTGGGCTGTGGGCGGCTTGTGCCTGCCGTGCCACACAGTCACAATATCACTATGAAACAGACAGGAACTGGATCCTTCGAATTTGCGACAGCCGGAACGATCCGATTTGGATACGGCATCTCGGAGAGCGCCGACTCTTTTGCCGTACTGAGAGACACCCGGGTGTTTCTCGTTACAGGATCCGACCCCGAAAGACACCACGCGGTGGTCGACGCGATCCGGTCACAAACCACCGATCTGACGACAGCACAGATCAGTGGTGAACCTGATACGGTAGAGTTGTCTCGCCTGATTTCACTCGCTCGTTCACACAGGGCGGAAGCGGTCGTCAGTATTGGCGGAGGCAGCGTGTTGGATGCCGGCAAAGCGACGGCAGCGCTTCTGACGAACAGGGGCGATCTTTTTCAGTATCTGGAGATCATAGGCAAGGGGCAGTCTCCGTCTGTCGAGCCGGCACCGTTTATTGCACTTCCGACCACGGCGGGTACCGGGTCCGAGGTTACCCGCAACGCGGTGATACACAGCACCGAACACGGCGTCAAGGTAAGTATGCGGTCGCAGGCAATGCTGCCCACGTTAGCCATCGTTGACCCGGGCCTTTGCCTTTCTCTTCCGGTGAAGGCAACAGTGTTCTCCGGAATGGACGCAGCGACACAGCTCATCGAGGCGTTCACGAGCCGGAATGCACACACAATGACCGACGCATTCTGCAAAGAGGGCCTCAGACACTACGCACTCGGTTTCGAACCTGCAGTGGAGCACGCACAGTCGGGGCGAAACGGCGCGAAAGCGACAGATTCAGACCGCGACGCTCGTGCTCACATGTGTCTCGCCTCTCTGTTCAGCGGCCTTGCACTCGCGAACGCGAAACTCGGTGCAGTGCACGGTATCGCCGGTCCAGTCGGTGGGATGACCGGATCGCCGCACGGAGCCCTCTGCGCATCCCTGCTGCCGGAGGTTACCCGCGCCAACATCCTCCGGGCAGACCATGAGACGGCAACACGATATGAAACAGTGGCCGGTATCCTCTTCGGACCCGGCACCTCCGCGCAGGATCTGGCCGACAGGCTGTCTGCAGCACGTGAAACCTATCAGATTCCGGGACTGAACAGCTTAGGGCTCACCGGTGAACGATATGTGGAAGCTGCGGAGAAAGCTGTTCGGTCGGGGAGTATGAAGGGTAACCCTGTAGAATACACGGTAGATGATATCACCGGTATTCTGGAGCGTTCGGCATGAGTGGCCCGGTCATCGTTGTTGGCGAGAACAGCGTGCTGCAGAAAACGTGTACACTCGAGCGCCTGGTGCGGGGCGAGGTGAATCGTATCGACAGCGAGCATGTATCTGCGTCGGGGAAAGGCATGAACGTTTCTCTTGTCTTATCTGCCCTCGATGTACATGCAGTACTCGTCGGATACGCCGGCGGCGGGAACGGGCGGCGATTTGAAAACGCGTGTCGCGAGACGGGCATTGATGCCCGGATTACCGGTATACAACAGGAAACGCGACAATGCATGACGATTATTGAGCCCGACGGAACCACCACCGAGATCGTCGAACCCTCACCGGCGGTCTCACCGGTGGAATCAGCCTCCCTCCGCAACGCCGTTCTCGAATTGATCCGGGGCGCATCGCTCCTCTGCATTTGCGGGACAGCCGTAGGCCACGAACCGGATAATGCATATTACGATATCGTTCGTGAAGCCCGAATGCTGAACGTCCCCGTTATACTGGACGCTCACAAAGAACACGGAACCCGGGCCCTTGGAGCTGCGCCGGATGTGCTGAAAATCAACGAACAAGAGCTGACTGAGATTCATAGCGCACTACAAGGGTCACCTCGACCCGACGAAACAACCCGACAGGACCGGGAGCGCATGGCACGAGACCTCATTGCCACCTGCGGCATAAACATAGTCATTGTGACCCGCGGAAAGTTCGGCGCAGAAGCATATGATTCCCATGGATGGGCAAGCGCTGTCTCATCGATCACGAACATAGTAAACCCGATCGGGTGCGGCGATGCATTCACCGCGGCTCTTGCGCAAAAGATGACTCAGGACAGACCGGCGGTAGACACCGCTCCTCCGTTGGCGAGTCTTATCAGGCACGGTGTTACCGTTGCGACCGCGCATGGATTAAGCATGATGCCGGGCCACCTCGACACGGCCAACATATCGCGCGTGGCACGAACCATACTGGTATCCGGTTCAGAGCGAACCATGCATTAACCGTCATTACTCAGCGAGAATATGGACTCAGTCTTCGTCCCTTCCAGGATACAGGAACTCGAAACAACGTCATTATTGTCACAAGACTGTAGAAGACCATCGAAAACAGGACGTTCGGTACAAGCCATAACCAGTACGACAGCCCCGGTGCGTTCAGAATCCCCGCCAGTACACCGAGCATAAGCATGCTGATAAAACTCCCGAGTGCGGGAAGCGCAATGGGCGAATAGAGGGTTGCGAAGGGAAGCACGAGTACGCTTAGAAACAGATACCCCATGACTATCGCGTAGCTTGCCCGGGTTTTGGCGTCGGGGGCGAAGAATCCCCCGGAGTTCCAGCGAAGATTCTGCCGGAGAAGCGATTTCGCGTCCGTTTCAGGTGCGGGAATCACGCGTGCTCCGCGACGACGAATAGCCTGTATATCCCAGCGCCCGCTGTCACGGATCTGGGCTATTAACTGTGCGTCCTCGGTTACCGAATAGCGTAATCCCTCGAACCCGCCTGCATCTCTCAATGCCTCGCGACGAACGGCCATGTTGTTCCCGAACCCGCCGGCTGGTGACTTCAACCCGGCCGCGGCGGCCGTGTACTGAAAACGAAACAACTGATCGAAAGCCTGATATCTATCGATCCAGCGTATGCTTCGACCGAGCCCCGAAACGCCCGGAATAACCGGGCCAAAAACCAGTCCGACGTGAGCATTCCGGAACGGCCGACTCATGGTTCTGACCCACGCGACCGGAAGTAAACAGTCGGCATCGGTCATGAGCAGGAGGTCGCCGGTCGCTTCTGCCGCACCGGCAGCGAGTGCGCGCTGCTTCGGATTACCCGCCTTCGGTTCTTCGGTCAGCGTAACTATACGCACACGTGAGGGGAAGCGCTCGCGAAACGACTCCATGATCTCAGCCGTTCGATCATCAGACCTGTCATTCACCATAACCAGCTCAAAGCGGTTCGTGTTCTGCCGCTCGAGACTGTCGAGCAACCGCGGCAGAAGCGATTCCTCGTTGCGAGCGGGGACAATGACGCTTATTCGGCCGCGTTCGACCTCAGACTCGAATTCGACAAGCCCGGTTTCCCGAAGAAAAGCCGCGACGGCTCCGACAACAATAACAATGTGCACTGCAATAATCGCAAATGCCAGAACTACGATGACAAGTGTCAGCATGGCCACCTCGTTTTTCCAACGGTAACTCGAT
>JBKHAN010000137.1:0-3207 GCA_046542845.1 Spirochaetaceae bacterium
CTTCGAGGCCGCGCATCACCTGCGTCGACGCGAGCTCGTGTGTCTTTCGGCCGCGCTCGCTCGCGATATCGCGCAACCGGGGATAGACGGGCTTTTTGATCGCGACGAACTGGTCGACCGGATTCAGGACCGGCTCTGGGCCCTGTGCGAGGAGAGTTCGTGGATACTTTCGGCACATTTATGGAACAACGGCTTGTCCTCGGACCTTCCTCCTCCGGATATACATATGATCGATCTCGCCGCCGCGCAGACTGCGCTGACCCTCTGCGAGGTTCTGTATCTCAGCGAAGCGTATTTGCATCCGGAAATCGTCGATCGTGTTGACCATGAACTCGAACAACGCGTCTTTCGCCCGTATATGTACCGAAACAATTTTCACTGGATGACCCAGTATCACAACTGGAATATCGTGTGCCATTCGTGTATCGCCGGCGCCGCCCTGTACCGTGGTGGAAACCGATATCGCTCTGCCATACTCGCAAAGATCCTTCAGCACGCGGGACGGTATATAGACGGTCACGACGAACAGGGCTCAACACCCGAAGGGATTATGGTCTGGAACTATGGCTTCGGACATTTATGTATGCTCAACGATTTTCTCGAACGATGGACCGATGGTGAGCTTTCCATGTTTCGGGATCAGGAGGAAAAGATCAGGGAAATCGCATCGTTCCCCGTGAAAGTACACCTGTCCGGGCAGGCGTTCGTAAACTTTTCTGACTGCGACCGTATCACCCGACTGAGTCCGTTTATCTTCGCGTATCTGCACAGGAGACTCGGATTCGACCTCTCGCTCCCACCGTACACCGGCCTGAAGGAGCACGATTATATCCTTCGCCTTCTGTTTACTCCGACGGAATCGATTGTTCCCTGGATGTCGGCGCATCCGAAGACGACCTACTTCGCGGGGAACCAGTGGTTTGTCGCGCGGAGCGATACGGGTTTCGCTCCCCGGGTCACGATCGCCACGAAGGGCGGTCACAACGGCGAAAGCCACAACCATAACGATCTCGGCGCATTCATAATTCACGCGGGCGAGGAAAGTCTTATTGCCGACCTTGGTCGAGATACGTTTACCCGACAGACCTTTGCCGGAGATCGCTACGCCGGACTCGCGTATTCGAGCCGCGGACACTCGGTACCCCGCATACAAAACGTCCTGCAGTCTCCAGGGGAATCGTTTCACTGTCGCGTTCTGTCCTTCGAGACAGGCGATATAGAGCGGATACAGTATGACCTGACGCATGCATATCCCCCGGAAGCACAGTGCGAGCTCTTTCGCCGCAGCTTCGTATACCGGCGTGCGGATGACATGCTCGAAATTCACGATGAGTTTCGCCCCCGTGGCGAGGCTCCTGCGCTGAATGTCGAAGAGGTATACTGGAGTTTCAGTCCTGTAGAAGTCGTTTCTGACGACGAGTTCGTAGTGTCGGGCAGCCTCGCCCGTCTTCGCGGTCGCTTCGCGCGGCCACCCGCCGGACTGTCGGTAGACAAAGTGACCGAGGCCGTACAGGGGCAGACGGCATGGTGCTTGCGGGCCCGGTACCAGGTCGCCAACGCGACGGTTCTGTCTGTGATTATGAACGTACAATTCCCGAACGAGGAGCGCGTATGAGCGATTCAGCTCAAGCAAAGACAATTACCCTGGTAGGCAACGCCCACATCGATATGATCTACCGGTGGCGCCTCAACGAGACACTCGGGCGTGTGATACCCGATACCTTTCGAGGTGTTCTCGACGTGATGGATACAGACCCCGACCTTACCTACGCTCAGAGCCAGTTTGCTCTGTACGAGACGGTGAAGGATCGCTACCCGGATCTCTGGCGTCGCATCTGCGAACGAGTTGCCGACGGGCGCTGGATTGTCGTCGGCGGCAAATGGGTCGAGGCAGATTCCATGCTCCCGGGCGGAGAGTCGATCATCCGGCAGTTTCTGCTGGGGAGCGTGTTCGCCGAAGAAGAAATGGGGCTCCCACCGGTCAACGTCGCGTGGATCCCGGACTGCTTTGGCGGGCACTGCAATACCACACCCCAGATCTACGCCGGGTGCGGAATCGAATACTACGTGTTCAACCGGGGATGCCCGGATGACATCCGCTGCTTTAACTGGAAGGCACCGGATGGAACGATGCTCTTCGCGTACAAGATTCCGAAGCATTATAACCTGGAAATCACGCCCGAACTCGAGGAGATCGTACACGGTTGGTGCTCGATTACGGGACTCGACGACGCCATGGTGCTCTACGGAGAAGGAGACCACGGTGGCGGCCCCCGGAACGAGGACCTCGACAGGGTCAGGCGCCTGCAGACCGACCCGGGCTTCGCGACAAACCTTACGCACGGTGTACCGGAACCGGTTCTCGAGTCTGCACGCTCGGCGCGCGAGGACTGGCCCGTGTTTGAGGGGGATATAGGGCTCGAGCCGGCGAGCGGCGTGCACAGGGGTGCCCACATATCGCAGGCGCGAATCAAGCACTGGAACAGGGTGCTTGAGCACGCGATTCTTCAGGCAGAGCGTCTGGCGGTACTCGGCACCTTGTGCCAGCGAAAGTTCTTTTTCCCCCGGTACGACCTGAAGAATCTGTGGAAGTCGTATCTACTGCACCAGTTCCACGATACGCTGCCAGGGACGCTTGTCGGCGACGCGGTCGACGACGTCATTCGCGATTTCGAACTGCAACTGAAAGAGGCCGGCCGCATTCAGTCGTTCGGCCTCGAGGCAATCGGTGCGCGCATCGATACCCGGGGAGCAGGGGTGCCAATCGCTGTCTACAACGCCTCCGCCTGGACTCGCTCCGGTTCGGTTCGGGTGAGGCTCCACAGGCCAGTGGGCGAGCGCGTGGTGTGCGTTACAGACGACGCGGGAGAACCGGTTCCTTTTGAGACGCTCGAAAGTTCGGGTCAGGAACAGCCCTTCGAAGCGGTACTCCGAGTACAGGCGCGCGAGATACCCTCGCTGGGGTTTCGCTTGTACCGCGCCCACATGAGGGCTTGTATCAGCGACGCTGCCATCACTGACGCCGTGGTCGCGGATATATCCTCCCGGACAGCAGAAAACGGCCGCATCCGCATACGCTGGGATGATCGCGGGCTGTCGCAGGTAACGGACCTCGCGACCGGTCAGGCGCTCCTCAGCGGCCCCGCAAACGTGCCTTCCCTCCACACGGAATCACAGAGCAGCTCGTGGCATCTCTCGCTCACGGGC
>JBKHAN010000019.1:0-55327 GCA_046542845.1 Spirochaetaceae bacterium
GAGCGCGACTATATTCACCTCGAGTTCGGTGGTGAAGAGTTCATCTACATACCGATAGAGCAGGTCAATCTCATACAGCGCTATATCGGTAGCGGTGACAGTCCACCCCGGCTGGACCGGATTGGTGGGCAGAGCTGGCAGAATCGCAAGAGTCGCGTACAGAAAAGTGTCGAGGATCTCGCAGAACGCCTCATCGCTCTGTACGGACGCCGAACTCGTGCCCGCGGGTTCGCCTTTCCGCCTGATACAGAGTGGCAGACGGCCTTCGAGGCGGGGTTTCCGTATGAAGAGACCGAAGATCAGCTCCGTGGCATCGAAGACGTGAAGTCGGACATGGAGAAACCTGCGCCCATGGACCGTCTGATCTGTGGCGATGTTGGTTACGGAAAGACAGAAGTGGCGATGCGGGCGGCGTTCAAGGCTGTCAGCGCTGGAAAGCAGGTCGCCTTTCTCGCACCGACGACAATACTGGCCGAACAGCATTATGAGACCGTCACCGAGCGACTGAAAGGTTTTCCGGTTCAGGTGGGTATGCTCAGCCGATTCGTCCCGAAGCAGACGCAGAAACAGGTACTCGAAGGCCTGGCGAAGGGTAGCGTCGATATCGTTATCGGGACGCACCGGATCATTCAGAAAGACGTGAAGTTTCGCGACATCGGGTTACTCGTTATCGACGAGGAACAGCGATTCGGGGTCAAGGACAAGGAACGATTGAAAGAACTCAGGGCAAACATCGACTGTCTGACCTTAACTGCTACGCCCATCCCTCGGACGCTTCATATGAGCCTGTTGAAGATTCGCGATATGTCGGTTCTCAGGACGGCGCCGCACAACCGCCTTCCGATCGAGACGCATATCGGAGAGTTCAATGAAGAAACGCTCGCGTCGGCAATACGGCGCGAGATCGATCGTGGCGGGCAGGTGTTCTACCTCCACAATCGTGTCGAGTCGCTTGAGCAGATACGACTGTATCTGCAGAAAGTTGTCCCCGAAGTGTTCGTCGAGACCGCTCACGGTCGCATGTCGGCCACCGAGCTCGAAGACGTTATGCACCGTTTCGTTCACGGTGCTTTCCAGGTCCTCGTTGCTACGACGATCATTGAAAACGGCCTTGATATTCCCAACGTGAACACCATCATCATAGACCGTGCCGACATGTACGGGATAAGCCAGCTGTACCAGCTCAAGGGTCGGGTCGGAAGAAGTGACCGTCACGCCTACGCCTATCTGTTCTATCCGGAAAGCAGAGCGTTGAGCGAAATCGCGATGAAACGCCTGCAGGTTATTTCGGATTTTACGGAGCTCGGAAGCGGATTCAAGATCGCTTTGAAGGACCTCGAAGTCCGGGGTGCCGGGAACCTTCTGGGACGACAGCAGAGTGGCGATATCCTCAGTGTCGGCTTTGACATGTATCTGCGGCTGCTCGACGATGCTGTACGCCGCCTGTCCGACGAAGACGTCGCAGATGACGACGACGTATTCCTGGATCTCGACTATACCGGGTACATTCCCGACTCCTACGTCAGCGAGCCGTCGGACAAGATGGATGTCTACAAAAGGATCGCCGGTGTTAATAATGCGGCAGAGCTGGACTCGGTTCACGCCGAGCTTGCCGATCGCTTTGGACCCTTGCCCGAAGAGGTTTTGAGTCTGCTGAGTCTTGCGGAAATCCGGATACTATGCAAACGTTTACATGTTGCAAGTTTGAAAGAGCGGTCGAATGTGCTCGAGGTTACGTTCGGGAAGGTCGCCGAGCTCTCTGTCGATCGGGTGCTTCGTGCGATAGAAAGCACCGCCGGGGGGGTACGACTGGATCCAAAACGGCCGAATGTTCTACTGGTCGATACTGAGGGAATAGACCTCAAGTCTAAAAGCGAGTTTATTCGCGACCGGCTCCATGCGCTTGTCGGGAAATAATGCGGGCGGTCATCATGAGAAAAGACAATATTGACCTGATCTGTTCCGTAGCCGAACTCTCGGGCCTGTTTGAGAAGCGCAGTAACGTCGTCGGCTTTCTGCAGGATGTCGTCGAACTTGTCGCCGGCCACATGAACAGCGACGTATGCTCAATCTATCTGTTCGACACGGCAAGCTCGGAGCTGGTTCTCCGGGCCACAAAAGGACTGAACCTCGGGTCGGTCGACTCGGTTCGACTGAAACTGGGGGAAGGTCTCACCGGGCTCGCTCTGAAGCAGCTTCGCCCCATATGCGAAGCGCAGGCGCGTGAAAATCCCGATTTCAAGATTGTCCCCCAGGTCGAGGAGGACGAGTTTAACAGTTTTCTCGCGGTACCGATTCGGCGCGGGCTGACGCGCATCGGAGTCATAAGCCTCCAGCATCAGAAAACGGCGTTTTTCGACGAGCACGACGTTAAAGCACTGAAGGCCATTGCCAGTCAGATGGCAGCAACCCTCGAGAACGCGATGCTGCTCATGGAGATTCACTCCGGAAGTGCCGGGCAGGTACCGGAAAACCGTTCAGAGCCGAAAGCTATTGTGCCGGGCATCAGTGCGGGTGAGGGTGTCGGTTGGGGACAGGCCGTTCATCTCGACGACGCGGATACAGGAAGCGACGTGCACATTCCCCGGGAACCGAGCGTTGACGCGGAACTCGCGAGGTTTGAACGTGCGATTGAGATTTCACGGGTGCAGCTTGAAGCGCTCCAGTTCGAGACGGAGAAGAACCTCAGCGACGTGGCCGGACTCATCTTCTCGTCGCACCTGTTGATGTTGCGAGACGAAGAGTTTTCAGGCCAGATGCTCGACGCAGTTCGCGACGGCATGGATACCGCATCCGCCGTCCGGACGGTCGTGGGACGCTATGTGCAGCTGTTCAGCGGAATGAATAATCCCAGACTCCAGGAGAAGGCCCAGGATGTGAAGGATCTCGGGCATCGTATTCTGCGGAACGTCTCGGGTTCCGGCGACCAGGAGCAGGGGGACTACACCGGTCAGGTCGTCATTGCGGCGAATCTCTATCCGAGCGAGCTGATCAAGCTCTCTGCACAGCATGCCGAAGGGCTTGTGCTCAGCGGAACCGCGGTTACCGGACATATCTCGGTTCTGTCGCGCAGTCTCGATCTACCGGTGGTGTTTACCCGCGACCCGTCTATACACAGCGTTCCGGAGCGCAGCTTCCTCATTGTTGACGGACACCAGGGCAAGGTTCTCGTAGACCCTGACGAAGTAACGATCTCCCGCTATCGCGGCATGCGAGAGGAACAGCAACGACTCAGGATCGTCGATCCTGACGTGCCCGAACAGGCTCACAGCGCCTGCGGGACACGGGTCAGGGTCATGGCCAATGTCAATCTGCTGAACGATATTCGATATGCGAAGCGCAACAAAGCCGAAGGGGTCGGCCTGTATCGGAGTGAGTTTCCGTTTATTGTTCGGAATGACTTTCCGAGCGAGGAAGAGCAGTATTCGATCTACCGGAAGATCATCGGCAGTATGGAAGGCGAAGAAATTGTCCTTCGCACCCTCGACATTGGCGGCGATAAACTCGGTCGCGGTCACGAGCTCGCGTACACCGAGGCAAATCCCTTTCTCGGAGAGCGCGGGGTGCGTTTTTCGCTGGCGAACAGAGAGATATTTTCCGAACAGATACGGGCAATGCTTCGAGCAGGTCACAACGGCGACCTCGCAATCATGTTTCCCATGGTAGCCGGGTGCGACGAATTCCTTGAAGCGCGGGATGTGGTTCACACCTGCATGGATTCGTTGAAGCGGGAGGGCCTTCCGTTTCATGAGCAACCGAAAATCGGGGCCATGGTCGAACTTCCGTCGGCGATCGAGGTGGCCGGCGAGTTGTCGGAAGCTGCTGATTTTCTGTGCGTCGGCACAAACGACCTGATCATGTATCTGCTCGGCGTTGACCGGACGAACGAGCGGGTGAGCGACCTGTACGTTCAGCACCATCCGTCGGTACTCAGGAGTATCGCCCGCCTGGTCGGGGCTGTTGATCGTCCGGGGGATAAACTGTCTATTTGCGGAGAAGCCGCGGCGGACCCTGAGCTGGTACCGTTCTTTATCGGACTCGGTGTTCGACGGCTTTCGGTCGAACCGCGACTCGTACCAAGGGTCAAGCGGCTTCTGGCAGGCATTACCGTTCATGACGCCGAGCAGATCAGTCGTCGCATGCTGGCGTGTTCAACTGTTTCCGAGATTCGAAAGATCATTACCGAAGTTTCAGGGGATAGCGCGTGATGGAGGACCAGCGAGACGACGGATATCACGCAGATACGCGCTGGGTGCCGGGAGGCGGGCAGACGCGCAGCGTACGCAGCTTTGTGGTGCGCCGCGCGAGAATGAATCAGTCGCATAAGAGCGCGCTCCGGGACCATGGAGCGAAGTACGTGCGGGAGGCGTCGCGGGTGTGCAGGGACCCGCTTGCAGCATTTCCGTCCTCGGTTGGCCCCTCCGCCGGTGGGCGGCTGATTCTGGAAATCGGCTTTGGTATGGGGCACGCGACGGCACGTTTTGCCGAAGCCCACCCGAACGACGCCATTCTGGGAATCGAAGTATATCCTCCCGGGGTCGGGCGTCTCATAAACGACCTCGAGCAGAACGAAATTGATAATGTGAGAATAGTTCGTGCCGATGCGGTCGACGTGCTCAGCGCCTGGAGGACCACATGCAGCATCGACGCGATACACGTCTTCTTTCCCGATCCATGGCCCAAGAAACGCCATCATAAGCGGCGTCTCGTGCAGGCATCCTTTCTCGAATTAGCGCGCCTTCGAATTCGGGTGGGCGGCTACCTGTATCTGGTGACCGACTGGGAAGACTACGCCCTGCATATGCGGGACATCGCGTCCGGATTCGAGGGTTTCAGCATCGAGGACGCCGACGCCGACGGCTTTTCGCGTCCCCGTGAGTGGCGTCCGGGTACCGCCTTCGAACGTAAAGGTCTGGCGAAAGGGCACACGGTCAGGGAGCTGTTTCTGCGCCGGTGTTGAAAAACAGCCCACCGTTCAACGGTGGGCCCTGTATGCAACCGTCCTGCATGAGGCGATTAAAGAGCGTTACTCATCGTGCGCGAGTTCTTTCGCCTGCCGGATAACGTCTTCTGCAACCTTCCCGGAGATCGGGTCGTAGTGATCGAAACTCAATTCAAAACTACCCGTTCCACTCGTAATCGAACGAAGGTCTATTGCGTAGCGCAGGAGTTCCGACTGAGGCACAAGAGCGATAATCTCCATGATCCCTCCACCGAGGCTCTCCTGGCCCTGTACGCGTCCGCGTCGTGTCGACAGGTCGCTCAGGACGTCGCCGAGATACTGTTCTTCAACGAACACGAGCAACTTCATAACAGGTTCAAGCAGGACGGGGCCGGCTTTCTGCGCTGCTTCGCGGAGTGCACCCTTTGCTGCGAGTTTGAATGCCATCTCCGAAGAATCTACGGGGTGCTCTTTTCCGTCGACGAGCGTCACGCCTATATCAACGGCGGGGAATCCGGCTACAAAGCCTTCGTCCATGGCTTCGTGAAGGCCTTTTTCTATTCCCGGGATATAGCCTTTGCTGACCGCCATACCGCGAATGGCGTTCTCGAACGAATACAGCGTTCCGCGTTCGAGGGGTTTGATCTGTATCGATACTTCACCAAACTGCCCGTGACCACCGGACTGTTTCTTGTGACGATAGAGCGCTTCGGAGGACTTTGTGATCGTTTCCCTGTACGCCACGCGCGGGATTCGTGTGGTTATTTCGATTTTTTGCGTTTCGCGTATATGATCCAGCACCTGGTTAATATGAAGTTCACCCATTCCAGCCAGGACGGTTTCCTTGGTCTCGGCGTTGAAGCTCAACTGCAGGGTCTTGTCTTCCTCGGTGATTCGGCTCAGACCCGCCGCAAGCTTGTCTTCGTCCTTCTTGCTCGCGGCTTCAATCGCGACGGTATACACGGGCTGGGGCAGGGCGAGCGGTTTATAATGCACAATGTGTTCGTGGGAGCACAAAGTATCATTCGTGTGTACGCTCTGCAGCTTCGCGAGTATGCCGATATCGCCGGCTGACAGTGAGTCGGTTTCCTCGAGTTTCTTTCCAAGCGCATGGTAGATCTTGCTCGCCCGCTCCTTCTTGTTGTCACGGGGGTTATACAGCTCGCTGTCGTGTGTAAGGTTTCCAGTAACCACCTTGAAATAGCTCAGTTTCCCGCTGAACTGATCGATGCTCGTTTTGAAGCTGAATCCGCTGAACGCGCCTTCTGCCGAGACAGGCACCTTGTGCTCGTTGCCTTCGACCTCGTCGTCGTCGTAGGCAAGTTCTGCCAGACCAGCGGGCGAAGGCGCCGCTGTTACAATAAAGTCGAGCAGGGGGGTGAGCCCGCTTCCCCGAAGAGCGGCGCCGCACAGTACCGGTACGACCTTGTTCTCTCGAAGGCCTTCGGTTATGCCGCGGCGCACTTCGTCGGTGGTGAGGCTCTCTTCCATGATGAATTTTTCGGTGAGTTCGTCGTCACCCTCCGCTGCAGCCTCGACCATGAGAGGGCGGTAGGTGTCGACGATCGTCTGCATATCCGCAGGCACGTCCACGCCCGACTCCATAGTACCGGCCCCGGGTGCGGCGTAGAACTTCATTTCTACAAGGTCTATAACGCCCTTGAACTCTGTTCCGGATCCGACGGGCACGACCACCGGTACGATCGGTTTGTCGAAGCGTTCGCGAAGATTTTCAAGGACAGCGTCGAAATCCGCCCGTTCCTGTTCCATTTTCGTTACGTATACGAGGCGTGGCTTGTTACGTCCATCGAGACGACGCCACAGCTTAATGGTTTCGATCTGTACCCCTGAACGGCTGTCAACCGTCATAACGCAGCTGTCGGCGGCCCGAAACGAGGCGACGACTTCCCCAATGTAGTCCGAGGTTCCCGGGGTATCGAGGATGTTGATCTTGTTGTCTTTCCATTTCAGATCTGCAAGCGTTGTATGGATACTTGAGCCGGCTTTTTTCTCTTCGTCGCTGTAGTCGCTCACTGTCTTGCCGCTCTCTACCGTCTCGGGAGCGGCAATTCGCCCCCCGGTGAACAGAAGATGTTCCGTCAGCGTCGTCTTTCCCGTGAAGCCGTGTCCGGCGATAGCTATATTTCGAATTGAACCTGTGTGTACACCCATAAGCAACTCCTTGGACTAAAATGGTTCTGCGTGTAGCGAATTGTAGGGGCCGATCTTTCCAGCTGTCAACGAACGATATCCGCCCGTCACCTCATGAATTACCGCTTTTCTTTTCGAAGTGGCTGAACTCCATGGCGTAGGTGGCGCGGCCCTGACTCACGCTTCTCAGCGCGGTGGAATACCCGAACATTGAGGCGAGGGGTGCACTCGCGCGAATATGCTCTACCGCCGGCTTGCTTTCGACGCTTGTCACGATGCCCCCCCTCATAGTGATGCCCTGTATTACTTCGCCCATGAACTCGTTCGGGCTGTTGACATCGACCTTCATAATCGGTTCAAGGAGCAGTGGTCCGGCTTTTGAACAGGCGGCGTCGAGGCACATCGCTCCGCACGCCTCGTACGCGAAGGTTGTTGCCGTGGTTTCGTCGTAGGAAGCGTGCGTCATGGTTACCTTGATATCGATCGCCGGATACCCGACCGCAATGCCCGAGGACAGACTCCCTTCCACACCACGACGGACGGCTTCCTGCAGCTCTTTCGGCAGCTGGTGCTCGGGCACCAGCGATTCAAAGCTGTTGCCTGTACCGCGCGGTTGCGGTTCCACCCTGAGCGTGATGGTCGCCGTATTCTCTTTTCCGGCGAGGACACGCTCGAATGTTTCGGTATGCTCCGCCGCCTGCGCGATGCTCTCGCGGTAAGTGACCTGGGGGCGACCGATACGTGCATCAAGGCCATAGTCCCGGACGATGCGTGTTACCAGGACGTCGAGGTGGAGTTCTCCCATTCCGCTGATAATAAGCTCGCCTGTATCGGCGTCTTCCCGTGTCGTGAAGGTCGGGTCTTCGAGCGCGAGCTGGGAGAGAATCTGCTTCAGCCTGTCCCGGTCGCTCAATGTCTTTGGTTCTATGGCTACAGAAATAACAGGTTCGGGGAAGACCATACGCTCGAGAATAATCTGCTTTGCCTCGGTCCCGATCGTGTCACCGGTTTGCGCGAATTTCATGCCGACGACGACGGCAATATCTCCCGCCTCTATGGTCTGAAGTTGTTCGCTCCGCGCCGCGTGCATTCGAAGCAGCCGGTTCACACGCTCCTTCTTTTTCTTGTCGATGTTCATGACCGAGCTTCCGGCCTTGAAGGAACCGGAGTACACGCGAATGAAACACAGCAGGCCCGCCTCGCGATCGCTTTGTATCTTGAAAATGAGCGCGAGTGGTGGCCCGTCGACGGTCCGTTCAACCGGCACCTCTTCGTCGGTTTTTGCGTTGTGTCCGACGATCGGGGGCAGCTCCTCTGGAGCGGGCAGAAAATTGATGACCCCGTCGAGCAGCGGCTGTACACCCATAT
This sequence comes from Spirochaetaceae bacterium, assembly GCA_046542845.1. Classification (GTDB taxonomy): domain Bacteria; phylum Spirochaetota; class Spirochaetia; order DSM-27196; family SKKC01; genus SKKC01. Next base: position 8,462 of record JBKHAN010000019.1, read on the forward strand.
TCCGCAACGAAGCGCCGCAGTACACGGGAACCACCTGGCGAGCGATCGTCTGTTCTCGAAGTACGCTGAGCAGTTTATCGAGCGGTACGTCGCCCGTCTCGAGATAGATTTCCGTCAGTTCGTCTGAGAAGGTCGTTACGTCGTCGAGCAGCTTCTCGCGCCACTCTGCGGCGAGCGCGGTGTTATCCGAGCTGATCGGCTGCTTTGTCATCTCAAACCCAAGGCTTTCGGGGTCCCAGTGGATTTCCTCCATGGCCAGAAGATCGATGACACCCGTAAAGGTGTTCTCCCTGCCTATGGGAACCTGTACCGCAACGGGGTGAGCGCCGAGTTTGGTCCGCATATCGTCCAGGACGTTCTCAAAGTCGGCGCCAACGCGGTCCATCTTGTTCACGTAGGCAATCCGTGGCACCTCGTAGGTATCGGCCTGGCGCCAGACGGTTTCGCTTTGTGGTTCGACCCCGCCGACCGCGTCAAAAACCGCAACCGCGCCGTCGAGCACGCGCAGACTCCGTTCCACCTCAGCGGTAAAGTCAACGTGACCGGGCGTATCGATAATATTTACCTGGTGGTCCTTCCAGAAACAGGTGGTCGCCGCGCTCGTGATGGTGATACCGCGGTCCTGCTCCTGCTCCATCCAGTCCATGACGGCGCTCCCCTGGTCGACTTCGCCGATGCGATGGCTTTTCCCTGTGTAAAAAAGTATGCGCTCCGTTGTTGTAGTCTTGCCCGCGTCTATGTGGGCCATAATTCCGATGTTTCGTCGTTTTACTACGCTCATGTTTACTCCGTATTGAGCCGTGAATGTATCACAAGTCGCCGGTGCTTGACATCTCAACATGCCGGTTGCTATTGTACCGTCCGTTACACGTACGGGTGCTTAGCTCAGTGGGAGAGCGCCTGCCTTACAAGCAGGATGTCACTGGTTCAAATCCAGTAGTGCCCAATGCCGTTCAGACAAAGCCGGACGACGTCCGGCTTTGTCTGTTTTCGGGATATTCGGGGCTCGGGTCAGGGCTATTCAGTTTCGAGTATCTTGTGCATGTGCCTTCGCGTAAGCTCGCCCATGCCTTTTACCCGGGCGAGCGAGTCGTCGTGGTGATAGCGGGCAAGCTTTGCCGACAGGCGTGCCACCCGGTCGGGGGTGGAAAGCACGTCTTCGCACATGCAGTCCATGAGCGCGTCGAATCGCTGTCGAGCGACGTTCAACCGTCGTCGTATCAGGCTGCGTTCCTCCCGCTGATACTGCCGTATCGTTGTCTGCGGCAGGAGTTTCCACACCATATCTACCGCCTTTTTGTTCTCAGGATAAAACTGGGCGAGGTAGATCTTCAGCTCACCTTCGAAGCTCTGCTGGTCAAAATCTATTGCGCGGATGCGAAACTGGCGCATGTCGAAGTCTTCCGTGAGAACGACCACGAAATTGTACGCACGCATGTCCCCGAGAAGTTTTACGAAGCACCGTTCGTTAAACTTCACAAATTCTTTTGCGAAACGGGTAAGCCCTCGCTGGTCGGTCGGGAATCGCTCTTCGAGAAACACGTCGCCCGGAATGCCGCTTATATGCTCTTCGATCAGGGTCGACTCGTGTACAAGAAAGTTGATGCGGTTAGGGGCAAGAATGTGCTCAAGTTCGAGGCCGTACGCTCGCGAAGCGTCGGTATGTTTTACGTAATAGTAGTCGTGGACGTCGTTGTATTTGTTTACGACCTTGATACGAAACGGCTGGGAATTGCCGAAGCGACAGAAGTCTACGCGTTCTATTGACAGGTGCTCGGTAAATCCAGGATCTTCGGGAGTTCGCATATAGGCGTAAATCCTCGTGAGTTCCCGGTGAATTTCGTCCGTCTCGCCAGGCGAATAGAGAACGGACTCCCAGTAGCTTTCTTCTCCATCGGGCGTTTCGTAGGGAATACTCTGCGTAAACCGCCGAAGGTCCTCGTACACAACGTCGACCGGGTCGTTTCTCTGGTAGCGCTTCAGGTAGTCTGCAAAGGCGTCACTGACGGGATAGCTTGGTTTCTTCTCCCGAATTTCCACCATTCGTGATTCTGGAACAGTTCTCACAATTACTGACTCCTCAACGGGATTAGTGTCTCGCACTAGTGCGGATTCACCGTTATAATCGCAATCCCGGCCGCCATAGTGTCGCCCTCTTTTCTCAAGAGAGCAAGAGGGCATACGCGGGCAGCAATCAACAGTACGGAGTTTTTGTATGGAGTCACGCAGCTTTTCGACGGGGCTGACAGAGTTTCTTTCCGCCTCCCTGACCGGTTTTCACGCCGTTACGCATGTCGTGGACAGACTCGTATCCACCGGTTTTGCTGAGCGGTCCGAAAGGGATACTCTCCCGGGCAGTGGATCATTCTTCATTCGTCGCGGTGGCGCGGTTGTCGCGATCCGGCCGGGCACGGCGCACCCGTCGGAGTCGGGCTTTCGCGTTGCGGCCGCGCATACCGACAGCCCGGGGCTTCGTCTCAAGATCGAAGGCGCGCATGACGCGACCGGCGGTACGTGGGTGCCTGTCGAGGTATACGGAGGACCGATCCTGTCGACATGGCTCGACCGGGAACTGCTTCTCGCCGGACGCGCTGTCGTCCACGAATCGCCCTCGGGTGAACGGGGCTGGCGTATACGAACGTTTCAAAGCCGCCGACCAATGGCAATCATACCGAATCTCGCGATACATCTGAACCGGGACGTAAATAAAGGATTCGAGTACAACGCACAGGACCACCTGCAGGCGCGTCTGGCTCTGTCCGCTGAGTCAGCCGTGCCCGCCCCCGAACGTATACGTCGACATATCGCCGACGTACTCGACATTGCCTCTGAACAGCTTGGAGCCGTCGAAGCGTATCTCGTTGACGCCGCCGAGGCGGTCGTACTCGACGACGAAACGACGCTCGTTTCGGGTCGAATAGACAATCTTGTCGGATGTTACTCGTGTCTTGAAGGTTTCATCGACGCGGACCCGACTGAAGCGACTCAGGTGCTCTGTCTGTTCGACAACGAAGAGATCGGAAGCCGTACGGGCAGTGGTGCAGACAGCCCCATGCTCGACAGCATTTTGCGTCGTCTCTCGGTTTCGAACGACGCAGAGTCGTGGTACCGTGCGGTAGCCGCGAGTTTCATCGTATCGAACGACGGGGCGCACGCGCTGCACGATCGATACTCCGGTAAGTACGACAGTTCGTATTCCCCTGTGCTCGGCGCCGGTCCCGTGCTGAAGGTCAACTCACAATATCGATACGCCACGACCATCGACAGCATGGAACGGACCAGAGAGGCTGCGGATGAATCCGGCATTACGCTGCAGATGCTCGCGGGTCGCAGCGACATGCGCACCGGGTCGACAATAGGCCCGATTTCCTGGACGAGAACCGGTATAAGCACGGTCGACCTCGGAGTGCCCATGCTTGCCATGCACAGTATCCGCGAAGTCTGCGATATACGAGACGCTTCGGCGCTGTCATTGCTCGTACAATCGCTTTTAAACATGAAGTAGGGAAGGCGCATGCAGTCTGTGAAATGTACGGATGAGACACCGACAGGTAATCCGGGGGCTCGGCCGGTACACCTGCGACGTGTTCGGGAACTGCGGCTGTCCATCGTGAACGTGGTCCGGACATGAGTGATGTGACCTGGGCCGCATGGAGCTTGTCGGACATAGAAGCTCGTATTCACCGCAGATCGACATTCCGATTCGGTGGAACCGAATATCAGTTTGCACTTTCGCAGGACCTCTTTTCGAGCCACGAGGTCGACGCCGGCAGCAGGTTGCTGCTCTCAGATTTGAAAGCGCATCTGCGCTCCCCGCTAGCCTCCGTATACGATATCGGCTGCGGTACGGGAGTCCTCGGTATCGTCGCTTCGCGCGAATACGAAACCCGCAGGCTTGTTATGGAGGACCGAAGCGCACTTGCAGTGCGCTTTGCGGAATACAACGCCGGGTTAAACGGTCGCGCCGACGTGGCTTGCTCGTACTGCCGTGCCGTTGGCCTCGACGGTCCTCCGCATGAGGTGTTCGATCTCGTTCTCTCGAACGTACCCGCGAAGGCGGGGGAGCCCGTCAGGCGACTGCTGCTGGAACACGCGGGGCTATCCTGTGCCGAGGAGGGAGTGTGCGGGTTTGTTCTCGTCAATCCGCTCGCGCAGGAGACCGAAGATATGCTCCATGATCTCGGTTTCTCGCGCGTACAGCGCATCACACACGCGGGGCACACCGTATTTCTCACAGGGCCAATTCAGGAATCCATGTCGGGGCGATCGCACATTGCAGAGGCGGCCTACTGCCGGGGAGCGCCGGTTGAGCACCGTATCGAAAAAGTGGCCGTTCGCGCACAGGGCTTCTGGGGTCTGGGGGAGTTTGAAACAATCTCCTTTCAGACCATCATGCTCATCCGACTGATAGAAACGCTTGACCCGGAATCACCGCTCGTATTCTGGAATCCCGGGACGGGAGTTGCTCCGGCGTGGGCGCGAAAACAATATCCCGGCAGAATGTGTACCGTCGCGTCCGATGACGCGCTACACCTTGCAGCTACGGCCACGACCTTAACTCAGAACAGGAGTCGACGGACCCGCACGCCGGTGTCGTCTGTGCTTACCCCGTCAGTACTGAGTCTGCGGTCCTTTGCTCCAGAGCGGGCTGTTCTGGTGCTCTCGCTTGAGAGCACTATATCGCCGGGACAGCGGCAGGAAATCGACACCCTTTGCCTGGCCCTGGCGGGTAGCGGAACACTGCTGGTTGTCGCCGGGAACTCTGCCGAAGTGAGCAGACTCGAGCGACAGCCGTGGTCATCTGTTGTGAAGCGAAGTCGAAACCGCGGGCTACGCGGGCTCGTTCTGCGCATCCGGTGAGCGTGTTTTCGCGGACCCGGTCTGTACGTTTTGCTCCTCAGAGTGCTACTTTCTGAGGGATGGAACAACGTGAAGAGTTTGCAGAATCATTCGGAGGGTTTCTCTTTGACTACGCCGAAGAAGTTACGGCCGAGTTTGAAGGAGCAGACCGCATCCCGCTGAATCTGTCTCTGCAATACTTCGAAACCATCGTATTTTTGTTCGCGCGAACTGGCTCGATTCTTCCGTACTTCGCTGTGGACGAAGCGGTCGTGACGGCCATGAAAATCTCTGTAAAGGACCGTATGTTGCAGGAGTTCGGAACAGCGGATCCCGACCGGCTTTCTGAAGCATTTGAACGGCGTCTGGCGGAATACGTCGCGCTGTCGGAGAAGAGTGCGCCCTTCAGCGAGCGGTGGTATACCGGTATGTTTGCCTTGTTTCGTGACGCAATGACGGAAGCAGGTCGCGCCGGACGGGTGTTTATCTGGAACATCGACCGCGAGGCTTCAGGAGAAGCCGCCGTCAATCCGGATATGATGCTTGAAATGGTGCACCGTGCGGAGATACGGCATATCGTGCCGTTTCAACGGCTGGTTATTAACTTTTTTAACTTTCAGACGGAATAGAGCGTACATACATCATGAAGACTGCGCTTCGCGTTATTATCACCGGTGGAACATTTGACAAGGCCTACGACTTGCTGAAAGGCGAGTTGACGCTCAGCCGGACGCACCTTCCTTCAATCCTCGAGTCGGTACGGTGCACCGTGCCGGTGGTACTCGAAATATCACGCCTGCTCGACAGTCTGCAGATGGGTGATGAAGATCGTTACGCGGTCCGGGATGCCTGCCTCGCGTCTGTGGAGGACCGTATTGTCGTTACGCACGGAACCGATACCATGGTCGAGACGTCGCGTGTTATCGCACGGAGCGTGACCGACAAGACGGTCGTACTGACCGGGGCTATGGTTCCCTACGCGGTCACCGGCAGCGACGCGCTGTTCAATCTTGGGGCGGCTTTCAGCGCGGCGCAGTTGCTGCCGCCGGGCGTATACATCTGCATGCACGGGACGGTGTATCCGTCCGAACACGTACGAAAGAACCGCACACTTGGGGTATTTGAGGAGATATGACCATGGCAGACGCACACATACCGGATCGATCGGAAGCTCTCACGCTCATGCAAAGCCATATACAGGACGAAAACCTGCGCCGGCATTGTCTTGCGGTGGAGGCTGTGATGCGCCATTTCGCCGGAGAGTCCGGCGAAGACGAAGAGAAGTGGGGCATTATAGGGCTGGTTCATGATCTTGACTGGGAGGAGCATCCGGAAGATCACTGCACGTACACAGAGCGGTGGCTCCGCGAAGCGGGTTGGCCTGAGGACTACATTCACGCCGTTATGAGTCACGCATGGGGCATGTGCACCGATGTCGAGCCGGTCCATCACATGGAAAAAGTTCTCTACACGATCGATGAGCTGACGGGACTTGTCACGGCCACAGCACTCGTGCGGCCGTCGCGAAGCCTGCACGACCTGAGCGTGAAGTCGGTACGTAAAAAGTGGAAGGAAAAGAGCTTTGCCGCGGGTGCAAACCGTGACGTTATTGAACGAGGTGCCGGTATGGTTGGAATGGAACTTTCCGAGGTCATAGAACACACGATTCGAGGCATGCGGGCTGTAGCACCCGAGCTCGGTCTTGAGGGTTCAGCGGCTTAGTCGATCCGTACCATGCCGCCCTGGGCGGATTCCCGCAGGAACAAGCCTTCGTACCGGGGAGAAGGTTCCGCTTCACCGACCGATCGGGGGCGAACTGCAGCGATGCAGGCGAGGACGTCCTGCATGTCCTCGTGCGACGAACAGGTGCTGAACCGGTAGTACAGCTTGTGCCTCGACAGGTAGCCGCGGACCCGCTTGTCCCGGCAGGTCTGAGGGTCGCTCAGTTCACGAAGCGAGCTCCTGAGGCCGCCGTACCACGCGGCACTCGTTCGAACCGGATTAAGCGTTTGCCCGCTGTCGAGCACAAAAAGCTCGAAAATACCTGACACGGCCGGTACAACGCGGATAATATCGTGACGCAGCGCGCGTACGACCGGCGACCATACCACGTGGTAATAGGCGTCGGTGCCGCGTATACGTTTCGTTACTGAGGGTGTATCTGCCATCGGTACCGCAAGCATACCGTGCGCGTACTGTGCTTACAAGAGCAGGTGTTCAACACCGAAGGGAAGACCATATGATCCTGACAGTCGACGCCGGTAACTCCAACATTGTTCTTGGTGTGTATAATGAATCACAGTCGATCGTGGCACACTGGCGGCTCTCAACCCTGCCGCTGAGGACCGATGACGAACTTCGCGTCGTGCTGGCAGGCCTGTTCCAGGACTCCAGCATGAAGACCAGTCATATCACATCGATCGTCATCGGCTGTGTCGTTCCTCCGCTGCTCGCTCCGCTCGTCCGTGCGATGAAGGCGCTGTTCATGGCGCCCGTCCACGTGGTAACGGCTGATTCGGTCCCATGGCTCGATATTTCGATCGATAACCGTCACGAGATCGGAGCAGATCTGATTGCCAACGCGGTTGCATCCCGCGATTACGTGAGCGGGATGGCCTGCGCGGTCTTTGACTTCGGAACCGCGCTGTCCATTACCGTCGTAGACGCGCGGGGGAGGATACTCGGGGCGAGCATTGCCCCCGGGCTCATGAAGGCGTCGCTCGCGCTCAGCGAAGGCACAGCCCAGTTACCGCAGATCGACCTTTCGGCACCGCCGGAACCCTTCGGAACGAACACCATCACCGCGATACAGTCCGGGATCGTATTCGGGTATGCGTCCCTTGTCGAAGGTATGATTCGACGGTACCGCGAGCATTTACGGTGCGACGTCGTCGCGCTCGCGACGGGTGGTCTTGCGGACGTTATCGCGCCGCTCGTTGACGAGTTTGAGGCGGTCGATCAATGGCTGACCCTTAACGGACTCAGGCGCATCGTCGAGCGGCAGCCGTAATTCCTGCACTGATCAGACAAGTTCCTGCAGAAGTTCCCGGACGCGCCGTTCATCCCTGAGGAACCAGTGCGCGCGTGACAGGTCTATGCCAACCTTGATAGACCAGCTGTCGGGCGGAAGCACGGAGAACAGTTCTTCGTCTGTCCAGTCGTCTCCTATGGCAAGAACATAATCCCAGTCACTCTGGTTAAGCCATCGCGAAGCCGCGCGCCCCTTATTGATGTCTCCGTTCTTGACTTCGAGGATATTGTGTCCTTCAATAATCGAAAGGTTCAGGTTGCTCGTCAGACTCAGCAGAGCGTCCCGTAGCTCGCTTACGCGAACCGAACCGAGCTCGGGTTCAGCTTTTCGGTACGACCAGGCGAGACTGTACTCCCATTCCTCAAGCTGGGAGCCGGGGGTACGGTCCGCGTAGCGCTCAAGGATGGGACGAATGCTGTCCATCCAGTCATTGTTCAGGTGCTCCGTCAGTTCCCAGTCGCCGCCGCGGGTTTTGACCCAGACGCCGTAACCGGCAACCAGACCTACATTCAGGTGGCCCAGCCAGGATTCGAGTTCCTCCCGGCTGCGACTCGACACGATGACCACTTCGTTTCTGCTGTCTGAGGCCAGCCGCTCGATGGTGTCCAGGAGTTCTGCATCGGGTTTCCCGTCGGTCTGGTCGCTGCCGAGGCGCACGAGCGTCCCGTCGTAATTGAGAAAGAGCAATCGACGTTGCGCGTCCCGGTATTCCTGCACGAGGCGGGTTCGGTTATCCCCGCGCAGCCGTCTGTTCTGCAGACGCGCTCTGCTTTCCCCTGCGTTTTCGAGCTTATCCATGAAATCTCGAGCCCAGAACTGAACGTCGTATCGGGACAGACGGTGATGTATGCGACGGTTGTTCCGTTCCTGCTCTTCAGGACTCAGTTCGAGCGCTGTTCGTATTGCCTCCGCGATTCCGTCCATATCGCTCGGGTTTACGATCAGGCTTTCGCTCATTTCCCGCGCAGCTCCAGCCGTTTCTGAAAGGACTACCGTTCCGCGATAATCGGAGCGTGCGGCAACGTACTCCTTGGCAATGAGATTCATGCCGTCGCGCACCGGCGTTACGAGAAGGACGTCCGCGACGCGGTAGATTGCCGTGAGCCGCTCGAAGGGAAATGTACGATAGAAGTAGAGGATCGGTGTCCAGTCTATTGTGCCGTAGGTACCGTTGATCGTGCTGACCAGCTCGTCGAGTTCCCGCTTCAGTTCCTTGTAGCTTTCTACCTCGGTTCGTGAGGGGGCTACGATCATAATCAGCTCGACTGTGCCATGATATTCCGGATACCGCTCGAGAAAACGCTTGAAAGCCTGAATCCGATTCGGGATACCTTTCGAGTAGTCGAGGCGGTCCACGCTGAAGATTATGCGACGCCCGCGTGCTGACTGCCGTATTCGCTCGATCTCTGACTCAACCTCGGGCAGCGTGCTGGAGCGTGAGTATTTATCGTAATCGATACCCATGGGAAACACATCGACCTTGGTCATTCGGTTGGGACCCTGAATCGTCCCGAGGTTGTTATCCATGCCTAATAATCTGCGGACGCTCGACAGAAAGTGTCGCGCATAATCGTAGGTGTGAAAGCCTATCAGATCGGAACCAAGCAGACCGTTCAACAGCTCGTTGCGCCACGGCAGAAGCCTGAACAACTCGTAACTGGGGAAGGGGATGTGCAGAAAAAAACCTATGCGTGTGTTTGGAAACTCTTCGCGGATCAGGTCAGGAAGCAGCATAAGCTGATAGTCGTGAACCCATACGTAGTCGCCGGGTTCGATTATCGAGCGGAGCTCTTCAAAGAATTTATGGTTGACGTGCTCGTAGGAATGCCACAGCACCGGATCGTAGTCGACATAGGTCGGGAAGTAGTGGAACAGCGGCCATATCGTTTTGTTGCAGAATCCGTAGTAGAACGTATCAAGATCGTGACTGCTCAGGGAGACCGCGACGCTTTTGTGTTCGTTTCTGAGCGTACTCTTTACCTCATCGCGTTCGTCGGCGGTAAGCGTGTCATCTGCGAGACCGCTCCAACCGACCCACAGGCTGTCCGAGCGAGAGAAAAATGAACTCAGCCCCGTCGCGAGCCCGCCGACGCTCGGCTTATACGAAAACCCGTCCTCGCTTCGCCTGGCCGATACGCTGAGTCTGTTCGATACTAGAATGATTTTTGACACTGAATCCTCCCTCCCTCAATTTTAACAAAAGCAGCGACGTCTGTGCAGGCCGCGTGCAGCCATGCCCATATTGACACTCATCAGTTAAGCTCAATAGGGTTCGCCTCATTATGAACAATGAAATGCTGTGGGTTGGGATGCTGCTGCTCAATTTCGCCTTGATACTCGTGTCGTATAAGGTATTTGGTCCTGTCGGTCTCATCGCCTGGATTGCCGTGTCAGGGATCGTTGCGAATATTCAGGTCACCAAAACCATCGAGCTGTTCGGGCTCACGGCGACTCTTGGAAATATCGTGTACGCCACTTCATTTCTCGCAACCGACATACTGAACGAACGCTTCGGATCGGGGCTTGCGAGGCGTTCGGTCTGGATCGGTTTCGGTGCGATTATATCAACGACGCTGCTCATGAGCCTCGCTCTCGGGTTTACTCCGGCGCCCGACGATACAATGGCCGCTTCGCTGCAGAATATCTTTTCCCTGCTCCCGCGGATTACGATAGCGAGTCTGTCGGCGTACGTGCTCGCGCAGCTTCACGACGTATGGGCATTTAACTTCTGGAGGCACCGCGTTCCCTCGCGCTTATGGGTACGCAACAACCTGAGCACATTGGTCAGCCAGGCAATCGACAGCCTGGTGTTTACGACCGTTGCCTTTGCGGGAGTCTTCCCGCTGTCGGTTTTTCTCGAGATTCTTCTGACCACCTACGTGCTGAAGGCGATCGTTGCGGTCCTCGATACACCCGTGATGTACCTGAGTCGTCACATACGACCCTTTATGGACTGGGATTTCCGAGAGCTCGAGCACGCGAAGCAAGCCTGAAGCCGGCGCTATTCCTTCCAGGGAAATATCATTCCCCGCAGGGTCCGGGTTCCCACTCGTTCGCGCTCCTCGTAGAGCAGCTCATCCCAGGGTATCTCGGAACGCTTCGCATCCGGGTTCTCCTCGAGGTGGTCGTATTTCATGAGCCGGAGCTTGAATCCGGCCTGCATCCAGATCAGAACACCGACGGGTCCCGGGATCAGAAATGCGAGGGGAAGTGAAAGTGCGCTGAGTGCAATAATGCCGGCAGCCATGAAAAGCGAGTACCAGGTATTGTCGAAGAAGACCATGAAAGCCTTCTTGAGGACCGTTCCCACCTGCGAGTCCAGTCGTGTACGTACCGGAAATACGAACTGGCTTGCGAGGATCCAGATCACACTTGCCCAGAACAGGAACACCAGGGCTGCGAGTCCGAATATATTACCCATGGATGCATAAACCGGCAGTGCGACCGACGTAACGAAAGCCTGTGCAAGGTATATGCCTCCAAGGACAAGGCTTACGGGAGCCGCTTCCTTGATATATTTCCAGAAGGTAGCCGGCCCCACGTTCATGTAATCGGTCATGTCCCGAGCGACAAAAGCCAGACCGCCGAGATAGAGGAACACCAGCAGTACTCCGAGTGCCCACCCCAGAATGGAGATAAACTCGGCCCCGAGGCCAATAAGACCGTCGAGCGCTACAAACGGCACCGCCGCGACCAGCACAAAACCCAGGTTGTACAGCGCGGCTGCGAGCAGGTTGTCCCACGTGTCAAAAAACGCCTTTTTTATAGTGAATCCAAGCATACGTACGTTGAAGTATAGCTTTCAGCATCTCGCGTGAGCAAGTAGCCTTCCGAATCAGGAAGGCGGTTTCTGTTCAGGGGCAAACGCGGGCTTGCGCGTTAAGCCTGGCGGCGATAGGCTTGTACGCATGAAGTACAGAGTACTCGGCACAACCGGATGGGATATTTCTGAAATCGGACTGGGCACGTGGCAGGTCGGCGGCGGCTGGGGGCAGCCTTTTGATCCGCAGCACGCAGAGACGATTCTGGAGACTGCGATTGAGCAGGGGATTACATTTTTTGACACCGCGGACGTGTATGACGGAGGTGCCAGCGAAGCCGCCGTCGGGGCAATCAAGCGCACCTACGGAGATCGTATACGAATTGCGACGAAATGTGGCAGGAAACTATCTCCACACGTCGCCGAGAAGTATACACCGCAGGCGATCCGCGGGTTCGTGGAAGACTCGCTCTCGAATACGGGTCTTGAGCGTATAGACCTTATTCAGCTTCATTGCCCACCGACCGACGTGTACTACAGGCCCGAAATATTCGATGCCTGTTCACGCCTTATTGCCGAGGGAAAGGTCGGTGCAGCGGGGGTAAGCGTAGAAAAGGTTGAAGAAGCGCTGAAAGCCGTCGAATATGACGTCGTCTCCTCGGTGCAGATCATTTTCAATATGTTCCGACATCGCCCGTCCGAGCTTTTTTTTCGCGAGGCGGAGCGCAGGAATATCGGTATCATCGTTCGGGTACCACTCGCGAGCGGGCTTTTGAGCGGCACGTTTTCGCTCGATCAGCAGTTTGTCGAAGGCGATCACCGAAACTTCAACCGTGAGGGCACAGCGTTCGATAAGGGCGAGACGTTCTCGGGTGTCCCGTTTGAAGAGGGTGTGAAGGCTGCAGAGGAAATCAAGGCGGCTCTGGGTGACGATGTTCCACTTGCGGAGCACGCTCTTCAGTGGATTTTGTCTTTTCCCCAGGTCTCAACCGTTATTCCGGGAGCATCAAAACCCGAACAGGTTCTGTCAAATGTGCGTGCCTCGGGGAAAGGACCACTATCCGACGCCCAGTTGGCAGCGGTACGCCGCATATACGAAGACCGCATTATGCCCGATGTCCATCACCGCTGGTGATCAGTTTTTGCCATCCACTCAATCGCGAGTCGCGCGAACACTTCGCGCTCGCAGTCGCTCGTAATCACGTGGCCGCTTTCGGTGAGTACGCGTTCCTCGTGAATCCGACTCCCGATTCGTTCCGCGATAAAGGCGGCCGTTCGCGCCGGAACGGTCTTGTCCTTCTCTGAAACAACGGTAAGCGTTGGTGCGGTGACGGTACGCATGCGTTTTCGAGCGCGCTTCATGAGCCGGTAGAGTCGTGCGGCAGGCATGTTCCACTGCCATGACCAGTACTCGTCGACGAGTCGTCGGATCTCCGGCTGGTTGTCGAACGTATCGTGAGGTGCTTTCGGCTGACGGTTCCTGAACGGTCCCACGAACCTGGAAAACGGCAGCAGTCTGCTGTTGACAATGAGTGCCGGTGCAGCGAGCACCACAGAGTGCAGGGACACCTCCGACGCGAGAATCACGCTCAGAACGCCACCCATGCTCAAACCGCAGACGCTTACGGCGCGGTGCCGTCCAGCGAGATCGTAATACGTATCAAGAACGCGTCGGTACCAGTCATGCTCCGTGGTTGAAAGAAAATCCAGTCCGTCTGTTCCATGCCCCGGTAACCGTGGGCACTGAACCGTGAAGCCTGACTCGTGCAGCCGTGTACCGAGATAGCGCATGTCGTGCGGAGAACCGGTGAAGCCGTGTACCAGCAACACAGCGTGTTCGCCACCGGAGAAGTGAAATGGCTGAGAAGCATCGAGCGTGTTCGTTCCAGTTCGGGAATGTGTCATGACCGGCACATAGTAATATGTGTTTCCCGTATCGGCTACTCCCGCACAGTCGCCGTCTCTGCTACGAGCGATGACAGTCACCGCCGACAGGCTCTTGGTTTTTTCTTTCTGGAAAGGAATACTTCCATGCAAAATTATACGGATACGTGATGTGACGCATTTACATTACCTGCTGGCTTACAATGTACGACGCGCGCGCAATCGTCTGGGCTACACCCAGGCCTACGTCGCTGAGCAGTGCGATGTAACACCAGGGCACATCAGCGAGATCGAACACGGTCATACCTTCCCGTCACCCCGGCTGTTCGAGCAGCTTGCACACGTACTTGCCGTGAAGCCCTACGAACTCATGCTCGACAAGCGCGACGATCAACCCACCGGCGACCGACAGTCCCTGCTGTCATTCGCTCAGGATCTGAAACATCACGTCATAACGGATGTTGACGAACTGATCCGTGACTATCTGAGCCGTTGACACCATCATGGACATCCGCGAAACATTTGCATCTAACCCCCGGATGCGCCATAGTTAAAAGAAACGGGATTGTCCACATGCCAACCGGAATTTTCTTTGTCGACCAACACAAATCGCTCGCCGAGCGTATATTCAGGAGTCTGAAGGAACATGGTGTTCCGGCTCGCCCCTACGTGTTTTCAGCGAGCTGGAGCGATACGACGCAATCTGAGCTCTCCTTTCTTCTTTCCGACATACTCCACTTCGTTATTGTGCCACCGCCGGATCCGGAAAGCGAGGCGTGGTTTTCCTTTATTATGGGCTACGCTTCGGGTCGAGACACAGGCGTCACGATCGTTGGGCCCGGAAGACAGGAGCCACTTCCAGCTTTGTTCGGTCGCAGCACCGGTTCCAACGACCATATGAAACTCATACAGGCTGTCGTGGAAGAGTACGGTATTGCGAGGCGGCGGCAGACGATCGATCGGGCCCGCGACGAGATTATACAGCGCGGGTACGCCACCACGGACGATGAGTTTGCGCGCGTCGTTTCGGACGGCGACGCGGAGCTCGCTGAGCTGTTTCTACAGCTCGGGATGTCCGTTGACACGGTCAATTCCAGTGGTGTGCCGGTATTGAATCTTGCGGTTCGTGGTGGACACGTTCACGTTGTCGAGATGCTGCTTGCGAAAAACGTAAATGTGAATGCAATCAGTAGCGACCGTGGAAACACGGCGCTCGTCGAGTCGTCGGGGCACGGTATGACGCAGTTGACACGGCGTCTGCTCGCCGCCGGGGCTGAGCCGGATATCCGCACCAAAAGCGGGCAGACGGCGTTGATGCTTGCAGTTGCCGAGGGCCATGTCGAAGATGCAAAGACATTGCTCAAAGCCGGCGCGGACCCCGACATCAAGGACAAACTGGGTATGAGTGCGCGTAAATACGCCGAGCTTTTCAATAATGACGTACTATTCCGACTCATGGATACAGCGGTAAGGTCGGATGACCGTGACGGTATTGTTGACAGCGATGACTCAGCCTCACTATCGTATGCCCGTAATGGAGCGACAGAATAACATCCGTATCATACACATCCGACGCATCGACGGTTCGTCGCTGTTCCTGCATCCGTTTCAGGACACGGTGAACATGGTGGATGTCCTCGGTCAGAATGGTTTGCAGGGGTTGTATGGAGAAGATCCGGCAATCGAGCGTTTTTCTGATCTGCGTCGATACCTGCACGGAATCGCCGTAAAAGACGCCACACAATGGGTGCTCGACCAGCGCTTCGTAACACGATTCGTTCTGTCCGGTGCGGTCTTCCTATCGGTGTTCGTTTTGTCCAGTGTCCTGCTCCGCATTCCGGTCCCCATTGTCGACGATCTGCTGATCGCGTTGGGATCGGCAATCGTTACATTTTTTGCCCTTGCGAGACACGATTCCAAGAGTCGAACTACGCTTACTGCAATACATACGCTCCGCAACCAGATAGACCAGGTTCGATTTGAGCATTCCGCCGTTGTCGCTACGGTAGAAGAGGTGCTTCAACGGTTTGAACGAAGCAGTCCGGAGGAAGTTCTACACGAATTGAAACACGTTGAGCGAACGCCTCCGAACATACCGGTCGCTTCACACCGAGCAGACGAAGATGGAAAGATCATAGAAGACATACGCCGCTACCTCACAATCTCCCTTAGACGAAACCGGGATTACGCGTGTCGTCGGGTGGTCCACCGGTGGATGCGAAAACCCGAACCGACATCCCTCGCGTCTGCTCTGCGAAAGCTGCGAAAGAGAGATGCCGACGTTGCCTTACTTGGTTTACTTCTGTATCTGGAATCCGCACGGCTGGATGTCATGCGGCTCGAACCGTCTCCCAACCAGGACTGCTGACACTCAGTCCTGCGATTCCTCGATCTCTTCAAGCAGCAGTCCCGGATCCTGATCGAGCTCTTCCAGATCTCCCAGTCGGAACATTCCCTGCTGCAACTGAAGGCTTCGTTGAGCACTCGCGAGTGTCTCGACGGCCGGGTCGAAGCTTGGATCAAGCGCTACCGCTTCTTCGAGGAGACTCACTGCGTCTGAGATTTCGCCTTCCGAGAGCAGCACAATTCCGTCGAGATACAGATCTTCGAGACGTTCCCTGCGTTCGAGTCGGCCGCGGTCGCCGAAATTGAATCGTGCCTGCACGCTGAAGTTGTCGGCCGCCTCAAGACTTGTCGTCAGGTCAAGCGTATATACTGCTGCGAGGCTCACCTCGTCGAAGTCAATGTTGCCACCAAGGCTGAACCTGGGGTTGCCTCCCCGGAGTCTGAACCCTGCGCCGGCGTCAAAAAAATCGGTAATCTGTACGTTCATGCCCGTGTGAAGCGCGGGAGGTCCGGGGGGCGTGCCTTCCTGAAGCGACACAGGGAGCTCCCCGTCGATCGCGATCAGGAGTGGTCGTACAGGCCGATACGCGAGGCCGAGCGCCATATGCGTCGGCAGGGGATCGCCGAGCACCGGCAGGCCAAAATTGCGCGCTGCAAACCCGAGAGAGAGGTTGCGCTCGCGTGAAGCATGAAACTTGAGTACATTGAATCTGGTCAGGAGACCGAAATCAACCGCAGCCGCCGTTACGCTCTGTCCAGGGCTGATTGTCTCGGGAATGCTCCGATGGGCAAGTCGCGTGTTCAGCCCGACGCTCAGGCCGTGAAAGTAGTAGCTGCGAAACAGATTGTACGAAACGTTCAGCAGCCCCGCAACCTCGCTGTATCTGGCGCTTTGCGTTTGTCGGCCACGATCGTCTCGCGCGGTAAAGGGCACGTGCAGGTACCGGGCGTCGACTCCGAGTCCGAGATCGCCGAGTCGAATCGCGTACCCGAGCGACTCTATTGATGAGTCGGCTATATGATTCTTGTGTGACAGCGCGAGTTCAGTATAGCGAAGCGTTGCAGTAGCAGCGGGATTTGCATTCAGAGCTCCGACATCGGGGCCCGCCGCGGTAAAAGCTCCACCCATAGCTTCGTGCCGACCACCGAGTGGCAACTCGAGTATGGGGAAGGCGGTGAGCCCGGTATTGCCCCACCAGTTCGTTCCCCATTGGGTGTAATTCAAGTAGGAGTCGCTGCGTTGATCTGCAGTTACAGGACGAGCGAGCGCCATAAAGACGAGCAATATTACCGAAAACAGAGATAATTGCTTCGGGCGCTTTCGCGTGTCGGGAATACTCACAGATTACGACCTCGATTTTATGATTATACCGCGAAAAACAGTCCCCAATCCATCGGTACGACCTTTATTCCAACGATTCTCACGTTAGTGTATCGACACGTGCCGTGTTTTACATGACGTTGCGCTGAAACACAAGATTCCGAAAGCTGCGTTGTGATTGCGCCGATAAGCGTAGTAAGTTCATGTATTATCGAAAGTACCGCGTCGATACTGTCTGACCAAGTGCAATGTGAGGGACGTGATTTTCAACAGGATTCCAGTACCTTCCAGTTTTCTCGTTCTGTTGATCCTGGTTTTGTCTCAGGCTGTGTCGCTGTCGGCTCTCGGTTCGCGAGAGGATCCGGTTGTAGAGGCTGAACAGCTCATCGAGGAGAACAGATACAACGAAGCCGCGGGCCTGCTTCGGGAAGTTGTCCGGCGGCAGCCTGAACGTTTTGACGAGGTCGAAGCGCTCCTGCGCCGGATCCGAACGGCGCGTGCCCGCTATAACGATCTATGGGAAGAGCTTTTATTCGTCCTCGAGAACGAACCGGACAACGTCGATCAGGCGTTCCGGGTTATTGCCGAAATGGAAACCATAGATGAAGCACCGTCAAGCGAAGCCGTGGAGGAGTTCCAGCAGTGGCGCGACATTGTGGTCCTCCGCTTCAACCTGGACCAGTTTGAGCAGATTAGTTCCCAGGCAGCCGAGGCTATCGAGGAAGAACGATACATAGATGCGCTTCTGACCTACCGCGAGGGTCTGGGGCTTTTTCGCGAAGAGTTTGAAAGTCTTTCCTATGCCGATGATCTTGGTCCTCGTGCGTTTGAAATCGAATCTGAACTCGCCGCCGGCGCGGAAGAGCTCGGAGCTCTCGCCTCCGGGCTTCAAACCGCAGTCGAGCAGTACGTTCAGGAGCTTGATTCGGACCCCCAGGACAACGAGGCGTTACTCGACTCCGCAGACACCCTTCGAGGGAGGCTGGTCGAGTATTTCGATGCAGAAATAAACCTCGCGGCGCTTGGCAGCGAGCTCCGCGACCTGGGACGGGAAGCGCAATCGCGGCGGGCAATGAACGATCCCGACCCGTACCTGACCTTTACCGCGTGGTTCGCCTTCGGCAGGACCGCGGCCGAGGGTCGTGAGGGCCTGTTTGGAGCGGCGCGGGCAATCGCAAATCAACAGATTCAGATTGTACGAGCAGCAGGACCACCCGATGCCCGGGAGGGCCTGCAGGCCGCCGACGCACTGACTGAAGCACGCGACTACGATGCCGCGGCGTCTGCATGGAGCGAAGCAGAGGTCAAATATGCGGCGTTGTCTGAGGTCTTTTCCTCGCTTGACTCGTGGGAGGATTTTCGCAGCTCGAGGGTACCCGATCTGAACCGCGCTGAAGTGAATGTGCGTCGTGAAGAGCGAGCCTCCTACCAATACGCCGAAGAGTCTGCGGCGATCACCGCGGAGTTGACTGGCCTGAGCCTTTCCCTTTTGGAACAGTTTGACGGGGCCGAAGACGACCTTGAGTCCTGGAGAACCGTTACACAGGGGTACCGCGATGCCGTAGAGATACGCTCGCAACTCGAAGACCGCGCGGAGCTCCTGTCGCAGGCTGCAGGTCTCGCCGACGATACCGCTGCCCTCGTACGAACGAACCATGATCGCCTGATCACGGATGTAACCGTGCTGGACCGGAACATTGCGGAGAATCTGTTTGAAGAGCGGTACGGTACCGCGCTTGAGTTTTACGATGAGCTGCTGGAGCGACAGCAATCGGCCGAGGTCATTGCATTTATCGGTGTAGAAGCGGAGGAGCCGGAAGAGGTGCCCTCCCTGGCGCGGGAACCGGCGGGCGACGATACGGATGATCTTCTTCTGTATCGATATCCGGACATCGCATCCGAGCGTCTGGAAAGTGTACGCGACGAGGCCGTTGAACTTGAAACAGATATACGTGCGGCACTTGCGCTCTTCGACGAAGCAAATGACCCGGTTGGAAACGATACCGACATCGAAGCCCTGCAGAATCAGATTACCGAGCTCGGAGAGCAGCTCTCGGAACTGCAGGACCGTACCGAGGTCGCGATAGCCGACGCAGACGCCAGGTTCATCGAATCGCAGGATCTTCAGACCGAGGTGGTAGAGACGCTTGACGAAGCCGAGTCGCTGGTATCGGACGATCCTGACGCGGCACAGATTCTGTTTGACGACGCTTCGGATCGTCTGGTCGAATCGCTGGAGCTGCGACAGGACCCGAGCTTTCGCACTGCCATGGATGACCGACTGGCGGTCCTGGGTGAGGAGATACAGGAGGCACGATTTCGCATAATCGTGGTCGAGGTCCGCGACCGTATCGAAGAAGGACGAAGTCTGTACCGGCAGGACGCTTTCGGCGATGCTGAACGTGTCCTCCTGGAAGCGCGCGAGCGATGGAACAGTGTGAACGACGAGGAAAACACGGAGGTTGAGTTCTGGTTACGGCTTACACAATCCGCACTCAATCTTCAGGGAGACCGAGATCTCCTTGAGACCGACCCCCTGTTCCGGCCTCTTGCCGGGTATCTGAGCCTCGCCTTTGACGCATTTGAACGCGCCGAAGACGAGCGTGAAGCAGGTAACATTGAGCAGAGTTCCGAGCTTTTGACCCGTGCTGAACAGAACATACAGGCGGTTGTGAGTGCGCGTCCCTTCAATCAGGAAGCGCGGGTCCTGAGTCTTCGCATAACACGGCTCACCAATCCCGATGAGTTTCCGGAGATATTCGAACAACGCTACGAACAGGCGCTCGCCCTCGCGGAATCAGATGCGCTTCAGGCCTTGAACGATTTGTACGATCTGCAGGAGATCAATCCTGATTACCCGGGCATAGAGCAGTCAATCGAGCGTGTGGAGATCGCCGCGGGTGTCCGGGAGGCCCCCATAGATCAGGAAGCCCTGAATCGCTCGACACAACTCGTGAGTCAGGCAAGAGATATCTGGCAGCCCGGGGATCGTGACAGTGCCGAGCGTGCCCAGGAGTTGTTGCAGGAGGCGATAGACCTGAACCCGGAGAATCGGGATGCCATTTCACTGCTGGACGACGTCCGCCTCGACCTCGGGAGCACCACAGTCGCAACCCTTTCGAGCACCGGGCTTCAGCAGCTGCGCCAGGCGGAGAACCTTTTCCTGGATGGCTCGATCGGGCGAGCGATTGTTATAGTTGAACGTCTCTGGCAGGACGAGGATAATCGACGCTTTCCGCCGCTCGCGGATCTACGAAGCAGACTCCTGGGGCAATAATGACAGTGTACAGGAAGACTCTCAGGAAAACTCTCATGCCCGCCCGGCTCTTCTTTCCGGTTCTGTTCCTGCTGCTCTTCGGCATGCAGGTTTCAGGCGTCGAATTCTTCGAAGCGCCTCGACTGCTCGTTCCCAGTGGTTCACGGTTCCCTTTCGTTGAATCGGTCGGGGACGAACTCATCGTTATATATCAGGAGACGACCGGGAGAGGCGAGGATCGCAGCGGCGAGATACATCTGAGGCGTATGGTCAGCGAGAACGGGCGGGAGTGGCAGGATCTCGGCCGTTTCGGGTCGCCGGTCAGATTCAGCGAGACCGAGCCGAATGTGTTCAGTGCCGTCGTGAGGGAAGACGGGACCATATTTGTGGCTCTCGCGGTCGACGACACCGAGACTGTGCTATATCGGAGTACGAATGCCGGCCGCAGCTTTGTGCGACTCACCGAAATCAGTACTGCCACAACGTCGGTTGCTCCAAAGCTGTCGGTGACCCGTGATAACGGTCTCCTGCTGTTCGTGAATCAGGAGCGCGACGCAGAGCTGAACATTCTCTCCGCTGCAAGTGACGACGGTCGGCAGTGGACCGAGTTCGAGCGGATACGAGCGGACAACCCTCTGCTTCTGAGTTTTCTTCCGGAACACATTTCCCTGCCCGACGGGGACCTTCTCGTGTATCAGGGGCTCGAGGCCGGTGGCGGCAGTCAGTTCAACCTGTACGTCTCCCGGTCGACCGACGGCGGAAGGAGCTGGACACCGGCTGTACGGTTCACCGATTTCCGAAACCCCGGGGGGTCTGCAGGTCCCGATTCTTTCGACAATCAGCGACCGCATCTTTCCAGGAACGCGGAAGGAGCGGTGGTCACCTGGGAACGACGGCAAGGACGCGAGGCATCGCGGGTCTTTGCAGCAGAGATAAGGAGCAACCTTCAGGAAGGCCGGGTGAGGCAGATTAGTTCGGGACTCAGAAGTTCGAGCTCACCGAGGCGGCTGACCTTCGAAGGGACCGAGTTGTTTTTGTGGTTCGAGGAATCCGCCTCTCAGCGCAGAATAATCCTCGCCGAGCCGTTTCGGGCGGTTTTCCGCGAACGCGTTCTGAGCGAAATGCCTGGAGACTCGACCTTTGCGGAAGCCGCGGTACATAATGAACGACTGCATGTGTTCTGGCAGAACGACGAGAACGGAACGCGTGCAATCGCGTATCTGGAGCCTGATCAACGGATAGACCCTCCCCGGGTTTCGGGAGTGAACTTTACTGCCGACCTTCGAGCACCGCGCGAAACTGCCGAGGTTCGACTGTCACCACCGGAGGACCCTTCGGATATTTCAGGGTATTCCTGGGTCTGGTCCCGGGATCCGGATGCAGAGGTGCCGCGCGAACTTGTGGTGGAAGACGAAACGTCGGTGTTACGGCTTGCCACCGACGAGGATGGGGACTGGTTCCTGCGCGCTCGGGTACGCGATGAGGCGGGCAACTGGTCGGAACCGGAAACCGTGCGCTTCGTGCGCGATCTCACGCCCCCTGATCCGGTTGTCTTTGAGGAACCGGACCTTGACGACAGCGGGTTCCTCCCGTCCAATACATTTACGCTTGAGTGGGAAGAGTCGGACTCGCCGCATATCGAAGGTTATGCGTACACCTTTGTCTACCTCGGTCCGCGAAACGCGTCCTTTGATCCCGACCGCGAACTCCCGGATCCACCGCAGCGCATAATGACCACCGATACCAGCGTATCGCGGAACAACATGGATAACGGCCTGTGGGCCTTGCGCGTGTCTCCGATAGACGACATCGGTAACTTTGGTGAGCCCGAGACGCTGCTGTTTCGGCTTAATAAGTACGTACCGGTGACCATTGTCAGCTTCGTAGACTCGGAGATCGACCGCCTCGGTCGCACGCTTGTGGAAATACGGGGCAGGGGGTTTTCGGCCGAAGGGAGGGTTGAGCGCATTATTCTCGACCGTGACGGCGACGAGCCGTTCGACTACACCTTCTCCCCGAACGGGGAAGAACGTTTCACGGTCAGGGACGACCGAACCATCGTGGGACCGGTCATCGATACGATTGCGAGCGGCCGCTACCGTCTCGGTATCGTGCATCCCGAACGGGGTACGTACTGGACCGACCCGGTCCTTGACCTTCAGGCTACCGGTACGGTGAAGTTCGGCGATTTCACCGTCGGATACCGGCCGGAGTACTCCGTTGTCGGGACACGCGGTCTGTCGCTTCCGGCTCTGTCGCTCCTTTCGTGGCTGACATCTGCGCTTCTGGCGCTGACGGCAGTCCTTGCGGTGACCCGCCTGGCTTCGGTCTCCCGCGAAGGTGTAACGCTGAAACGGGACGTGTACGCACTCATCACAGGAAATGAATTTGACAGTACGGAACGAAAAGCAAGGATGGCACGCATGAAACGGCGCGGTATAGGATTGAGGGTCAAGTTCACTGCATTCTTTGTGACGCTCGTCGTCGCGGTTGTTCTCATGGTCGCGTTGCCACTTGGGAACTTTATCATCGCTACCCAGCAGGAGACGCTGACGCAGGGCCTCCGCGACCGAACGAGTATTCTGCTTGAGAGTATCTCGTCCGGTTCAGCGCAATTTCTTCCCGATGCGGAAAACAGTCTCTTCGAGTTGAATACTCTGCCCGCGCAGACGAATGCCGTCGAAGAAGCGTTGTTTGCGACAATCACCGGCCTCGACCGCGCGTCGATGGACGAGGTCGTCTGGGCTTCCAACGATCCGCGTATTACGCGTTCCACCACGGTGCCCGAGGACGAACGCGTCATTGACACCGAGCGCCTGATCCGCGGCGAAAGCAGGTATACGGACGAAGTCTCGCCGGAGATCGAGCGGCTGTCTGAGGAAATAAGCGAGCAGGCACGGGAGGCACTCGGAGATATACCCGAGCGGATTGACAGGCTTAACCGTGAGCGAATAGACGTTGCGCTCGCCGGTGAACCGGATGCTGAAGACCGTGTTGGCGAGCTCGACGACTCGATCGATATTCTCATCGGTCAGCAGCAGGAAATACTCAACGAAGTTGGAAACGTCGTGGTGAGCGTCCCGGAACTGAACCCTGATACCGTGCTCGTAGCCGATACCGACGAGTACCTGTTCTTCCGGCCAATCGTCTACCGGGAGCTGAACTCGGATGTGTATTTCCACGGTGTCGTCAGAATACTCGTCTCGAGTGAGCGGATCATACAGGAGATACAGGCTTCGCAGCAGAACCTTGTTACGACGACGGGGATAATTACCCTGATTGCGGTCGGCATAGGCGTTGTGGGTGCGCTGCTGCTCGCGTCCATCATTGTTATTCCTATACGTCGTCTCGTCGGCGGTCTGGAGGTCATCCGCGATACGGAAGATAAGACCCAACTGGCCGACCACGTCATTACGCTTCGCACGCGAGATGAGCTTTCCACGCTTGCTGGTGTTGTAAACGAAATGACGCAGGGTCTCGTGAAAGCGGCTGCAGCCAACAAGGACCTCACCGTTGGTAAGGAAGTGCAGAAGATGTTTATTCCCCTGAAGACAGATCAGTCGGGGCAGAAACTCACGACGGCGCAGGACGAAACGGAAGACATCGAATTCTTCGGATACTACGAAGGCGCAAAGGGTGTCAGTGGAGACTACTTCAACTATCGACGTCTGGATCGCGAGCACTACGCGATTATCAAGTGCGACGTCGCCGGTAAGGGAGTGCCCGCGGCGCTCATTATGGTCGAGGTCGCGACGATTTATATCAGCTACTTCCGAAACTGGAACGTATCCCAGATTGCAAAGCTGCCTGAACTCGTTGAGAGCATCAACGATCTGCTTGAGGAGCGGGGATTCAAAGGGCGGTTCGCCGCATTCACGCTTGCAATTCTGAACGCAAAAACCGGTGTTGCCCGGGTCTGCAACGCGGGTGATACCCTTATGTACACCTACCACGCGGCCACGCACGACATGAATGCGACGACGCTTCCGACCGTGCCGGCGGCGGGCGTATTTCCAAGCGAACTGATCCCGAACGGATTTCCGCAGGTCGCCCACAGGCTCCAGGTCGGCGACATACTCCTGTTCTTCACTGACGGTATGGAGGAGGCTAAACGCATTCTTCGGGATGGGGAGTTTCGGCCGACGGAGTTCGACGCGAAAGAGGTAGCGGCGTTCGCAAACCCGGACGGTGCTCCCGGGGCGGACAGCGACAACGCCGACGGAGACAACCGTATCGGCGACGAGGAGTTTTCCATCCCCCGGATTCGAGCCATCATTAAGGCTGTACAGTCGCGCGGTACCTATACGCTGCAACGGGCGTTTAATCCGTTTGAAGAGGAGCTTGTCTTTGATTTTTCGCGCCTTGAGCCGAATGCGGAAAGCACCGTCATGGCTTTGATCGCCGTTGAGAAAATATTCCGACTGGTTCCGGACCCGTCGGCGGGAATCGACGATCGCGTTATCATCGACCGCGAGGTGGACGATTTTCTCGCGACGACCTTCCAGGCGTATTCGTCCTACTTCCACCATAAGGTGGAGCAGAAAGAAGAAGGCCAGTACCGAAGTTATGCGTACCTGCGCGAAGACGAACAGTATGACGACCTGACTATACTTGCGGTTCGAAAGAAATAGCGCCCGTGGTGGTCAGGTAAATCGTGTTCGCGTATCAACCGATACTCTGGGTATGAAACTCCGATTTTTTCTGATGTTCTGCCTCCTGCTGGGTGTCTCGACGGCCTTCGGCCAGGAACGCGTCGTACAGAACGACACCGATGGAACGCTTGTCTACCTCGTGATCACACCTGATCGCTACGCAACTCTGACCGAGGCGGCCGATCCCGAGGTATTCTCGGATCTGTTTTCACGGTTTTCGGATCGCCTCGACCGCGTACCGCCGCGCGGTGTACGTCTTCTCGAGCGCATGCCCGATACGGATCGTGTTCTGATCGGATACATTGATGATCCGAGCCGTACCGACGGACCGCTGGTAGCGTCCGAGGTACCGGCCGATGACGACGGTGCGCTCATCAGAATCGATGCGGAGAGCCGGCTCCAGGCTAACGACTCGGTCCTGACGCTTCGGTCGTGGCAGTTTATTGCCGACCCGGCACCCATTCACATCAACAATCGGTATAGCCAGTGGGTCAGCGTACCCGATCTTGCGGCCTTCCGTGCTGATTTTCGTCCTGAAGTATTTTCACGCTTCACCGATCGTGCCCAGCGCGATCTCACGCTTTCCGACTCGCTTCTGTGGGGGCGGGGGGGCAGCAGGCTTGAACGCGTCAAAGCCCTGAGATGGGAAGAGTCGGTGTTCATTATGGCGGCGTCGGTTTCGGAAATGAGTAACACCATGAGCATACTCGTTCGATTGTATCCCGATCGAAGTACCTTTAACGCGAACGAATATACGCTCGAGATTCCCCTGAGCGATGTCGGTGGACCGGTCCTGCTCTGGTCGGACCGAACCGCGGAACCGCGGATTGTCGGCGATTTCGTGCGAACAAGGTTTTTCGTTGAAGCGGAGCTTAAGACCGACCGGTTCCCGGACGAGCTTGCCCGCCTCGTCGACGGAGGAACGAGCTTCGACATAAGCACGCGTCTGTCGGACCATGGGCTTCTCGAAGAGTTCCACCACACGACTGGATTCGTGCGGGATATTCCCGGTTTCCATGGCAGCGTTTCCCGGTGAGCGCCTGCAGGCGCAACGAGTTTCAGTGAATCGTCCGCGGTTTTTCTGTGAACATTGTCACGGCGAGGTAAACTCAAGCGACAAGTTGTGTCCCCATTGCGGCAGGTTCTTCGGCAAGGTCCGCTGCCCGCAGTGCGGTCTGACCGGACCTGCAGAACGGTTCACAGCCGGTTGCCCGTCGTGTGGATACGCCGGAGGTCGCATTGAGGGCAGGACCGAGCATGCCAGACTCGAGATTCTCCCTCTCGAAGACGTAGACCCGGATTCCGCAGGGCTTACGTCACCCGGTACCGGGCGGTGGATCATCAACCTGCCGCTGTGGCTGTATGTCGCGACCGCCGTTATCCTCACGCTGGTTATACTCCGCGTGTTGATCTGGCTGGCTTCCTGAGTCGAAAACAATTGACCTGCAGCGTTCAGCAGGCCTACTGTATGAAGCATGAAAACCCTTCGAATCTGCATGAGCGTTCTGACTCTGCTGGCGTTTACCGCGACGCCGCTTCTGGCGATAGACGACCTTCTTGAGCGTATAGACGAGGCGTCCACCGACGAACGCTATGACGATGAGCGAAGCCTGCTCGACGAAGCGGAAGCCTCAGCTTCCACGGCACGCGAGCGCGCGGAGGTGTATTGGCGCATGGCGCGTATGACGCTCGTGCTCGTCGACCGCGATCGCGCACGAGGCGATACTTCCGACGACGAGCTGGTGGCGCGGCTTGAAGACGGCGAGGCGCTTGCGGCTGAAGCCATCGAGGCTGACCCGAGTCTCGCCGAGGGCCATTTCTGGATGGCTGCCAATATGGGGCGCCGGGGACAGGTCCGCGGCGTCCTCAACAGTCTGTTCATGGCCGGTGACGTGAGGGACTACGCCCAGGCGGCTATCTCGCGCGATGAAGACCTCGCAGAAGCCTATCACCTTCTCGGAATACTCTACCGCGAACTACCCGGCGGTATCATCTCTTTCGGCGACGCCGGGCGCGCGGTCAGTCTTGGACGGCGTGCGGTTGACCTGAATCGGGAAGCGTTCGAGAACGACGAGGCCGACGAGATCTACTATCAGTATCAGATTGAACTGGCACAAAGTCTGTGGGCGCGCGACTGGAACGCTCGACGTCGCGGACGCGCTCACCGCGAGCTGCAGTCGGAGTACCGATCCGCTTCGACGGCTCTCGATCGAGCATTCACCTATGAAGGCGCTACGGACTTGCCTTCAGGGAGCGACCGCGACGAGGCGGTCGCCATGATAGAGGACGTTATCAGCTCTTTAGAATCGCTTCGCAGCCCGACGCAGGCACAGCGGGACTATCTCGCCGAAGCACAGGAGCTGCTTGACGACTGGAATTGATTCTGTACGTGCCGATACTATGAACAATATGGGCACAGGTACATGGAAACAGCGCGTCGCTCTGTACGTAATGTGCGTGTTGTGCACGCTGTCCGCCGGAGCGCTGCCGAGAGGCTTTGGCGACATTGAGTTCGGGTATTCTCGCGAGGAGGTCGGAACACTGCTGTCGCAGGATCCGAACTTCAATTATCGAGGAGACCCGGACGTTCAGTTTCTGCCGCTGCGTGAACAGGTGGTCATTGATACGGCTGGTTTCGACTTCATTCGCCGTGGATATTTCCAGTTCCACGACAACATGCTGTATTCAATCATTCTCAGTCTGAACGGTCAGGAGATAGACTACTTCAGTGTGTACGAGCGTCTGAGCGAACAGCACGGGGAGCCCGTGGCGCTCGATCCCCGGCGTGCTGTCTGGGAAGACGAGACGACCAGGCTTACGCTCGAACGACCTCTCGAAGTGAAATACCTCGATATGGTGGTTTTTCGCGAGCTTCAGGACGTCGAGGAAATACGACGTTCCGATCGGGCCGAAGCACGGGAGGAATTTCTTGAGCAGTTCTAGCCGGCTGGTCGTTCGCACTTCGTTCCTGTGCGTGTTCCTGTGTCTCACGGTACTCGGGTGCAGTTCTGCCGGAGACAAGGACCTTCATACCATGGTGGTCGGGGATACCGAATTTCAGGTAGAAATCGCGGATACCGAGGAAGCCCGACGCGTGGGTCTCATGAACCGCGACCACCTTCCTGAAGGTCAGGGCATGCTCTTCGTGTTCGACCGTGATCAGCGGCTGTCGTTCTGGATGCGGAATACGTCCATACCCCTCTCGATAGCCTATATCTCTTCGGACGGTGTGGTTCGCGAAATTCACGATATGACCCCGTTCTCGCTCGATCCGGTTCGAAGTTCCCGATCGGTCCGTTACGCACTCGAAGTCAATCAGGGAGCGTTCAGCGACGCAGGCATACAGACCGGCGACAGGGTCGTCCTGCCGGACCGGTAGGTCATTCGGCTGTGTCAGACTCGAGCTCCGGGAAGAGCTCGAGAACAGGTTTCTCCCCGTCTTCGCCTTTCTCGGAGACAAGAATTTCAATTGTCCGCTCGACCTTGGACAGGTCTTTTTCCAGTCCTCGAGCCAGACGCACGCCCTCTTCGAAATACTCGGCAGCTTTCTCGAGTCCCGTTTCGGGAGTTCGGACAAGGTCTGAAAGCTCTTCGAGCCGCTTCAGTCGTTCTGCAAAGGTTTTCATGATTCATCTCCTGCATTGTTCTGGAACGGTCCTATGCGTCCGTCATGGAAATCGATGGACAGCGAAGGCGCGCTGCCGGCCATATCGGCCGAGCTGAGGATGGATTCGTGTGCGTCCCGGACAATCGCATATCCACGCTTGAGTATGTGGGCGGGGTCGGCGCTTTCTATCGTCGCTTTACTCACCCGTATGCGGTATCCGGCATTGTGTACCCGTTCGGTCATCCGGTAGGAAAGATTCTGCAGCGCCTCGTCGAGTCGCTGCTGGCGCGGCTGCAAGATATACCGGAGACTTCGCTCGAGTTCGCGGGCGCTGAACCGCCGAATCGCGAGGCGGGCACGATCCCGCCGGTCGAGGAAGGAGCGTACGAGGCTTCGGCCCAGATTCAGGACCGTTCCCGCAAGCTCTTCACGGCTCGCGCATACCAGTTCCGCGGCCGCGCTTGGAGTCGGCGCGCGGGAGTCGGCGGCGTAATCGCACAGCGCGACGTCGATTTCGTGACCCACCGCCGATATGACGGGAATCGCTGATGCGGCAACGGCCCGAACGACAGCTTCATCCGAGAACGGGAGCAAGTCTTCTATCGAGCCGCCTCCGCGCGTAACAATAATCACGTCGCCGAGGCGGTGACGGTTGGCCTGTTCGATTGCCCGCACAATGCCGGCCGCGGCCGCGTCGCCCTGTACTGCGGTCGGTACAATACACACGTCCACTCCAGCCGCTCGTCGTCGCATGACCTGAAGTACATCTTTGACCGCAGCGCCGGTTGGACTGGTGACGACCGCAACGCGACGCGGAAATACTGGAAGCGGCTGTCTGTGTGCGGGATCAAACAGTCCTTCGGCTTCGAGCCTGCGCTTCCGCTCCTCGAGCATGCGCAGGATCTGACCTTCGCCCGATCTCTCCACGTGTTCAACGATAAGCTGATAGCTGCCGCGCGGCGGATAGACGCTCAGTGATCCGCTGAGAATAACCTGATCACCGTCGCGGAGATCGGACTCGAGTGCCGTCCTGCGGTTCCGGAACAACACCGCGCTCATCGATGCTTCATCATCCTTGATAGAGAAATACACGTGTCCGCTGCTCGCAGGGCGCAGGTTGGAAACCTCGCCTTCTACGCGCACCGAGCGGAATCCCCTCTCGAGAACGGCCTTTATTGCCTGTGTAATTTCGGATACCGTGAAAGGATGACTGGGAGACGTGTCGTTGAAGTCCATATCGAGTAGCAAACCTACATCAGAATCCATGAATCGGGAAGAGTGTTCGAACGGGGTCGTGTGCTATACTGGGCACCTCTACAGTGCTGAGTCGAGCTGTCCGATATCAGGTAGGTAACCATGGTTCAAGCAATTATTGACGCACTGCAAATACGATCATACGCGACCCTGTCGCTCGGCGACGGCACCTGCGCCGTCGAACGCGTTCTCGCATCGGCGGCGATCATAGCCGACGCTGTAACGCTGCTGATTCCGCCTGGATCGCTTGAAACAGACCCCTCGAACTCGGACACATACCTTTGTGTCGACGGCGGGCGCGTACACCTGCCCGATACGGTACACGTTTTCGAGGTCGCCGATACAGGCGCGAAGGAATTGCTCCCGGTCCTCAGCGAGATCGGAGCAGGCAGTGAGGCGGTCGTCTACAAGCGGGCCGACGAACCCTGGATGCTCGTCGACGAGGCGCAACGGCTCATCGACGAACATACGAGGTTTCGGGCTCATTACACCTTCGCAGACGGATATCCTTCGGGTGCGACTCCAGTTGTGTTGAGCCCGAGTCTTCCCCGGCTCCTGTCGGTACTCGCAACCGACGACGATGATACCGCCAAGCACGACTGGATCTTTACGATTCTTCAGCGGGATATCAATTCGTTTGACGTCGAGACGCTGCTGTCACCTGTGGACTTCCGCATGCTCCGCATAACCTTCCGGTGTGAGACCCGCGCCGATTATGTTCTGTGCAGTCGGTTCCAGCCTCTGCTCTGCGATGCGGAAACCGGTGAGATACTACCGAAAGAACGCTACGTTGAAGCAGTGTCTGCCAACTATTCCCGACTGCGCACGCTCCCCATGTTCATGGCAGTACAGATTACCGATGCCTCGCCACAGAAGATCCTTTACAGCCCCTACGCGCAGGAGCCGTCACAACAGAACGGGGTGAATACCCATATGGCGCCGGAACGCTTCCGGGAACTCGTCGGGAAGCTGTCGGCGTTTTCGCCGGAGGCTGTGGTCGGGATCGGCCCGCATGGAGAACCGCTGCAGCATCCGGACCTGGAGGCAGTCATAGACACCGTCTGCCGGACCGAGTCGCTCTCGCTTCTCATCGAGACCTCCGGAGTGGGATTATCTGCCGACGAGGTTGTTACACTGGCGAGGCGGTACGGAAACCGGGTTACCTGGATTGTCGCCCTCGACGCCATAGATGAACAGGTGTACCGTCGGATACGGGGCGAAGGATACGACGCGGCCCGCGCATGCGCAGAGGCTCTCATCGAGTCGAGTCCTGACACGAGCTACGTGCAGGCTGTGCGTATGAAGGAAACAGAAGAGCACCTTGAAACCTTCTGGCGCTACTGGAAGGAAAAGACCGATCACATTATTGTCCAGAAATACGATGATTACTGTGGTGTGCTGCCTCCGCGCAAGGTAACCGATCTGTCGCCGGTTCGTCGTTTCCCCTGCTGGCACAATAAGCGCGACCTGCACGTCTTCCTGGATGGAACTGTTCCGCGCTGCCGGGAGGACATCCACGCCCGGTACAGCCTCGGGAATCTCTTTCTCGAAGCGATAGACGACATATGGACGAGAGGCGAGTCGCTCCACCTGGAGCACGTCCAAGGTCGCTATCCCGATATCTGCGAGCATTGTGATGAATATTACACGTTCAACTTCTGATTATCCGGCGTACACCGTCGTCGGTGGGAGTGGAGGAGAGCGTGAGACCCGGCATACTCCCTTGTTCAGCGTTATTGTCCTCAACCGCGGGGGGCGGTACCGACGGGGCGATCTTTTTGCGCGCCTTCAGCGACTCGGTGCCGCTGATATTCTTTCGGTCGAAGGAGAAACGCCACAATACGATGTGGAGCAGCTGACCTCCGCCTATCCGAAAGTCAGATTCATGCTGTTGCACCGTCACATGAATATCGGGCAGCGGATTAACCTCGCGATGGCGGAACTCAAAGCGCGGTACATACTCGTGATATGGAATGACATGAGCGTGGACGGTACGCTCGCTTCGCGGAGTGTCGAGCGTATGCGCGAAGAGGAGCTGTTGTGCATGGTGCCGGTTATCCGCAACGAACGCGGTGAAACGGTTCCAAGCATCATGGCGCCCGCGTTTTATCGTCGTCTGCTTCGCGTCGTGCCCAAAACGCCTATCGTAGACGAAGAAGTGACGCTGTTCCCCTTCGATTACTGCGGATTCTATCACCGCGAACGTTTTCTGCAGCTCCACGGCTTTGATCCCGACATAGAACGACCGTACTGGCAGAAACTCGATTTCGGATTCAGGGCTTTCATGTGGGGCGAGCAGATCAGAACCAACAGCACGGTTCGCGCGCAGCAGCTGTCCCAGGCGGTTCCCGACGATACGACCCCCGATCTTGGGTACCGCAGGTTGTATCTGAAAATGCTCGCGGTGCGGTTTCAGGGCGACTACGGAGTTCTTCCCTGGCGCCGCTTTCCCGGTTTCATGCTTCGATCAGGAGCGGGAATCGCCGGCTCGCTTCAACTCTTCCGTGAAATCCGTCGATGGGTATATGAGAACCGTTACCGGTTTCGCCAGAACGCGCGAAGCGTCACGGATTTATGGGAGTATGAGGAATGAAAAGAGCAGTCATGCTGCAGGTTCGCCTTGCGTCGCGGCGCCTGCCGGATAAAGCCCTTCTGAATCTTTCCGGGGAGCCGGTCGTTGCGCATTGCCTCCATGCGCTTCGTGCGGTTCAGGCGAGC
Organism: Spirochaetaceae bacterium; assembly: GCA_046542845.1. GTDB lineage: Bacteria > Spirochaetota > Spirochaetia > DSM-27196 > SKKC01 > SKKC01. The sequence goes on from JBKHAN010000019.1 coordinate 41,130, forward strand.
GAGTATCTACTGCTCACAGACAGGCACAGCGCCGCGAAACTCGAACCCCACGCCCGCCGTTACGGTTTCTCGGTCTGGGTCGGGAGCGAACATGACGTTCTCGACCGTTACGTGAGTGCCGTCGACGCGTACAATGTCGATACGGTGGTTCGTGCCACGGGCGACAATCCGCTTGTGAGCGCGTGGCTGGCCAACGAGCTGCTCTCCAGACACGAACGCGAAGAAGCCGACTACAGTGGGTTTCTCGGTATGCCGCTTGGAACGGGTGTCGAATGCATACGGGCCGATGCGCTGCGAACGGCACATGCCGAAGCCCGCCTTCGCTACGATCGTGAGCACGTCGCACCCTACCTGTATTCGCATCCCGAACGCTTCCGCATCCACCGCCCCGCGGTAAGCGATGACCTGGCCTGCGAGACGCGTGTGACCCTCGATACCGAAGACGATTTCCGATTTCTATCCAGAATTTTCGATGAGCTCTGGCACGGCACACCTATTGAGATACACGCCCTCGTATCGCGACTTCGAAAACCGGATCTTGTTCGAAAAACTGCATGAGCGGCACCTGCCTTTTCGTTCCCGATACTCGCCGTGCCCACGGGACGGGGCATATACGACGGGCGCTTCGGCTGTGCTCTTCACTGAACGAAGCGGCATCCGTATGTCTTGATTTTCCATGGCACGGCGCCGTCCGCACGGCCGACGAATCGCTTGCGCTCTACGACGGCACCGACGAACTGACCAGTATACGCTGGTCGGAAGTCGGTACAGTCCCGACCTCGTGTATCATAGTCGACGCGCAGACGGCGAATGTATCCGAAATCGTTCAGATGTTGGCCGTAGCGCCGGTGGTAGGCATAGATCTCGGAGGCGAGGGCCGTTCGTACGCCTCCTTCCTGATCGATACCATGGTAAACCTCGAAGCACACAGGCCGAACATATACGCCCCGGACGCGCTTGAACTGCCTGATCGCGTGCGAACCGAGCCTCCGGGACCCGCGCCCCGCGCGCTTGTCTGCATGGGCGGGGATGATATAGCGTCCCTGACCGAACCCCTCGTGGCGACGCTTGACAGGTGTAAGGCAGTCGCAGCCGGATCGGTCGACGTGGTCCTTTCTGAAGCGTCGTTGCGCGAGGGCAGCCCGCTACCCGGACGGCTCGCCGCGTACGGGGTCACTGACGCAATATTCTCTACGAATAAACTCAGCGCAAGGCTCGGTCGCTACGACCTCGTCTACTGCACGTTTGGGCTCACGGCCTTCGAAGCGCTCGCGGCCGGCTGTACGGTGTGTACCCTATCACCGACGGATTATCACGCGCGCCTGTCGAGAAAGGCCGGATTGCCGCTTATCGACGGTACCCGTGTGCGTGAGGTTCAGGACCTTATGAAGCGCCTCGATACGATCTGGCGGGCGCAGGAGGCGATCAGACCCGTTCGTCGACGCTCGATCGCTGAGATTGTGCGATCATTCGACCCGGAGGGATGCGTAGGTGAACCGTCCGGTGGGCCTGCGAAAACACCCGTCGAGGTGCGCCTGCCGGAGCGAAGCTTTCGACGGGAATCGAGGAGCGGACTCCTGTACCTCGAGCGGTTTCATCATCTGACCATAGAATACAACGACGAGTATTTTGATACCGCCTACGAAAAGCAGTACGGCCGTACATACCTCGAAGATTTCGATCACATTCGGGCAATGGGGCTTCGTCGACTTCGAAACATTCGTGCGCTTCGAGGCTCTGATGGGGGCGTCCTTCTCGATATAGGCTGCGCGTACGGACCGTTCCTGTCCGCGGCGAACGCGCAGGGGTATACCTGTGTCGGTATGGACATATTCGAGGGTGCGACCTCCTACGTGCGTGAGACCCTGGGGATCAGTGCATTTACCGGTCGAGCGACCGAGCTTTCACGCAGTTCGGCGCACGAGCTTCGTGACGGTGCGGATGTGATCACCATGTGGTACGTCATTGAGCACATAGACAGGCTCGATCGCATGTTCGAAGGAGTTCTCGACCTTCTGAAGCAGGGCGGAGTACTGGCATTCTCAACGCCGAACGGGCACGGTGTGTCTGGTCGCCGCGATATGAGGTCTTTTCTTGAACGCAGCCCCGAGGATCACCGGACAATATGGACGCCGAAGAGCGCGCGGCGGTATTTGAAGAACCTCGGATTCACCGCTATACAGATTCGTGTCACCGGTCACCACCCAGAGCGGATTTCGTCCACTCTCGCGCGCTTCGCGGTCGGACGAAGGTGTCTTCAACTGTACAGCCGGGTGTTGGGCCTCGGGGACACCTTCGAGGTGTATGCACGACGAGGCCGGACCTAGGATCCGTTTACGAAGGAGCAATCGCACAATGAGTACAGCGCCGAGGGATACTATTCTCATATGCGGCGGAGGCGTGATGCAGCTCCCCGCGATACGCATTGCACGGGATGAGGGACTGCGGGTCGTCGTGGCGGATGGAAACCCCAGCTGTCCCGGTCGATCCGAGGCAGATGTCTTTGAGCATATTGACCTCAAGGACGACAGCTCCCTGACGGACTGCGCTCGTTCTCATCGAGTTCAGGCGGTGTTTACCGCGGGGACCGATTTTTCGCTTACGGTGGCTCGAGTTGCTGCCGCGTGCGGTCTTCCCGGTGTCTCGGTGGACGCCGCAATGCACGCCACCGACAAAGCCCTTATGCGCGCGCGTCTCTTGAGCGCAGGCGTATCGGTTCCGCCCTACGCGGTCTACCGGAACGGAAGGATCACCGATGGCTACGACGAAGTGCCCCTGCCGGCGGTGGTCAAACCGGTGGCGAGCATGGGAGCACGCGGTGTGCGTCGGATTACGCAACCGGCCGAACTCGAGCCGGCGATCGAGGCGGCTGTGGAATTCTCCCGGGACGGGCGGGTGATCGTAGAAAGTTTCATTCCGGGAGAGGAATACTCAATCGACTGTCTCGTTACTCCGCATGAACGCATACTATGCGGTATTGCAGACCGGCACATCGCGATTCCGCCGAACTTTGTCGAAGTTGGCCACACAATTCCGAGTGCACTGTCGAGTGAGAGCGTTGAGCTACTCGTCCACGAGTTTTATTCGGCGGTGGATGCCATAGGCATATGCGGCGGAGCCGCGAAGGGCGATATTTTTTTCGTCGATGAAAATCGTCGGCCCGAGTGGCTCGCGGGCGAAGGACCTGCGGTCGTCGTCGGTGAAATCGCTGCGCGGTTGAGCGGCGGATACATGTCGGGGTGGACGTATCCGTACTCGAGCGGAGTTGAACCCACGCGGGGAGCTATTCGCATTGCCCTCGGCAGGGAGCCGCGAACGGGAGATGTGACCCGGTGCAACATCGTCGCAGAGCGCGCGATCATGAGTATTCCCGGGGTCCTCGAGACCGACATTGACGCAGACCGGTTGTCACATGTGCCCGGCGTACAGGAATGCTTCCTGAGTCGGTCCGCAGGAGATGCGGTCTCGATTCCGAAGAATAACGTCGAAAAATGCGGGAATCTCATTGTCGTCGGAGCGTCACGGGAAGAGCTTGATGAGCGCGTCGATACTGTTCTCCGGAGTGTGAGGATACCGCTTCGCACACGCGACCGAACGACCTGGTCTTTTCTGCTGGGACCTGAACTGCCGGCGCAGACCGTGTACGCCGCAGACCACCGTTTCCACGGGCCGCTTCATCCACCCCAGGACCGTGCCGACGAGCGGATGTACATCGGGATGCTTTCCGCCTGCACCGGCTCGCTTCGTGAACAGAGAGGACAGGAAGCCGCGACGCCACTGCAGCGGTCTTCGCTATCCTCGGTTTCCGCCTGCATTGAGGAAATACCGGCTGCGTATCGGGGATCCCCGGAACGCGATCTGCACGGCTACACGAGACTCGAAGCGCTGAACACCGCACCGCTTGAATACGGCGGTGGTCGGGTTTTTGTCGACCCCCGCTTAGCCGCATGTGCGTTTCTGCTTGCGTGTGAACGTGGCGGGCTACAGGGTTTGCGCTATGTGATCGATACTCTAATCGAGGAAGAATCGTGTCGAATACTGCTGGAACTTCTTGGTCAATGGTACGCATCGTAATCGCTTTCGCTCTGGCGATTGTACCGGTGGTATTCGTGTCGGCCGACGATGCCGCCCGCGTGTCGGTACAGGACATAGCGCAGCGTACCGGTGCACGGCTCGAGTTCGATCCATTTCTCGGTATCGGGTCGTTCCGCCGCGGGCAGACGACGATCGATTTTGCCGTCGGAAGCGATATTGTTGTCCGGAACTACGGATCCGAGGAAGCGATAGATCCACCGGTGCGCGAGGACGGTCAGGTATTTTTTTCAGCGTCGGACGCCGATCGTATACGGGCAGCTCTGCTTCCACAGATACGGGATACCGATCGACCGGCTATCGGCGCGATATTCATCGACCCGGGCCACGGTGGTCGAGATCCCGGTACAATCGGACGTCACGTGATCGACGGTGAACCCCTCGTCCTTATGGAGAAGGATATTGTTCTCGATATTTCGCTTCAGGTCCGGGATTTACTGCAGCAGAGCCTCCCCGACGTCCCCGTCTACATGAGCCGCGATACCGATGTGTATCTGACCCTCGACGACCGGACGCGGATGGCGAACGAGGTGGATCTCGGCGAGAATCAGTACATAATCTACGTCTCGATACACGCCAACGCCTCGCTGAACTCGCGCGCCCGTGGTTTCGAAGCGTGGTTTTTACCACCCGAGCAGCGCCGGGTTCTTATTGATCCCGACGACCTCGACGCGGACAGGCGGAGCATACACGCGATCCTCAATTCGATGCGCGAAGAGGAAGTCTCGGTCCACAGCGCAATGCTGGGAAACGAACTCCTGTCGTCCATGGAGGGCATTCTCGGCGGACAATCACCGAATCGCGGGCTGAAACAGGAAAACTGGGCCGTGGTGCGGAACGCGCTCATGCCCAGCGTTCTCTTCGAACTCGGTTTCGTGACAAATGAACACGAGGCACAGCTACTTGCCGATGAAGCGTACTTGCGTAACCTGTCAATCGGTCTTTATAATGGCCTCCGAAACTTCATAGAGGTCTTTGAGAACGGGTTGGCGAGTGGTGCATGAGTTCATTTTTTGTTGACAGCCGTTTTGTTATCGGCATCGTATTTCTCCTTACACTCGGCTTCAGTCTGACTGTGTATACAGTTTCGCCGCCGGGTCGTGTTGAGCGGGTTCTACTGTTCCCGGGCTCGGTCGAAAGCGGACTCGCCGGTGAAATACGGCTGGTCCCCCGCAATGCCGACCCCGAAGGCTCGCTTTCGGCATTTGTAGCCGAGCTTATTGCAGGTCCCGGTCGCATAGACCGAAGCAGGGTCGTTCCCCGGGGAACACGCGTTCGAATGGTCATGGTACGCGATGGTCGCGCCTTCATAGATCTCTCGCCGGCACTGCTTGATGCCAGCGGAACACGGATTGTTCTGTCTCTTCCCGAGATGCTCGAGACAATCCGCCGCAATATTCTGTATAATTTCAGGTCATTGGACGAGGTAACGGTAACGATAGGCGGCGAGCTGCTGAATGAAGAAGCGTTCCGTTAGGAATCGTCGGAATATCTGTACAAGGGGAACGAAAGTAGTTTGACAAACGTGGATGCGCCCATATACTTTGAGGAGCGTATTCTGCGTACCATACCACGGAGGGATTAAGGAGCATCGAATGAAACGGATCTTCATTCTTATCGCCGGAATGCTTCTTCTGGGTAGTCTTGGATGGGGTGTTGAGTCGATACTGATCGACTTTAGCGAACTCATTGCCGACTCAGAAGAATTCGAAGGACAACACGAACGGACGCGCATAGACTTTAGCGAAGTCCCGATTCCTACGCTCGCTCAGGCGGACCGGGAAGGGCTTTCTTCGTCACTGTTTATCGAAAACTGGAGTGTGACACTTGCATCGAGTTCTCGGGCAACCGAAAACGTAACGAGCAGTTTTGCACGTCAGGCACAGGTCAGCGACAACGCGGATCAGTTCGCCGGACAGGCCGTCATGGGTATCAGGGTGCGATTCCCGGAAAGTGGCTTTAACAGCTACGCCGAAATTGAACCGCCGTTCGAAATCCCTGCTTTTGACCCTGAGCGACGGTTTTATCCGGACGACGAAGGTGAGCCGGGTTTTGGAGTTATCGGGAATGTCGGGCCTATTCAGCAGATACGGTTGAATGCATACGGACTGAACTTTCCTCATCGCATAAGCGTACTGCTTGAGGACCAGGACAATCGGGTACAGGAAGTAATGATGGGCGACCTGGAGTTTGACGGCTGGAACACGCTTGTGTGGGACAACCCGAACTATATTTCGGACGTGCGCAATCGCGAACTGCGAGTTACCCCCATGTACCCCCGGACCGAGCCACTGCGGCGCGTTGCCGGTTTCCGTATTTACCGCGACGGTTCTCAGGTCGGTGGCGATTTCGTGACGTACCTGAAGGACATTGTCGTCGTGCACGATCAGGCCATGCTTCCACGTGAACGCGATATAGAACACGAAGAGGTGTGGGAAATCCTTACAGAACGTGAAGACGCAAGGCGTCAGAACGAGCTTCGGCGACTCGGACGACAGCAGGCTCTCGAGTTCCTCGAACAGCAGTTGCTCCACGAGGACGACGACGAGGAAGCAGAAGAATAACATCCGGTGGTTGATCAGGGACGAACGACACCCTGACACGCTGAATACAAACGAGACACCCGGGATCGCAACGAGCGGCCTCGGGTGTTTTTGTGCATATACCATGACACTGAAAGCAATAGCCTTCGATATTGACGGTACCCTCTACCCGAACAGATCAATGTATCTGAGGAGCATTCCCTTTGCACTGCGGAACATCCGTCTTATGAGGGAGTTTCGTCGGGTCCGGAAGGAACTGCGTGCAATACGACCGATACACGATTTTTACGAGACTCAGGCGCAATACGTTGCCGATGGGCTCGGACAGTCGTACACGGTAGCTCGCGAGCGTATTGACCGGCTTATCTATGGTGAATGGGAACAGGTTCTTCGCTCAGTGAAGGTCTACGCGGGAGTTCGAGATTTTATCGTCCGTCTGGCGGGCAGCACCGTGAAAATTGGGGTCATGAGTGACTTTCCGGTCCACAACAAGCTTGAGATTCTGGGACTGAGCGGCTTATGGGACGCAGAAGTCGCTGCCGAGACGACAGGGTACCTGAAGCCCGCAGCCGAGCCGTTCATTGTGCTTTCCGGGCAACTCGGAGTGAATCCCGACGAGACGCTGTACGTCGGTAACAGCTACCATTACGATGTTATAGGAGCTTCGCGCGCGGGAATGTTTACCGCTCACCTCGATCCACGAACACGCTCGAAGGCAGAGCTCGTACACACGCAGATCACGTCATCGACGGAGGGTGAGGTGAAGCCGAATATACGGTTTCGCACCTACGAAGCGCTTGAAAAGCTCATTCTTCCCTATATTTCTCATTAACCGATAAAAACACATTCTACACTTAACAGAATTACTGAACGCGTGATATAAACTCTTCAGGGGAACATGTTTACTGGGAGAGGGAATCATGCCAATCACCGCCGGGGACGTAATTGTCGTCGGGATCGTGTTGGTGGTACTGGCGGTATACCGTCAGATTGACCGCAACAATCGATCCCTGGAGAAAGTAAAGCGTTTTGCAGACAAGGTACAGGGTGACATCGATCACCTCGTCGCGGAACGAGTCACAGCACTACGAGACGTCGCAATAGAAGTTGATGTCAACCAGAAAGCTTCACGCGAAATACTCAAGCGCATCTCGCAGGCGGAACAGGAACTTACCGACAGAGCTGCCAATGTCGAAACCATAGCGGAGCGTATTCAGAAATACGAGTCCGCACTGCAGGAACTCGACGCACTTACCAATGCCGCTCACGAAAACATCAAACGCGTTCAGGACGAATCCGAATACATCGACGGGGTCGGGAAGCGGATCAAGTCGTCGGCACGATCCATTTCGGAACTTGAAGAACGTCTGTCAACAGCAGAACAACGATTTGCAGAGGAAAACAGTACACGGCTTTCACAGGCGCAGGCAGAACTCGTTCGCGATGGCGAGGCTCGCGTTGCTCAGTTGTCCGACATGGCCGAACAGGCCGAGCAGCGAATGCAGGGCGTCGCTTCAAAACTGGAGCGTAGCTTTTCGAGCCTGGACGATCGGGCAGCGACGGTTCTCACTTCAGCAGAGGAGCGCCTGGCCAACCTCGAGAAGACCGGTGTCAATCTGGAAACCACGGCGCTTGCAAAACTCAAAGCCTTCATAGAACAGCAGACGCGAGAAGCCGCCGCGACGTTAAAAGCCTTTATACAATCTGAATCGACCGGAATGCGGGAGCAGCTGGAACAGCAGCTCGGTGACCGAAGTTCCGAGATCGGGAAGGAACTTGACGCACGAATCAGCAACATGGAAGAGGACCTCGCCGAGCGAATCGCATCGGTCGGTGAGCGCATGCAGCGTATGAGCAGCAGCATCGAAGAAACAGAGGGTGAAACCGAACGTCGTCTTCGTGAACTGTTCCGCTCAACCACGGAGTCCGTCGCACAGTGGAAAACACAGCTGCATGGAAGAATAGAGACGCTCAAGACGGATGTGACAGGCAGTATTGAAACGCTTGAGCAGGAACAGAGCCGTTTCGTGAACGCGGAAACACGTCTGCAGGCTTCTATCGTCGAGGTCGCAGACCGGATTGCTCAGAGCGACGAAGAACAGAAAGGCCGCATATCGGAGCTTGAGCTTCAGTGGAAACGCGCCTTTGCCAGGAAGGCATCCGAGGTCGAGCAGTCCATGTTTGACCGCTTTGACCAGGAACTGTCACAGATTACCGACACGCTGCAGAGCCGCCTTGAGCGGGTCGAAGCCGTCGGTGGCGATGTAGAGAACCTTGAGTCGGCTCTGCGCGAGACGATCCGTCTGTCCGGTGAGCGGCTCGACGAATCGCTCGGCAGGCTTGGAGAGGAACTTCACGGTAAGCGCGAGCAGGACCTCGAGCAGGCTCAGGAGGAAATGGGGCGCATACACACCGAACTCGAAGCGCTTGATCGTACGGTTGCTCAGCTGAAATCCACGGCGTATGAAAACGTCAGCGAAAAACTGAAAGTATTCGAGGATGATTTTTTCAAGGATCTGCGTACACGTTCATCGGAAATGGATGCGCGACTTGAATCATGGAAGAGTTCGATCGACGCTGAGCTTGCTCGCATGGCAGAGGATTCAACTCAGGCCAGAGAGGATCTCGAACTGCAGTATCACAAGGACCTCGAACGAAGCCTTGAAACACACCGTGCGACAACGAAAAAGATACTGGACGAGCAGCAGGAGCAGCTGCATGCACGCGTGAAGGAGCTCACTACTCATACGGATGCCATGAAGCACGATCTGGAAGCCTTCAAGGAGGATCATGCCCGGAGGTTTGAAGATACGCTTCAGAAGCACGATGTCAGGTTCACCGAACAGCTTGACGAGAAGTTTGAGGTGCTCCGTGCTCGCCTTCAGGAGCAGACGGAGGCATTCGAGCAATCGCTGTCGACCGCCGAGCAGCATACTTCAGGAGAGCTTCAGGAGATCGGGGCACGAATTGCCGAAACAGACCAGCGTGTAAAGAACATGGCGACCCAGCTGACCGAGCTCGTCGGCAACACCGAACGTGAAGTCAGCGACCGGCTCAGCCGAACACGGGCAACAGCACAGGAAACGATTGCGGCTCTCGACGATGAGATGGCAGTACGGTATGCGGACCTCGGTAATCGGGCGGCGGAAATAGATGGCCGTATTGTAACTGTCGGTGAGCGCATCGATGCCCGCTCGCAGCAGGCGATCGAACGCTTTGACGAGCAGGCGCAGTCGTTCAAGAGCGATATAGAACGGCACACGCGACAGCTCGAGGACGCGGCTGAACAGCAGTTACGCGACCTCAGGTCGGTAACCAGGGAAACCCGGGAAGATTTTGAGGACCAGCGAACAAGTCTCATCGGACGGGTTGAAAGTGAGGCTCGAGTCCTCCAGTCACAGCTGGATGATATTTCTGAAGCACAGAAACAGTTTATCGAACAGACACGGCTGTTCGACAGGGCGGACGAACTGAAAGACGAGCTTGCTCAGAATCTTGGCCGTCTCAAGGCCGACCTCGATTCGGTATATGAGCGGCGAGAAACCGTTGAGCGTCTCGATGCCGAAGTATCCGCCGTCCGCAACCTCGTAGAGGACACACAGAGCAGACTGACCGTTTTCATGAACGAGAAACGGCGCATTGACTCGATAGAAGAGGATTATGCCCGGCTCCTGAACCTCTCCGACCAGGTCGAATCAAAGCTTTCACAAGTCACGGGCTCCAGCGACATGCTCCAGGATCTACAGCTGCGGCTGCGGACGGTGGAGGATCTTCGAGAGAAGGTCGATGCAGGCCTCAATCGTCTCGAGAAGAAGCAGCAGGTTATCAAGGCTACCGCAGATGGTGTCGACAGCAGTTTCAATCGGCTCGAAGATCTTGAACGCCGTATTGTTGCGATGCGCGAGGACGTTGACGGTCTACCGAGGCAGCTCGCTGACATTTCGCAGACCATTCGGGAGCTGTCGGATAACAAAGCCGATGCAGACATCGCGGTCGCGCAGATGCGGGAACTCACGGGAATGCTTACCGAAGTCGAAGGAAGAATGCTGGAACTGCAAAAGGCACGTGAATGGCTCGCTCGCACCGAAACAAGGCTCGAAGAGATTGGACGGGAGGCGAAGGACCAGGTCAAGCTGCTCGGTGACATCATGAAGCGCGACAAATCTTCCGGTGGGAAAGACAGCGGTGCTCCGCCTGCGAGTGTTCGTGATACAGTGGCCAAACTTGCACATCAGGGATGGCAACCGGATGAAATTGCGCGCGCTACACGGCTGAGCCTCGGCGAAGTAGAGCTGATCCTGGAGATGCCGAAACGCTGACGCGAAGTACCCGTTAACGAGATGTAATCTCAGAGGACTTGCTTTCAAGACCTCGCGGTACGATGATATTCCTCTATCTGATGTTGGAGGTTCGCATGAAACGCATTGTTCTTGGTGCGGCGTTTTTGCTTCTCGGAACGCTTTCAGTGAGCGGTCTTGAGATCGACGTGGCATTTCGGGGTGAAAGCGGCGTCACCTCGGTGCTGTGGCACACAATACGCTTCGGTCGTGAAGACGCCGGTAACACTCTTTTTAACTACCGCACGCAGGGCGGTCAGGAAGTGCTGTTTCCGTATGTTCGTCTGACGAGTGAAGCGACTGTGAACAATCGCCACGAAGTCGAGCTCCTGTTTCAGCCACTGACATTTTCTACCCGCTCGCGGGTTCCCGTGGGCGAGACGGTAACCTTTGATGGTGTAGAGTTCGCCGGACCTGACTCCGGTGGAGACGGCGAGGGGACCCCGATTGATCTTGTATACGGGTTCGATTTCTGGCGAGGCACGTACCGGTATAGAGTATCTCACGGCGACAGAGGAAGCGTGTCTATTGGCGCCGGACTACAGCTCAGGAATGCCCGCATCTCGTTTGAGACGTCTGACGGCGATCTCCGCGTTGTTTCGCAGGATCTCGGACCGGTACCGGTACTGAGCCTCGCCGGACGTCGCGTGAGCGAGGCCTACGAAGGGATCTTTCTCGAAGGTAGCCTTGAGGGGTTCTACGCCCCGATACGCTACCTGAATCTCAGCGACGTCGACGTAATCGGCTGGTTGTACGACGCTGCCGTACGCGCCGGAGTCCGCACCGGACCTGATTCAGAGGCTTTCATAGGTCTCCGGGTTCTCGGTGGCGGTGCAGACGGAACCGGACAACCGGCGGATGTCTGGACGGTGACGCAGACTGAGCCCAGGTACACCTGGAATAATCTGAATCTGCTTGCCATCAGCGTAGGGGCGCGGATTCGTTAGAATCCGGCACGTCGGGAGCGCCGCGGGGCGGCGCCTCAATCCCGACGCAGCTTCTTGTACTTGACTCGGTGAGGTTGAGACGCTTCCTCGCCGAGTCGACGCACCCGGTCCGCTTCGTACTCGGTATAGTTGCCCTCGAACCACGTGACCCGACTTTCTCCCTCGAAAGCCAGGATATGAGTGCAGATACGATCGAGAAACCAGCGGTCGTGCGATGTGACCATGACACAGCCGGGAAACGCAAGAAGGGCATCCTCAAGGGCACGGAGGGTATCCACGTCGAGGTCGTTGGTCGGCTCGTCGAGCAGGATTACATTGCCACCGCTTTTCAGGAGTTTCGCGAGCTGAAGACGGTTCCGTTCGCCACCGGAGAGAACCGATACCGACTTTTGCTGATCGGATCCCGCAAAATTGAACCACGACAGATAGGCTCTTGAATTGACTTCAGCGCGTCCCAGGTGAAGAATATCCTGTCCGTCGCTTACTTCCTGCCAGACGGTCTGCGTGCTGTCCAGATCCTCCCGCGACTGGTCGACATACGAAAGTTCGACGGTACTGCCGAGCTCGAGGGTACCGGAGTCCGGCTGTTCCTGACCGACTATCATACGAAAGAGCGTTGTTTTACCCGCTCCGTTGGGTCCGACGATGCCGACAATCGCGGCGCGAGGTACCGAAAAACTGACGTCCTCCATAAGCAGCGTGTCACCGAAACCCTTGGTAAGTCCTTCTGCTTCGATGACGAGATTCCCGAGGCGTTGCCCACGAGGTATTACAATCTCCGCTGTCTTCAGTTGTTCGCGTTCGTCCTGGCTTGCAAGTTCTTCGTACTGGTTCAGACGCGCTTTGCCTTTGGACTGACGACCGCGCGGAGACATATTAATCCAGTCGAGCTCTCGTTCGAGGGTTTTCTGACGAGCGCTCTCCCGCTTTTCTTCTTCTGCAAGTCGCTTGCGTTTCTGATCCAGCCAGGAGGAATAGTTTCCTTTCCACGGAATACCTTCTCCGCGGTCGAGTTCGAGGATCCATTCCGACACCTCGTCGAGGAAATACCGGTCGTGAGTTACCGAAACCACCGTACCCGGGTAGTCGCGGAGATGGCGCTGTAACCATGCAACAGACTCGGCGTCGAGGTGATTCGTCGGCTCGTCGAGGAGTAACAGATCGGGCTGTTCGAGAAGGATGCGGCACAGGGCGACACGACGCCGCTCACCACCGGACAGCGTTGTAACCTCCGCGTCGCCAGGTGGGACGCGCAGCGCGTCCATCGCGATTTCAATTGTCCGATCGAGATCCCAGGCGTTGGTCGCATCGATCTGATCCTGAAGATCTGCCTGTTCATTGAGTAGCTTCGTCATTTCCTCGTCATTGGAGACCTGTGCGAAGGCGTCACTGATCTCATCGAACCTGGTCAGGAGATCGCGTATATGCCGCAGCCCCAGTTCCACGTTGCCTTTGACGTCGAGATCGGGGTCAAGTTCGGGCTCCTGCGGGAGATAGCCGACTGTGGTTCCCTTCGCGGGCCAGGCTTCGCCTATAAAGTCAGGGTCCTGCCCCGCCATGATACGCAAAAGCGTACTCTTACCGGCTCCGTTGGGACCAACGACGCCAATCTTGGCCCCCGGGAAGAACGAGAGCCAGATACCTTTCAGGATTTCCGTTTTGGGCGGAATGATCTTCCGAAGGTCCTTCATAACATATATGTACTGTACGCCACTCATAGAGTCCGTATCATAGTCGGAACTCCTGTTCTGCTCAACGTCACACACTCGACGAATAAATGACGATTCAGTTATTTTCCACCTATGAATAACCGACTCGCGTTGCATGGACGGAAGGGGCGAATAATGAAGTACTGGAACGCCCTCGCTGAGCAGGCTCTCATGGCCGCGTTCTACGGCGGGCTGATTCTTGGAATCGTGTGGGCTGTGACCGTACTCGGCGCGGTAGTTCTTTCGCTTCTGTCGGTCTGGCGCTATACCTTCAGCAGCGCACCGGTAGCGTACCTGCTGATGCACATAGAGCATAGTATCGTTATTGGCAGCGCTGTAGCCGTCGCGTTCTTTTTGAACCACCGGCGCCATAAACGATGGATACGCACGCGATGACACCAATGTGATCGCAGTGTATTGACTGAATAGAGTAAAATCTATATCTAGTAGATAAAAATATATATAGGAGTTTACCTATGATTATATCGAAATCAGCCAAACCCTACGTCTTTGGGGCTGCGGCAGGCTTGTTGTTGACCGCGAGCGTGGCAATAGAGGGGCAGTTCTTTG
>JBKHAN010000020.1:0-55024 GCA_046542845.1 Spirochaetaceae bacterium
CACCTTGATTGCCGCAAAGAGCGAGAAAATCACCACGGTCGCGGACAGTAAAGAAGCGTTGTGCGACTGTCGTCCACTTCATCGGCCAGAAGAATTCTGCAGCCTGGAATGAATCCACCGGTACCGATCGCACCAATGACTTCCGGTCCAAATCCCGAACGCTGAACCCGCCCGGCGAGCCGCTTCAGCGTCATGTGGAGTTCATTATAGGAGAATGGGAGCACATACATTCCCGCACTATGAGTGAAGCAGTACCTTTGTGTCATGAATGAACAGACCCATGACCGCATCTACGATCTGGTCCTCGTCGGGGCAACCGGCTTCGCAGGTTCGCTGGTTGCCGAGTATCTCGCTTCGCACAGCTTGAGCGAGGGAATTCGAATAGCGCTCGCTGGACGGTCTCGTTCCCGACTGGAGGAGCTCCGCGCCAGGCTTCCCGGCGCCTTCGACCTCGCAGAACTCGATCTCCTGAAACGGGCCTCAGTCGACGCACTCGTGCAGAAGACACGCGTGGTGATCGCCGCTGCCGGTCCTTACAGGAAGTACGGCAGCCTGCTTGTCGCCTCGTGCGCGCGGCACGGTACCCACTACGTTGACCTTGCAGGTGAAACTCCGTGGATGCGGCGCATGATACTGGAGCATCACGAGGAGGCTCAAAACCGCGGTGCGTGCCTCGTGCACGCGTGCGGCTACGACTCCATACCCAGCGACCTTGGTGTGCTGTTTCTCCGAACGGTCATGCAAAAGCTGGACCGGGGGGAGCCGGAGGCAATACGTTTTGTGGCGGGTAAAACCGAGGGCGGTCTCAGCGGCGGTACTGTGGCGAGTATGCTTGGCATGCTCCGGGAAGCTGCTTCGGATGCAGAGACACGCGCGGCACTGCAGGATCCGGACTGTCTGATTCCCGACCCTCCGCGCACGCCCGTCCGGCAGAAACGACGGCGATACGACCCCTGGCTTCGCGCATGGACTGTCCCCTTTGTGATGGAATCCGTGAACTCACGCGTTGTCCGGCGAACCAACGCGCTCAGCGGAATGCCGCTTGGTCCGGCGCCCGATTATCGGGAGCTTATTACGTTCGGCTCCGGTCCGTTGGGTTTCCTGAAGTCGTATCTTGCCTCGCTTGGAACAGGCGTGCTCTTTCTGCTGCTGCTTCTCCCGCCGACGCGCTATCTGCTCTCACAGCTGGTGCTTCCAAAGCCGGGACAGGGTCCGCGCGTGGCGCGCGAAGGACGCGGGCACTTTAACGCTACCCTTACCGGCTATAAAGCCGCGAAGAGCCCGACACCACCGACGCGGATAACGGTTTCGGCGGACAGGGACCCCGGTTACGGTGCGACTGCAATCATGATCGCAGAGGCTGCCCTGCTGCTCTGCGATCAGACAGCCGCAGGAACAGTCCAGGCGGGCTTTCAGACGCCGGCAACGGCCTTTGGTCTACCCCTCGTCGAGCGTCTGACTACAGCAGGCGTGAGATTCGTGCCAGAATAGGGCTATGTGCTACAACGCGGGAATTGAACGACTGAAGCCGCTTGACGCTCTCTTGTCGAATCCGCCGAGCGTACCGGCGAGAGCCGAAGTAAACGCCATGGCGCGACCGCTGGCCCCGGTTCGCACCATGAACGGGGACTGGCATGCGATGCACTGGCTTCTGATCCCACCGTGGATTACTCGAAGCGACGAAATGAAGCCTGTGAAGATATGGCTTGCCAATGCGCGGATCGAGGAGCTTGAGCACAAGAAACTTTATAAACCACTGACCGGCGCGGGACGCTGTATTGTACGCTTCTCCTGGTTTTTCGAGTGGCGTCATGAAGCCGGACGAAAACACAAATACAGGATATTTCTCCCCGACGATACCCCGTTGCTTCTGCCGGGTCTCTGGCACAGCACCACGGTTGACGGTGAGCGCTACGATTCCTTTACCGTGTGCACCATGGAAGCACGCGGGATCATGCGTTACGTGCATAACTCGACGCTCAGGCAACCGGTTGTCGTGACCGAGACCGCTGCCGCAGCATGGCTCGATACCGACAATTCGCTCGAGTCCGCGCGGGCAGCCGTACTGGAACAGCAGCAGTCAGCATCCTTTCTCACCGACCCGCAGACTCCGCCGGACATATGAACAAAATGCTGTTGCACGGGCGGTTCCATTCTATTTTTTTTCTAAAATAGTGATATAATGTCCATTATGGAGGCGTGGCATGTGTCATCCTGATGGCTCAGTTGACTTGGGATTTCGTGGGGAACGATACGCCGCAGGTACCCATATATGCCTGGTGTACCGGGACGATGCTGAACGCCGTAGAATCGTGCGGCATTTCGTCGAAAGCGGTTTGTTTGAAGACGAACAGGTATTTTACTTGGCCGACACGGCAGAGAGACCGGATGTCGATGTCTGGCTTGCCAATCTCGACATTGATCCAACTGCCATTCGACGCGACAGCAGCCTTCAACTTGAGCAGGCGCTTGCAACCTACTGTCCCGACGGAACGTTTTATCCGCTGGGCATGACTGAAACTCTGAAGCGCACGTATGAGGCAGCACGGTCACGAGGGTTCACGCACGCGCGAGTGAGCGGCGAGATGTCCTGGGCTCTGAAAAAGCTTCCTGGAAGCGACCGTCTCATAGAATATGAGTCTATGGTAAACGATGTTGTGCGGACGCACCCGATCACGGCGATGTGCCAGTACAACGCCAACGCCTTCGATGGTATCACAGTGTTTCGCGCGTTGCAGGTTCATCCTTTCATGGTTCTCGGAGGGCAGATTGTCCGTAACCCATACTTCGAAAGCTGAGCGGGACCCCGCTGCGATCATGCATCAGTTGCTGACCGCCGGGACGGTAATCGCTTCGTACACCGATATGGAGCGGATGCTCGAGTTCGCGTCCGCCGCACTCTCCACCATACCCGGAGTTGCAGGGTGCTTTATTCATCGCGGTCGGCGGGGTAAGGAAGCTCAGACAACGGATAACCCTGTCTATGAGGTTGCGATTGAGACCGTAAGCCGGCAGTACGGAACCGTCGCCCTCGAGGTCGCTGACGAATCACGCTTTCAACCCTATGCCGCTGCAGTACACAACGTTGCCGGACTCCTCGCGATGCGTATCGAAAACCACGGACACGAACAGTCGCTGCGGTCCGAGGTGCGAAAAAAAACGGCAGCTCTCAAGCAGACGAACGAAGATCTGCGGTCGAGCCTGAAGGAACGCGAGCTGCTGCTGCGAGAGACTCACCACCGCGTCAAGAATAACCTCATGGTTGTCGAAAGTCTGCTCAAGCTCCAGTTCGGACCCATGGACAACCGGTCGGTACAGAAAGCGCTGCGGGAGTCAGTTGAGCGAATACGATCCATGTCGCTCGTTCACAAGCTGCTCTATGAGTCGAAGACCCTCGACAGGGTCAACTTCCGCTCGTTTATGACGCATATTATCTCTGAACTGAGCGCGACGGCGGCTGAAACACAACGCAGCGTACGCATCGAACCGCTCATTGAGGATATTGCGGTCGATATGGACTCGGCGGTTCCAGTGAGCCTCATTATCAACGAACTGCTTACAAACGCGCTCAAGTACGCCTTCCCGGACGGACGTGATGGGGTCGTGAGGATAATGGCGCATACGTCTCCGAGCGGTCTGATCGAACTGATCGTCGAGGACAATGGAATAGGCCTTCCCGACGGTTTCTCCGTCGCGACCTCGGAAACACTGGGTATGCAGTTAATTTCGGGCCTGACGGCGCAGATAAACGGGACCCTTGACCTGCAGAGCCCTCCCGGTACGCGGTGCATCGTGAGCTTTCCCGCATAGCGGGCGGGGCACTGCCAACAGCATCCTACAAGCTTGCGAACCCGAAGTCCACGTTATCGGGTTCGGGAAAGGTCCGTTCTGCCTTGTTCAGTTTTCGGATCTCTTTCATCTCGTCTGCCGAAAGTTCAAAATCGAAGACCTGGAAATTCTCTTCAATACGCGACGGTGTCACCGACTTCGGTAGCGCGACTACACCGCGCTGCATGAGCCAACGCACAACAACCTGTGTCGGGGTCTTGCCACGCGAGCTTCCAATTTCCTTCAAGGTCTTATTGTCAAGTACGTCTTTAATGCGGTCGCTCTTGAACGGCGCGTAGGCTTCGAGCACCATTCCGTTTCCGGTAAGGTAGTCCTGCAACCTCACATTCTGCAGATTAATGTGGCACTCCATCTGGTTTACCGTCGGTTTGATTCGGGCAGACCCGAGCAGCGCGTCGATATGATGAATATTGAAGTTGGACACCCCGATACTCCGGATCTTCCCGGCGTCGACGGCGTCTTCCATCGCCGCCCAGACAGCTGCGTTTCGCTCGTAGCTTCCGGGCCAGTGTATGAGCATCAGATCAAGATAGTCGGTCTTAAGCCTCTGTAGTGACTCGTCGATCTGCCGTGCAGCGGCG
Organism: Spirochaetaceae bacterium; assembly: GCA_046542845.1. Classification (GTDB taxonomy): domain Bacteria; phylum Spirochaetota; class Spirochaetia; order DSM-27196; family SKKC01; genus SKKC01. Next base: position 4,431 of record JBKHAN010000020.1, read on the forward strand.
TCGGTCGTATGAATTGTGTTCCAGACTTTCGAGGTCAGATAGATTGTATCGCGCGAGACGGAAGAGTCGACTATCCCCCGTCCAACCTCCTCCTCGTTGCCGTAGATGACGGCGGTATCAATATGCTGATACCCGACGGCAAGCGCTTTCAGTACAGCTTTATACACCTCGTCCTGTTTCGCTCGCCACGTCCCGAGTCCAACCGCCGGTATTGTATGTCCATTGTTCAATGTGAAAATCATTCTGTTTCCTCCGGAGGGTTCAACATAGTAATCCTGCGCTGGATAGTAAAGAACGGTCAGTCCGTGTGATCGTTGACGTCCGTTTCGACCATGATCAGCGTGCTGTTTCCCATGCTCATGGTGAACGGCTCGGTTGCGTCTTGATGCTGTACCGTCATTGTTCCCGCGGTTTCGTTTCTGTCGGTCACCGTAAACGCTTCACCCGGGGTAATGCTCTGCGCTTTCATTAAGAGCAGGAAGGACGGATCATCGTTTCTGAGGCGTGCGATGCGTATCGTGTCCCCCGTCTCACAGTGGTCCAGCGGGATTGACTCGCGACGCAACATGTGGCCTTCAGCAGACGGTATGGGATCACCGTGAGGATCCACGGGCGGGTACCCGAGATAGGCGTCTATGCGTTCAATGAACCTGTCGGACACCGCGTGCTCCAGTCGCTCGGCATCTTCGTGCACTTCGCTCCAGTCGTAGCCGAGTGCGCTTTCGAGAAATGTCTCGATAAGCCGGTGCCGACGGACAATGGTCAACGCGAAGGCACGACCACGCGGGGTCAGGCGCACGCCCTTACGCGGCTGATACCGGATAAGCTTGCGCGCGTCGAGATGTTTTACCATGGCAGTCGCCGTCCCGGGCGTAACGCCCATGGCCTCGGAAAGCTGCTTCATGTGTACAATTTCGGCGGCGGAACGTTCCTCTTCCTGGTATATCGTCTTGATATACTGCTCGACGGTACTCGTCATTCACTCCTCCCGGGTTCGTCCGGTATTCGCTTTCCCTGCGGGTCGGTACGCTCGTCAGGGAAGTGCCGTGACAGCTCCTGCTGCAGGTCCGGATCGGTATAATGCTCGAGTACGTCGGCGGCGGGGTGGAGCTCGCTGAGTTGTACCTTGCCGTCGTTATAGAAAAACCGCTCCCAGAGCCTGTGAGAGCGAAGCAGCTCCCTGCCCTCGCGTGCGCCACGGGCGGTCGCGTGATAGCGACCATCTCGAGACGTTACCGAACCTCGCATCCGCAACAGTCGTAGCGACGCGGCGAGCCGGAAGGCTTTGTCCGCGAAAGGAGACTGATGTGCAGTCCTGAACTCGGACGCCGAAAGACTCCCGTTCGCGTTGCCGGTCTTCTCGGCAGCGCGGGCGAGGAGACCAAGCGCGTCCTGCGTCCCGATGGAAAGACGCAGCCGGCTCGCGTCCCAGATGCGCGCGAAAACACCCTGCTCGGGAGCCAAAAGCATCGCAAGAAAAAAGAGTAATCCCAGAACTACCGACATTGAACCGGCTGTACTCGTGTCGGCGAAACCGAACAGTGGTGGAATGGTTATGGCGGCGACGTGGCCGAGCACGGCGCCAAGGACTGCGACACATGCGCTGACGAGCAGAAACGGGAGCAAGCGCTTCGTCAGAAGCCAGGCCGTTGCACCCGGCACAATGAGCATTGCGATAACCAGAATGCTGCCGACCACCTCAAACGCCGCGACAGTCGTAATCGCGACGAGCACCATGAGCAGGTAGTGTACAGCCTTTGCGTTGATACCGAGCGTCGTCGCGAGCTCCGGATCGAAGGTGGCAAGGCGAAGCTCCTTGAAGAACAGGACAATGACAACAAGGTTGACCACGAATACGACAAGGAGGTGTAACACGCCCCGGGGGATTTCGGTTCCCCACACGCTGGTCATCGTGAGGGGAACAAGTTCTACCGCTCCGAACAGAACGTGCTCCGGGTGGATATCCACTTCCCGAGCTGCCTGTTCGATAAGAATGAGACCGATGGCAAACAGCACGGTGAACACCACCCCCATGGACGCACCTTCCTCAAGACGCGCGTGACGGTGAATCAGATTCACAAGAACGGCAGTCAGGACGCCAACCGCTGCTGCACCGAGAAACAGAGCACCTCCGGAACGCGAGCCGGTGACAATGAACGCAACGGCTATTCCCGGAAGCACCGCATGGCTGATCGCATCACCCATCATGCTGATTTTTCGGAGAACCAGAAACGAGCCGACTAACGCACAGGTCACACCCGCAAGCACCGCCGCCATGACTATCCAGGTGTCCAGTGCTGTCCAGATCATGACCGTTCTCCTGAAGGTGTCAGTACATGAACGCTTGCGGGCAGCGTTCTACCGAACCGTGGCAGTGCGGCCTCAAGCTCGGCGACCAGTTCCTCACCCAGCACGTGTTCAATGAAATCGGCACCCTGGTCAACGTGCGCCGGTGCCGTGTCGGCGTGCTCCAGCAGGTACACTTCCCACAGACGGTGGTTTCGGGTTACACGTGCAGCTTTGACGCTGCCGGACGTGGTAAACAGCCAGCTACCGTCCGGCGCTCGATACACGGAGCGATCCCTCTGCAGCATTCGAAAGGCACGGTTCAGTTCGCGCAGTGTCCATCCGCGCGCGGCTGTCAGATACCGCATCTGTTCGTCTGCATCGCGACTGCCGCCGGCTTCCTCATATTCGAGCAGTGCGCGCAGCAGATTCTGTTTCAGTGTTCTGCGCACCATAGCACGATGAGCGAACGCCTCGTGAAAGACACCTCGGGACGTTCCAAAAAGCATACTCACAACAAACACGCTTCCGAGAGACCCGACAATGACGGCACCGGCAGGCATCTGCGGCACGACCGCGCTGATCGCGGTGCCCGTGTAGGCGCCGAGCGCGCCAATGAAAGCCGAAAGCAGCACAAGTATCCAGAGGCGATTCGTCCAGAACCGGGCGGTTGCGGCAGGAAGAACGAGAATCGCAATAATCAGGATAATACCGACCGCCTGAAGACCAATGACGGTTACCGATACCACCAGTGTCATAAGTATCGTGTCAAGGCGGCCGACCGGCCATCCGTCGCCGGAGGCGAATCCGGAGTCGAATGTCAGAAGGCGAAACTCCTTGAACAGCATGCCCGTCAGCACGACGACCACGACCGCAGCGACACCTATGAGTATCGCATCGGCCCGGATCATTGACGCGGTGCGCCCGTAAATGAAGGAGTCCAGCCCCGACGCGGGTGCCCCGCGCATGCGTTGTATAATCCCCAGGAGGGCGACGCCCAGGCCAAAGAAAGTACTCAACACAATACCAAGCGCTGCATCCTGCGTCAGGCGCGTAAAGCGGGAAATAAAAAGCACAGACACCATGCCCAGAACACCGGACACCAGGGCACCGAGCATGAGCAAGGGCAGGCTGCGCGGATTTCCACCGAGAGCCATGATTATAATGAAAGCAGCCGCGACGCCCGGAAGCGACGCGTGACTGACCGTGTCGGCAAGCAGCGCGCGACGCCTGAGAAGAAGAAACACTCCGACGACACCGCCGGCAACGCCGAGCATGACGGTGCCGAACATGACAACCCTGGTGTTATAGTCGCTCAGCATGAGAATGCGCAGAAGGTTCGATCTGATCGTCATCGTGTCCTCCCGAACGCGTCGACTGCGCGATCGAGAAGCGTCAGTCGACCACCGTAGGTTCTTCGGAGGTTTTCCGTCGTAAACACATCCGCCACCGGGCCGGCTGCGACCACGCGCATGTTGAGCATGATCAGGTAGTCGAAGTACTCGCGTACTGATTCAAGGTCATGGTGGACGACAAACACCGTTTTTCCTTCCGAGCGGAGCCGCTGCAGGATAGAAATGATCGCCTTCTCTGTCGACGCATCCACTCCGGCGAACGGCTCGTCCATGAAGTACACATCAGCTTCCTGTACGAGCGCTCGCGCGAGAAAGATCCGCTGCTGTTGCCCGCCGGAGAGCCTGCTGATCTGCCGGTGAGCGAGATCCGCCATGCCGACTTCGTCGAGTGCTTCGAGTGCTCGAGCCCGGTAAGCCGGCCCAACCGGCTTGAACCAGCCGATCTTCCGGTAGAGGCCCATGGCCACAAGCTCGAGCGCGCTTATCGGGTACTCCCAGTCGACGCTCTCGCGCTGCGGCACGTAGCCGACGATGCGCCGCTGCTTACGGTACGGTTTCCCGAATATTTCCACCGTTCCCGAGGCGTACGGGACCAGATCGAGTATGGCCTTGATGAGGGTGCTTTTCCCCGCCCCGTTCGGGCCCACGATACCTGCGACGACCGACGGAGGGACGTCGAGATCTATGTCCCAGAGCACAGGCTTCCGGTAGTAGGCGACCGTCAGATCACGTACATGAAGTGCATATTCGTTCTGCGTGCTCAAACCCGGTTCTTTCATGGCCCAAACTATACCCTGTCAATCGCCCGATAGTCTGCCGTTCAACCCGCCGCGAGGAGGAGAACCGCCGAGCGCACGAGCTATGGTTGTCACATTGTGGTCTATCATGCCGATGTAGGTACCCTCATAGGTATCGGACGGCCCCATCGCATCGGAGAACAGCTCTCCGCCGACCCGGACATCGTGTCCTCGAGAAGCTGCGCCTTCGATAACGGCCATAAGCGCGCGGTCCGCGACCGTGGTTTCGGCAAAGATTGCGGTAATCCGGTTCTCGACGATGGTATTGACGAGGTTGTTAATATCGCCGAGACCCGCTTCCGATTCGGTCGTCAAACCCTGCACCCCAATGACCTCAAGGTCATAGGCCGCGCCGAGATACCCGAAGGCGTCGTGTGCGGTGATAAGGATGCGACGATCGTCCGGTATGCTTCCTATCGTTTCGCGGGCGTAGGCATGAAGCTCTTCCAGTTCACTTCGGTATCCCCCGCCGTTCGCCCGGTAGAACTCGGCTTCGGAGGGGTCAAAATCACTCAGAGCCTGTACAACCACTTCAACTGCTTGCATCCACAACGAGACATCCATCCACAGGTGGGGATCGAAGGCGTTATCGTAAGCTTCGTCGTTCAGAAGCACCGACTCCTCGACAAGCTCGGTAACCGCAAATACCGGACGAGTGCGAGCGAGCTGTACGAGCGTGTCACCCATCTGCCCTTCGAGATTCAGTCCGTTGTAAAAGATCATATCTGCCTGCTGCATGCGCGCGATGTCGGATCGCGTCGGGCGAAACAGATGAGGATCCACCTCGTCGTCCATAAGGACCGAAACGACCCCCCTGTCTCCAACAACGCTTGTAACGATGTCACCGACCATACCGGTGGTTGCAACAATTTCAAGCGGATACTCGATATCGGAGTTTTCGGGTTCTTCTGTGCTTCCACCGGCATACACGACAGCCGCGACGATACATGCGAGAGACACGGTCCATAGATATTTCTTCAGCATACCAAACTCCTATTATTAGTCTTAGTAAACGTATTTTTGATTAATCAAAATATAGAGGCAGTATCGGGCAGTGTCAAGATCTTCACACAATTTTTATTTGTGTTTGTCCATGACATCTGATACGCTGACGAAGTTCCTGCGTTTTGCGCAATCAAGGAGTCCACCATGTCAGATGTATCGCTGTCCACCGACCGCTCGACGATTGGCCTCATACGCGCCGCTCTTTCGCTCGGTGACTATCATCGTATCATGAATGATCTCTACGAAGAGGTCTTCGGTGAACACCAGATGGTGCACTTCCCCTACTTTCGTCGCGAGGAAGAAACACTACTTGAAGGGCAGGCTAACCTTACCAACGTATGTCTCGACTGTTTCGGAGACCTGACTGGTACCGACGTACTTGAGGTTGGCTGCGGAAACGGAGTGCAGTCTATGTTCGTCGCGACAACACGTAACCCCCGGACGGTCACGGGCCTGGATATAAATCCTGCCAACGTAGCACTGGCTGAGCGGATCGCAGCGCAGAAACAACATGCGAACCTACGTTTCATTGCTTCGGACGCACAAAACATGCGGGAACTCGATGACGCTTCCTTCGACGCGGTCCTGAACGTCGAGAGCGCATTCCATTACCCCGATAAACAAGCCTTCCTGAATGAAGTGTCGCGTGTGCTGAAGCCAGGTGGCCGTTTCGTTATGGCCGATATCCTCATGAAGCCGAACCGCCGAGGCCGGCTGCTTCGCATGTGGGAACAGCGGTTGTCGCAGAACTACTGGTTTCCGGATTCATACCGCGAAGCCTTCTCGAATGCCGGATTGCACATTGCCTACGAAGAAGATATTACCGCACCGGTCATGAAGGGTTTTCAAAGCCGTAGCGGATGGTTTCGCGGTCGCCGCATACGAGGCCGTTTCCGACGTGCACTCATTATGACTTTCGTACACGCTCAGGTATCGAGGCATTTGTATTATCTTCGGAACGTATGCACGTACCATGTCTTTTCAGCAGTGAAAGCCGAATCCTGACCGGCGCTTTGCAGACGATCCGGAACAGAATATGCCGCGTCAACCAAATATCCTCTTTATCATGTCGGATGATCACGCCGCGCAGGCTATCAGCTGTTACGGTTCGCGACTAAACAGAACCCCGAATATTGACCGTATTGCTGAAGGGGGAGTGAGATTCAACCACTGCTATGTGACGAACTCGATCTGTACTCCCAGCCGTGCGGCCATACTGACCGGAACGTACAATCACATTAATCGCGTGACGACGCTACACACGCACTTCGACAACCGTATGCCGCACGTCGCAAAGCATCTGAAGCAGGCAGGATACAGCACGGGCATCGTTGGAAAGTGGCATCTCGGAGAAGGACCGGCACATTGTCCAACCGGATTCGACTACTGGAGCGTTATACCTGGTCAGGGTTTATACCACGACCCCGTCTTTATAGAGATGGGCGAAGAACGAGTCGAACCGGGGTACGTGACGGATATCACCACGGACAAATGCCTGCAATGGCTCGACCGCCGCGACAAGACAAAGCCCTTTTTTCTGATGTGCCATCACAAGGCACCGCACAGGCCGTGGGATCCCAAACTCGAGCATCGTACGCTGTATACCGAACCCATCGAACGGCCGGAAACCTTTGACGACGATTACTCGAACAGAGCACGCGCGGCATCCGAAGCGCGCATGCGTGTAGCTGAACACATGACCTACAACGACCTTGACCTTGTACAGCTACCCGACGCACCCGGCCCGCGAGCGATGGCGGACGAGCGTTACGTACCTTTGCCGGAGGATCCCGCGGAACTTGCGCGACTGACACTGCGCTGCCGCAACACCGGCGAGGAGTTCTGCTTCTCCTCACGCGATGAGCTGCGCCATTTCAAGTACCAGAGGTACCTCCAGAAGTACCTTCAGTGCGTACACTCGATAGACGAGAACGTCGGTCGTCTCCTCGACTATCTCGACGAGAACGAGCTTTCCGAAGACACCGTTGTAATGTACACGTCCGATCAGGGTTTTTATCTCGGCGAACATGGCTGGTATGACAAACGTTTCATCTACGACGAAAGCTTTCGCATGCCATATCTGGTCCGCTACCCCCGACACATACACGCGGAGTCGTCGTGCAACGAAATGGCCTGCAACGTGGATTTTGCTCCAACGTTTCTGGAACTCGCAGGTGTTCCAATTCCGAATTACATGCAGGGCAGAAGTCTCGTCCCGCTGCTCAAAGGCATACGGCCGCCCGACTGGACCGACTGTGCGTATCACCGGTACTGGATGAATCAGGATGCGATTCACAATGCCTATGCTCATTACGGCATCCGGACTCACAGGTACAAACTGATCTACTGGTACAACGAAGACTGCGGGGAGCCGGGGGCAAACCCCGGAACAGACGAACCCGAGTGGGAGCTGTTCGACCTCGAGCGGGACCCGCATGAACTGCAAAACGTATACCACGACAGCGACTATGGGCAGGTCGTCCGGGACATGACGGAAAAACTCAACGCAGAGATGCTCCGCATTGGCGACATAGCGGTTCACAAAAACGGCGATCCGACGTCATGAGTTTTTCTTGTATCCACAATAAATAACCACTACACTTCAGACATGCAACAACTGCTCGTCCCAAGCCATATTTTGAGTATGCAGGCAGCCGGGCGGCGCTTCGACTCGTTTGACGCAGCAACCCTGTTTGTTGATATCTCCGGTTTCACCCCGCTCACAGCTGCCCTTATGTCTCGTGGTTCCGCCGGTGCCGAAGAGCTTTCAGAGATTCTCGGAAGCATTTTTGCTCCCATGGTCGCTTCGGTCTACGCTAATGCCGGCTTCGTAACGGTTTTCGCCGGCGACGCGTTCACGGCTGTGTTTACCGGCGCGGAAACGGCGGCAATGGCTCGTGCCCGCACCGTGGCTCACGCGTGTCGAGCGGTCATCGATCGCAACCATCTGCAACGCACCGAATCAGGGACCTTCGCGCTGGAAGCCGGAGTCGGCATAGGCTACGGCGCCGTACAAGCCGGCATCATCGGTTCAGATGAAAGCGGGCTAAGCTATTATTACCGGGGCGCATCCATAGAGGCAGCTATTATTGCAGAAGCTGAGTCGAAAGCAGGAACCGTTGGAGAATCAGTTGGAACGGGAACGTCGACCGGTAAAACCAGCCTCCCGGACGACAGCCCCGTGGACGACGTGAGCCTGCAATCACGGTTTTTACCGCTTGCCGACATCCCTTGGCGCAGAGCAGGCGAGTTCCGACGAGTTGTTTCGCTTTTTCTCTCGGTGGACGCGGGTCAGACCTACGACGAAATCGACGCAACCGTGACCCGCGTACTTGAGAGCAGTCGCGCGTACGGTGGCTATTTCAACATGCTCGACTTCGGCGACAAGGGATGCGTCGCCCTGATTCTTTTCGGAGCGCCACGTTCAAGCGGCAGGGAGGCGGAGCGGGCAGCGGGGTGCGCACGAAGTATCGCGGAACTGCTCGGCCCGCGGGCTCGTATGGGTCTCGCCACCGGCACTGTATTTGCCGGCTATATGGGCGGAGATGACCGGGGGACTTACACAGCGCTCGGTGAGACGGTAAACCTGTCGGCGCGACTCGCGATGAAACGAAGCGAAGCAGGGATTTCCGTGCACGAACCACTTGCACGGAGTCTCAAGGACGTGTTTGTTTTCGGCCAACCCCGAGCGCTACGGGTGAAGGGAGTCTCGATCGAGGTTACCGTACGCGATCTCGATACGAGCCACCAGGATGTGGTGCACGGGGAACGCCCGGCGATCGCGGGCAGGCAACGCGAACGGAGAGAACTCGAAACCTGGCTGAACCACCGAACCGTTGCAGAGGGCCTGCGAATCCTGACTTTAGTGGGAGATGCGGGGGTCGGTAAATCTCTTCTTATCGAATACAGCCTCGACCTATTGTCGGGTGGTCAGACTGCAGTTCTACGCCTTATAACAGAACCCATACTTGCGAAGAGCATGAATCTCTTTTTCGAGCTTGTACCCGAAGTATGCAGGTTACTCGGCGAACCGCGACCGACCGCCGACACCGTGGCAGATTGTCAGGATCGCCTCGTCGCACATGCCTACACCCTTGATCACGACCTGGGACGCGAGCTCGAATCGTATGTGGACGCCCTGCCGGCCCTTATGGGATACCCCGGTGGAGACACGTACCGGGAACGCGAGGCGCGAGCACGCTACGAGATGCTTTCCGGAGCCGCTATACAGCTGCTTCGAGTTATATTGCACGAACGACCCGTTGTTCTCGTCACCGAAGACATGCACACGAGCGACCGGGACAGCAGGGACGTGCTCGAACGCATACTCCGCGCTTTCGTCGGCAGCCCCCTGGACCTTGTTCTTGTACGACGGCCGCTCGATGACACTCACGCTCCAAATCCCTCGCTTCCCGCTGCGGCGGACCACACGGTCCTTGAGCTTCTGCCCATGCGGCCGGACGATCTCGCCCGGCTCGCAACGGCGGTACTCGGTGGTCCGGTTTCTTCGACGCTCAGCGAGTTCCTGTTCAGACGCGTCGGCGGCAATCCATTCTACGCAATGGAACTCGTGCGGTACCTGAAACAATCCGGGCAGCTGCGCAGCGGAAGCGACGGCTTCGCTGTGCGCGGAGACGAGACGGACATACCTCACAGCATCACCGCGATCCTCGTAGAGCGCCTCGATCAGCTCGACGCCCGGGTTCGCGACGTTGCGGCGATCGCCGCCGTCATAGGGCTTGAGTTCGGTCAGACCGAAGTGGCGGCAGCGGACCGGTCGTCAGACACTGACGCAGCCCTGTCGGGAGGCGTCCGGGCGGGCCTGTGGCAATCAAACGGCGACGCGACGTTTCGGTTCAGTCAGGCGCTCGTCCGGGACGCGCTGCTGTCGATGCAGCTTTCCTCCGAACGCAGGAAGATCCACGGACTCGTGTACGAGGCCTTGCAGAATACCGCGTCGTCGGTCTCCGACCGCGCACCCGAGCGCGCCTACCACGCCGAGCAGGCCGGACGCATACCCGAAGCGCTGGAACACCTCTGGAGCGCGTTCAACGACGCCAGGGCAAACTTCAAGAACGAGGCGGCAGAATCTTTTCTGAAACGGTATCTGCACCTGTGCAAACTTCCGTCAGATACGCTGAAGGTGCACGTTGAACTCGGTGCACTGTACGAGTTGACGGGCGACTGGGACAAGGGAGCCGATTCACTCGTTCACGCGCTCGGTCTTGCGGTTCTGAATCAGGAAACGACAATACAGATTGAGGTTCAGACGTCGCTAGCCAGGATATTCAGCCGCCAGGGGCGCGCCAGGGAGGCCGTACGCATCGGTGAACAGGCTGTAGCTGCTGCCGAAGCCGCCGGCAGACAACCCGAACTGAGTGCGGCGCTCACAGCCCTCGGCCGTGCTCTGTGGACGGCAGGCAAGCTTGAGGAAGCAGACTCGCAGCTGACGCGGGCAGCACAGATCGCCGAATCTATCGTTGATCCAGAGAAGGCCGGCCTCGCGCTGTATTATCGAGGTGTGGTCCTTCGGGACCGCGGCGACTTCGCCGGAGCGCTAAAGTTATTCAAGCGCTCCCAGGCTCGCCTTGAAGAACACGGCGATGCACAGCTTATAACCTTCCCGCTCTACGACATCGGCGTGCTTTCGCAGTATGAGGGCGATCTTGACAGTTCACAGACAGCCTTCGAGCACGTCCTTGAAATCTATCGACAAACCGGCTATCGCAGCGGCGAATCTGCGGCGGTGTTGAACCTTGGTGTTCTGACCGACCGCCGGGGAAACTTCGAAGATGCAATCGGCTATTTCGAGCAGGCCCGGCATATTGCCGAGGAAATCGGAGAGCAACTCGCGATAGCCTATACCCTGTTCAGCATCGGAGCCACGTACTACAAAATGCTCGACAACCGCAAAGCGCTTATCTACCTGAAAGACTCCCTGAAACTCATGAAGCAGCTCGGAGCGCGCGGCTATTACGCCTACCCGTTGTCTTATCTCGCTGCGCTGTACTCGCGGGTCAGGAACGCGGACAAGGTCCTCACAATCTGCATGTACCACCGGGAGGCAATAGAAGCAGTCGGTAACGACCCGGAACATGGGTTCGCCCTCATGAGCCTCGGCCGTGTACTGGCAAAGGGGAAAACGGTGTCGGTTGGGCGTCAGGGAGAACTGCAGGACCTGTGTACGTACTACGGGGTCGAAGCGGATGACCCCGGCAGCATGTTTCGGGAGGCGATTCGACGCAGCACCGAGGCCGGATATGTGAACACTCTTATATCGGCCCGTTACCACTACGGCCGGTTCCTGTGCGCCACCGGGCGTGAAACGGAGGGCTTGCACGAGATCGCCGAAGCACTCAAACTGGCTCGCGGGGCGAGCTGGCACAGCTTTGTCGAACAGCTGCAGCGAAGCTACGGTGATCAACTTGACGCACTCGCCCCCGCGGAGAAGACATGACAGAACTGTATAATGAAATGTGTGTGCCCTGCCGGAGCGGCGGCGTCCCGCTCTCTCCGTCCGAGATCGACTCGCTCTCGACCCGCTTACCCGCGTGGAGCATCGCCGACCGGGACAGCACCCCGAAACTGAGACGCACGTTTCGGGTGGCGGATTTCGCGGCAGCGCTCGATTTCGCAAACCGCATTGGCGCGATCGCCGAAGAAGCAGATCATCATCCTCGCATCACTCTTGAATGGGGTTCGGTAACGGTATCCTGGTGGACTCACATGATTAAAGGTCTGCATCGCAACGACTTTATTATGGCAGCGAGGACCGAGCGGATCCTTTCGGGTTAATCGGACACCGGGCGTAGAGAAGACCCTAACAGCGCGCCTGTTTCTTCTTTTTCCCGATTCGCCCCCGTGACTCGATCTTACTGAGGTAATCAGTAATTGCCGGTACGGCGCACGCGGTGCCGCCCATGTCGACATGAACGGTTCCAATTCGGCGGCCAAGTGCTTTCGCCGCTTCGGTGTATTCGGGGACGAACGCACCCAGCGCGATGATAAACTGGTTCATGGTATACCTGACGCGATTGCGTTCGGTATGGATGTCCCGCTCGACGCGGGACATGAGCGCGTCCAACTCCTCGGTGTCGAACTCATCGTCCGGCCGGATTGAAAGCATCGATCCCCACGTTGCCCAGCCGGCACATGCGGTCTGTTCGCGATCCGAATCGATCCATCGACGCGCGAGGGTCGGACCGTGGGGCGATTCAGCGGCGACCCAGGCGACCGTGCACTCGGAAAGCATGCTCCAGTATGCCGCAGCAACCCACTTCTCCAGATCTTCCTCCGAGATTCGTGTTTCGTCGGCAATGAGGCCCGCCAGATACATCGCGTCGCTGTTGCCCGTGTCGTACAGTGCCAGTGACAGCTCGTGGTTTTTACGGATTTTCCGGACCAGCGGTTTCATGTCGCCGATGCGGGTATTGAAAAACGGTTCCCGCGCGCCATGTTTCATAAGAACATGTTTCCCTTCCGGATTCCCATGCTCTTCGAGATAGCGCATAACGTCGTCAATTGTCATAGAAGGCAGTATCTAATACTGCGTTTCGGGTATCAATACCTCGATACCGTCAATGTCGGAGGTGACTACAATCTGGCAACTCAGTCTGCTCGCGTCGGTTCGAGGCGACGCGGTCGCCTCAAGCATCTCCTCTTCGTCGCGCTCGATCGCGGGAATTTTATCCTTGAACGGTTCCTCGACATAGACGTGACAGGTCGCACACATGGCAAGCCCGCCACAGTCGCCCTCTATTCCCTCAATGTTGTTGTCGACCGCGGCATCGCGGATCGTGGTTCCTTCCCCGACTTCTATGGTCTTCCTGTTTCCATCCTGATATACGAACGTTACGTTTGGCATTTTGTTCTCCTTGGATGAACGTTTGTGATGGTTAAGCATACTCCCGCTCGATACAACCCGCAAGGCTCGTTTACTGTCCGCAACCCTGGTGTTTTCTTCTTGTAACTCGCTTTAATGCAACGACCTAGGAAATCGCCATTCGGTTCTGTTTTCTGTTCTTCGTAAGTCGTTAAATGTCAAAGATTTAGATCCCGAAAAACACCAGGGTTGCGGACACTAAGGAAGGCTCGAATGCAAACTCGGGCTTCCGAAATACCTGAACAAAAAAAACCCCCCGGCTCTGTAACCGGGGGGCCGCGGACGACCGTCTTTGGTGTGGTAGGGGGACGCTGTGTTCAGTCGGCCCGCGTAAGGGGGTAGATAGTGTCCGATACCAGGTCGCCGGAACTGCACTCCGACAACCGCTCGGCCTTTTCTCGATCACCGTCTCCGATGATCTGTTGCAGAAGCTAACGCGTGCACATTTCAAGGAGGTTTCCGACTCATTACAGATATGTAATCGTGAGCGCCCGCGTCATACCTCGGATACGGGTTCAGCCGGCAGCAGTATTCGAACCTCCGTCCCCTGACCGGGTTCGCTGTGAAGCTGCACTTCACCGCGGTGCGCCTCGACGATCGCTTTGACGAGACTCAGGCCCAGCCCGAGACCGGGCTTGTTGCGCGACTCAACGCCCCGGTACAGGCGATTCCAGATGCGGGGCATGTCTTCAGCCGAGATGCCCTGCCCCTGGTCGACGACACGGAACATGACGCCCGCCGGAACCGAAACACAGGTGACGGTCACCCGCCCACCAGGATTCGAATACTTCACGGCGTTATCGATCAGATTCGCCAGAACCTGTCTCAGGCGAACGGGATCGGCATAGAGCGATATTCCCTGGCAGTCACCGATTTCTATAGTCACGTTCCGTGCGTCGGCTACGTACTCGTACACGTCGGCGCTGTCTCTGAGCACCCCGGACGCATCCACGTACTCCAGATTCAGCGAGAGTGCCCCTGACTGTGCTTCGGAAATATCCATAAGCGTATTCAACAGTCGCATAATGGTATCGGCCTCTTCGATCGTGTCCGACAGCGCTTCCCGGTATGCCGCTTCGCTCCCCTCTCCCTTGAGCGCGAGCTCCGCGCTTCCGCGAAGGCGGGTCAAGGGCGTCCGCAGATCGTGCGCAACTGCGTCGAGGGCATCGTGCATGCCACCAATCAGACGCTCAATCCGCGTAAGCATCTCGTTGAAATACACCACGAGTTCCCGCAGATCTCCCTGCGGACTGAATAACCCGTCGTCCTGGCGTATCCTGGTGTCAAACGTCCCGGTCTCGAGGATGTTGTGCACGGTGGTACTCAGATCCCGCACGGGGCGAAGCACCCGATAGGCGAGCAGAAGACCAAGCGCCAGGCTCATGAGAACGACCGCAGACGCAATAATCATGAAATTGCGCTGAAACAGTTCCAGAAGCTGGTCCCGTCCTTCAGTGCTCAAGCCCACCTGAAGGAAATAGCGGTTACTGAGCCTGATGCCCGCGAGTTCCAGACGATACGGCAGTACGTCGGAGCGAAGCACCTTGACCCCGTCCCAGTCGGAGATTTCGCCGTCCTCAAGCGTATGCAGCGGGAACCCCTGCTGCCAGAGCGCGGGAACGCTGAAAAACTGCGTCTCATTCGCTGCCGATGCAATGCGAACGAAAAACGGCCGTTCGCCGATCAGGATGTTTCTCGCGTCAATCTCGTTGCGCAGCGCTTCAATCCCGCCAGACTGATAGCGCGCCCAGTACTGCAGCAATCTGCTCTGCAGCTCCCGCACATCGTCCTGCTGCAGGGAGTTATACAGACTGAACAGGCTGATGCCGAAAAACGCCACGGCACCGACGAGAAACAGCGAGGAGAACAGGACCGTCAACCGTACGTAGGTACGGGAGAGAAACCGTTTAGCTGCTTTTAAGAACGTAGCCAACACCCCGTACCGTGTGGACCATTTTGGGTTCGTATCCTTCATCTATTCTTTTCCGGAGACGCCAGACGAGCACGTCGACTACGTTGGTCTGGGGATCAAAATCGTAGTTCCAGACGTGTTCCATGATCATGGTCTTGGACAATACCGTCCCTGCATTGCGCATCATGTATTCCAGGAGCGAAAACTCCCTCGGCTGCAGTTCGATGACCGTATCGCCGCGTTGAGCTTCGTGTTTCAGCAGGTCAAGCGTCAGATCACCAACCTGCAGTCTTGTGGATCCGCTCCCCATGCCGGCGCGGCGAATCAGCGCCTGCAGACGGGCAAGCAGCTCGGCGAACGAAAATGGCTTGGTCATGTAGTCGTCGCTGCCGGTCTGAATACCTTTCACTCTGTCTTCAACCGAACGTTTTGCGCTCAGTATAATGATGGGGGTCTGTATGCCTTCGTCGCGTACACGCTGCACCATGGTCAGACCGTCCATACCCGGCAGCATAATATCTACGACCGCGGCGTCATAATCGGTCTGGCGAAGAAAAGCGTACCCGTCCTCGCCGGTGCGAACGACATCGGCAGCGTAGCCGGACTGCGACAGTCCTTTTTGAACAAAAGAAGCAATTTTTTCATCATCTTCGACGATCAGGACACGCACGTATTCGCTTCCTTGACAAGGCAGGATTCCGGCTCGCCGGAACCGTTGATCATCCCCCCGCCCAGACAGCGCTCACCATCGTAGAGTATGGCGAATTGTCCGGGAGCCGCACCGCGGTCGGGAGCATCGAGTTCTACCAGAACTGTGCCTTCCGCGCTGCTGTCTACCTGTATCGAACACGCTGTTATCTGGGGCCCGTGCCGTAGTTTCACACCGAAGCGCCCGTCTGCCGGCCGGGAGCCGATCCAGTTGAACCCGGTCAGGTGTAGCGTGCTTGTGGCAGCTTCGGCCACATGACGCGCGTGTGACACGTAGACGATGTTTGCTCGGGTATCCTTTCCCGTGACGTACCAGGGACCGTTCCCAAGGCCGAGTCCCTGCCGCTGCCCTATGGTATGAAACCAGAAGCCCCGATGGGTTCCAAGGACGGTGCCGGTCTCCCGTTCGACAATGTCGCCGGGCGAATCTCCGAGATAGTGCCGGACAAACTCCGGATACCTTATCTTTCCGAGAAAGCAGATCCCCTGACTGTCCGGTCGGCTCATGGTGGCGAGCTTCATGTCCTCGGCAATCCGTCTGACCTCCCCTTTCGGGAGATCTCCGACGGGGAATACCAGCCGGCTCAATTGTTCCTGAGACATGTGTGACAGGAAATACGTCTGATCCTTGACCGGGTCAGGTGCACGGTAAAGGTGCACTTCGCTACCGCTTCTGACAATCTGCGCGTAGTGTCCGCTGGCCACCCAACCGGGTTCACGGAGGTGGTTGAGAAATGCGCCGAACTTGACCCGCTGGTTACAGAAGATGTCCGGGCTTGGCGTCCGTCCCGCACGGAGTTCGGCCAGGGTATACTCGACAACCAGATTGTGATACTCCAGCTGTAAGGGTATGACGCGAAGCGGTACATCACACTGCTCGCATACCGAGCGGGCGTATGAAAGATCGTCTTCCCAGGGGCAATCGCCGAGACTGCTCAGATCATCTTCCAGCCAGATTTTCAGGTAGTACGCGCGTATGTCGGTGTATCCGGCGGCCCGCAGACGCGCAAGCGCCACAGAACTGTCGACGCCACCGGACACGAGTACGTGAACGGGATCGTGTACTGAGGCATTCGGGATCGTGAACGAATTCCGTCGGTTCATACCAGGCATACCGCAGTATTGTCGCAGACTGAGGCGCATCCTGCAATAATGTGTCGGAGATGCCTGAATAAGTGTTCATTGATAAATTGCCCCTTTCCTAATCGAAGTGTTATCCTAAGGAAAAGCTACAGTAACGTGGTAGTGGTACTGTTCTGCTATACAATTCAAGGAGCCGCCGACTCATGCCAGATCACCCGGTTGGACTCAGCGACATTGCTCTCTATGTCCCTGCGCCATACATATCGCTACAGACACTTCTAAACCAGCGAATCACCGAAAATCCTTCGCTCGAACGGCGCTTGCGGAGGGCTGTCGACACCACCGGACAGGAGGGCATGCGCTTTCCTGAACCCTGGCAGGACAATACGACCCTTGCCGCCGAGGCAGCGCACAAGATCTTTCGTCGCGAAACGGGTGGCGACCTCGCGTCGCTTCGCTACATCGCCGTCGGCACCGAAACCGCTGTCGACCATTCGAAGCCGATAGCCGCCTACGTTGAAGGGATGCTGCAACGCGCCGGTCTCGCGATACCCGACTCGTTGTCAACCTTTCAGGTGCAGCACGCGTGTGCGGGCGGCACTGTTTCGCTTCTCAGCGTCGCGGCAATGCTGTCGCTTTCCGCGCGCAGCCGTGAATCGGGGATGATTATCTGCTCGGACATAGCCCGTTACGACGTGCCGAGTACGGCAGAAATCACGCAAGGTGCGGGAGCGGTCGCCCTGAGCGTTTCGCGCGACCCCGAGCTCATATCAATCAATGTGGGGACGGCAGGATACTGCTCACGAGACGTCGACGACTTTTTTCGCCCGCTCGGATCGAAGACGGCGAAGGTAAAGGGCGGATACTCGGTTCAATGCTACCATGAAGCGCTTGACAGCGCCTTTGCAGATCACTGCGCCCGCCGTGGTGAACAGCCGCTCGACGTACTGAACAACACTGACATTTTTGTGACCCACATTCCCTTTTACAAGATGGGTATAACGGCTATGCATAATCTGCTCGGGAAACATCTCCCTGGTGGCGATCGTGACGCAGAACCATTTCTGAACGAGCGGGGTTTCTATGAGGGCATAGCACCGGCGCGACAGATCGGCAATATCTACTCGGGCTCAGCGTACATGGCTCTGGCGTTTTCGCTTCAGGAGCGCTACAGGAAGTTAGGCTCGGACATCGTCGGAAAAAAGGTACTCATTGCGAGTTACGGTTCCGGTAACACCATGATCGTCTATTCCGGTACAGTCACCAGCGGAGCGCCCCGAATTATCGAAGGCTGGGATCTCGACTCGGTGCTCGCGGGTGGGAAAGCGGCACAGACTGATCAGTACGAGTCATGGGTCGGCGGCCCGTATGACCGCGAATCCTACGCTCGTATCATTGCAGAGTCAAAAATTCCGTCGGGAACACATTATCTCGCGTCAATAAGGGAAGATGGCTATCGTGAGTACGCATATACCTGAAACAAGTGCAACGCCTCACGAAGACCTCGGAAAGAGAAAAGCACGACACCTGGAAATATGCATTCGCGAGGACAGTTATCAGGTAGAGACAGGTACGACCCTCTTTGACCACATACATTTCTCACACAGGGCCATTCCCGAGATAGCCCTGGAGGAAATCGACACTTCGACAACCTTTTTCGGTACTCCGGTCTCCATGCCGTTACTAATCAGTTCAATGACCGGCGGGTCGAGCGGCGGATACTCGGCAAACAAGGAACTCGCGAAAGCGGCCCAGGCCTGCGGCGTACCGGTAGGTATGGGAAGCATACGAATTCTGTTCCGCAAGCCTGAAGTGGCAGACCATTTCATGCTTAAACGCTACGCGCCGGATGTTCCGGTGATTGCAAATATCGGCGGTGTGCAGACCCGGGAACTCGATCACGCGCAGCTTGTAGAGTGGCTGAAACGCCTCGAAGTGCAGGCGCTTGCCGTTCACCTGAACCCGGGACAGGAGCTCGCACAGCTCGACGGCGACCGCGACTTCCGCGGTGTCATAGACGCGATATCGCGCCTCGCCGAGGCGTCGCCCGTTCCGGTCATCGCGAAAGAAACGGGCTTCGGAATAGGCCCGGCAGACGCCCGGCGCCTGGTCGACGCAGGCGTGTCAGGAATAAACGTCGCCGGGCGGGGTGGGACAAACTGGATGGCCGTTGAACGCTACCGCCTTGATGCTGCCGACGAGGAAGCCATTATTCGGGAGTTCGATACATGGGGTATACCGACTGCCCTGTTGCTCGCGAGCCTGTGCCGGGATGAACGAATCACACTCCCGATCATTGCCTCCGGAGGGCTTAGAAACGGGATGGACCTCGCGAAGGCTGTCGCGATGGGGGCATGGCTCGGCGGTTACGCCCTGCCCTTCATTCGGGCTATAGACGAAGGCGGCTCAGAAGCCGTGGTACGTCTGATCGAACGTTTTCGCGGAGTACTCAGGAATGTCATGGTGCTCACCGGAAGTCGCACCATACAAGAGCTTCAGACGCGACGGGTTTTTACCGAACCGGTGTTCGAGGCTACCTTGACCGAGTACCTGAAAACACAGACCTATTAGCCGGGGACCCCTATGCAGGACAACATGAGCCAGTCGAGCGATCTGGCAGGTATTGAGAAGCCGGGCTGGGTGAAACTCGGTCCACGGTTCCGAAAACTCTCGGTAGCCGAGCGGCGAGTCCGACTCAGCGATTTCCTTGACATGAGCGAAGAGGCCTTAAGTGCTACCGGGTTCGACTCGGAAATGTGCGACCTCGCTGACATCATGGTCGAATCTGCCGTCGGTTACGTGCCGGTACCTCTCGGGGTCGCCGCGGGGTTCAGGATCAACCAGCGGGTCTACAACGTCCCGTTCGCGGTCGAGGAACCCTCGGTGATCGCTGCAGCCACCTTCGCCGCGTCGATCATAAGCCTCAATGGCGGGTTCTCGACTGCGGTTGACGAGACAGTCATGACCGCAGAGGTCTACGTTGAGACGAAGCAGGACCCCACACCCGAAATGACGGAGTCGCTCAACATCGAAGTTGAAGAAGCGCTCATCGAGCCACTTGCCGGCATGACCGAGCGTGGGGGCGGATACCGCGGACTTGATATTGACCGGATTGCCCCCGATACACTCGCTGTTCGGCTGCATATGGACACCTGCGACGCAATGGGCGCGAATATCCTCAACACCTGTGCCGAGCGGGTCCGACCACTCATAGAAATGCGACTCGGCGGCGAGGCGATCATGGCAATCCTGACGAACGCAGCCGACAGACGCGTCACCGAAGCCCGGTTCAGCATCCCGGTCGATGCGTGCGCACGGGGCGGACGATCGGGTTTCGAAGTTGCCAATCGCATTGTCAAGGCGAATCGCATTGCGACGATTGATGTTCACCGTGCGGTGACGCACAACAAGGGCATTATGAACGGGATTTCCAGCGTTGCCCTCGCAACGGCCAACGACACGCGAGCCATTGAGGCCGCCTGCCACGCCTACGCAGCTCGCGACGGCGTATACCGCGCCCTGACCGAGTATTCAGTCTCCGACGGCTACCTTCATGGTACGCTCCGGGTTCCTCTGGCGGTCGGGACCGTCGGGGGCGCCGCAGGTTTCCACCCTGCAGCGCAGTTTTCCATGCAGATCCTCGAAAGGCCGAATGCACGCACTCTCGCTGAAATTATGGCGTGCGTCGGACTCGCGCAGAACTTTGCCGCGCTCAGCGCTCTGGTGAGCGAAGGGATACAGGCGGGCCATATGCGGCTTCACGCGAACAGGCTCGCGTGGAAGGCCGGCGCGCGGGGCGAAGAAATAGCGGAGCTTGCAGAGCGGTTGTCCGATGAAGGCGTGTTCAACTCGGAAGCCGCGGATCGTATTCTCGCACTCATCCGGGCGCAGCGATAGCCATGTCGGACGTGATCGTACAGACCAGTCCGAGCCTGGCACTGATCAAATACTGGGGTAAAGTTCCCGACCGGGTAAATGTCCCCGCGACAGCGAGCATTGCCGTTGGTCTTCACGACCTGAGAACGGTGACCCGCATTACCCCATCGTCTTCCACGCACCGCGATACCGTAGTGATCGGCGGTGACGAACAGCCCCTGCACCATTTCACGACCGTCATCGAGACAATGCGGTCACGCGCCACACAGCTGGGGGTCCGTCATGCGCATGATCCCATTCTGGTTGAGTCGCGAAACTCATTCCCCACCGCCGCGGGTATCGCGAGCTCAAGCAGCGGTTTCGCAGCCCTCGTACTCGCGTTAAACGAATGGTGGGAACTATCGTTACCCACCGAGGAACTGTCGGCTGTCGCGCGAAGCGGAAGCGGCAGCGCGGCACGAAGCGTCTACGGCGGGTTCACGCACCTCGATGCAGGTGCAGAGTCCGCCCGCCCGCTCTACGACGGGGATTGGTGGGCTGATCTTCGCATTCTGGTCGCAATCACCGACACGGGAAAAAAATCAATAGGCTCCCGGGCCGCTATGGAGCGCACGCGGCGTACCAGCCCGTACTACGAGGCATGGGTTACGGATGCGCGCTCGGTAGCCGCGAATGCCCTCGATGCGCTTGCCGAACGGTCTCTCGACCTGCTCGGCCCGCTTATGAGAGCGAGCTACCTCCGCATGGTGGGAACGAGCATTGCGGCGTCACCGCCGGTGATGTACTGGCTTCCCGCCAGCGTGGGAGTAATCCACGCCTGCGAGTCGCTTCGAAACGACGGGTGCGTCGCGTGGGAAACCATGGACGCCGGTCCGCAGGTGAAGATCCTGACACAAGAACGCGATGTCGATGCTGTCCGGCAGGCAGTGGGCGCCGTCCACGGTGTTCAGCAGGTGCTCGTAAGCCGTATTGGCGGTGATCCGGTCATTCAGCAGGGCCGAGTGAACCAGGGAGAAACGGTGCCATGAGCCTGCGCGGTCGGTTGCAGGTTCCCGGCAACCTGCTCATCGCCGGGGAGTACTCGGTACTTGAAGATGGCGGGCTGGGAGTAGCAATGGCCGTAGGCCCTCCGGTCCTCGGGAGAATCATCAGCGCGGATTCGTTCAGGCTCGTCGCGCGCGCAGGGTCCTATACCAGCGAGTGGCGCCCCGACACGCAACCCGCACACGGAATCGATTACCGGGTTGCGGTCTTCGCCCACGCCCTGAGCATTCTCGAAAACGAGTCTTCCGTCAGATCGGCATTTACCGAGTCAGAGTGCGATCTTTCAGAGCAGATGCTTGAGGTCAGTCGCACCGTACGGAACAGGGACTTCGAACCGGTCGAAATTACTGTGGATACCCGCTCGCTTTTTACGAGCGATGGGCGAAAGATGGGTTTTGGATCGAGCGCGGCCGCGACGGTTACCGGCATGGCGTGTATCCTCGCGGCAGCTGGATACGACCCGACGGCGGACCGACGGGTTATACACCGGCTCGCGACCGCAGCACACCGTTCGCTGCAGGGAAAAGCCGGAAGCGGCTACGATGTCGCAGCGAGCGTTTTCGGTGGAATGGGTCTGTTTACCGGTGGCAGCTATCCCCGCTACGAACGGATCATGCTGCCCTGGTTTCCACAACCGGCGATAGACCAGGGAGCAGCCCCACAGTCAACCGTCAACGCGGTTATGCTGTACAAGCAGTTTAAGGAACACCACCCCAAGACGGTACAAAAGCTGTTTGATCGGAATCAGACGTTGGTACGGGGTCTCGCCTCAAGCATACACGGCACCGAAGGATTTCGCTTTCTCGGCGAACTCAGAGACCACGGCGAGGAAATCGGCGAGCTCATCGGTGTTCCGGCGTCTCTTGAGATTCGTGACTTTGAGCACGAAAGGGATACCGGATGTGCGAGCAGATTTCATAAAGCGCTCGGAGCCGGCCGCGAGACCATCATGATCCTGCCGCATCTCGCCGGCTGTCCGGGTCACGCCATTATTCGCGATGACGGAGGGCTGCGTTGGGCATAGGTCGCGGTAAACTACTGCTGTTCGGCGAGCACGCCGCCGTCTACGGTCACCCTGCGTTGGGCCTCGCGACTGCGGATCAGACCCGGATTACCGCGCATCCGGCCGTAAATGGCTCCGCGCCGACGTGTACCGTCACGGTCGATGGCACGAAAATCCCGCTCTTCGTACAGGGTGTGAACCACTCGTATATTGCGGTGCTGTGCAAAGCTGTCGGCCGGACGCTCGAAACCGCGCGACTTAATCCCCGGAGGCTCGATTCGCTCTCTTCCGGCCTGCGTCTGACGATAGAGTCAACTATTCCTGCTGCATCCGGTTTCGGATCATCTGCTGCCTTGTGTGTGGCACTGGCGAGCGAATTCACCGCGCCGGATAGTGCAGGTTTTACCGAAACGTGGAAGCTTGCCAACGACGTCGAACGGATTTTCCACGGAACACCAAGTGGTATTGATACCGGATTGAGCCTGTCAAGCGGGCTTCAGGCCCTGTATCCGAGCCCGCCCGGGCTACCAGCGATACAACCGGTCTCTTCGGGATCTTTCGCGATTGTGTACGGCGGTGTCCCTCGCGTGGGTGACACCCGAAGCCTTGTTGCGCAGGTACGACAGGGAATGGAGGCTCAGCGAGGTGAAACAGTCGCTGCGGTTGAAGCCCTCGGTACCATCGCGCGAAGGGCACTTTCAGCCTGCGAGACTGTCGCCACCGCGTCGCTGCTCGGCAGCCTCTGTAATGAAGCACAGGACCATCTGCGTCGTCTGGGCCTGTCGACTCCCACGCTTGAACATCGCATCGAAACGGCGCACCGCTACGGAGCGCTCGGCGGAAAGCTCAGCGGGGCTGGTGGCGGCGGAGCGTGGTTTTCCGTCTACGAAACATCTGATGCGGCTCGTACCGCTTTCGGCCACATACACCGGAATATACCCGAGTCGGAGCGTTCCCTGCTTCGCGTGCTTGCGGTATCCGGTTCCGAGGTCCGCACGATAGAATAGCCTATGCCGTCACATATCGCGCATCTGCTTTTTGCAGAAGACGTTCTGAGGAGCGCTCTCCCCGGTCTGATCCCCCCCGGACAGACGGATGTCAGATCGGCCCTTCTTCTCGGAGCGCAGGGTCCGGATCTGTTTTTGCACAACCGGCATCGAAGACCATCCGGCCTTCACTACGGGATCGTCCTGCACAGCAAGGGATCGGGTACCTTTTGTGCGTCACTCCTCGAGTTCGGACTGTCCGGAGGGGAAGCGGCGGCCGACTCGAAGCAGAACAGGTGCCTGAAAGCGTACACCGCAGGCTACATGACTCACATCGCGCTCGATAGAACGCTACACCCCTACATTAACGTGCACGCCGGCTGGCGAGAACCTCGACGTCCCGAAACCTACGGCTATCACTTGAATCACGTGTTCCTCGAACGCATCATAGACACCTATCTGGCCATGAATCTCAGGGGCGTACACCCCAGACACATGCAGGTATGGAACAATGTCAACCTCACGGGGGACACTGCAAAATATCTGCTCAAAGCTGTAGCCCACGCGGTCTTTGGTTCCACCCGCCGCGGATCACAGGACCCACGGCTGCACCGGAAAATCATGAATGCGTATCGAGACTCGACCGCGTATTACGCGGCCATACACGACCCCGACCTGCTGGGCGCCCGCCGACGATTGCAGCAGTCAAAAACCGCCATCCCCGCCTGGCTTCGCTTCATACACCCCCTGTCGCTTCCCGCCGATCCGGACCTGGCAAACGAAGCACGAAGACCCTGGCGTGATCCATGTTCCGGTGCGGTACAGAGCAGCGAGAGTGTGCTCGATCTGTACTGGCGTGCCCACAGCGTGGCGACGGACCTTCTCAAGGCGCTTGAAGCAGCATGGGCAGGGGACATCCCGATCTTTACGAAGGCGTACCGAAACACCGCGAACGCCGGGGACCCGCTTGACGAATCGGATTATTGCGCCGGCGAGGGTCTCGAAGGGCTGATCGGCAATGGTGATCTGAGCGACAGCCGTCGAGAGGGCGGGCCCTGCCGCCGGGTGTACATGGACGTGTTCGATTTTTCGCTGGTTCTTCGCCACGCGGCGCAGGCGCTTATTGACGCGACTGAAGAAGACGCTCGGCCATAGCGTCCCCGAGTGTGTTAAGCGAAAAGACGCTGAAACCCAGCACGATACCGGGAAAGAGTGCCAGCCACGGTGCAGGTGCGAGATAGTTCCGTGCATCGCGCAGCATAAGCCCGAGGCTCGCGGTCGGCGGAGCAACACCGAGTCCAAGAAAGCTCAGCGCTGCTTCTATGGTAATGGAAATCGCCGCAACGCTCGCAGAAAGGACGATCGCCTGAGGTATAATATTCGGAAGAATATGCAGCCACACCGTGTGAATGGGGTGCGTTCCGAGTCCCCTGGACACGGTAACAAAAGGCTCGGCGGACACCGCGAGGGTCTCCGACCGACTGGTTCTCGCGTACAAGGGAGCGAACATCAACCCCAGTGCGAGTGCAACCTGTCCTGTTCCCGACCCGAGAACCGACAGGAGTGCAATCGCGAGAAGTACGCCTGGAAAGCTGAGCATCGAATCGATCAGCAGCGAGACCAGGGGGTCGAGAACCCTCCGTTCAAGCCCTGCTGCGATTCCCAGCGGAAGCCCGAGAAGGATCGCAATGACAATGCCCCCGGAGGCGGTTCCGGCCGCGGCGCGTGCTCCGTAGGCCATGCGTGTGGCAACATCCCGGCCGAACTCGTCGGTTCCGAAAACGTGCCCGTCGGTTCCAGGCGGAGACAGACGCACCCGGATTCGCTGCTCGGTTGGCGTGTACGGAGACACGAGCGGCACGACGAGGGCAAATAGGGCTATACACGCAAGGCAGAAGACCGCAAATCTGCGGCGCCGGCGGTCTGCGCGCCATTCAAAGTATGCCAATCGCTAGTCCTGCTCGAGCACAACTCGGCGAAAATCGTAGGTGTCGAGCTGCGTGTCCATGTGGAAATTACGGACCCGGGTTTGAAGTCCAATCTGCCGATAATTCGTGCCGGTATACACCTGGGGAACCTCCTCGGCGATTATTTCCAGAACACGTGCGTACAGCTCCTGACGCTGGTCGGTATTTCCCGTCTGTCGTGCCTCCCGGATCAACGAGGTCGCTTCGGGGTTTGTCCATCGCACATAAAACTCCTCACTGGCCATATCTGCGAGGCGCCCGTCAGGATCCAGTTTGCCGGTATGACCAATGACTGTCAGGTCATAGTCCGCACGTCCGAACACGTCGCTGATCCAGGTGGACCAGTCTACCAGCTCGATACTCACGTCCAGACCAACCTGTCGGAGCATCTCCTGGTACAGCTGACCGGCAACGACATGCGGTTCGAAGTTTTGTGGAAGCGTCAGGGTGAGTGGCCGTGAAAAGTCGGCTCCCGATCCGGCGAGAAGCTCCCGAGCCCGATCGGGATCGTAGGGATACAGATGGGAATAGTCGACATGGTAAAAATCGCCGGTATCCATGAACGTACCCCCGACTTCGCCCCCGCCGTATGCGACGTCCAGGATCTGCTGCCGGTCAACCGCGTGGTTGATTGCACGCCGTACGTCCAGCGTATCGAGCGGGGCTCGTGAGGTATTCATAGACATTACCATGACAAGGCTTGAAAGCGACTCGTCGATAAGCGTATCAGGATTATCCAGTATCGCCTGCCGGTTGTCCGGAGGAACAATGTCAATGACGTCGAAATCACCTGCAAGAAGCCCCTGGAGCTGTACCGACGGTTCGGTAATAATCTGAAAGACCAGCTCCTCAAGTGCCGGCTGACCTTCGATCCAGTACGCATCGTTCCGGCTCATGCGAATACTGCCGTCTCGTATCCACTCCTGAAACACGAACGGCCCGGTTCCAACCGGGTTCGAGTCAAAGTCGTGTCCTGCTTCAATCAGATCTGCCGGAAGAATCGCTCCCCAACCGGATGCCAGCGCAGCAAGCAGCGGAGCGAATGGCTCGAACATCGTGAACTGCACGGTATATTCGTCGAGTGCTTCTACCGTTTCCAGGGGGCCGAACTCGTCGGCATTCGGAAACGCCGCTTCCGAGTCGCGAAGACGCTGGAACGTGGCAACCACGTCTCGTGCGGTGAGCGGATCGCCGTTGTGAAATGCCACGTCGTCCCTGAGATGGAAGGTCCAGACGGTCGCGTCTTCGGAGACGTCCCAGCGCTCAGCGAGCGCGGGTACGATTTCGCCCGATTCGTCGGGTTCGGCCAGGGTATCGTAGACGCTTCGCAGGACCTGAAACGTAAGCGTTCCGGACGTTGCGTGAGGATCAAGTGTGCTCGGATCGCCGCTCAAAGCCATGCGAAGCGTATTCGGCGACCCTTCCGAACGGCCGGCAGCCGATACCGACACAGCGGATACAACCAGCAAAGCCGCGGCGATAACGAACATGGTTCGTCTGAGTTGATACATGATTTCACTCCCATGCGTTCCAGACATTACGGTCCGGAACGGTCTGTATTCGAGGGACAGCTTCGAGAAGCTGTCGGGTATACTCGTGGGCCGGACGCGCGAGAATAGTTTCCGCCCTGCCCTGCTCAAGCATACTACCATCTTTCATGACGCCTATTGTGCCACATAAAGCTGTAATTGCATCAAGATCGTGCGAAACAACGACCATAGACAGCCGGTATCGTGAACGCAGATCATGCAGCAGGTGCAACAACGACGCTGCGACGCTTGCATCGAGGCTGCTGGTTGGTTCATCGAGCAAAAGAAGTTCGGACTCGACGAGCAGCGCTCGTGCGATGCATACCCTCTGTCGCTGTCCGCCGGACAGCGTCCCGGGTCGTCGCGAGAGCGACACGTCGGAGAGGCCGACACGATTCATTATTTCAGATATCCGGGCTGCGGACGCACGGGTTTCCCGGAGGCTCGCACCGATAGAAATACGCGGATTCAAGGCTCCGGTATGGTCCTGGGGAACAAGCTGTCTCGCCCGGACCGCCGACCGGAACCTTCGACCCGACAGAGTGGCGAGATCCTGTCCGTCCCAGACGATCCGACCCTCCGCGGTGCCGACCTGACCGGCAATGGCTTTCAGGACACTCGACTTCCCGGCTCCGCTTTCCCCTACGATCCCGAATGTGTCTCCATGACGCAGTTCGAAGGACACATCCCGGCAGGCGTACTGATTCTTCGTGTACGCGACGGCCACGCGCTGCACCGACAGGGCGACCTCAGCGGCGGTTGCGGTCATACGCGCCTCGCCGTCGTACGAGCGGCAACGTGACACGCTGCGCTGCCCCCGTCGTCCCAACGGGTGTGATCGGGTAGGACAGTCCGGCAGATCGGCTCTGCTGCGGGGCAGCGTACATGGAACGGACAGCCCGGGGGAATCCGATCAAGACGAGGGGCAGTGCCCGCGATGGCAGGCGGCACCGGCTGACCCGGACCTGGTCTGGCGCGGAGCAGTGCCTGGGTGTACGGATGGCGGGGTGAGCGAAAGAGCCCTAAAGAACGGTTCTGTTCGACAACCGTTCCCGCGTAGAGAACCGTGATTTCGTCCGCATATTTTTCGACAAGCGCGAGATCATGGCTCACAAACAGAACAGCGAGCCCCAGCGTGCGCCTCAGCTCATCAATCAGTTCCAGTACCGACTTCTGCACGGTCACATCGAGCGCGGTGGTTGGCTCATCGGCGATGAGCAGTGGCGGAGAGGCTGCGATGGCGGCGGCAATCGCGAGGCGCTGAGCCATACCCCCCGAGAGCTCATGCGGATACTTCCGCAGGAGCTCGTCTCGCCCGCTCAGACCAACTCGTGACAGCAACTCGGTGAATCGCGTTCGTGCCTCCTCTGAGCCGAGACCGAGACGTTTCTCAAGCGTTCGTATCAGATGATCGCCGACCCGCTTCCCCGGATTGAAGTGGGGGGCCGGGTCCTGGAACACCATGGCGACCTGTCTGCCGCGAAACCCGGAAAGCTCCCGTCCGTGCAGGGTTGATATATCGGTACCACACACGCGTATTGATCCCGAGGCAATGCGTAACTCGTGCGGACCGAGACGCATAATAGCACGGCAGGTCAGACTCTTGCCGCTCCCGCTTTCACCTATGATGGCGTGAAGCGACCCGGGCTTTACCGTCAGGTTCAGATTTCGCACCGGATACAGCACGGCGGTTCGGCTGGTCAGCGAAAGGGTCAGATCCTCGAGTATAAGCGCGGAGCCGTTATTGCTCTGAAACATGACTTCAGTACCGTATCCGGGGATTGAGGACTGCGTACAGAACATCTGCAACAAAATTGATGAGAGAAAACCCTGTCGCGATAAAGAGTACCCCTGCCTGGACCACCGGAAAATCCCGCTGTGACACCGCCGTCAAAAGCAGGCGGCCGAGCCCGGGCATCGAGAATACCTGTTCAACGACGATTGCCCCGCCGAGAAGGTATCCGAACTGTACTGCAGCAACGGTTATGGTCGGGAGCAGCGCGTTGGGCAGGACCTCTCCGACAATCAGGCGGCGCCCGGAGATTCCAAGGGAACGAGCTCCTTCTACGTAGGGTTTCGACAGCTCATCCCGTACACTCCGTCTGACGACCCGAGCCAGAAACGCCGAACGTGAAAGACCGAGAGCGAGTGTCGGCAGGATATACGAGGCAATCCCCTCGACGCCGAACAACGGAAACCAGCGAAGCCGGACCGAGAACGCGAGGAGAAGCAGAATGCCCGCCCAGAAATCGGGGATGGACAAACCGACATTGGTATACACGTCGCAAAGATGAGCATAGATGGGCTTCGGCGAAGCTGCCGCCGCAACGCCGAGGGGCACCGCCACGAGAAGCGAAAACACAAGTGCGCTTATCGCCAGGGTGAAGGTCACCGGTACGCGTGCCATAATCAGGTCGGACACCGGCCGATTCTGTACCAGGCTGGTCCCGAGATCAAATCGCAGGAGTGAACCGATCCACGTTATGTACTGAACCGGCAGGGGCTCGTCAGTTCCCATACGGGTCCGTATTCGAGCGACCGTTCCGGGGTCGGCGTCGAGGCCTGCGACAAGCGCGGCAGGGTCTCCAGGCACAACCCGCAGAATCACGAAGGTAATGGTCGCGACGACGAAAACGGTCAGAACCAGGCGCCCGGCCCGCCCTGCGATTCGTGACCACATTGTACTCAGGTACTCCGAACCGCCTGGAAGCGTCCGACCAGGCGCGCGACGAGCGATCGTGGCAGGAAGCGCTCAATGAAGACCAGCACGCGGAACGCTGTTCCGTGCACAGCGACCGTTTTTCGTCGAAGCATCTTCCTGTACGCGAATTCCGCCACCACGCGGGAATCCGGTATGCGCGAACCCGACATACCGGGAGCCTTGTCCGTACCTGCAACAGACTGAAACCCGCTCTGCGTCGGTCCCGGGCACACCGCGGTCGCGGAGACACCGGTAGACTTCAGTTCCACTGCGAGGGCTTCAGTGAAGGAGAGGACGTAGGCTTTCGTCGCATAGTACACGGCCATGAGCGGTCCCGGCTGGAACGAAGCGACACTCGCGATGTTGACGACGAAACCGCTTCCGCGCGCGACCATGTGCGGCAGCAGAAAACGTGTCAGTTCGGTGAGCGCTTCGATGTTGACGCGCAGCATGGACCGGAGAATCTGCGGATTGCTCTCCCAGAACGTATCATGATTCCCGAGACCTGCATTGTTAACCAGGGCGTCGATGCGCCCGCTGTCCTCGCCGAGTGTTTCAACGAGGGTGCGTGCAGCGTTCTCAACGGCCAGGTCGCAGCGAATAACCCGCACCTCAGCCGGTGCCAGTTCGGCTGCGAGCGCTTCAAGTCTGTCCTGACGTCTCGCCACGATGATCAGGCGCCAGCCCTCTCGAGCCATAATGCGCGAGAGCTCCCTGCCGATACCGTCGCTTGCCCCGGTAATCAGTGCTGTGCGAGTGTTCATGGGCTACGCCTGTATTCCGCCCTGTTCAGGAGCCTGCAGGGGCAGCCGCACGAGAAGGTGCGTCCCCTCCTGGACATTGCTTGTGAAATCTATCGTCCCCCCGTGGACGTGGGCAATAAGCCGCGCGACGTAGGTGCCGATACCGCTGCCGTCGGGTTTGCCGCTGGTAACATACTGATTAAAGAAACGGTCACGAATGTCCTCCGGAACGGCGCCCGAATTATGTATGTCGACGAGATAGTTCTCGTCTTTGTGAACGTGCACTGTTACCGTCTCGCCGGGCTGACTCGCCTCGATGGCGTTCCGAATAAGATTGCTGAACAGATTTTCCAGGTGCAGCCGCTCCCCCTGCACGGTGTCGGGCAGGTCAAGCTCGTGAACCTCGACCGAGATGTCGTCGGCTTCTCCGATACTGCCCACCTCGGCGGCTGCAGCATTGAGCACTTCGTTCAGCGACAGATTCTCGGGGTTAAGGAAGTACCTGCCCTCCTCCATCTGAACGATGTCGAGCGAGGTGTTCAACATTTCATTGAGCTTGTTTCCCGACTGGAGAATAATCGAAACCAGCTCTCGCTGGTCCTCGCTCAGCTCCGTTCTCTCAAGGAGCTGCGCGGTCACAATTATGCCATTCAGAGGGTTGCGGAGATCGTGTCGAATTATTCGTTCGACCTGGTTCTTGACCTTTTCGATCCGCCGGCGCTCGGCGATTTGTGTATTGAGTTTGTCGACGGTCTCCCTGAGTTTGCGTTCCGCACTCTTCTGGTCGGTTATATCGACGACAAAGGTCACCTTCTTTGGCTCTCCGTCCACATCGACGATGTAGGCGGCTTCCGCGATGATATCGAGTTCTTTCCCGTCTTTCCGTATAACCTTCCATTCGCCTCGCAGCTCGTAGCGCCGCCCCATGAACTCATCGTGCAGCGTCGTCAGCTGTTCCTGATATGCCTCCGGGACGACCTTCAAAAACGAACTGCCGACCAGCTCGTCCGGTTCGTAGCCGTACAGTCTGCAATACGTGGGGTTCACGTACTCGTACATTCGATCCTTGTTGGTTATGCAGATGCCAACAGGGGTGGATTCGATAATGTCGCGGAGACGCTTTTCACTCCGCCGCAAATTTGCGTCGAAATCGCTGAGAATCCGGCGTTTTTCAGAATACAGTCGATTAATTGTTTCAACGAGGGCACGTTCCTCAGCCGAACGTGCCTGTGTGGGTTCAGGCTCTGTGTAGTTGTCATTGACAACCTGGTTCAGCAGCCGCATTATCTCAACACGATCAATTGGATTACTTTTCTGGTCGTCGCCCACTCGGGTATCTCCGGACTTTTGTGCATCGTCAATACGTACATCGCTTTGGACCTCATTTTAGTCCTTCGGTGTGCTTTGTCAATCCAAGGGGTCGCACACTACAGAGAAACAGGATACAAGGGGATTCATGAATCAGGACCAGGTCAAGGAACGACTACTCAGACTCCGGAATGACATTCCGGACTTTTCGGTAATTTTCTCGGGCAAGCAGAGCAAGAAAGTACACGGGCTGTATTACCCGGACAAAGCAGAGATTATTCTCCACAACAGGAACTTTGAGAATGACAACGAACTCATGTACACCGCCATACATGAGTTCGCGCACCACGTTCACTTTTCGACCTCGCCGGTACCGGTGTCCAACCGCCCGCACACGACGGCCTTTCGCAGTATCTTTCACGAACTTCTCGAGCGCGCCGAGCAGCTCGGACTATACAGAAGCATATTCGAGACGCACCCCGACTTCACGGGGCTCACCAGAACGATACGCGAAGAGTTTCTCGCCCGTAACGGCGGCATCATGAAGGAACTCGGCGGTCTGCTCGTACGAGCGGAGACTTTGTGTCGCGAGCATCGTGCACGATTCGAAGACTACATCGAACGAGTGCTTCTGATCGACCGTCGTGCCGCATCGTCGGCCATTCGGGTCTTCTCTGCGGATGTCGATCCCCGCATCGGTTTCGATAACATGAAGACAATTGCTTCGATCCGGGATACCGATACACGGAAACAGGCAGAGGCCGATCTTCTCGCAGGAAAAAGCCCCGAGCGGGTGCGGGCGGCGTACACACCGGTCGGGTCGCGGCAGGGTGACGACCCGGTCGAGCAGCTGTTTCGGGAAAAGGAGCGGCTTCAGCGAACAATCGACAGCCTGCAGGAGAAACTGCAGACCATCGAGGACCGAATCGATTCGATGCGATCGCTTTAGGCATTGAGGCTTTATCGAGTCTTGTGTCACGAGCCGAAAAACCGTAGTCTGTGTTTCAGGGTTCATCATGAGTAATCACATAAGTCACGAAGTATTTGAAGGGATCACGTTTGACGAACATGCGGGGTCCGACAGCGGCCACGACGTGACGGTGTATTCACTGTCGACCTGTGCATTCTGTCGGAAAGCAATCGATTTTCTCGATTCACTCGGCATTTCGTTCCGTGTACTCGAGCTTGATACCATAGACAAGGAACGCAAGCGCGCGATCAAACGCTATCTCAAGGAACGCTTTGAAGACCTTCCTGTCTTCCCCATACTCATAGTCGACGACGCAGAGTGCCTGTCGGGCTTCGCTGAAGACGCCTGGCGTAAAAAGGTTCAGGACTGACGGCACCGGTATGGCAAAACGCGAAAAAACCCGGGAAGATACGGAACGGTTCGTTCACATGGTATCGAAGAAGCAGGGCTGGGCACTGAACCCTGATCCGGAGTTCCTGTCTAACCTCGTCGACGGGTTAACGGTCAATCATAACCGATACGGTTATTACGCCTGTCCATGCCGCGAAGCCTGGGGCGAGAAAGACAAAGATCGGGATATCTGTTGCCCCTGCGTGTATAACATTCCGGATCAGGAAGAGCACGGACACTGCTTCTGCGCCCTGTTCCTGAGTCAGGATTTCGTTCTGTCCGGCAGGGAGATCAAGAGAATTCCGGAGCGGCGTCCGGAAGAACTTCAGCCGGACTGATGCGCTATACCCCGCCCGCGCTAGACTCCTGAATTACCGAGATAAAGAGCCTCATGTATTCCGGAAGATCGGGGGGGCGTCTGCTTGAAACGAGGTTACGGTCGCGAATCGCGGGAACGTCCTCCCAGATAGCACCGGCGTTTTCCATGTCGTCGCGTATACCCGGCGTACTCGTGACCGTGCGCCCCGACAGAATTCCGGCGCTGATCAGCACCCAGCCGGCGTGACAGATCTGCCCTATAGGCTTGGCAGCGGCATCCATGTCCTGCACGAAGTCGGTAACGTCCTTGAACCGTCTGATTTTGTCCGGGGCCCAGCCACCGGGTACTAACAGCGCGTCACACCTGGTAATGTCCATATCCGCGAACGCAATATCACAGCGGGCAGGGACCCCGTACTTGCCGTGGTACGTCTCCGCGGCGGTTTCGCCGGCAAGCACGACCTCGGCTCCTTCCTCGCGAAGCCGCAGAACCGGATACCAGAGCTCAAGGTCTTCGAAATCGTTATGGACCAGACTTATAACCCGTAGACCGTTCAGCTTCATGTTGACTCCTGTCAGGTAACAATATCACGAAGACCTTCGACAAACCGATCAATATGATCTTCTGTGGTGTCGAAACTCGTCATCCACCGTACGACGTTCCCATCGCCCTCCCAGTCGTAGAAATACTGTATCTCGCGTGCCGGCTCAAGGAGTGAATCGGGAAGCCGCGCAAAGACGCCGTTTGCCTGAACGGGGTACATGACTTCGATACCCGATACGGTCCGCGCGCCGTCGGCAAGACGTTGTGCCATCTCGTTCGCCCGCGAGGCGTTTCGATACCACAGATCCCCTTCAAACATAGCCTGGAACTGGGCGGCGGCGAATCGCATCTTGCTTGCAAGCTGGGCATGCTGCTTCCGCAGGAAGGTCATTGCTGTTGTATCCACACGGTCGGAGAACACGAGCACCGCTTCGGCGTACATGGCGCCGTTTTTCGTCGCGCCAAGACTCAACACGTCAACACCGGCGTCGCGAGAAAGCGCTGAAAGACTGTCATCGAGATGAACGCAGGCGTTGGAGTAGCGAGCTCCATCCATATGAAGCAGCCATCCCGCTTCGCGGCATACGCCCGCGATCGCGCGTATCTCTTCGGCGGAATACACGGTTCCGAGTTCGGTTGACTGCGTAATCGACACGACGAACGGGATGTTCTGGTGAGGCACCCGCGCTGAATCAATATATTCGCGGAGAACATCTGCGTGTATCTTGCCTTCGTGGGTATCCACGGTCAGCAGCTTGCATCCGACGCCGTGTTCGGGTGCTCCGCACTCGTCGGTCGCAATGTGCGAACAGTCGCTGCAGAGAACAGCGCCGTAGGAGGGTGTCATTGCCGAGAGCGACAGAACGTTCGCGCCCGTTCCGGTAAGCACGAAAAACACCTGCGTTCCGGAACCGAATCGTTCTTTCAGGACATCGATCGCCCGACGGGTAACGACATCGTCTCCATAACTGACGACATGCCCGTTGTTCGCGGCCATGATCGCTTCGATAATCTCCGGGTGCACGCCACTGCTGTTATCACTTGCAAGCATGTGCATCGACGGATCGGGTCTGACAGGTCTCATACGGTCTCCTTCAAAGGTTCATATCGGAAATGATACGGTCACGCAACTCCAGGGCACGGCTCGAATCGGGATGCAGCGATAAGGCGGCGTCACAGTCGGCCAGCGCCTGTTCGCGCTCACCCATGGCGAAGTGAAGCTGACTGCGGCTGAGGAGCGGGTCGAACTGAAACGGGTCGCGTTCGAGGCATTCGTTGAAGTCCTTCAGTGCGGCGGTGCGGTCGCCCATTACCCTGTGCACAATCGCCCTGTAGTAAAACGCTTTCGGATTATCCTTGTCCTGCTCGACCGCGCGACTGAAGTCGCGAAGCGCTTCATCGTAATTCCCCGAGGCGAACAGCGCCATTCCACGGTGTATATGAATAACCGCTCGGACCGCGGACCTGTTGTCCGTCTCGAGTATGCGGGTATACAGCGTTATCGCCTCGTCGAAACTCTTGCGGTTATGCGCGTTGAGTGCGCGTAACAGCAGATTGTCCACGGAGTCTCCGCCCGGGATCATTGAGGTCACGATTTCTTCCGGGACATCCGCCGGTGTCGATCCGGGTGTCGACGGGACATCCTCGTCAATACTCGTCTCACGAGCGGCGAAGGTCCCGGGATCTCCCGACATGGCCTCCTGAACGGTCGCCCAGAAGGAACGCCTGCGACGCTTCAGCTGCAGATGCAGCTGCCGCTGATAGTCCCGTATCTCCTGAAAAACGATGTCTGACAGCGAGAGATTCGCGTTCAATGCCGCCAGCTTCCGTCGTAAAGGCTCGTCAAAAGGGGTAAACTCCGCTTTGTACACGAGCTCGTGTTCTACTTCGGCCCACGCGTCCTGAAGTATAGTTCGAAGCTGAATCTCGCATATCTCCTGGCCGCCGAGATTGAACCCCTCGCACAGATGCTGTGGGATCTTCACCAGACAATGCACGGACTCGTACCCGAACTCCTGAAAACTGTACTCGGCGCCTTTCTGTTCGCGTTCGACTACCTCATAGTTCTGCTCTATCAACTGCTCGCAATGCCGGATATCCTCAATAAAAGGGCACACTACCCGGATCCCGATAAAGTCGGTGACCGTGAACGTATCTCCGGTGAAATCGTCCGAAGCCACACGGCGGCGAGCCTTCTCGTAGAGGCTGTCAAGACTTTTGATGCGGTACTTTACAGTCGGATGCATGTCGGCTTCGGCCAGAAGCTCCGTCAGATCGCGCTGCATCTGATACAGCACCTTCTCGTACCCATTATGCACCCGTTTATACCAGGCTCTCAGCTCGGTGCGATTGCTGAGAGGAACGGTCAGTGTAATCATGTATGTAACTGCTTCACGTGCTTGCCTATGTGTCGGGAGCCTCGTATCATAGGATTAAGAACAACAGAATAGCAGGCTTTCAATCCGGCCGCAATGAATCCAGTCGAATATAACCTTCGGGAGAAGTATGCGAAGTAGACCCGGCTTTAACATCGTAAATACCTTTTTTTTACTGGTTCTTATAGGGTTAACCCTTGCCTTTTACCAGATTATCGCGCCGTTTCTGCTGGCGCTGTTTGTGGCAGCGGTGCTTGCCGCATTGCTGTACCGTCCGTTCGAGTGGATCAACAGCCGCCTGCCCGGGCCGCGGAACCTGTCTGCTGTGGTGACCCTTCTCCTCTTCGTTATCCTGCTGACGGTACCACTCCTGCTTATTGGCCTCCTGGTTTACGCGGAAGTAGTCGGTGGCTACACCTTCATCTCAGACAACTGGTCCGACATTTCCGGGCAACTCGAGGACATACAGATCATACCCTGGCTCGAGTCGCTCCCCTACGTCGGAAATCTGATTGAGGAAGCCGATATCGAACAGTACAATCTCGGGGACGTGATCCGGAACATTATGTCCGAATCGGGCGACTTTCTTATCAGCTCAACACAGGATAGTTTTGTGAGCATCGCCAACGCCTCGCTCAACGCTCTTGTCCTGGTGGTACTGGCGTTCTTTTTTCTTCTCGACGGGCCGTCGCTTGTCGCCCGGATCCACCGCGCTCTCCCGCTCTCGACCAGCGAAATCGACCGCATCACCCAAAGCGCTAAAAACATCGTCTCTTCGACACTTCTGACAACCTTCGGCGTGGGCTTTCTCGAAGGAGCGATCGGCACGATTCTTTTCCTAGCCTTCGGACTTCCAAGCCCGTTCCTCTGGGGGCTGGTCATGGTGGTATTCGCCATCCTTCCCGTTCTGGGCTCGAACGGTATTCTTTCACCCGCGGGGTTGATACTTATCGTGACGGGCAGCCCGCTTCGCGGCATCCTGCTCATCGTGCTCGGGACCGCGGCCACCGTAATGACACAGAACGTAATTCGCCCGGCAATACTCGGAGGACGCGGGGGTATGCACCCTGGGCTGGTGCTCCTTTCCACCCTGGGGGGTCTTGCGTGGCTCGGTCTCATCGGATTTCTTATCGGGCCGCTCATCGCCGCGCTCTTCGTTGTCATCTGGACGGAGTTCACGATACGATTCCGACGGGACCTCGCGTCCAGGGATAGCGCGTTTACCGGCACGAATTCGCATCGCCGGAAATTCCGTGCCGCACCCCGGTTGTAGACTCTACAGCGCCGCGGTACTGCACAGGCGCGGCAGCGCGTTACAGATACTGCTCCATCATATCGGCGCTGACCGCTCGTCGGCGCGCGATTTCGGAGAAAAACCGGGCGCTCGTCCGCGCGGTCCTGGCCTGTGTCGCATAGTCAACCGCGTAGAGGCCGAAACGCGGTTCGTTTCCCTCGGCCCACTCGAAGTTATCCATAAGGGACCAGTGATAATAGCGCTGGACCGGGACCCCATCGCGAATCAGTCCGGAGATCTGATACAGGTGATCGTACAGAAAGCGTGAGCGCACCGAGTCCTGGTGATCGCATATTCCGTTTTCGGTCACGAAGACCGGGAGCCGAAACCGCTCGTACGCGGCGCGAACGACGCGATACAAGCCGCGGGGGTATATCTCCCACCCCAGGTCGTTCACGGGAGCCCCGGCGGCGACCGAGCGCAGACCGAAACCCGACGCCGGATCGGGCGAAAACCGGACTATGTCGCGAGTGTAGTAGTTTACGCCGATAAAATCCGCCCATTTGCCCCGGCGCCCGGTCATCGTCCTGAGAAAGATCCCCTGGCTGAGATACCTCGTCGTACGACACGCGAATCGGTCGCGCATCGTCGGCCGCGCCGGATCAAAAACACGAAGGTGATGCGCCACCCCGACCCGCGCGTCAACGCCCACCCTGCGCGCGTGGTCGTGAATCAGCGTATACGCGGCGCGGTGCGCGGCTATCATGTTGCGGGCGCCCTTGAGAAACTGCGACACACGCCGTTCTCCGGGAGGCCACTCGCCGAACAGGTGCGCAAAAATCAGATACACGTTTGGTTCATTTATAGTAACCCAGTCCGTAATCAGATCGCCGGCTTCTTCGAGAACCCGGGACACAAACCGCAGCCAGTCGGTGATCGCTCCCCGCCGTGTCCATCCCCCCGCTTCCTCGAACCACATGGGATGCCCGAAATGGTACAGCGTCACAAGGGGTTCGACTCCCGTGGCCCGAAGCGCCTGTAGCTCCTCCCGGTAGTGAGCGAACGCAGCCTGGTCGAAAACTCCGCGACGGGGTTCCATGCGAGCCCAGTCGAGCCCCAGGCGATAGGTATGGCTGTTGAGGTCCGTTATGAGCGACAGGTCGCTCTTCCAGCGCGTCCAGTGATCGCACGCGGTATCAGGCCCTGCCCCATCTTTTGTACCTCCGGCCTGCGCCCAGTGGTACCAATTGGAAGTCGTATCGCCACCTTCGATCTGTGTTGCCGCTGTGGCAGTCCCGAGCAAAAAATCATTCGGAAGGGTGAAGGGATCACGCATAGGCCTCACACGTTGAACCTGAAATGCATGACGTCACCGTCCCTGACGATGTACTCACGACCCTCGGACCGCAGCTTACCGGCCTGCCTGAGCGCGGCCTCGCTTCCGTACTCGAACAGGTCGTCGCAGTGGTAGGTCTCGGCCCGTATAAAGCCGCGCTCGAAGTCGCTGTGAATCGTACCGGCAGCCTGCGGCGCAGTGCTTCCCTCGCGGAAGGTCCACGCGCGAACCTCTTTCGGTCCTGCCGTAAAAAACGTTCGAAGGCCAAGCTGGCCGTAGGCCGTACGAACCAGCCGATTCAGGCCGCTTTCTTCGAGTCCCGCTTCGCTTAAGAACTCAGCTCGCTCTTCGGCCGTCTCTAATGCCGCGATCTCCGACTCGAGCCGCCCGCAGAGTACAACGGCTTCTGCGCCTTCGGCTTCGGCGATCGCGCGCACCGTCGAAACGTAGTCGTTTTCGCCCCCGAGGTCCGCCTCGTCGACGTTGCACACGTACAGCTGTGGTTTGGCAGTAATCAGGTGCAGGTCCGCGATAACCGCCTGCTGTTCTTCGGTCAGACCGGCGTTGCGTGCCCCGACCCCCTCCTCGAGCTTCGCCCGCAGCGTCGACAGTACCGTCTCCTGCGCCAGCGCTTTCTTCGCAAGCTCACGGTCGTTCGACTTCTTTTCCTTCTCTACGCGGGCGAGCCGCTTGTCGACAGTTTCGAGATCCGCGAGCGCAAGCTCGACCTGTATCGTCTCGATATCGCGGGCAGGGTCGACCGACCCTGCCACGTGCACGACGTCATCGTCGGCAAAGCAGCGAACGACGTGAGCAATGATACCGGTCTCGCGGATGTGAGCGAGAAAGCGGTTCCCGAGCCCTTCTCCGGAGGAAGCTCCGGCGACGAGACCTGCGATGTCCACGAACTCGACTGCGGCCGGTATGATCTTCTCCGGCGGAATACGCTCTGCGATGCGGTCAAGGCGCGTATCGGGTACCTGCACGATACCGACGTTCGGATCGATAGTGCAGAAGGGATAGTTCGCTGCTTCGGCAGGTGCGCTCGTCAGCGCCGAAAAAATTGTTGACTTGCCTACGTTCGGTAATCCGACGATCCCGCAATTCAATGCCATGTATGTTCCTTATTCTTCGATGTAGTCGGTGTAGCCGAGCGATTCGAGTCGCTCGGCTTTTCGTGAGACCTCATCCCGCGAAGTCTCCATAAGCCCGCGTACTGCCGAGGCGACCGATGGGTCCGACAGACCAATGATTCGTGCAGCGAGCAGACCGGCATTCGTCGCGTTGTTGATCGCGACAGTTGCCACCGGAATCCCGCGCGGCATCTGTACGATACTCAGGAGCGAGTCGAGCCCCTCGAGGTTCGAAGCGCGCACCGGTACGCCGATGACCGGCAGCTCGGTCAGTGACGCCACCATGCCCGGCAGGTGCGCAGCGCCTCCGGCTCCGGCGACAATGACCTGTATGCCACGTGCTGCGGCACCTCGGGCGTAGTCGAACATCCGCTCGGGAGTACGGTGGGCGCTGACTATGGTCGTCTCCACAGCGATACCCACCTGCTCGAGTATTGAGCTCGCCGCTTTCATGACGGGTAGATCCGAGTCGCTTCCCATAATGACGGCGACGCGAGGGTCCGTGATGTCTGCTCTATCGTTCATTGCTGTATTCCTGTATCAGTCGGGCAGGCCATCTATCGAAAACAGCCTTTCGGCGTCCGCTGCCCGCTGCAGTGCTGTCTCTACCGTTGGTCCGAGACAGGTAATATGCCCCATTTTCCGTCCCGGTGCACAGGGGCTCTTGTCGTACCAGTGAAGGTGCGCCTCCGGTATGGACAGGAGCTCTTCGTACCCACGTCCCGCGGCCCGACCCGGATTCGGCCCACCAAGGATGTTCACCATAACCGCGGGTCGAAGCAACTCGGTCGAGCCAAGCGGCAAACCACAGACAGCCCGCAAATGCTGCTCGAACTGCGACGTGGCGTGCGCCTCGATACTCAGATGGCCTGAATTATGAGGCCTCGGCGCGAGCTCGTTGACCAGCATCTCGCCGCCACCGGTACAGAAAAGCTCAACCGCGCACACTCCCACCACCCCCAGAGCGGTAACCGCCGCCTCGGCAATCTCGACTGCACGGTCCTCGAGTTCGCGGGAAAGGCCGCTCGGCGCGACAACACGCGTCAGGATGTTCAGTTTCGCGTCAAAATCCATTCGCACCGGCCGATATGACCGCATCTGGCGAAGGGCCCCCGTATCCGGGTCGGCGCTGCGGGCGACTATGACCGCGAGCTCCACATCGATATCGACCCGTTCCTCTACGATACTCGCTCCGGGCAGCCGTTCCGCATCGGCGCGTTCGAGCACGGCTACACCCCTGCCGTCGTAGCCGCCGGTGCGCAATTTCTGTACAAGGGGAAACGGGAAACCCGGCGGAGGGGCTTCACGCGGATCGTCCCACAGCGCATACCGCGGCTGCGGAACTCCATGGCGAGCCAGGGCCTGCCGCTGCAGCCCCTTGTCACGAATACGCTCGAGAACCCCGGGAGCAGGGGCAATACGGACGCCGCTATCCCCGGCAATCGAGGCGAGAACCCGGGTATCGGCGTGTTCTATCTCGAAGGTTACGATGTCTGCCTGCCGACACAGCGCCGATAACCCTTCCTCGTCGAACAGACCTGCCACTATCCCCGCATCTGCTCGAGCGAGCGCCGGAGACGCGGGATTACCGTCGAGAACCACCGTTCTGAGCCCCATGTTCCGGGCGGCGTCGCAGAGCATCAGGCCAAGCTGCCCTCCGCCTGCGATTCCTATTGTCCTGAACGGAATGCGGTTCATGCAATATCCCGCTATGCGCTTACGGCTCTGGTCTTCTCGACAAGCCACGCTCGCTCGGAAGGGTCCAGGTGCCCACTGAGGCGGTCGAAGACCTCTGCATGGTAGCGATTCAGCCACTCGAGCTCATCCGGGCGAAGCTGTGACACGTTTACCAGGCGCATGTCAAACGGACACAGCGTGACGGTCTCAAAGCGGTGAAACGCGCCGAAATCCGTCTGCTCCGCCTCGCTCACCAGAATAAGGTTCTCGAGGCGTATCCCCCAGCGGCCTTCGCGGTACAGACCGGGTTCGTTGGAGCTGAGCATCCCCTCTTCGAGCGCTACCCCATGCCCACGGGGCGAAATACTCTGTGGTCCCTCGTGAACGTTGAGGTAGCACCCCACCCCGTGCCCGGTTCCGTGTCCGTAGTTTACTCCTGCCGCCCACATAACCGATCGCGCAATCATATCCAGCTGTGCCCCACTGGTCCCCGAGGGAAACCGAACCTGAGCGAGCGCGATATGCGCGCGCAGGACAGTCGTATAGTCGTTGCGCGCCTGCTCCGGCACCGGACCGAAAACGACCGTGCGCGTAATATCGGTCGTTCCGTCGAGATACTGGCCACCGGAATCTATCAGGTACACGCCCTCGCCGAG
The DNA here is from genome assembly GCA_046542845.1 of Spirochaetaceae bacterium. GTDB lineage: Bacteria > Spirochaetota > Spirochaetia > DSM-27196 > SKKC01 > SKKC01. The sequence goes on from JBKHAN010000020.1 coordinate 47,249, forward strand.
TGTGGCCTGAGTGCTTTCCTCGGCCCTGTAATGCACAATTGCTCCGTGGGAGCCGAAACCGGAAATCGCGGGAAAGCTTTCGCCAACAAACCGTTCACCCATCGCACGAAAGCTTCGCAGCTTCGCTGCAGCTGCACCTTCGGTAACCTCGCCACCGGGGACCGCTGTCTCAAGCCACATGAGAAAGCGCACCATCGCCACCCCGTCACGCTGCATGGCAGCGCGGATCCCGTCCTGCTCGCGAGGGTTCTTACGGGCTTTAAGGACCGTGGTAACATCAGGTTCCGGGTAGCTTTTTGCGCTATCGGCAAGCGCGTTTCGAAGGGCGACGTTCGTCTTGTCCGCCGCGTAGCGCACGGTGGCATTCGCCGTCAGCTCCGCCAGATCGGCGTAAACCGACCCGTATTCACGGATCGCTATGCCGTCCGCTTGAAGGGCTTCTCGAACCTCGGACCCCAGCGCATGCGTGTGAACGTATAGAATGGTTTCGCCCGGGGTCAGAACCACGAAGGAGTAGAAGACAGGATTAAAAGGGATGTCGGTTCCACGCGCATTCATGAGCCAGGCAATATCGTCGAGCGAGCTGATGAGGTAGACGTCGACTCGCGATTCTTTCATATGCCGCCTGACCTCCGCGAGCTTCGCCCGCCGCGATTTTCCGGCGAACTCCTCGGCCTGAAGCACGATGCTCTCGGGCTTCAGCGGAGGTCTGTCCGTCCACAAGCCGTCGATCAGATCGTCGGTCGCCTCAAGCGTAACGTCGTGCTTTCCAAGCGCCGCGTAGAGGCGATCAAACTCCGCGCAGTCGATTACATTCCGGCACACGCCCACCCGGCTCCCGGCAGGGAGTGTATGTCCGAGGAGGTCCGGGAGCGACGGGACGCCGGAGACTCCCATGCGATACAGATCGATGTCTGTCCCCTCAAGAGCGCGCGCTGCTTCGATGTAGTAGCGGCTGTCTGTCCAGAGGCCCGCTGCGTCCGTCGTTACGACAACGGTACCCGCACTGCCGCTGAACCCGCTGATCCAGGCTCTCGACCCGTAATGGGCGCTCACGTACTCGCTCCTGTGCGGGTCGCCACTCGGAACGATGCAGGCCGCAAGGCCTGCCTCCTTCATTCGCAATCGGAGCATTTTGACCCTATTATTGACTGTTTCCGCGTTTTTCACCCCCCCACTATACTTGAAAAGCATCTGTGTAGGAAGGAAACAACGGAAATTGGGTTTATATGCCTCATGTGAGTACTTTTGACACAGTTTCACCGCAGTTCTGGAGCGCTGCATCATCCTGATCCATCCTGAACCCGGTCACGCTGAAAACGATCGGAATCGGCGACCTTACAACCATCACATAAATCATTATCCTATAATATTTTACACGAATGAAGGGATAACTCGGCAGGCTTGGCACACTTTCTGCTTATACACAGGTGTACGATGCGATCCGATGTAAGCGGCTCCGCATCGACCTGAATCATTTTTGGACCGGCAGCCTCAGTTCGGGGCTGGCCGGGCAGAACATAACGAGGAGGTGCACTATGGCACGCGAACTTATGACACGACGGATGCAGGGACGAAACGACTGGCATCCAGGACGGGAGATAGCACGGCTGCAGGATGAGATCAACAGACTCTTCGATCTCGACACCGCGGACTTTGCTCCTGGCATCTTTGATCGCAACGTCGCACCTGCGGTCGACGTCAGGGAAACGAACGACGAATACATCGTCGACGTAGACCTTCCCGGCGTGAGTCGGGACCAGATCGATATCTCGGTCGCGGACAACGTATTGACGATCAAGGGCGAGAAAACCGTCCAGGAGAAAGATAACGAGCGCCACGTGTATCGGTGCGAGATCTGGAGCGGATCGTTCCAGCGAACCCTGAGCCTGCCCAAGGCAATCGACGCCGACGCGGTACAGGCACGCATGAACGAAGGGGTTCTGACCATTACGCTTCCCAAGCGGGAAGAGGTCAAGGCACGAAGTATTTCGGTAAACGTCAAATAACAGGAGGAGGGAGAACCATGGCAACAGCAACACGTGAAAGAACCGAACGCAGGACCGTACGTCCTGCGTCCATGATCAGTCGGGAGAACGACGCGGTTATACTGCAGGTCGAAATGCCGGGAGTCGCAAAAGACCACATCGACATACAGGTCGAAGATGGTACGCTCACCATTCACGGCTCGCGAGCACCGCTTGAGGGAGAGCAGTACCTCGTGCGGGAACGGCGTGACGCGGACTACTACCAGACCTATACGCTCGACGAAACGATCGATCGGGACCGCATAGAAGCGCACATGCAGCACGGCGTCCTTACGGTACGACTGCACCTGAAAGAAGCGGTAAAGCCGCGCAAAATCGAAATCGGCGGGTAAGCATTCCGGAACCGGGGCTGCACGGAGGCCCCGGGCTTCATCCGCTTCGCGACCCGGATCGGCGTTCGGGCCACGAAACGGATGAAACTGCATACGGATTTCAAAGGAGACAGAACTATGGGAAAAATGATTGGAATAGACTTAGGCACGACCAACAGCGTCGTTGCGGTAATGGAAGGAAAGGAACCGGTTGTTATCACCAACTCCGAGGGTGGACGTACGACCCCGAGTATCGTGGGTTTTACCAGTAAAGGCGATCGGCTTGTCGGTCAGCCCGCTCGAAACCAGATGGTAACAAATCCGGAAAATACGGTCAGCTCAGTAAAGCGATTTATGGGCCGCGCGTACGACGAGGTCCACGAAGAAACGTCGATGGTTCCCTACAAGATACTGAAGGGATCTCAGGGCGAGGTGCGGATCAAGGCCGGGGGCCGGGAATACACGCCTCCCGAGATATCTGCTGCCATCCTTCAGAAAATGAAGCAGACAGCAGAAGACTATCTCGGTGAATCGGTGAACGAGGCCGTTATTACCGTTCCCGCGTACTTCAACGATGCACAGCGACAGGCAACCAAGGACGCCGGGCGCATAGCCGGGCTTGACGTCAAGCGTATCGTAAACGAGCCGACTGCGGCGGCGCTCGCCTATGGCCTCGGAAAGAGCCGGAAAGAGCAGACGATCGCGGTCTACGACCTGGGCGGTGGAACCTTTGATGTCTCGATACTGGAACTCGGGGACAATGTCTTTGAAGTGAAGGCGACGCACGGGGATACACACCTTGGCGGTGACAACTTCGACCAGCGGATCATCGACTGGCTCGTAACATCGTTCAGGAACGACCAGGGAGTAGACTTGTCGAAGGATCGCATGGCCCTGCAGCGACTGAAGGAAGCAGCGGAGAACGCGAAAAAGGAACTTTCAACCGCGCAGTCGAGCGACATCAATCTGCCGTTTATTACCGCGGATCAGAACGGGCCCAAGCACCTGCAGTACAGCCTCAGCCGAAGCAAGTTCGAACAGCTGATCGGTGATCTGGTGGAGAAGACACGCGTCCCGTGCGAGCAGGCATTGAAAGACGCAGGCATCACCGCGGGCGACATTGACGCCGTTCTGCTCGTCGGAGGATCGACCCGTATACCCATGGTGCAGAGCCTTGTAAGCGAGCTCTTCGGTCGGGAACCTCACAAGGGCGTCAACCCGGATGAAGTCGTCGGCATGGGTGCTGCCGTCCAGGCCGGTGTCTTGAGTGGTGGCGTGAATGACGTGCTGCTGCTCGACGTCACCCCGCTGTCTCTCGGAATCGAAACGCTCGGAGGCGTATTCACCAGACTTATCGAGCGCAACACGACCATACCGACGCGGAAGAGCCAGATATTCTCGACTGCCGAAGACAACCAGACCGCAGTCGGTATACATGTGCTGCAGGGTGAACGCGAGATGGCACGCGAAAACCGTACGCTCGGCACGTTCGAGCTGGTGGGCATTCCCCCGGCGCCGCGCGGTGTTCCGCAGATCGAAGTCAGCTTTGATATCGACGCGAACGGCATTGTCCACGTCTCGGCGAAGGACCTTGGAACCGGTAAAGAACAGAAAATCAGGATCGAAAGTTCATCCGGACTCAGCGAGCAGGACATCGAGAAAATGGTGCGGGACGCCGAAGCTCACGCGGCAGAAGACAAAAAGGCCAGAGAGCGGGCGGAACTGTTCAACCAGGCAGACACCCTCGCGTACTCCGCTGAAAAGGCGCTTGCCGACAACGCCGAGAAGCTTTCCGAAGCGGACCGGGAACGCGTGCAGTCGGCGGTGAAGAACGTGCGGTCCGCTATTGACAGCGGCAATGACGAAACCGTCCGGAGCGCTCTGAGCGAACTTGAATCGGCGCAGGCTGCGTTTGCGAAACTCTACGAGCAGGGTTCAGCTGACTCCACAGCAGGTGCCCGCGAACAGACTGCAGGAGCGACCGAGGACATCGAAGAAGCCGAGTACGAAGTTGTAAACGAGTAAGCAGTTCATGCGCGCCGCCCTTACCGGGCGGCGTTTTTTTTATCGGGTGAGAAAACGGTGAACCGTCTGATGGCGGTATTCCTCGCGTGGCTTGAGAATACAGGAAGGAAACGACGGTTCGTTCACGGCATTCGGATAAAACTGGGTCTCAAGACATACACCCGAATGTTTTTTGATGATCAGACCGTTCCTGCCGGGGATGCCGTCGAGCTTGTTTCCAGTGTAGACCTGCACGGCCGGTTTGGTGGACAGCACCTCCATGGCGCGACCGGACTTCCTGTCCCAGAGCATCGCTACCGGAGCGAGCGGTTCGCGGCGCTCGTTCACGACGAAACAGTGATCGTACCCGCCCGGGACGTTCTGAATATCCGCACCGAGACGCTTCGCCTTGCGAAAATCCATAGGCGTTCCCGCGACGTCTATAACCTCGCCGGTCGGAATGAGGTCGTCCCTGACCGGAAGAAAGCGGTCACAGCTGAGCTGCAGGTCGTGGTTTAATATCGATCCATTTTCGGGACCGGCAAGGTTCCAGTAGGTGTGGTTGGTCAGGTTCACCGGTGTCGCACGATTCGTCGTCGCGTGGTAGTCGATAACGAGTTCGTTCTGGTCCGTCAGGGTGTACGTCACCGAGACCTGAAGCTTTCCCGGGTAACCCTCTTCGTTATGAGCACTCAGGCGGGAAAAACGCACACCGGCACCACCGTACAGCGCGAAGGCTTCGGCAGACCACACATAGCGATTGAATCCCCGGACCCCTCCATGAAGATGGTTCGGCGGCTCGTTCTTCTGGAGATGAACCCGTCTCGGGCCCAGGCTGAACTGTGCGTTCTCGATCCGGTTTGCGAACCGCCCCACCGTCGCACCGAAGTAGGGGTGCTCGGCAAGGTAGGGCTCAAGTTTGCCGAAACCCAGCGTGACCTCGCCGGGTTTCTTGTCCCGGTCCGGAACCTTCAGGGACAGCAGCGTCGCGCCGTATGAGATGAGCTCCATGGTGATGCGATTCTGATTGACGATAGTGAACTTCTCTACCGTCTCGTTTTCCTGCGTTACGCCGAACTCGGTCTTGGTAATAGTCATGGCTTATTAGCTGTAGATTAGTCGATTGTACATGAATTCTGCAACGGTCCGTGTCACCGCAGGAAGAATCTGCTACACTGCCGGCACCATGAACGTCACAGATACTACCATCATTGAATTCGAAAACGTGTCGTTTTTTTACCCGGATGAAGAATCAGAAGATCCGGAAAACCCCACGCGCGTGTTCACGGATCTTTCGATACAAATACCCGCCGGCATGACCGCTCTGGTCGGCGAGAACGGGATTGGCAAGAGCACCTTCCTCCTGCTCGCGGGGGCGCGCCTCATGCCCATGGACGGAACGGTGCGGCTGCTCGGTCAGGACACCCGCGACTTCGCCGACGCCCCTATGGACCCGCAGCTCGAAGAAACGCGGAATCAGCTCGTGTCTTTCATTTATCAGAATATGGAATTTGAGACCGATGATGCGATCGGTGACCTCATGGAAGCGGTGTATGAGCACGGCGCCCTCGGCCCGCGCGACGGATCATTTCTGTCCGAACTCGTGGATGTCCTCGAGCTCAAGGACGCCCGGGCGAAACGAATGCAGGAGCTCAGTAAGGGCCAGCTTCAGCGCGCCATCATCGCATTCAGTCTGCTGTACGGATCGCCCGTCGTCATGATGGACGAACCGGTCTTCGCCCTCGAGGAGCCCCAGAAAGAACGCGTGTTCGAGTACCTGCTTGCGTACTGCCGCACAAACGGAACGTCAATTCTGTATTCGGCGCACAACCTCGAACTCAGCAAAAAATACAGCGACTCGACCCTGCTGTTTCGAAAGAACAACCACCCCGTGGTCGGTCCGACACCCGACGTGTTTACCCGGGACAATATCGAAAAGGCATTTCAGGCCCCTATGGACACACTCTATCGTCGGGACACTCTGTATCGACAGATGCTGAACCAGTCGGCCCGACGCGACAGCTGAAATGAGCGACACGCGAGACACGGAGAACCTTTTAGTCATTGTAGTGGACCAGTTGCGAGCCGACCGCATCCCCGCTACACACGACGAGTCGGATTCCCTTTCGTGGACTACACGCCACATGCGACGCCTCGCGGACCGCGGTACGGTCTATCGCAACACCTATACCGCAGCGCCTGTGTGTAACCCCGCGCGGCAGTCCATGCTTACCGGGTACTACCCCGACCGCCACAAGGTACGCACAAACCGCGACCGAACCGCAGACGGCCTTTCCACCGTCGCGCATATTGCCGGGAACGCCGGCATAGAGACGATATGCGTCGGAACCAACGGATGGCGAGGCTCCTACCCCGACGGATTCGCTCGAACGGTACAGACCAGGCGTTGGGCGAAAGACCTGCGCGAAGAGACTCGCGCCGTTTTTGAGGCAGAAAACACACGTCACATCCGCCGCACCACCGGAGGCCCGAGCCCACGAGGCGTAGAGGAGTACCACGGAACCGTCGTCGCGCGCTCGACATGCGAAGAACTCGAACGCTTGTCGGCAGACAGAAACCGTTTTCTGTTGTGGTGCAACATTCCCGAACCCCACCCACCCTTTCGCCCCCCGGCAGACGTGTACCGCCGAGTCCTCGACTCGATGCAGGAACGCAGCAGTACCGAAACAACAGACCACCCCGCGCCGTACATGCAGAAGCTCCGACGAGACTGGGAACACCTGAGCCCCCTGGAGTGGAAGCAGCTCACCGCGGCGTACCACGGCATGGTCGCCGTCGCAGACGAGTGGATAGGCCGCATACTCGAGACGCTCGCACAGACCGGACTTGAGACCTCGACCACGGTGCTCCTCGTCGGCGATCACGGGGAGATGCTCGGTGAGCACGGCCTGATGCTCAAGTTCAATTTTCGACAGGCGGCGGTACGCGTACCACTCGTCCTCGCCCGCCCAGACAGCGGCCCCGCGGTCTCAGATCGCCTGACCACAACGGCCGACGTATTTACAAGCGCACTCGACATACTCGGTCTTCAGAGCAGCGCCACGACAGACAGCCGATCGCTCTTCGACGAGGAAGGCCATGACACCGTGTGCTCCTTCTTCGATACGCACAGCATGGTCACAGACGGTCGCTGGAAGCTCGTGCACTACGGCGATGGATCGGAAGAGCTCTTTCAGACTGATGATGACCCCGGCGAACTCAGAAACCGCATCGACACAAGCGATGCCGCCCCGCACCGGAAACGACTCACAGAGCACCTGCGCACTTGACCTTGGCACCGCTGCATGATAGCGTTCCGACTCATTAGCCTTCGGGCCTCGGGCTGTAGCGCAGTGGTTTAGCGTACTTGTCTGGGGGACAAGGGGTCGGCGGTTCAAATCCGCCCAGCCCGA